>JADJYY010000017.1 GCA_016719465.1 Hydrogenophilales bacterium
GGCGAGGCGAGAATGTCGAGAACGCTCGACATTCTCCTCGACTCAACAAACAGACCCGTCGCCCTCCCCCCCAACCTGGCGCCCGAGACCTTTCCCGGAAGTGAGCCGCCTGGCCAAGGATGGGCCATCGAGGTCAGGGGCGTAACATCAAGACCAAGTAGCTTCAAGACCCTGGCAACTACGCTGACTGAAGCCGCTGGGCCCGCGCGCCGTCGAGGCGACGAGTTCAGGTGCGCGGGCGGTGTGCACATGGTGGACATGGCGCGGGACCGCTTCGGTTTCCACCGCCCCCAAGTTGAGGGCGGCATGGCGCACCCCCCGCTCGGCCGAAATCTTCTTCGGCGATGGCCCGCACCTCCTCGGTATGGCCGCGCAGAAACAGGGTTTCCAGGCAGTTGTCGTTAGGGATGCTGGCCACGCAGTGGGGCGCGTCCTCCCGCGCCAGGCGGTCGTCCTCCAGTTCCCGCCGCAGCATGTCGCGCACCGCCTCGGAACGATTGGCGTAGCCCCGGGCGTGGATCAGGGCATCGAACTCCCGGGCCAGGGATTCATCCAGGGAAATGGTGAAGCGTTCCATCGCGGGCTTTCGATCAGGTTGACGAGTGGTCACGGGGGAGTGTAAGGACGCGCCGGGGCGGCCGGGAAAGAGGCGCACGGCGGCATCCAGGCGGCGGGCGAGGGCGGGATTGGCCCGCCGTAGCGCAATCCACAGCAGAGCCGCGTGATGCGCTGGATCTCCCCGGCCATGCCGGCCCAGTGTCCTGCGCGGCGACGGAGAAATCCTCCGCGCCTTCCGCCGGCCCTTTGTTCAGGCCCACCCGGGCCAGGCGGCCGCGGAAGCGGGCATAGGCGCGGGCGGTCTTGTCGCCGCGCGGCATGCCCCGCTTCAGCAATCCCAGGGACAGGAGCAGCAGCGTGGCCGCCCCGGCGACGGTCAGCGTCGCCACCATGACGTCCTGCAGGAGCCGGAGCAGGGGACTGAGGCGGGGCTGGAACTGGCGGTGGCGATCCCGGTTGTAGCCCCAGTGACCCACTGGTTCCAGCGGTTGCTGACCATGCCCCAGCCCAGGCGCAGGGGGCGCAGCCAGGCGCCGTCGAACGCGACCCAGGCCGACGGGACGCCGTTGCCGCCGGCAGGGCGAGGGCGTTCACGCCCTGTTCCACCCGGCCGGGGGCCACGGCGGCGGTGGGGTCCACCCGCGTCCAGCCCCGCTCCGCCAGCCAGACCTCGGCCCAGGCGTGGGCATCCCGCCCACGCACGATCCAGTAATTGCCAAACTGGTTGAGTTCGCCGCCCTGATAGCCGGTGACCACCCGCGCCGGCACCCCGGCGGCCCGCATGAGGAAGACGAAGGCGCTGGCATAGTGCTCGCAGAATCCGCGCCGGGCGGTGAACAGGAAATCGTCCACTGCCGAGTCGCCCAGCAAGGGCGGGGTCGAGGGTGTAGAAGAAAGGTTGCTGGCGAAACAGGTCCAGGCCTGGCGGACGACGGAGCCGTCGTCCGTCGCCGCCCGCCGCCAGGATCGGGCCAGTTCCCGGGAGCGGGGTCCCGTGCCTGGGGCAGGGCCAGGCCTGGCGGCGGGATTCCGCCGACAGCTGCGGCTCCAGGCGGTAATCCAGGTGGGCCTCCAGTTCGTAGCGCAGGCGCTGGTTCACCGGCTCCCGGGCCAGCCATTGCAGGTCCGGACCCAGGCTGTGCTGGAGGTTGTCCGGCAAGCTGGTGGGCAGGCCGAGAAGGAACAGCCAGCGTTGCCGGTGGGGTTCCAGGGTCACCGCATAGCGTATCGGCCGGCCCTCCGCCGCGCCCGGACGGGAATGGCTGCCGGCCACCGGCATGGCGGTGTGCCAGGCGCGACCGTCGTACTCCCATAGCACCGGCCCGCGCCAGTAAAGCTGGCGGCTGTCGGGCCGGGCATCGGCGAACTCGGCGCGAAACGCCAGTTCGTCCGAAAGGATGGAACTGGTTGATATCCCCGGGCGACATGCGGTCGGACGGGCCGAGTCTGTCCTGCCGCCTGCTGGGCAGGCCCTACAAGGGACCATGCAAGTGGGGAAACAGCAGGAACAGCAGCAGGGCGAGGGGCAGGGCCTGGAGCAGCATCTGACCCGCCAGCGCCAGATCGCGACGCGCCGCCGTCGGCGATTCCAGGTCCGTCGTCCGGTTGGCGATCAGGCCGGCCATCAGGCCAGGGCCACCGATCATGTAGGCGGCGGTCATCAGGTTCTGGCTGTCCAGGAAGTGGGGCCACCAGCAGGAACACACCCCGCGAACAGAACGCCATGGCAACCCGTGGGGATTCGATTTCCAGCAACTTGCCCCGACAGAAGGCCAGCAGCGCCACGCCGCCCGCCGGCCCGATCAGAGTGCCGTACCGGAACAGCAACCCCGCCGACCCTGACCAGCGCCAGCAACAGCTTGGCCAGCCGGCCCACCGGTGGCCGCCCGCCACGGAACCATACAGGCTGAGGATGGGCAGAGCACCCACGCCAGGTTGAGCCAGAGGGCAGGCGTGGGACTGTGGGGCGCCAGCACCAGCGCCAGGGAAACCACCACCGCGAGCCGGCTGGGCCGCCGGGTTCATGCTCGCGCCTCCCGGGCCAGGGCTTCCAGGCAGGCGCGCAATGGGCCCCGCCCGCCCGGGGGCGGAAGCTCCCTGCCCGGCAGCCGCAGGCCGAAGGCCAATCCGGCGGCGTGGGCGTCCAGGGCCCAGCGGGGCAGCCGCGACAGGCGAGCCTGGTCCCGTTCACGCGGCGTTCGCCGCCAGCCCAGCCAGAGATTTCGTTCGGCGCCGCCGGCGAATTGCTTGGTCATCAGTTCCCGCCCACCCGGGCCACGGCCTTCCAGGCAATGCGGCGCGGCGTGGGTCGCCTGGCTGGTAGCCGCGCAGGTTGAAATCCGCGCCTTCGCCGCGGGTGGCGCCGTCCCCGTCGTTGGCGTCGGCTTCTGGAAAGGGCAGGGCATCGGCGGCCGGCGCCGGATACACCAGCACGCCCCAGTCCAGCTCCATGACGCTCCAGCAGCGGAACAGGCCCAGGGGATATTCGCCGTAGCCGAGAAGCGACCCGGCACATGCCAGCCGCGCTGGCTCTGGTGCAGCAGGAGATCGATCCGGGCGCTCCCCGCCGCCGGGATATCCCGAAGTTCGCAGCGGCCTTCGGGATGACGGATGGCGATGCGCCGCCGGGTTACTGCCCGGGTTGTCCACCCGCGGGAAACGCCGCCGTCTCCCCCGCGAAAACCGGAGCCGGGGCGCCGGGGCGCAGCACCAGGCCGGACAGGTTGCGCTGGGTGTGCAGCATGCCCACCACCGCCAGGCCGGCGAACCAGAAGGTGAACAGATAGGCCAGGCTGACGCCGTAGTTGATGGCCCCCACCAGCAGGCCCAGCAACAGCAGCCCGAACACCAGCCCGGAGCGGGTCGGCAGGATGTAAAGCCGACGCGCCGTCAGGCCCAGCGGGCCGGATTCGAGCTTCGGCTTGCGCCAGGGCAGGTAGGGCAGGGCGCGAGTGGACATGGAGTTTTATCCCCCCTTTTTAAAGGGGGGTTAGGGGGGATTTGGGTTGGTCAGCACTGGGCACGGCCGGCGAAATCCCCCTCCATCCCCCTTAAATAAGGGGGAAGTCACGTCGGCGAGCGGCTGCCGCAACAAATCATTCACCAACGCGTAAGAGCCTTTCGTAAACGGGGGCAGGGGGGATTGGGCTACGTCTGCTTCGCGTGAACGGCCATCAATCCCTCATGGCGGGGAAGGCGGCAGTACAAATCAAACCCCGTGCTTCGTGAACCACTCCCGCATCCTCTTCCAGCCGTCCTCCGCCTCCTCCTTGCGGTAGCTGGGCCGGTAATCGGCGTGGAAGGCGTGGGGCGCGTTGGGGTAGAGGTGGATGGCGGAAGCCTTGCTGGCCGGGTTGGCAGATTCCGCCAGGGCCTTCCGCATCTTCTCCACCGTGTCGTTGGGAATGCCCCCATCCTGGCCGCCGTAGAGGCCCAGCACCGGCCCCTTCAGCTCGCCGGCCAGGTCCAGGGGGTGTCGGGGCGTCATCTCGCTCGCCGGGCTGGTGAGGCGCCCGTACCAGGCCACGCCCGCCTTCACGCCGGGGTTGTGGGCGGCGTACAGCCAGGCGATGCGCCCGCCCCAGCAGAAGCCGGTGATGCCCAGGCGTCCGCTATCGCCGCCGTTGGCCCTGGCCCAGGCCACGCAGGCATCCAGGTCGGCCATGACCTGGCTGTCCGGCACCTTGGACACCACCTTGGCCAGGATGTCGGGGATGGCCGTGTACTGGCGCGGGTCGCCCTGGCGCGCGTAGAGCTCCGGGGCGATGGCCTGGTAGCCCAGCTTGGCCAGGCGCCGGCAGATATCCTGATGTGCTCGTGCACGCCGAAGATTTCTGCACCACCAGGATCACCGGGAAGTTGGCGCCCCGGGCCGGCTGGGCCCGATAGGCCGGCATCCCGCCGTCGGCGGTGGGCACCTGGATTTCCCCGGCGGTGAGGCCCTCGCCATCGGTAGTGATCGCGGTCTGGGCCATCACCGGCTGCACCGCCAGAGCGAACCCGGCCCCCAGGGCGGTGACCAGGAAACCACGCCGGTCCACCGGCAGGGGCGGCGGCACGAGGGATTCGAATTCGGCTTGCAGATAGTCGGTGGGGCTGTTCATGGGGTGTCTCCTCGTGTGGGGCGGTTGTGGGGCCGAAGGCTACCTGACACATGGAGCTACGGGTAGTTCCGGGAGAAGCGGTTGGCGGGTCATCGGGACTGGAGTGCCCCCTCTCGACATGGCCAAACACCTCATCCCGGCCTGACTTGTGCGACGATTCGCCAGGAATCGATATCGCGTGGGGACATGGTTCAGCCTGAACAACAAGCAAGGGAGAACATCGATGCGCTGCTCATCGCGGCGGGTTGGCATGTCTGCGATGCGGCCATCGCCAACATCCACGCCGCCCGGGGCGTGGCCATCCGCGAGTTCCCCCTGAAACCCGGCCACGGCTTCGCCGACTACCTGCTGTACGTGGACGGCAAGGCCGCCGGCGTCATCGAAGCCAAGAAGGAAGGCGTCAGCCTCTCCGGCGTGGAAACCCAGGCCGCCAAATACACCCAGGGCATCCCGGACGGGCTGCCGGCCTGGCGCAACCCATTGCCGTTCTCCTACCAGTCCACGGGTGTGGAAACCCGCTTCACCAACGGCCTGGACCCGGTTCCACGCTCGCGCCCGGTATTCGCCTTTCATAAACCCGACCTGCTGGCCGATTGGCTTGGCCACTCCACCACCATTCCCCTTTGCCAAAGGGGGCCAGGGATTTCGCCCACGGCGGAAGAACCCGCCAACGCCTACCTGGCCTCCACCTTCCTTTCCCGCCTGCAATCCATGCCTGCCCTGGAAACCGCCGGCCTCTGGCCCGCCCAGATCACGGCCATCAACAACCTGGAAAAATCCCTCAAGGAAAACCGCCCGCGCGCCCTGATCCAGATGGCCACCGGCTCGGGCAAGACCTTCACCGCCATCTCCTTCATCTACCGCCTGATCAAGTTCGCCGGGGCGCGGCGCATCCTGTTCCTGGTCGATCGCGGCAACCTCGCCGACCAGACCCTCAAGGAATTCCAGCAATACGTCTCGCCCTACAACAACTTCAAGTTCAGCGAGGAATACATCGTCCAGCGCCTGCAGGGCAACCAGATCGACACCACCGCCCGCGTCTGCATCTGTACCCTCCAGCGCATGTACTCCATGCTCAAGGGCCGCGAACTGCCGGCCGACCTGGAAGACCTGCCGATGGATGAACTGGGTGGTCTGCTTGCCAAGGCGGGCACAGCAGGAGGCCGGCAGGGGGGGGGGAAACAGCGCCCGCCCGAGCCCATCGAATACAACCCGGCCATCCCCATCGAGACCTTCGACATCATCGTCACCGACGAAGCCCACCGCTCCATCTACAACCTGTGGGCCCAGGTGCTGGAGTACTTCGACGCCTACCTCGTCGGCCTCACCGCCACGCCCGGCAAGCAGACCTTCGGCTTCTTCCACCAGAACCTGGTGATGGAATACAACCACGAAATGGCCGTGGCCGACGGCGTCAACGTCAACTACGACGTCTACCGCATCAAGACCGCCATCACCGAGCAGGGCGGCAAGGTCGAAGCCGGCTACTACGTGGAAAAGCAGGAACGCGACACCCGCAAGACGCGCTGGGAAGAACTCGACGACGACTTCGCCTACGACCCCAACCAGCTCGACCGCGATGTCGTCACCCCCGACCAGATCCGCACCATCGTGCGCACCTTCCGCGACAAACTGTTCAGCGAAATCTTCCCCGGCCGCGGCGAAGTACCCAAGACCCTCATCTTCGCCAAGGACGACAACCACGCAGAGAACATCGTCGAAATCCTGCGCGAGGAATTCGGCAAGGGCAACGACTTCGCCCGGAAGATCACCTACAGGACGACTGGCGACACCCCGCAGAACCTCATCAAGGCCTTCCGCAACAGCTACCACCCGCGCATCGCCGTCACCGTCGACATGATCGCCACCGGCACCGACATCAAGCCGGTGGAAATCGTCTTCTTCATGCGCGCCGTCAAATCGCGCGGCTTCTTCGAGCAGATGAAAGGCCGCGGCGTGCGTCATCAAGCCCGACGACCTCAGGGCCGTCACCCCCGACGCCAAGGCCAAGGACCACTTCGTCATCATCGACGCCGTCGGCGTGTGCGAGCAGGACAAGACCGACGCCCGTCCCATGGAGAAAAAGCCCAGCGTCAGCTTCGAGCGCCTGCTGCAAGCCGTCGCCTTCGGCAACACCGAAGACGACGTCATCACCAGCATCGCCGGCCGCCTGGCAAGAATGGAACACCGCATCAGCGCCGAAGACGACGCCAGGATTCGAGTAGCAAGCGGCGGCCTCGGCCTCAAAGACCTGGCCCACCAACTCGTCGAATCCCTAAACCCCGACCTCGACGCTTTTACTCCCTCCCCCTCGACGGGGGAGGGCAGGGGTGGGGGTGAAACCTCCGCAAACCAAGCCCGCACCACCGCAGCCAAACCCCTCTGCGACCCCACCCTGCGCCAGCTCATCCTGGACATCAAAGCCAAAAACGAACTCACCATCGACCACGTCAGCCAGGACCAGGTCATCGAAGCCGGCTTCAGCCCGGCCGCCCTCGACCGCGCCAAAGGCCTCGTCCAATCCTTCGAGCAATTCATCGCCGACCACAAGGACGAAATCACCGCCCTGCAAATCCTCTACGCCAAGCCCTACAAACAGCGCCTCACCTTCGAGGCGGTGAAGGAACTCGCCGACGCCATCGAAAAGCCGCCCTACCTGTGGAACGAATCCCAGCTCTGGCAAGCCTACGCCGCGCTGGAAGCCAGCAAGGTCAAAGGCGCCAGCGGCCGCCGCATCCTCACCGATCTGGTATCGCTCGTGCGCTTCGCCATCCACCAGGACAACGAACTCGTGCCGTTCCCGGAACGGGTCAACGCCAACTTCAAGGCATGGCTGGCAACCCAACAACAAACCCCCTCCCCCTTGAGGGGGGAGGGCGGGGGTGGGGGTGAACGCTTCACCCCCGAGCAACTGAAATGGCTGGAAATGATCCGCGACCACATCGCCGCCAACCTCGGCATCGAGCCGGACGACTTCGAATACGCCCCCTTCGCCCAGCAAGGCGGCCTGGGCAAGGTGTATCAACTCTTCGGCGATGAACTGAACACGGTCATCGAGCAACTGAACGAAACACTGGCGGCATAAGGCCCAATAAAAAGACTAAAATAAAGCGCCAATTAAAGATTATCTGGAGTCCGTATGGAACTGCTCTACACCAACGCCTCGGTCAGCATCAGCGAACTGAAGAAGAACCCCACCGCCGTCATCGACGAGGCAGACGGCTTCCCCGTCGCCGTGCTCAACCACAACAGGCCCGCCGCCTACCTGGTGCCCGCCGCCGCCTTCGAGGCCATGATGGAAAAGCTCGACGACATCGAACTGGCCAGGCTGGTGAAGGAACGGGAGAACGAGCCCACCGTCCGGGTCGACCCCAGTGAGCTATAGCCTCGAATTCCGGGACAGCGCCTGGAAGGAGTGGCAGAAGCTCGACCACCCCCTGCGCGAGCAATTCAAGGCCAAGTTGCTGGAGCGGCTGGAAAACCCCCGCGTCGAATCCGCCCGCCTGTCCGGCATGCCCGACTGCTACAAGATCAAGCTGCGCGCCGCCGGCTACCGGTTGGTCTACCAGGTCTTCGACGAGCGCGTGGTGGTGGTCGTGGTGGCCGTGGGCAAGCGGGAGGACAGCGCGGTGTACCGCAAGGCCAAGGGGCGGATGAAGTGAGCGGGAACGTGAAAGTGGAACCAGACGAGGCTTCGCCCGAGGCGCGGGCCGAGGCCTCATTGGCCGATGCCCAGGCCGGCCGGCTGACGCGGCACGCCAGCGTGCAGGCGCTCATGGAACATCTGGACGGGGAGCAAGAAACCGTAGGGTGGGTTCCCCCTGACGGGGATAAAAGGCCGGAGGCCGTAACCCGCCACCAGGAAATGGTGGGCTACGCTGCGCAAACCCACCCTACGTGTTGGAACACCGAAAAATTGGCGAAGCTGACAACGAAGGTGGGTAGCGGATCAACGCCACGTGGTGGAAAAGACGCCTATCACTCGTCTGGCGTGCCACTGATACGTTCATTGAACGTACATTTTGATGGATTCCGATTTGAGGGGCTGGCATACCTAAATCACGAGCAGGCGAATGCGCTGAAAGCGGTTGAGGTGAGAGCCCGAGACGTGCTTTTGAACATTACGGGGGCGTCGATTGGCCGAGTTAGTCTCGCGCCCATGGCCATGGACGGGGCGCGCGTAAATCAGCACGTTTGCATTGTTCGGCCCATCGAGGCACTCGACCCTTCGTATCTACGTTGGTACTTGGCTTCACCCCAAACCCAAGACTTCATCCTGAACATTCAGTCAGGTGCCACGCCAAGCACTCACGAAAGAGAAGATTCTCGATTTCGACGTACCGCTTCCTCCCCTCGACCAACAAAAACGCATCGTCGCGGAAATCGAAAAGCAATTCTCCCGCCTCGACGAAGCCGTCGCCAACCTCAAGCGCGTCAAGGCCAACCTCAAGCGCTACAAAGCCGCCGTCCTCAAAGCCGCCGTCGAAGGCCGCCTCGTCGAAACCGAAGCCGAACGCGCCCGCAGAAAAACTCCCTCTCCCCTCGCGGGAGAGGGCGGGGGTGAGGGGGCAAGAAGCTATGAAACCGGCGCCCAACTCCTGCAACGCATCCTCGAAACCCGCCGCAGCCAGTGGTTTATCCCCGGCAGGGGGCAAGGCAAGGGCAAATACAAAGAACCCGCCGCACCCGACACCACCGACCTGCCCGAATTGCCGGAGGGGTGGGTGTGGGCGACGTATGCACAAATCGGAGAAGTCACTACCGGCTTTACCCCACCGACTGCTGAAGGCATTTTGGCGAGGCATTCCGTTCTTCAAGCCTACTGATTTCACTGACGCCGGAGAGTGTATCTTAAACCACTAAGCGCAGAACACCTATCCGAGAAGGTCGCTGCAGAAGGGGCGGTTACTTCGAGGTTCCATCCTTGTCACAATTATCGGCGCGACGATCAGGAATTGCGGGACCTTGCTCGGGTGAACTTCACAACCAATCAACAGATAAATGCCGTAAGGCCGGATGGCACCTGTTAACTCAGCAACTTGTTTGCATGGACCGTTAGTCCCAGGGTCACAAATTCTGGACACTCATCGCAACAACTTAGCCGATATGGGGTAGGCCCAAGTTCGACAATTGGGATGCCAAGCTCCCACCCCTCGCCGAACAACACCGCATCGTCGCCGAAGTCGACCGCCGCCTCTCCCTCCTGCGCGCAACCGAGGCCCAGGTCAACGCCAACCTCCGGCACGCCGAGCACCTGCGCCAGTCCATCCTGAGCCAGGTCTTTGCCGGCGGGTGAGGTGGGTTCCAATCCAGCGGTCACCTGTTTTCTCAATTCTTGAAAACAGAAAAATTCGCTAAGGGACAGCCTCGCACAAGCTCGGTGGCTATGGTGATGCCGTGCGCTGATTCGTCGTGTTGGCCCTGGGGCTAAGGGTAAAAGCCTCGACATTCTCCATTCGCGAATAGAGAATACGGCGCATGGCAAACGCAAAATCCAACCCTCAGGTCGTCCTTCGTCCGCAAGACTTGGTCGTGTTGTTGCGGCTTTCCCTGGAGCCGGGACCGGCGCCGACGTATGCCGCGCTGGCGGCTGAGTTGAGCCTGACCGCTTCCGAAATCCATGCCGGCGTTGAACGGGCGGTGCTGGCGCAGTTGGCGCGCAAGGATCAGGCCGGCAAGGCTTCCGTGGTGCGCGAGGCCTTGCGTCAGTTCGTGCTGAACGGCGCGCGTTATGCCTTTCCCGCCACCCGTGGCAGCCTGTCGCGCGGTATGCCGACCGGCTACGCGGCGGCGCCGCTGGTGGACAAGATCGTTCAACCCAATGAGCCGGCGCCAGTGTGGCCTTACAAAAACGGCACGGTGCGCGGCGAGGCCTTTTATCCGCTGTATCCCACGGTGCCCGAGGCGGCTGGCCGCAACCCGGCACTGTACGAATTGCTGGTGCTGTTCGATGCCGTGCGCGGCGGCAGTCCGCGCGAGCGGGCCTTGGCCATGCCGATGCTGGATGAGCGGCTGGCGGGTGAACTCCAACGACATCAATGTGCTGATGCTGGAGTCGGTGGCCGAGCGGCTGGGCGACCACTTGCTTGACGAGTTCGTGTTTGTCGGCGGCGCGGGCGGGCTTGCTGATTACCGACCCGGCCATGCCTTCGATTCGACCCACGGAAGACGTGGATTTGCTGGTCCAGGCCCTGACGCTTGGCGGGCTACCACCGGGTTGGGGAATCGCTTGACCGGCTCGGGGTTTCCGCCATGACATGAGCCCGGATGTGCCGATCTGCCGTTGGCGCGCGGGGGCGGTGGCCGTGGATGTGATGCCGCCGGTGGATAGCATTCTGGGGTTCTCCAATCAGTGGTATCCGCTGGCGCTGGAAACGGCCAGCCCGCAGGCATTGCCCAGCGGCAGGGTGATCCGTCTGGTCGCGGCGCCGGTTTTTCTGGCGACCAAGTTGGAGGCGTTTTCCGGGCGTGGTAACAACGATTATTTGTTCAGCCACGATCTGGGCGATTTCCTGGCGGTCATAGATGGCCGAGACAACCTGATCGATGAATGCCGGGCAAGCTGCGAAGAACTGAAAACCTATCTTGGGGAGCGTGTTGCCGGGCTGCTTGCCATGCCCGCATTCATCGAGGCGTTGCCGGGCCATTTGCCGGGAGATTCGGCAAGCCAGCAACGTCTGCCCGACCTTGAAGACAAACTACGCGCCATCGCGCGCCAGGAGTAGCGCTTGAACACCGCCAACATCGTCCAGCGCCAGCGATTTAACGGGTCATGCTCGCTTACCTTTTGCCCAATCAACACGGGATTCATCCGCATGATGCGTAGCATTGGCCAGCCAGCACCCGGAGAATTCTTCAGACCACTTCCAGAAACATACCTGATTTGGGTATAGTCATGCCCAATATGGGTACGCAGCTTCCCCCTTCCCCCAAGCAGGCATCTGCGCCGCGCCGGAGCGGCCTGGCCGATGCCTTGTTCACCGGCACGCAGCAGCGCGTGCTCGGTCTGCTGTTTGGTCAGCCGGGGCGCAGCTTCTATGCCACCGAACTGATCGGCCTGGCAGGCGCCGGCTCGGGGGCGGTGCAGCGCGAACTGGCGCGACTTTCGCAGTGTGGGCTGGTGACGGTGCGCGCACTGGGCAATCAGAGACACTACCAAGCCAATCCGGATTCGCCCTTGTTCGATGAGTTGTCCAGCATCGTTCAGAAGACCGTCGGTTTGGCCGAGCCGCTACGCGAGGGCCTGGCGCCTCTGGCAAAGCAGATCAGTGCGGCCTTCGTGTTTGGCTCGGTGGCCAAGCGGCAGGATACGGCAGCCAGCGACATCGACCTGATGCTCATCAGCGACAAGCTGGTTTATGCGGATGTTTTCCGGGTTCTGGAGCCGATGAATACCCAGCTTGGCCGGACGGTGAATCCGACCATCCTGACCCGAAAGGAACTGGCCAAGCGCGTCGCCGAGGACAATGTCTTTGTCGCCCGCGTTCTGTCCCAGCCCAAGCTGTGGCTGTTTGGAGGGGAAGATGACCTCGCCGTTTGACAATCTGGTCGGCCCCGGCAAGCCGCTCAAGGCCGAGCCGCCGGACGCGCGGGAGTTTGCCGGTCTGGTGCGCTCGGGCAAGGCACGGTTGCAGGACTCGGAAAACAAGGGCCTGGCGCTGGAGAGTCGCTTCGATCTCGCCTACAACGCCGCGCATGCCTTGTGCCTGGCGGCGCTGCGCTGGCATGGTTACCGCTCCGGCAACCGCTACATCGTGTTCCAGTTGCTGCCGCACACGCTGGGCCTCGGCCCCGAGGTATGGCGGGTGCTGTCCAAGTGTCATGACATTCGCAACCTCGGCGAGTATGAGGGCGCCCTGAATGTGGACGAGCGCATCGTCACCGACCTCATCACCGCAGCCCATGCCGTGGCTGCCAAGGTGGAAGCGTTACCGACGCCAACAAAAACATGAACACATCAAGCATCGTCCAGAAGCTCTGGAACTACTGCAACGTCCTGCGCGACGACGGCATGAGCTATGGCGACTACGTCGAGCAGCTCACCTATCTGCTGTTTTTGAAGATGGCCGACGAGCGCAGCAAGCCGCCCTACAACCAGGAAAGCCCGGTGCCCAAATCCCATGACTGGGCCAGCCTGTTGTGGCGCGATGGCGATGAGCTGTTCGACCACTATCGCCACACGCTGGAGCAACTGGGCCATCAGAAGGGGCTGCTCGGACTGATCTTCGCCAAGTCGCAGAACAAGTTTCAGGACCCGGCCAAGCTGCGGCGGCTGATCGTGGACCTGATCGACAAGGAAACCTGGGTGTCGATGAGCGCCGACGTGAAGGGCGACGCCTACGAGGGCCTGTTGGAGAAGAACGCGCAGGACACCAAGTCCGGCGCGGGCCAGTACTTCACGCCGCGCCCGCTGATCCAGGCGATTGTCGATGCCATGGCGCCCCGGCCCGGCGAGACCATCTCCGACCCGGCCTGCGGCACCGGCGGCTTTCTGCTGGCGGCCCACGACTATGTGGTGAAGCACTACCCCAACATGACGTCGGCGGAGAAGAAGAAACTGCGCGGGGAAAGCTTCAAGGGCTGGGAACTGGTGCAGGCCACCGCGCGGCTGTGCGCGATGAACATGCTGCTGCACGGCATCGGCAGCCAGGAGTTCGAGCCGATCGCGGTGGGCGATTCGCTGGCCGCCGACCCCGGCGAGCGCTTCGACGTGGTGCTGACCAATCCGCCCTTCGGCAAGAAGAGCAGCACCACCATCGTGGGCGAGGAGGGCAAGGTCAGCAAGGAGCGCGACAGCGTCGAGCGCGACGACTTCTGGGCCACCACCTCGAACAAGCAGCTCAACTTCGTCCAGCACGTGAAGACGCTGCTGAAGCAGAACGGCCGCGCCGCGCTGGTACTGCCGGACAACGTGCTATTCGAGGGTGGGGCAGGGGAGACGATTCGCCGCAAACTGCTGCACGACTGCGACGTACACACCCTGCTGCGCCTGCCCACCGGTTTGTTCTACGCCCAGGGCGTGAAGGCGAACGTGCTGTTCTTCGACAAGAAGCCCGCCGCCGAAACCCCGTGGACCAGGAAGCTGTGGATCTACGATCTGCGCACCAACATGCACTTCACGCTCAAGACCGATCCGCTGAAGCGGGAGGATCTGGATGAGTTCGTGCGGTGTTATAACCCGGCGAATCGGCATGACCGGAAGGCGACGTGGTTTGATGCGTCGGCTGACTCACCCCCACCCCAACCCTCCCCCCTCAAGGGGGAGGGAGTTGGCAGTGGCGAGGTGGGCGCGAAGGGGCGCTGGCGGGCGTACGACTACGAAGAACTGATCAGCCGCGACAAGGCCAGCCTGGACATCTTCTGGTTGAAGGATGAATCGCTATCCGACTCCGACAACCTGCCCGCTCCGGAGGTGATCGCGGCGGAGATCGTGGAAGACCTGGAGGCGGCGCTGGAGCAGTTCCGGGAGATCCTGGCGGACATGGGGCCGGAAGCAACCGAGGCTGCGGGCTCATAGCCGGTCTGTTTGGGCGGAACAGTCTCCCACCCCCTCCCTCCCCGCAAGCGGGGGAGGGAGGGGGAAATCGTCAGGGGATCGCTACTTCCAGCAATAGCCTTGCCGCCCAGTCCTCCCCCGGCCGGGAGGTGCCCACGGCCGGGAACAGGCGATGGGGCACCAGGGCGGGCAGGACGGCCTGGACATCCTCGGGCTGGGCGAAGTCGCGGCCTTCCAGGTAGGCCCAGGCTTGCGAGGCGCGCAGCAGGCCCAGGCCGGCGCGGGGGGAGAGGCCGGCGGCGAAGCGGCTGTCGTTGCGGCTGGCGGCGATGAGGGCCTGCAGGTAGTCCAGCAATGCGTCGGAGACGCGCACGGCCCTGGCGGCCCGCTGCTGGTCGGCGAACTCGTCCGGGGTCAGGACCGGGGCGAGGCCGGCCAGCAGGTCGCGGCGGTCCTCGCCGCGCAGCAGGGCGCGTTCCGCCGCGTGTTCCGGGAAGCCCAGGCGGATGCGCAGCAGGAAGCGGTCGAGCTGGGACTCGGGCAGCGGGAAGGCGCCGATCTGGTCGCCCGGGTTCTGGGTGGCGATGACGAAGAAGGGGGAGGGCAGGGGCCGGGTCTCGCCCTCGACGCTGACCTGGCCCTCCTCCATGGCTTCCAGCAGGGCGCTCTGGGCCTTGGGGCTGGCCCGGTTGATCTCGTCGGCCAGGATCACCTGGGCGAAGATGGGGCCCGGGTGGAAGCTGAACTGGCCGCTGTCCCGGTCGTAGATGGCGGCGCCCAGGATGTCCGCCGGCAGCAGGTCGCTGGTGAACTGGATGCGGTGGAAATCCAGGCCCAGGGTACGGGCCAGGGCGTGGGCCAGGGTGGTCTTGCCCACCCCCGGCACGTCCTCGATGAGCAGGTGGCCCCGCGCCAGCAGGCAGGCCAGGCACAGGCGGATCTGCCGGTCCTTGCCCAGGACGATGCCGTTGATCTGGTCGAGGGCGCGGGCGAGGCCGGGGTTCATGCCGGGTTACTCCTCCCGCCGCAACTGCGGGAACAGGATCACGTCGCGGATGCTGGGCGAGTCGGTCAGCAGCATGATCAGGCGGTCGATGCCGATGCCCTCGCCGGCGGTGGGGGGCAGGCCGTGTTCCAGGGCGCGGATGTAGTCCTTGTCCTTGAACATGGCTTCCTCGTCGCCGGCTTCCTTGGCGGCCACCTGGGCGTCGAAGCGGGCTTCCTGGTCCTCCGGGTCGTTGAGCTCGGAGAAACCGTTGGCGATCTCGCGGCCCACCATGAACAGCTCGAAACGGTCGGTGATGTCCGGGTTGACGTCGTTGCGGCGGGCCAGGGGCGAGGTCTCGGCCGGGTAGTCGATGATGAAGGTGGGCTGGATCAGGAGGTGTTCGGTGGTTTCCTCGAACAGGGTCAGTTGCAGGCCGCCCAGGCCATCGTGGGGCCGGTGGCCGATCTTGCGGCGTTGCAGCTCGGCCAGGACGAAGTCCTTGTCGTGCAGGGGAGCGTCCTTCAGTTCCGGGTGGTAGTGGCGCACGGCGTCCAGGGCGGTCATGCGGGCGAAGGGGGCGCCCAGGTCGATCTGGTGGCCCTGGTAGGGCACGAGGGTGGTGCCCAGCACCTTCTGCGCGATGTCGCGGAACATGCGCTCGGTGAAGTCCATGAGGTAGCGGTAGTCCCGGTAGGCCTCGTAGAACTCCACCATGGTGAATTCCGGGTTGTGGCGGGTGGAGATGCCTTCGTTGCGGAAGTTGCGGTTGATCTCGAAGACTTTTTCCAGGCCGCCCACCACCAGGCGCTTCAGGTACAGCTCCGGGGCGATGCGCAGGAACAACTGCATGTCCAGGGCGTTGTGGTGGGTCATGAAGGGCTTGGCGTTCGCGCCGCCGGGGATGGGATGCATCATCGGCGTTTCCACTTCCAGGTAGCCGTGGGAAGTGAAGAACTCGCGCATGGCCTGGATGACCCTGGAGCGGACGATGAAGGTGCGGCGGGAATCCTCGTTGGTGATGAGGTCCAGGTAGCGCTGGCGGTACTTCTGTTCCTGGTCGGTGAGGCCGTGGAATTTCTCCGGCAGGGGACGCAAAGCCTTGGTGAGGAGGCGCACGGAGTCGCACTGGATGGTGAGTTCGTTGGTCTTGGTGCGGAACAGGGTGCCGGTCACGCCCAGGATGTCGCCCAGGTCCATGCGCTTGAAGGCGTCGTAGGCGTCCTCGCCCACGGCTTCCTTCGACACGTAGATCTGCATGCGGCCGCTCATGTCCTGCAGGGTGGCGAAGCTGGCCTTGCCCATGACCCGCTTGAGCATCATGCGGCCGGCCAGTTGCACGGTGACGTGGGCGGCTTCCAGGTCTTCCTTGGTGACTTCGCTATGCCCCGAATGCAGGTCGGCGGCGTAGTCGGTGCGCTCGAAATCGTTGGGGAAGGCTTGCCCCAAGGCGCGGATGCCGGCGAGCTTTTCGCGGCGCTCGGCGATGATCTGGTTTTCGTCCTGGGGGAGGGGTTGGTGGGTGTCGGTCATGGCGGCTACGGCTAGTTGAAGGTAAAAACGGTCATGCCCAGGGCGCGGGCGGCTGCCGCCTGGCTCCGGTCGGCGGTGGCGAACTCCCCGGCGCCGTTGCGCTGGGCGAAGGCAATATGCAAAGCATCCAGGGCGCGCAGGGGAATGCCCGGCAGTTGGTCGATCAGCAGCCGCGCCTCCTCGAACAGGCGGGTGGCATCGGGGAGGATGCGCCATGTCCGGTCCAGGACGTCCTGGTCGAAACGGGCCATGGCGCTGGCTTCCAGATCGCCATCGATCTGTCCGGCCCGACGGCGGCGCGCCAGCAGGCAGCGGAATTCCACCAGGGTCAGGGGGCTGGTTTCCACCTCACCCCGGCCTTCCGCCCAGTTCAACACGTCAAGAGAACGCGGCTCCCGGATGTAGCACTTGGCCAGGGCGCTGGTATCGATGTAGGCGCTCAACAACGATCCTCGCGCTCTTCGGCGAGGAGCACTTCACTGGGTACGCTCTGCATGGGCTGGCTGGCCAGAAAATCCCGCAGGGAGCGGGCCTTGCGCCGGGGCTCCACCGGCAGGATGCGCGCCACCGGTTCGCCCCGGCGCACCACCAGGACTTCCTCGGTATCGGCGAACATGGCCTCGGGATGGGACAGGCCTTCCCGGGCTTCGCGGATGGTGAGTTCTTTCATGGTGGCACTCCGGTGCAGGGATGTGTCACAAGTATAAAGGTTGTGACACATGGCGGGGCGACGAACAGCGGAAAAGACGGGGTTTTACGCGATCTCGTTTCATGGTTTGACATACCGGTTGTCCGAATTACAGGATCACGCCCATGGATGTTTCCACCCTCACGCATGAAATGCGGCCGCTGCTGGACTGGAGCGGGCTTCCCCTGGACCTGGCTTCCCTGGCCGCGCTGGCGGCGGGGCTGGGCTGGGCCAGCGGCCTGCGTCTCTATGGCCTGGTCTTTGCCCTGGGCCTGCTGGAGCGCTTCGCCGGGGTGCAGCTGCCGGGCGGGCTGGATGTCCTGGCGCATCCGCTGGTATTGGGCCTCGCCGGCATGCTGTTCCTGGTCGAATTCCTGGCCGACAAGGTGCCCTATATCGATTCCCTGTGGGATGGCGTGCATACCTTCATCCGCATCCCGGCCGGCGCGGCCCTGGCCGCCGCAGTGATGAGCGACCAGGGCGCCGCGGCCCAGGTCGCCATGGCCCTGCTAGGCGGCGGCCTGGCGGCGGGCACCCATCTCGCCAAGGCGGGGGCGCGCGCCGCCATCAATACCTCGCCCGAGCCGGTCAGCAACGTGACCGCTTCCCTGGGGGAGGACATGCTGACGGCCGGCGGGCTGTGGCTGCTGTTCACCCACCCCGCCTGGTTCCTGGCCGGGCTGGTGCTGTTCATGGCGCTGGCGGCCTGGCTGCTGGTTCATGTCTGGCGTTTCGCGCGCGGGGTTCTCCGGCGCGGCGCCGGGCCGGACACCGCCAAATCGACCGGAGACTGAGGCGGATCGCTGGACCCGACACAGGCCAGCCCTGCCACTCCTTGCCCGGTCGATCAACGGGGCGCGGGAAATGCCCTGTCGGCGGCCCCGCGTTGGCTATGATGAAGTTGCGGTTTTGCCCGCCGCGTTCCGCCGATGAGCGGTTTGACCGACGCCATCGGCCCCGATCCGAAGTTCCGTCACGTCAATTGTCGAGAAAGGAAGATCATGTCCGTTGCGAAAACCATCGAGATCACCTCAACCTCCAAGAAAAGCTTTGATGACGCGATCAAGCAGGGGATCACCAAGGCGGGTGAATCCCTGAGCAACATCACCGGCGCCTGGGTGATGGATCAGAGCGTAGCGGTGAGCCGGGACAAGATCACCGAGTATGAGGTCAGGATGAGGCTGACCTTCGTGCTGAAGTAATCCGGCCTGCCGGGGGGGCGCCTCCCCACCCCCGGCCCTCGCCCGGACTTGCATTGACGGTCCTCTCGACGATGGGAGGAGGGTCGAATGTGTTCCGGTCATCGCCACGGATGGATCGAGAACAGGCTTCCCATGAAAAAGCTGCTGGTCGTCGTTCTGCTGCTGGCCGCGCTGTTCGTCGCCGGCGTCCCCGTGGCCGCCTACCTGGCCGGCATGGACAACATGGACGACAGGCCGCCGCCGCCGGAGCGGATCACCTATCGGGAGTACCAGGCCATGGTGGTGTGGGATGAGCGCAAGGAGCTGCCGCCCATCGCGCTGCAGGCCATCACGCCCTGGCATTTCTATGCCCTGATCTGGTGTTCCCGGTACAACGACGACATCGAGGATTTCCTCACCTGCGGCGACCGCTACCCCGGCCTGCGGGCGGCCGCCTACGTGGCCAAGCGCCATCTCGACGACCACCTGAAGCAGCGCGGCCTGATCTGGCGCTACATGTCCCGGGCGGCGCTGACCATCTGGATTTCGCGCAACTGGACGGCGGAACAGCTGGTGCAGGAACTGATCCGGCTCAAGTCCCTGCCGCCGTCGGCCTGAGCCACGCCGGCGGCGGAGGCGCCGTCAGACTCCCTGCTTGAGCGAAGCCTCGATGAAGCCGTCCAGGTCGCCGTCCAGCACGGCCTGGGTGTTGCCCACCTCGTAGTTGGTGCGCAGGTCCTTGATGCGCGACTGGTCCAGCACGTAGCTGCGGATCTGGTGGCCCCAGCCGATGTCGCTCTTGGAATCCTCCAGTTTCTGCTGCTCGGCCTGGCGCTTGCGCAGCTCGGCTTCATACAGGCGCGCCTTCAGCATGGACATGGCCTCGGCCTTGTTCTTGTGCTGGGAGCGGTCGTTCTGGCACTGGACCACGATATTGGTGGGCACGTGGGTGATGCGCACCGCCGAATCGGTCTTGTTGATGTGCTGGCCGCCGGCGCCGCTGGCGCGGAAGGTGTCGATGCGCAGGTCGGCGGGGTTGATGTCGATCTCGATGGAGTCGTCCACCTCCGGGTAGACGAACACGCTGGCGAAGGAGGTGTGGCGGCGGGCGTTGGAGTCGTAGGGCGACTTGCGCACCAGGCGGTGCACGCCGGTCTCGGTGCGCAGGTAGCCGTAGGCGTACTCGCCGCTGATCTTGAGGGCGGCGGACTTGAGGCCGGCCACCTCGCCCTCGGATTCCTCCAGCACTTCCACCTTGAAGCCGCGCCGCTCGCCGTAGCGCACATACATGCGTTCCAGCATGCCGGCCCAGTCCTGGGCCTCGGTGCCGCCAGAGCCGGACTGGATGTCGACGAAGCAGTTGGCCGCATCCATCTCGCCGGAGAACATGCGGCGGAATTCCATGCCGGCCACCTGCTTTTCCAGCTCCGCCACGTCGGCTTCCACGGATTCCAGGGTGTCGTCGTCCTCTTCCATGCGGGCGAGTTCGAACAGCTCCCGGTGGTCGGCCAGGCCCTGGCCGATCCCGTCCAGGTTGAGGACCACGCCTTCCAGTTCCTTGCGCTCCCGGCCCAGGTCCTGGGCGCGCTTGGCGTCGTTCCAGACGGTGGGGTCTTCCAGCAGGCCTACGACTTCCTGCAAACGGTCACGCTTGCCAGGGTAGTCAAAGATACCCCCGTAGTTCATCGGCGCGGCGCGCCAGGTCGTTCAGGGTGGTCTCGATGAGGTTGAGGCGTTCGGCTTCCACGGCGGTGATCCAGGCTATCGGAAAGGCGCGGATTATACCCGGCGGCAAGCCGCTCGCCCCGACCCGGAGAGACGGGATCGGGGCTGGCGGCGGCCGGGTTTACTCCACCCGCACCTCGATGCGGCGGGGCTGGGCGTGCTCGGCCTTGGGAATGCGCAGCTTGAGCACGCCGTGGGCGAACTCGGCGGCGACCTTGTCGGTATCCAGTTCCTTGGACAGGGTGAACACGCGCCGGTAGCGGGGCAGGCTCACCTCGGCGTGGGTGGATTCCATGCCCTCCGGCATGTCCAGGGCCACTTCGCCCTCGATGGTCAGGGTGTCGGCCTCCACGTGCAGGCTGAGCTTGTCCTTGGGCACGCCGGGCAGGTCGGCGTAGAGGGTGATGCCGGCGGTGTCCTCGATGACGTCCACGGGGGGCATCAGGGTGGGTTCGTTGCGGGCGGATTCCGTGGCGGTTTTCTCGGTCATGGTCGTCTCCTCAATCGATGCTGATGCGGCGCGGCTGGGCGGCCTGGCGGCGCTGGATGCTGATGTGCAGCACGCCGTCGCGGTACTTGGCGTTCACCGCGTTGGGGTCCACGTCGTCGGGCAGGGAGACCACCCGGCGGAAGCGGCCGGCGAAGCGTTCGTCGATGTGCACGGTGGCCTTCTCGTCCTTGCCGGGCAGTTGGGGCTTGCGCTCGCCGGCGATGGTGAGCACGCCCTTTTCCATCTGCGCGTCGATGCTGGTCGGATCGATGCCGGGGGCGAAGGCGTAGATCTCCACCGAACTGGCGGTGCCGCCCACGTTCATGGCCGGGAAGCCGCCCCGGGCAAAGCCCCGGATGCTGGGAGAGAGTTCGTAGGACTCCCGCATCTCGCGCTGCAGGCGGTCCAGTTCCGCGAACAGGTCGCGGGGAAACAGGGAGCGGTACATCATGGTGATCCTCCATTTCGGATAACGGCGAGCGCCGAACGCCGGCGCTCCTGTGCCCGATTTAGGGATTTTTTCACCGTCTTCAAGGGGCTTGATGATCGCGTGATCGGCCTTCATTTAGTTATGCTGAATCGTGACCCGAGAAATTCGAGAAGGGGAACTCCATGCAATTCAAGGACTACTACCAGACCCTGGGGGTGGCCCGCGACGCGACGGCGGAGGAGATCAAGAAGGCCTTCCGCAAGCTCGCGCGCAAGTACCACCCGGACGTCTCCAAGGAGGCGGATGCCGAGTTGCGCATGAAGGAGGTCAACGAGGCCCACGCCGTGCTTTCGGACCCGGAGAAGCGCGCCGCCTACGACCAGTTGGGCGCGAGCTTCCGGCCCGGCCAGGATTTCCGGCCGCCGCCGGACTGGGATGCGGGCTTCGAATTCTCCGGCGGCGGCTTCGCGCCGGGGGAAGCCGCCGACTTCAGCGACTTCTTCGCCGAACTGTTCGGCCGCATGGGCGGCGGCCATCCCCACGGCGGCCAGCACGGCGGACATTTCCAGGCCCGGGGCGAGGACCACCACGCCAAGGTGCTGCTGGACCTGGAGGATGCGTTCCACGGCGCCACGCGCCAGGTTTCCCTGCGGGTGCCCCAGGTGGACGCCCAGGGACGGGTGCAATTGCTGACCCGCACTCTCAACGTGAAGATTCCCAAGGGCGTGCGCGAGGGCCAGGTGATCCGCCTGGCCGGGCAGGGGGCGCCGGGCATGGGGGGCGCCGCCGCCGGCGACCTGTTGCTGGAGGTCCATTTCCGCCCCCACCCGCGCTTGCGCGCGGAGGGGCGCGACCTGCGTCTCGACCTGCCGGTGGCGCCATGGGAAGCGGCCCTGGGCGCCGTGGTCGCGGTGGATCTGCCGGAAGGCGGCGTCAAGGTGCGCATTCCGGAGGGCGCCCGGAGCGGCCGGCAACTGCGCGTGCGCGGCAAGGGCATCCCCGGCGATCCGCCCGGCGACCTGCTGCTGGACATCCAGGTGGTCCTGCCGCCCGCCGATACCCCGAAGGCGCGGGAACTGTACGAAACCATGGCGCGGGAACTGGCCTTCGACCCGCGCCGCGAAGGGAGGGCCTGAGCCATGCGCGATGACCATGACATCCTGATCGGCAGCCTGATGGAGGATTCCTGGCTGACCCTGGAACAGGTGGCCGCCGCCTGCGTGGTGGAGCCCGACTGGCTGCTGCGCCACATCGAGGAGGGCCTGTTCCCCCATGCCGAGAGCGTGGCCGGCATCTGGCGCTTCTCCGGCGTCAGCCTGCTGCGGGCCCGGCGCATGCGCCAGCTGGAACGGGACTTCGACGCGGTGCCGGAACTCGCGGCGCTGGTGGCCGATCTGCTGGAGGAAATGGACGACCTGCGCGCGCGGCTACGTGGCGCGGGACTGGTTTGAAATAAGGAAAACCGCCGAGGAAAACATGAGAAAGCTGTTGCAACTTCCCCTTCTGCTGCTCGCGCTGGCGCTTTCCCCCGCCGCCCATGCCCGTGACGACGGCATCGAGAGCCTGCGCCAGACGGGCAAGGCCTTCGCCGCCGTGGCCCGCCAGGTGTCCCCCTCGGTGGTGTTCATCCAGGTGGAGGAACGGCGCCAGGCTTCCCGGGAAAACGGTGACGAGGCATTCCCGTTCGGCGACGACCTGTTCCGCCGTTTCTTCGGCGACGACTTCCCCGGCATGTCGCGCCGCTTTGCGCCCAATACCACCCCCCGACAGCCGCGCAAGACCATCGGCCAGGGCTCCGGCTTCGTGTTCGCCGGCAGCGGCGAGGTGAGCTACATCCTCACCAACAACCATGTGGTGGATAACGCGGAAAAGATCCGCGTGAAGTTCCAGGACGGCCGGGAGTTCGATGCCCGCATCAAGGGCACCGATCCCAAATCCGACGTGGCCGTGCTGGAGATTGCCGCGCGCGGCCTGCCGGCGCTCAAGTGGGGCGACTCCACGCGGCTGGAGGTGGGCGAGTGGGTGGTGGCCCTGGGCAATCCCTTCGGCCTGTCCCACACCCTGACCGCCGGCGTGGTGAGCGCCAAGGGCCGCACCAGCCTGGGCATCAACGACTACGAGGACTTCATCCAGACCGACGCCGCCATCAACCCGGGCAACTCGGGCGGCCCCCTGCTGAACCTGGACGGCGAGGTGGTGGGCATGAACACCGCCATCTTCTCCCGCAGCGGCGGCTACATGGGCGTGGGCTTCGCCATCCCCAGCCACCTGGCCCGGGCCATGGCCGAGCAGCTGGTGACCGGCGGCAAGGTCCAGCGCGGCTATATCGGCCTGGCCGTGCAGCCCCTCACGCCGGATATCGCCGAGGCCCTGGGGCAGAAGGAAAGCCGGGGCGTGCTGGTGAACCAGGTGAACGAAAACTCCCCCGCCGAGCGGGCCGGCATCCGCCCCGGCGACGTGCTGGTGAGCCTGGATGGCGCGCCGCTGCATGACGGCGGCCAGTACCGCAACCGGGCCGCCCAGGCGAAGCCGGGCAGCACCATCGTCGTGGGCCTGCTTCGGGAGGGCCGCCGCCTCGATGTCCCGGTCAAGATCGCCCGGCTGGACGAGGAAGCGCTGCAGGGGGCCGAGACCGCCAGGATGGTCGGCGTGGCCGTGCGCGGCGTCACCCCTGAAGAAGCGCGCCGATACAGGGTCGCCAAGGCCGTGCTGGTGCTCTCGGCCGAACCCGGCTCCCTGGCCGCCATGGCGGGCATCGGGCCCGGCACCCTGATCCTGGAAGCCAACCGCAAGCCGGTGGGCAGCCCCGGTGAATTCGCCGCCGCCCTGGGCGAGGCCAATGGCGGCGTGCTGCTGCGCATCCTGGACAACGGCGGTAGTCGTTATGTCACCTTGCGTTGGCGGTGATCGAGAGAAATGAACCATGGCGCCTCCCTCCCCACCCCATCCCTCCCCGCAAGCGGGGAGGGCGCGAACACCTCCCCCGCTCGCGGGGGAGGTCGGGAGGGGGAGGGCGGTGGCTTCGGTCCGCCATAGAGCAGAACCCGATAGTCTTTGACCATCCCTCATTCCCGACAAACCCGCCACACGGCATTCAAGGAACCATCATGCAAGACCGCTTCCTCGCCCGCCTGTTCTGGCTGACCCTGGCCAGCGCCCTGCTCATCCTGCTCTGGCGTGGCCTGCCCGACATCGAGGGCTGGTTCGCGCCCGAGAAATCGCCGCCCCGCGTCGTGGCCGCCCGGGGCGACCTGGCCGCCGACGAGAAGGCCACCGTCGAGTTGTTCGAGCGCGCCCGGGGTTCCGTGGTGTTCATCACCACCAAATCCCAGGTGCGCGACTTCTGGACCCGCAACGTGTTCACCGTGCCGCGCGGCACCGGTTCCGGCTTCATCTGGGACGACGCGGGCCACGTCATCACCAATTACCACGTCATCGAGAACGCCAGCGAAGCCACGGTGAAGCTGGCCGATGGCCGGGATTACCGGGCGGCCCTGGTGGGCGCCTCGCCCGCCCACGACATCGCCGTGCTGCGCATCGGCGTGGGCTTCAAGCGGCCGCCGCCGGTGCCCCTGGGCACCAGCCACGACCTCAAGGTGGGCCAGAAGGTGTTCGCCATCGGCAATCCCTTCGGCCTGGACTGGACCCTGACCACCGGCATCGTCTCGGCCCTGGACCGCTCCCTGGGCGGCGACAACGGCGTGACCATCGAGCACCTGATCCAGACCGACGCCGCCATCAACCCGGGCAACTCCGGCGGCCCCCTGCTGGATTCCGCCGGTCGCCTGATCGGCATCAACACCGCCATCTACAGCCCCAGCGGCGCTTCCGCCGGCATCGGCTTCTCGGTGCCGGTGGATACCGTGAACAAGGTGGTGCCGGAACTCATCCGCGACGGCAAATACCTGCGTCCGGCCCTGGGCATCGAGGTGGACGAGGGTCTCAACCGGCGCCTTACCGAGATGCTGGAGGTGGAGGGCGTGGTCATCCTGCGCGTGGCCCCCGGCTCCGCCGCCGCGACGGCCGGCCTCAAGGGCGCCACCATTGCCCGGGACGGCGGCATCGTTCCGGGCGACATCATCACCGCCGTGGGGGGCAAGCCAGTGGACGGCGCGGGCAAGCTGATCGCCACCCTGGACGACTTCAAGGTGGGGGATACCATCAAGGTGACGGTTTTGCGGGAGGGCAAGAAGGTGGATGTGCCGGTGACTCTGCAGCCCGGAGTCTGAGGTCGCCTTATCGGGCAGCGGGAGAGACGGGTGGCCTGCGACAAAATGCCGCACAGCCGGGGTTCGGCCAAGAATTAGCATCGCCTTATGTTCCCGGTCGATCCGGGGGATTGATTCCTGGCGGTACCCATGGCGGTGTTCAACAAGTGGCGTGGTTCTACCCTGGCGGCGGGGGCGCTGGGCATGGGGCTGGGGGCCCTGCTCCTGGTGCTCCTGGATAGCGGTCGACTGGCGGCGCTCCGTTCGGCCGACAGGCAACCCGGCCTGGCTCTCGCCAAGGCCCTGCAACTCACCGACCCGGCCCTGTTCACCGAGGCGCGCTATGCCCGGCACCTGAGCCAGGCGGATCGCCACGCGGCCTTTCAGGACCACCCCCTGGCCCTGGAGCATTTCCCCGCCGGCTCCATGGTGCCGCCGCCGATCAGCGCGCCTCAAGTCAACGGTCCTCAAGCCACCACGCCTCAAGCCGACCATGAACGCCTGGATTGAACGGCAACGGGGCCTGATCGACTTCACCGTCGCCAACCTGGCGCGGCGCAAGGGGCGCAATCTGGGCCTGTTCCTGGCCTATGCCCTGCTGGTCTTCCTGCTCGCGTCGGTGGTCCTGTTTGGCGACGGGCTGCGCCGGGAGGCGCGCCTGCTGCTCGCCGACGCCCCGGAACTGGTGGTGCAGCGGCTCACCGCCGGCCGCCACGATCTGGCGCCGGAGGCATGGCTGGAGCAGCTTCGCGGTCTGCGCGGCGTTGGCGCGGTTTCCGGGCGGCTGTGGGGTTACCACTTCGATCCCACGGTGGCCGCCAATCTCACCGTGCAGGTGCCCGCCATCGATCCCCCCCCGCCGGGGCGCGTCCTGCTGGGCGCGGCGCTGGCCCGCGCCAGGGGCCTGGCAGCCGGCGATGTGCTGTCCCTGCGCGATCACGCCGGAAAGCCTTATGCCTTTACCGTCGGAGGCATGCTGGATGCCCGCTCCGAACTGGTTTCCGCCGACCTGATGCTGGTCAACGAAGCCGATTTCCGCGCCTTCTTCGGCATCGAGCCCGGCCGTTACACCGACCTGACCCTGGCCGTGGCCAACCCGAGGGAAGTGCGCAAGGTGGCGGAAAAGGTGCTGGCGCGCCTGCCCGCCGCCCGGGTGCTGACCCGGGAGGAAACGCGGCGCACCTACGAAGCGGTCTTCAACTGGCGCCAGGGCCTGCTGCTCACCTTCCTCGCCACCGTCCTGGCGGCCTTCGCCCTGCTGGCCTGGGACAAGGCTTCCGGCCTTTCCGCCGAGGAGCGGCGGGAGATCGGCATCCTCAAGGCGGTGGGCTGGGATACCGGCGACGTGCTCAAGATGAAGCTGTGGGAAGGCGCCTTGCTGTCGATCACGGCCTTCCTGGCGGGCTACGTGCTGGCCTGGCTGCATGTGTTCTACTGGGGCGCGCCCCTGTTCGCGCCAGTGCTCAAGGGCTGGTCGGTGCTCTACCCGAGTTTCGCCCTGGCGCCCCGGGTGGACCTGGAGCAACTGGCCACCCTGGCATTCCTGACCGTGCTGCCCTATGTCGCCGCCACCGTGGTGCCGGTCTGGCGCGCGGCGACCCTGGACCCCGACGAGGTAATCCGAGAATGATCGAGCTCCTCGCCGTCAGCAAGGTTTACAACGCCGGCCAGCCCAACGAGTTCAGCGCCGTCCGGGCGGTCGACCTGGTCATCGAACCCGGCCGGGTGACCGCCCTGAGCGGGCCCAGCGGTTCCGGCAAGACCACGCTGCTGTCCCTGATCGGCGGCCTCACCCGGCCCAGCGCCGGGCGGGTGCGCCTGAACGGCCGCGACATTTCCGCCCTGTCGGAGCGCTTCCTCACCGAACTGCGCCGCGCCAGCTTCGGCTTCGTGTTCCAGCAATTCCAGTTGATCCGGGGGCTTTCCGTGCTGGAAAACGTCATGCTGCCGGCGCTGCCGACGGGCCGACCCCATCGTCTGACGCGGGCCCGGGCCCTCGATCTGCTGGCGCATCTGGGCCTGGCGGCGCGGGCCGATACCCGGGCCCAGTGGTTGTCCGGCGGCGAGGCCCAGCGGGTGGCCATCGCCCGCGCCCTGATCAACGATCCCGGGGTCATCATCGCCGACGAGCCGACTTCCCACCTGGACAGCGCACTGTCACGGCAGATCCTGGCCATACTCGGCGAACTGCGCGGGCAGGGGCGTACCCTCATCCTATCCAGCCACGATCCCCTCGTTTTCGAATCCGGCCTGGTGGAGCGGATCGTGGAGGTCCGGGACGGACGGGTGGTGGGGGCGGAAAGTGAAAAGGAAAAAATGAAGGATGGCGCGTGATCTTCCAGCCCGCCGCCCTCGCCCTGCTGTTCGCCGCCAGCCTCAATGCCCTGCTGCTGGGCGGGGCCGGCGTCTTCGCCCTCCACCTGTTGCGGTACTGGAATCCGGCCAGCGGCGGCGAGCGGCAGATCGCCCTGGAGCGGCGCACCTGGCTGGTCTCCACCCTGGTGGGGCTGGCTCTGCTGGTCAGCCTGCCGGCCCTGGCCCTGTTCGCGCGGACCGCCGATGCCATGGCCCCCTTCTTCACCGGCGCCATGTGCGCCGTGGGCAGCCTGCAGGCCAACGCCTGGGGCCTGCCCGCCCTGCTGGCGCAACTGCTCCTGTTCTTCCTGGCGGCCGCCTGGCTGATCATCAACCATCTCGACCAGTTGGGCTGGGATACGCCGCTGATCCGGCGCAAATACCTGCTGCTGCTGATCTTGGCGCCCCTGGCCGTGATTCAGGCCGGGCTGCTCTGGCTGTACTTTCTGAACCTGAATCCGGAGGTGATCACCTCCTGCTGCGGCAGCCTGTTCGGGCCGGAGTCGGGCGGGGTGGCCTCCGACCTGGCGGCGCTGCCGGTGGACGGGTCCAGGCCCCTGTTCTTCGCGGCATTGCTGGCGACCCTGGCCACGGGCGGGTTCTTCCTGGCCACGGGCCGTCTCGGCACCCTGTTCGGCGTGCTGTCCGGCATCCAGTTCCTGGTGGCGATCGCCGCCGTGGTGGCCTTCATCGCCCCCTACATCTACGAGCAGCCCAATCACCATTGCCCCTTCTGCCTGCTGCAGGCGGAACATGGCTACGCGGGCTGGCTGCTGTACCCGCCCCTGTTTCTGGGCACGGCGGCCGGCATCGGCGTCGGCCTGGCCACCTCGGCGCGTGGCAAGGAAAGCCTGGCGGAGACCGCGCCGCGCGTGGCGCGGGGCTTGGCGCGGCTGGCGCTGGCCGGTCTGGGTGGTTTCGGCCTGGCGGCGGTGGTTTACATCGCCCGTTCCAACTTGGTGCTGTGAGGTGACCATGGCCATTCCGGAAACGGTCCTGGGGTTCTCTGGCGGTGGGGTGAATGGGTGTGGCGGCGTGGCGCCGGCGCGGCGACCGGCGGTCCCCACCGAAAACGGCCAGCCCGCCCCGGCGTTCCAGGCCGAGACCCTGGCCGGCGCGCGGCTGGACGTGCCCGCCGATTACGCCGGCAAGGTGCTGGCCGTGCGTTTCTGGGCCGACTGGTGCCCCTATTGCCGCCAGGAGATGGCCGAGTTGCAGCCCCTCTATGGGCGCCTGCGCGGGCGCGGCCTGGAAATCCTGGCGGTGAACGTGGCCCAGGATCGGGATACGGTGAGCCGCTTCGTCACGCCCCTGGGCATCGGCTATCCGGTCCTGCTCGATCCGGAAGGGGTGGTCGCGCGCGGTTATGGGGTCAAGGCCTTGCCGGTGACCTGGCTGGTGGACCGGCGCGGCGTGGTGCGCGGCAAGATCGTCGGCGAGGCCACGCCGGAAGTGTTCGCGGCGAAGGTGACGGAGTTGCTGGATGAACGCTGAGCCGACCCTGGTCCTGGCCTTTCTCGCCGGCCTGGCCGGCGCCGGCCATTGCTGGACCATGTGCGGCGGTATCGCGGGCGGGGCGTTCCTGGCCTGCGCCGGACCCTCGCGTCGGGCCTGGCCCCATCTGGGCTACCACGCCGGGCGGATCCTCGCCTACACCCTGCTGGGCGGGCTCGCCGCCGGCATCGGCCAGGCCATCGTGCTGACCGGCGGGGTGGGTCGCGTCCAGGGGGGGCTGTATGTCGTCGCCGGGGTGCTGATGGTGTGGGCGGGGTTGAGGGTGATGGGCTTTCTCCCTCTCCCGCGGGCGGGAGAGGGCTGGGGTGAGGGGGACGAAAACGAAAACGCAAACCCTCGCAATCTGTCCGGCACCCTCACCCCCATCCCCTCTGATGAAACCTCCAGCCAATCGACCAGGCGGGCGGGCGGCGCCCGCCAAGCCGCCGCTTATCCCGCCTGCGGGAGAGGGGGAAAGAACTGGCCACTCGCCGGTTTTTTCAACGGCCTGATGCCCTGCGCCCTGGTGTTTTCCCTCACCCTCAAAGCCGCCACCGCGCCCTCCATCTTCCACGGCGCGGGCTGGCTGTTCGCCTTTGGCCTGGGCACGGTTCCGGCCATGCTGCTGGTGAGCGTCCTGGCCCACTGGCTGGGCGGCCAGTCCCGCCTCTGGCTGCGCCGGGGCGCCGGGCTGCTGGTCGTGGTCCTCGGGCTGCAGGCGGTGTTGGCCGGGGCCGAGTTTTTCCGCGTCATGCTGTACTTGTGAGAACAAGCGCGGGCAGGACGTTTTTTCCAACAGAACCAAGGAGAGTTCCATGCAACGCCGTGAAATGTTCAAGCTACCCCTGATCGCCGCCGCCACCCTGGCCATTCCCGCCGCGCGGGCCGCCGACAGGTGCGAGACCGATGGCACCCCGCTGCAATTCGTGCCCAAGACCCCCAAGGATGCCTCGCCCCTGGAAAACGAGCTGAAGAAATATCCCAAGTGTCCCTATTGCGGCATGGACCGGACCCAGTACCACCATGCCCGTCATCTGGTGCACTACGCCGACGACCTGGTGGACGGCACCTGTTCCATCCACTGCCTGGCGATTTCCCTGGCCATCAACCTGGACCGGGAGCCCAAGGCCATCTACGCGCCGGACAACGCCAGCGCCGAGGCGGTGAAGCCCCTGGTCAACGTGGACCAGGCCACCTACCTGATCGGGGGGAAACTGCCGGGGGTGATGACCCATCGCAGCAAGGTGTCCTTCGCCGGCAAGGAGGCGGCCATGGCGGCCAAGGAGAAGCACAACGGCGAGATCGGCGATTTTGCCGCCGCCCTGAGCGCCAGCTACGCCGACCTGGCCAAGGACACGCTGATGATCCGCAGGAAGCGGGAGGAACGGCGCCAGCACATGCAGAAGAAGAGCGGCTGATGCGCAGGCGACTGGTCCTTGCCGCCTTCCTGGCCCTGGCCCTGCCGGCCGGGGCCGGGGAGCCGGCTTTCCCGAAGCCCGCGCCCCGGGACCTGTGCCCGGTGTGCGGCATGGTGGTAGGCAAGTACCCGGCCTGGATCGCCACGGTGGTGTACAAGGACGGCCATGCCCACCACTTCGACGGCGCCAAGGACCTGTTCAAGTACCTGTTCGATGTACCCCGTTATGCCCGAGGCCACCGGGCCGAGGACATCGCGCGCATCGGCGTCACCGAGTATTACGAACTCAAGCGCATCGACGCCCGCCAGGCCTGGTTCGTGATCGGTTCCGAGGTAACGGGCCCCATGGGCCACGAACTGATACCCCTGGCCAGCCGGGCCGACGCCGAGGAGTTCCTGCGCGATCATCAGGGGCGGCGCATCCTGCGCTTCAACGAGGTGGGAAAGGAAATCCCGGCCAAGCTTGACGCCGGGCGTTTCGATTGACCGGATTCGGGTCCGCGCGGGCGTGGCCCGCGGTGCCGGATTTCCCGGTCCGCTTGCGTCTCGCATACCATTCGCCATCCCGACTCGTCTCCGGGCGGTTCACCCGCCCGTCCCCATGGTCATGCCTCCCGATCCCAATTCCACGCTCATGCCCCCCCGGGGCTGGCGTCTCTGGTGGACGGCGGCCCGGCCGCGCACGCTGACGCTTGCCGCCACGCCGGTTCTAGCCGGTAGCGCCCTGGCCTGGAGCGAAGGCGCTCCCCTCCATCTCATGCCGGCGCTGGCCGCCCTGTGCGGCGCCCTGCTGATCCAGGTGGGTACCAATCTCCACAACGACGCGGCGGATTTCGAGTCCGGCAATGATGGCGAGGAACGGGTGGGCCCGACCCGGGTGACCGCCGCCGGCTGGGCTCATCCCCGGGCGGTGCGGATGGCCGCCCTGTCCGCCTTTGCCCTGGCCGTGGCGCTGGGCGGCTATCTGGTGGCGGTGGGGGGATGGCCGATCCTGGCCATCGGCATCGCTTCCCTCCTGGCGGGCTGGGCCTACTCCGGCGGGCCGCGCCCGGTCTCCCATACGCCGTTCGGCGAAGTGCTGGTCTGGCTGTTTTTCGGTCTGGTGGCCGTGGCGGGCAGCCACTACCTGCAAAGCGGCGGGCTGGCCGCCTCGGCGCTGGTGACCGGGTCGGCTCTGGGCCTGCTGGCGGCGGCAGTGCTGCTGGTGAACAACACCCGCGATCGCGTCGGTGACCTCGCCGCCGGGCGTCGCACCCTGGCGGCGGTGCTGGGTCCGGAGCGGGCAAGGCGGGCCTACGCGCTCATGGTGCTGCTGCCCTTCATGGCCCCGTTCCCGCTGGCCTTCGGCGAACCGCTCCGCCCCGGTGCCTTGCTGGCCCTGCTGGCCTTGCTGCGCGGTCTGGTCCTGATCCGGGCCTTCGGCAGGGCGGAAGGGGCGGCGTTGAACGAGGTGCTGGCCTCCACCGCCAGGCTCTGTTTCGTGTTCGGCCTGCTGCTGGCGGTGGGCGTGTTGCTGTGAATCACGCCATCGTCGATGTGATGTTGCCGGGCGCCCTGGCCTTCATCATGTTCGCCCTGGGATTGAATCTGGTGCCGGGGGATTTCATGCGCGTGTTCGCCCGGCCGCGTTCGGTTCTGGTCGGCCTGCTCGGCCAGGTCGTCATGGTTCCCGTCCTGGCCTTCGCCATTGCCGCCCTGTCGGGATTGCCGACCGAACTGGCGCTTGGCCTGATGATCCTCGCCGCCTGCCCCGGCGGCGTCAGTTCCGGATTGATCACCCACCTGGCCAGGGGCGAGACGGCGCTGTCCATCACCCTGACCGCCATCACCAGCGTGGTGGCGGTGGTGAGCGTGCCGCTGGTGGTGGACCTCTCCATGCGCCATTTCACCGGCGCCGGCGCCATGGTGGAACTGCCGGTGGGCAGGCTGGTGCGAGGCGTTTTCCTGCTTACCACCGTGCCGGTGGCCCTGGGCATGCTGTGCCGTCACCTATGGCCGGAGCCGGTGTCACGTCGGCAATCCGCGGCTTCGCGCCTGGCGACCAGTCTGTTCGTGCTCATCGTCATCGCCACCTTCGCCAGCCAGCATGAGACTTTGAGCCGGCACATCGCCAGCATCGGCCCCGTGGCGATCGCCCTCAATCTGTCAGTCATGGCGGGGGCTATGCCCTGGCCGCCGCCGCCGGCCTGGAGCGGCGCGACCGCATCGCCATCACCACGGAATGCGGCCTGCAGAACGCCGCCCTGGGCATCTTCATCGCCGCCAGCCTATTCGCCGCGCCGGGCATGACCCTCGCTTCGGTGATCTATGCGCTGTTGATGAATGTGAGCGCCATCGCCTTCATCTTTCTCATGCGCCATCGCGCGGGATCCCCCGCATCGGCGGAGGCTTGACGCGGCATGATCCCTACTGGAATTGGCGCTTAGAGAATCAGCCAGCCCGCCAGCAGGCCAGCCGCCACGGCGGCCATGCCGGGCAGCACCTGGCGGGCCAGGCCGGTGCCGCCAATGACCGTGGCCAGGCCGCTCTTGAAGGCGATGTTGGCGAGCAGGGCCAGCAGCACGGTGGTGACGGCCTGATCCGCTTCCAGGTTGCCCAGCCCGAACAGCCGCAGGCTGGAGAGGGTGATGGCATCCACGTCGGTGAGGCCGGAAACCAGGGCCACGGCGTAGACCCCATGGCTGCCCACCCAGTCCGACAGCCAGGCGGCGGCGAACAGCACGCCGGCATAGAGCAGCCCGAAGCCGATGGCCGCGCGCAGTTCCGTGGGGTTCTTCATGTCCAGGACCGGCGTCGCCGGTTTTTCGGCGAGACGCCGCCAGAACACATAGAGCATGGCCAGGCCGGCCAGGGCGCCGCCCCCCAGCAAGCCGAGCATGGGGCGTAGCAGGCCGGGCTGCAGCACAGCCACCAGCACGGACAGGCGGACCAGCACCACCCAGTTGGCCAGCAGGATGATCAGGGCCGCCATGCCGGTCATGTGGGGGCTGTCGCGACTGTGGCGGGAAAAGGCCAGGGTGGTGGCGGTGCTGGAGGCGATGCCGCCGAACAGGCCGGTCAGAGGTGCCGCGCCGCTGTCCGGCGATGCGCAGCGCGGCGTAGCCGGCCAGGGAAAGGCCTGAGATCAGCACCACCATCCACCAGATCTGGTAGGGGTTGAGGGCCTTGTAGGGACCGTAGTCCTGGTCCGGCAGGATGGGCAGGATGACGAAGGACAGCACCGCGAACTGCAGGATTGAAACCAGGTCCAGGCGGGTCAGGCTGCGGGTGGCGTCGCGCAATTCGGGTTTGAAGTAGAGCAGGGCGGTGGTGAGGATCGCCAGCATCACGGCCAGTTGTTCCATGCCGAACCAGACCAGGGCGCCCAGGGCGTAGCAGACCACCACGGCGGCGATGGTGGTGGTGCCGGGATCCTCCGACTCGCCATCCTTGAAATAGCTGGCCACCATCATGCCGCCCATGATGAGCAGGCCGGCGCCCAGCACCCAGGGCGCGCCGGTCTTTTGCGAAAGCAGGGCGCCCAGGGTGCCGGCCAGGGCCACCAGGGAGAAGGTGCGCAGGCCGGCCTTGGCGGCGGGGGAGCGCTCCCGTTCCAGGCCGATCAGCAGGCCCAGGGCGAGGCTGGTGAGAAAGGGAAGAGGGTGGAGAGTTCGTCCGGCGGCATGCCCTGATTATGGACAACCGGCACGGATGCGCCATGGCGGGGAGGGGCGCGGGCAGGCTCTCAGGCCACCGGGATCGTGTCCTTGAAGGCCGGGCGCTGCATCAGTCGGTCGTAGAGCTCGGACAGATTCGGGTGCTTGCGGCGCCAGTCGATCTCCGGAAAGCGGAAATCCAGATAGCCCAGGGCGCAGCCCACGGCGATGTCGGCCAGGCAGAAGAATTCCCCGGTGCACCAGGTCTGCTGGCCCAGTTCCTCGCTCAGGGCCTTGAGGCCGGCCTCGACCTTGCCCATCTGGCGGCGGATCCAGTCCGGGTCCTGCCTGTCGCCGGGGCGCTTCTTCTCCACGAACACCAGGGCCGCCGCGTCGCAGACGCCGTCGGCCAGGGCTTCCCAGCGCTTCACGGCGATGCGGGGCCGGGCGTCCTTGGGCAGCAGGTGGCCCACCGGGCTGACGTTCTCCAGGTATTCCACGATGACCCGGGAGTCGAACAGGGTCTTGCCATCCTCCAGGACCCACACCGGCACCTTGCCCAGGGGGTTGAAGTCGGGCACGTGGGTATCGTCGTTCCAGGGCACGTCCAGCACGAATTCGTATTCGACGAACTTTTCCGCCGCGACGATGCGGACCTTGCGCACGAAGGGGCTGGTCAGGGAGCCGATGAGTTTCATTTTTTGCGACATGGCACTTGCGGGGTGTTTTTTCGAGGAGCGGATGGACGTTTGGCTTATTCCACCACGGCCAGGACATGGGGCCAGGCGGCGGCGAAGCGACGCAGGGTTTCCTCCCGGCCCAGCAGGGTCAGCACCTGGTCGATGGAGGGGGTCTGGGCCGTACCGAACAGGATCAGGCGCAGGGGCATGCCGATCTGGCCCATCTTGAGGCCGAAGGCCTGGGCGGTGTCCTTGAGCAACTGGCCCAGGGCGGGCGCATCCCAGGCCACCCCGGCCAGCTCGGCCTGGAGCTTCTCGAAGGCGGGCAGGGCGGATTTCGGCAGCTTGGCGCGCAGTTCTTCCACCGCCGCCAGGGCCTGGCGGAAGTAGATGTGCAGGCCGTCGGCCAGTTCTTCCACGGTGTTGACCCGCTCCTTCACCAGGCCGATCAGGCCCGGCAATTCCGGCCGGCCGGCCGTGTCGATGCCCTGGGCTTGCAGGAAAGGCTGGACCAGTTCGGCCAAACGGGCGTTGTCCGCCTCCTTCAGGTACTGCTGATTCAGCCAGCCCAGCTTGGAGGCGTCGAAGCGGGCGGCGGAATGGCTGACGTGGCCGAGGTCGAACCACTCGACGAATTGCCGGGCGTCGAATTTCTCGTCGTCGCCATGGCTCCAGCCCAGGCGCGCCAGGTAGTTGAGCAGGGCTTCCGGCAGATAGCCCTCCTCCCGGTATTGCAGTACCGACACGGCGCCGTGCCGCTTGGACAGGCGCTCGCCGTCCTGGCCCAGGATCATGGGCACGTGGGCGTAGGTGGGGATGGGGGCGCCCAGGGCCTTGAGGATGTTGATCTGGCGCGGCGTGTTGTTGACATGGTCGTCGCCGCGGATGACGTGGCTGATGGCCATGTCCCAGTCGTCCACCACCACGCCGAAGTTGTAGGTGGGAATGCCGTCGCCGCGCACGATCACCAGGTCGTCCAGTTCCGCGTTGGCCACGGTGATGGGGCCCTTGATCATGTCGTTGAAGGTGACTTCGCCGTCCAGGGGGGTCTTGAAGCGGATCACCGGGGTGATTCCCGCGGGCGGCGCGGGCAGCGCCTTGCCGGCCTCGGGCCGCCAGCGGCCGTCGTAGCGGGGCTTGTCGCCGCGCGCCTTCTGGGCCTCGCGCATGACGTCCAGCTCATCCTTGCTGGCGTAGCAGTAATAGGCCTTGCCCTCCTCCAGCAACTAGTCCACCACCACCTTGTAGCGCTCCATGCGCTGCATCTGGTAGTAGGGCCCTCGTCCCAGTCGATGCCGAGCCAGGCCATGCCGTCCAGGATGGCCCGCACCGAGAACCTGGGTGGAGCGGACCTGGTCGGTGTCCTCGATGCGCAGGATGAACTCGCCGCCCATCTTGCGCGCGTGGCCCAGGAGAACAGGGCGGTGCGGGCGCCACCGATGTGCAGATAGCCGGTGGGCGAGGGGGCGAAGCGGGTGCGGACCATGGCGTGGAGCAAGTGCGGAAAGCCCCGCATTCTACTGGAAGGCCTCGTCTCTCCATAAATCCGGTGTGACGCAAAAAGCCTTTGACCGGTGGCAGGGCCGTCATTAGAATGCGCCGCCTTGGATTGGCCCGATGATTCAGGTCGATCCAGCGGGCAGTTAGCTCAGCGGTAGAGCACCGCCTTCACACGGCGGGGGCCACTGGTTCGATCCCAGTACTGCCCACCAAATCCACAAAAGCCGGCCTCGAGCCGGCTTTTGTCATTGTTCATCGCGCCGGGAGCGAAAAATCGCCAAACGCTTCGATCTCCTGATCTTCGACTGGGATGGAACCCTGATGGATTCCGCCGGGGTGATCGCGGCCTGCATCAGGCCAGCCGGACAGGGGGTTGCCGGTGCCCAGCCGCGGGAGCCAGGCATCATCGGCCTGGCCTGCGCAGGCCCTGGAAACCCTGTTCCCGCCTGCCGGAGGCAAGCATCAACCCTGGCCGACCACTATCGCCGCCATTTCCTGGGGCGGATGCGGAAATCCCTGTTCGAGGGCGCGCGAACTGATCGCCGATCTGCGCGCCGGGGCCATCTGCTGGCGGTGGCCACCGGCAAGGCCCGGCGGGGGCTGGACCGGGCCTTCGAGCATACCGGCCTGAAGCCCCTGTTCCATGCCTCCCGCACCGCCGACGAGACCTTTTCCAAGCCTCACCCGGCCATGATCGAGGAGTTGCTGGACGAACTGATGATCGCGCCGGAACGGGCATTGATGATCGGCGACACCACCCACGACCTGGAAATGGCGCGCAACGCCGGCATCGCCTCCCTGGCCGCCGGCTATGGCGCCCACCCTCCCGAGGGGCTCACCGAGCATGGTGCGCTGGTCGTCTGTCATAGCTTCGCGGAGCTCGCCGCATGGCTCAGGGACAACGCCTGATCTGCGCCGCCGCCGACCTGGCCGAAGCCGGGACGGGGATACGTTTCCAGCTGCGCCGGGAGGGCCGGGAGGTCCCGGCCTTCGTGATTCGCTGGCGTGGACAGGTCCGCGCCTATCTCAACCGCTGCGGTCATATCCCGGTCGAGCTCGATTGGCAGCCCGGGGAATTCTTCGATTTCTCGCGGCTATACTTGATCTGCGCCACCCATGGCGCCCTTTACGATCCGGCTACCGGAGCCTGTCTGGGCGGCCGTTGCGAGGGCAGGGGGCTGGCCGCCGTGGCGGTGGCCGAGCGGGACGGCAACATCTATTGCGAGGAATCCTGAATGTCCGACAACGAGAACCCGGAACGCGGCGCCCTGGAACGCCTGCTGCTGGCCCACCTGACCGAGCAGCGCAGATCGCGTCGCTGGAGCGTGTTCTTCAGGTCCCTGGGCTTCGTCTGGCTGTTCATCGTCCTGGGTTTTCTGTTGACCTATGAAGGCGAGGGATTCACCTCGACGGGGCCCCATACCGCGCTCGTCGAACTGGAAGGCGAGATCGGCGGCGAGGATGGCATGCGGGCGGACGCCCTGATCGCCGCCCTCAATGGCGCGTTCGATGACAAGCACACCAAGGGGGTGGTGCTGCGCATCAACAGCCCTGGTGGTAGTCCCGTCCAGGCCGGTCAGGTCTACGACGAGATGCGTCGCCTGCGCGGCAAATACCCCAAGATTCCCCTCTACGTGGTGGTGGACGATATCTGCGCCTCCGGCGGTTATTACATCGCCGCGGCGGCGGATCGCATTTTCGTCGACAAGGCCTCCTTGGTGGGTTCCATCGGCGTGCTCATGGATGGCTTCGGCTTCACCGAAGGCATGAAGAAACTGGGCGTGGAGCGCCGGCTGCTGACGGCGGGGGACAACAAGGGCTTCCTGGACCCCTTCTCGCCCATCGACCCGCGCCAGGAGGCCCACGCCAGGACCATGCTGGGCGAGGTTCACGACCAGTTCATCCAGATCGTGCGCCAGGGGCGTGGCGCGCGTCTCAAGGAAACCCCCGACATGTTCAGCGGCTTGGTCTGGAGCGGCACCCGCAGCATCGAACTGGGACTTGCCGATGCCCTGGGCAGCCTGGACTACGTGGCGCGGGAAGTGGTCAAGGCCGAGGACATCGTCGATTTCACGCCCCAGGAAGGGCTGGCCGAACGGCTTGCCCGGCGCATCGGCACCTCCATGGGCCAGGCCATGGGGCCCTGGGCCAGGGAACATCCGCGTGTTCATTGAAGCGGCAGGCCGGGTTGGCAAGCGACTACGTGCCCATTGCCTGCGCCGAGCATGAGCGGCTCGAGTTCGCTGTGCTGCGCCGGCAAAGACTGCGCCTGGAATATCGCGATGAAAGCGGGCTGACGATCAGCCGCATCGTGCTGCCCACGGATGTGGCGACCCGGGATGGCGCGGAGTGGCTGAGCTATCGGGAGATGGAGGGAGGCGAGGGCGTGATCCGGCTGGACCGGATCGTTTCCGCCAAGCCGGCCGTCTGACGGGTTCCCGCAAGCCAGGCGCAAAATAAAAAGCGCCCGGTCGGCCGAATGGCCTCGCGGGCGCCGGAGGGAGCGCGGTAGGTATCAGGCAGGTATCAGGCGGCGACCTTGATCATGCTGGAAGCGCGGGCGGCCTGTTCCTGAGCCATCTTGACGCCTTCCTGGATCGGCGCCGTATTCGGTGCTGGACTCGTTGGCGAAAGCCATGCTTTCACGCAGAGCGGCCATGTTGCGCTCGCCACATTCGCGCAGCAGGGAGGTCTGACCGGCGATCAGGTCCTGGTAACCCTTGGCCTTGGTCATCAGTTCCAGGCCACGGGCGCCGGCATCCATGTAGAAGGCGGCCAGGTCGGCCTGGTACTGGAACAGCTTTTCGAAGGTACGCTGGTTCAGTTCGCCGATCTTGCGGGCGGACTCCATGGTGGTTTCGGTGGTCTTCTCGATCATTTCCATCATTTCTTTCTGCATGGTGTTTCTCCTGGGTGACAAGTTAAGGGGTTCGGTCGATTTGTGCGGTGCACAAATGATGCAGTGCACAATATCGAAATCCAGTTTGTCCTGTCAACACCCCAAGCGAAATTTTTTTGTGGCTTTGCCGAGTGTCAGCTTTTGTCGCCGCTGTTCTCGTCCGCGCTGGCGGATTTCCGAGAGAGTTCTTCCATGTCCTTCCAGAAACCCATGTTCTGCTGGCCCAGCTTCACCCAGAACTCCATGGGGTTGCCACCCCACACGCCCTGCATCTGCTCGGTGAACATGCGCTGCTGCTTGAGGAAAAGATCCAGGCTCTGGTCGAGGAAGGTGGTGAAGGCGGCCTGGGCGGTATCGCCGTAGAAACGAATGAAACGCTCCAGCATGGCGGCGGTGAACATGGGTGAGCCGCCGGCTTCCTGGTCCATGATGATCTGCAGCAGGATGGTGCGGGTGATGTCGTCCTCGGTCTGGGAATCCAGCACCTTGAACGGGATCGCGCGCATGACCAGATCCTTCACCTCGGCGAGCGTGATGTAGCGGCTTTCCTCGGTATCGTAGAGACGCCGGTTGGGGTATTTCTTGATCAGGCGTTCGGTGGTCATGATGTTTACATCCCTTGAATAGGGGCCGGCGGTGAACCCCGCCGGCCGTTTGTGGCTAGTGCATCAACACATATGCTGTCCGCCGTTGGCCGCGATGTTGGCGCCGGTGATGAAGGCGCCGTCTTCCGATGCCAGGAAGGCCACCAGGGCGGCGATTTCCTCCGGCTTGCCCAGGCGTCCCACGGGGATCTGCGCGATGATCTGGTTGCGCACGTCCTCGGGGATGGCCATCACCATCTCGGTACCGATGTAGCCCGGGGAGATGGAGTTGACCGTGATGCCCTTCTTCGCGGTTTCCTGGGCCAGGGCCATGGTGAAACCGTGCATGCCGGCCTTGGCGGCCGAGTAGTTGGTCTGGCCGAACTGGCCCTTCTGGCCGTTGATGGAGGAGATGTTGATCACCCGGCCCCAGCTCTTGTTCAACATGCCGTCGATGAACTGCTTGGTGACGTTGAACACCGAGTCCAGGTTCACGGTCAGCACCGCGTTCCACTGGTCGGCGGTCATCTTGCGGAAGGTGCCGTCCTTGGTGATGCCGGCGTTGTTGACCACGATGTCCGCGCCGCCGAAGTCGGCGTTGAGCTTGTCGCCCATGGCCTTGCAGTCGTCCAGGCTGGACACGTCGCACTTGACGATGGCCATGTCGAAGCCGGCGTCGGCCATTTTCTTCTTCCACTCGCTGGCCTGGGCTTCATCCATGTAGGTGGACACCACCTTGCAGCCGGCCTGGGCCAGCTTGATGCAGATGGCGCTGCCGATACCGCCGGTTCCACCGGTGACCAGGGCGACTTTTCCGTTCAATCCACTCATTTTCTCAAATCCTTTCGACAGCGAGAGCGACGCCTTGACCGCCGCCGATGCACAGCGTGGCAAGACCTTTGTTGGCACCGGTACGTTGCATGCCATATAGCAGCGTGACCAGGATGCGGGCGCCGGAAGCGCCGATGGGGTGGCCGATGGAGATGGCGCCACCGCTCACGTTCACGTTCACCGGATCGAAACCCAGTTCCTTGTTCACCGACATGGCCTGGGCGGCGAAGGCCTCGTTGGCCTCGATCATGTCCAGGTCCTTGGCCGACCAGCCGGCGCGATCCAGACACTTGCGCACGGCGGGAATCGGGCCCGTGCCCATGATGGCCGGGTCCACGCCGGCGCTGCCGAAGGAAACCACGCGGGCGATGGGCGTCAGGCCGAGCAGCTTGGCCCGGGCGCCGGAATCATCACCACGACGCCGGCGGCGCCGTCGTTGATGCCGGAGGCGTTGCCGGCGGTGACCGAGCCGTCCTTCTTGAAGGCGGGCTTCAGCTTGGCCAGGCTCTCCGCCGTGGTGCCGGCGCGCGGGAATTCATCCTTGGCGAAGACGAGCGGATCGCCCTTGCGCTGGGGAATCTCGATGGGAACGATCTCCGGATCGAAATGACCCGCCTTCTGGGCCGCCTCGGTGCGCTGCTGGGACGTGGCCGCGAACAGATCCTGCTCGGCGCGGCTGAACTCGTACTTGGCGGCGATGTTCTCGGCGGTGATGCCCATGTGGCAGTCGTTGAAGGCGCACCACAGACCGTCCTGGATCATGGTGTCCACCAGTTCCCAGTTGCCCATGCGCTTGCCGTCGCGGGAGCGGGGCAGCACGTGGGGCGACAGGCTCATGTTCTCCTGGCCGCCGGCGATGACGATGCCGGAATCCCCGGTCGCCACGGCCTGGGCCGCCAGGTGCACGGCTTTCAGGCCGCTGCCGCAGACCTTGTTGATGGTGAGCGCGGAGACCGTGTCCGGCAAACCGCCGGCCAGGGCGGCCTGGCGCGCCGGGTTCTGGCCCACGCCCGCTTGAAGGACCTGGCCGAGGATGACCTCGTCGATCTGCCCAGGTTGCAAATTGGCCCGCGCCAGCAAAGCCCTGATCACATGGGCGCCCAGCTGACTGGCGGGAATGCCGGCCAGCGCGCCGCCAAAGGATCCGACAGCGGTGCGACCCGCGGCCACAATGACCACATCGTTAAACATATGGAAGTCTCCTGACAAATGAGGAATGCTTCCTCCCCCATTTGAAATTCTATAGGGGTTTTTGTGCAGTGCACTTGACAATATTTGCTGCGTCGCACAAAAATCCGCTTGTACATTACTTTTCTCTATGAAGGAGAGGACCGTGGGCAACTCGAACAACTGGATGGACAACTGGCTGGAGTCCCAGCAGAAGTACTGGAACGCCTGGTCGGACATGGCCCAGCGCGGCATGAAGGCGCCCGAGGCGCCCAAGAACCCCCTGGCGGATGGCCTCAACCAGTGGTGGCAGGCGGTTTCTCCCATGGCGCCGCCGACCGGTCGCGACGTGTTCGACCGCCTGATGGATGTCAGCAAGGGCTACTACAGCATGGCCGAGCGCTTCATGAGCGGCGCCCAGGGCAACAAGGATGGTGGCATGGACGCCATCAACGGCTGGCTCGACGGCATGCAGAAGATGTGGAGCGACTGGTCCCAGGCCGGCGCCGCCTTCCGTCCGGATTCCCTGTTCGGCGGCAACCAGTTCAAGGGCCTGACCACTTTCTGGGATCTGCCCATGGATACCTGGAACCGCCTGGCGGCCAACGTCATGCCCATGCCCGGCGACTTTACCCAGGCCTTCCATCCGGAAGGGGGCAATCCCGTGCACCAGCAGGTCAACAAGTTCCTGTCGATCCCGGCTGTCGGCTACTCCCGGGAATCCCAGGAGCAGTACCAGATCCTCGCCCAGCGTCAGATGGACTATATGAGCGCCATGCAGGCCTACCAGACGGCCTTCGGCAAGCTGGGCATGGAAACCACCACGCGCTTCCAGCAATCGCTCCAGACCCGCGCCAAGGAAGACAAGCCCATCTCCAGCCTGCGGGAACTGTATGACCAGTGGGTGGAAATGAGCGAAGCGGCCTATGCCGATTTCGTCATGACCCAGGAGTACCAGACCCTGTACGGGCGCCTGGTCAATACCCTGCTGGCCCTCAAGCAGCAGATGGCCCGCATGGTGGACCAGACCCTGGAAGCCATGCACATGCCCACCCACGCCGAGATCAGCACCCTGCAATGCCGGCAACAGGAATTGCGTCGCGACAACCTGAGGTTGCATAAGGAAATCAAGGGGATGCAGTCGCAACTTGAAGCATTGCGCAAGACCTTGCTGCAGGGCGAGGCCGAGGACGAGGACGAGCCGGAGGAAGCGCCTCGACGCCAGGCGCGCCCCGCCGCCAAGCCCGCCACCGCCAAGCGCGCTCCCGCCGCGCGCAAGCAAATAAGCCAAATAAGCCAAGCAAACCAGGAGAATATCCATGCTGCCCTTCGACATGCGCCCCGATGCCGTCATGCAGGAACTCACGGCCTACGGCCAGAAGCTTTCCCATGGCATGAAGAACCTGATGGAAGTCGGCGAGATTTCCACCGGCGTCACGCCCAAGACCGTGGTTTACCAGGAAGACAAGCTCACCCTGTTCCGCTTCAACCCGTCGGCCGACAAGGTCCAGAACAAGGTTCCCCTGCTCATCGTCTACGCCCTGGTGAACCGGCCCTACATGACCGACATCCAGGAAAACCGCTCCACCGTGAAGGCCCTGATGGACGCGGGCCAGGACGTCTACCTGGTGGACTGGGGCTACCCGGATCGAGCCGACCGCTATCTCACCCTCGACGACTACATCAACGGCTACCTGGACCGCTGCGTCGATGTGATTTGCGAACGACACCGCATCGACAAGATCAACATCCTCGGCATCTGCCAGGGCGGCACCTTCTCGTTGTGCTACTCATCGCTGCACCCGGAGAAGGTGAAGAACCTGGTCACCATGGTCACGCCGGTGGATTTCCAGACCCCGGACAACATGCTGTCCCACTGGGTTCAGCAGGTGGACGCCGACCTGGTGGTGGACACCATGGGCAATGTCCCCGGCGAGATGCTGAACTGGACCTTCCTCAACCTGAAGCCCTACCAGCTCATGGGCCAGAAGTACCTGGGCCTGCTGGACACCCTGGACGACCCGGAAGCCCTGAAGAACTTCCTGCGCATGGAAAAGTGGATCTTCGACTCCCCCGACCAGGCCGGCGAAGCCTTCCGCCAGTTCATCAAGGACTTCTACCAGCAGAACAAGCTGCTCAAGGGCGGCCTGGAGATCGGCGAGCCGGTGAGCCTGAAGAACGTCTCCATGCCGGTGCTCAATGTGTTTGCCGAGCAGGACCACCTGGTTCCCCCGATGCCTCCCGCGCCATGCGCGGCAAGCTGGGCACCAAGGACTACACGGAACTGTCCTTCCCCGGCGGCCACATCGGCATCTACGTCAGCGGCAAGGCCCAGAAGACCGTGCCGCCTGCCATCGGCAAGTGGCTGGACGAGCGCAGTTGAGCGCCTAGGCCCGGAGCAAGGGCGTTACACAACGGCCCGCCCGGGGTTCCCGGCCGGGCCGTTCATCTTTCTTTCAGGCTCTCATCCCGGTATTGCAGGGCCGAGGAAATACTCGACGACCCGGCGCTTGCCGGTCTTGATTTCGACGGTGACCGCCATGCCGGGGGAGAGGTTCACGGTTCTGCCGTCCACCTCGATCAATGGCTTCCGGATACCGGCTTGCGCCAGTGCCTCGCAAGATTTGACCCGTCTCCCAAACGTGCTCGACAGGGGCGCAGTATGGCAATCGGACCGATTTTCCATACAATCCGCCTCTTGCCGGCCAGGCCAGACAAACAACGTCTAAACAATACAGGGAATGTCATGCAAACCACGCCTATCCGTGTGCCGGGTCGCGCCAGTTCAATGCATCCCATCGCCATTGGCGGGCAATGGGCGAAGCGTGCCCAGCGATGCGCGTTCACACGTTGCGCGGCCCGCGGCCTGGGCATGCTGTACGGCATCTCGCTTCTGTCATCGACCGCGCTGGCCGCGACCGGCAACGTGGACGTGTATGGCGTGTTTTACATCGGGCAATTGAATGCCTACGAAACCACGCTCCACGAATCCGGCATCGGCGCCGCCTATGCCGGCCTGGCCGCGCCCAATCTGGCTTTGAATGGCGCCCACCACCGCACGCTGCTCGGACTCAAGGGCGCGAATGAAAGCGGGGGAGGCTGCGCCTGGGGCACCGTGGATTTTGCCCAAGCCCGGGACGCCCATACCCACCTGGCCGAGATCGGCGCCTGCAAGGACATCGGCGCGGCGCGCCTTGGTATTGGCATCGGCCGAACGAAGTCGGCGGTGGATCGCAGTCTGGGTGGAAAGAGCAGTTCGACGGGAGACTATCTGATCGCCGAATGGGCCACCCCCATGGGCCACAACCTGGAAGCCAGCGCAACGGGGCTCTATGGCGACTTTGAAACCGACCACCGGCGCAATTACTCCAATGGTCTCCTGGTAGATACCTCCCTTGGCCGGACCGATGCGCGCTCCACCGCGATACGGCTGAGGCTGGACTGGCGGGATGCAGCGATGATCGGCAACCAGACAATCAGCCCCTATGTGGCCTATTCCTGGTCGGAAACGAAGCAGGACGCCTACACCGAAACCGGCGGCAGCCAGCCTGAATCGTTTGCCGACCAACACTGGAGAGTCAGGGATTTGCGCATGGGCGCGGCAAGCCGGCTGGCGCTGTCCGCCGAAACGGAACTCCACCTGGCGGCCACCGCGATCCATGTTTTCGGAGAAGACTCGATCGAGATCTCGGGCTCGGGCTTCACCTTGGGAGGCAAGCAGGACGCCAGCAACCGCGTCGGGTTCACGCTGGATTTCGATCATCGCCTTGCCCCTCGCACCGTGTGGAGCGCGGGGATGGGCGCAACCAGCAGCCTCGACAGCGGAAGTGCCTGGGTTTGGAGCATCACAACCGGGATACGCGGCGTTTTTTAGATACGGGTGTCCTTCATGATCTGCATGGCCTACCCTGAAGCCATCATGAAACTCACCTTCCACGGCGCTTCCCGCCAGGTCACCGGCTCCTGCTTCCTGGTCGAATCGGACTCGCTCCGTTTCATCGTCGATTGCGGCATGTTCCAGGGTGGGCGGGCGGCGGAGGAGCTGAACCGCCGCTTTCCCGGCTTCGATCCGGAAGACCTCGATTTCGTCCTGCTGACCCATGCCCACATCGACCATTCCGGATTGCTGCCGCGACTGTGCGCCCTGGGATATCGCGGGCCGATCCATTGCACCCGGGCCACGGCGGACCTCCTCGGCGTGCTGCTGCCGGATTCCGCCTTCATCCAGGAGAAGGAGGCGGAGTGGGCCAACTACGCCAGCCGCAAGACCCGCAAGCGCCACCGGAGCGAACTGGCGCCCCTGTACACCGTGACCCAGGCGCGGGAAACGCTGAAGCGGCTGAAGCGGCCGGGGTACGACCGGGAAATCCAGCCCCATCCCCGGGTGCGGGTCAAGTTCCGCGACGCGGGCCATATCCTGGGCTCCGCCATCCTGGAAGTCTGGGTGGAGGAGGGGAGCAAGACCAGAAAACTGGTGTTTTCCGGTGACCTTGGCATGCCGGGACGGCCCATCCTCAAGGATCCCACCCCCATCGATTCGGCGGACGTGCTGCTGGTGGAATCCACCTATGGCAACCGCTTGCACAAGACCTTGCCGGAGACGGTGGAAGAACTGGCCCACGCCGTGAACGACACGCTCACGCGCAAGAAGGGCAACGTCATCATTCCCGCCTTCGCCGTGGGCCGCACCCAGGATCTGCTCTACCTGCTCATGGATCTGGTGCGCCAGGGCCGCCTGCCGCGCAACCTGGCCATCTTCGTGGATTCCCCCATGGCCGGCAGCGCCACCGAGATCACCCCAGCCACGGCGAGCCTCGCCGGACGAGGAATCCCGGGAATTGCTGGCCTGGTTCCGCTCCAGCCCGGAAGCGCCCTACCTGCGGGTGACCGAGAACGTGGAGGATTCCATGGCCCTCAACAAGATCCGCCAGGGGGCGGTGATCATCTCCGCCTCGGGCATGTGCGATGCCGGGCGCATCAAGCATCACCTCAAGTTCAATCTGCCGCGCTCGGAATGCACGGTGATCATCGCCGGCTTCCAGGCGGAGGGCACGCTGGGCCGGCGCATCGTGGACGGCGCCAAGACGGTGCGCATCTTCCGGGAAGTGGTACCGGTGCGGGCCGACCTCTACACCCTGGGCGGTCTTTCCGCCCACGCCGACCGGGATGCCCTGGTGAACTGGCTTTCCCGCTTCAGGAAGCCGCCGGGACGGACCTTCGTGGTCCACGGCGAGTCGGAAACGGCGCTAGCTCGCCGATCTGATCCGGGAAGGCTTGGGCTGGAACGTGGACGTGCCGGAGATGGGCGCGGGGTACGCGCTGGATTGAGCCTTCCCCCTTTCATGAAGGGGGAGTGAGGGGGGGTGACGCCTTTAGGAGTGCGGATGTCGCTGAATCCCCCCTGGCCCCTTTGCGAAAGGGGGGGATGCTTCAGCGGGTGACCGCAGCCAGCCCGAAATCCTGCGCCAATTCCCGCGCCGGGAAATGGAAGCGCACCGGACCGTCCTCCTCGCCATGCACGAACTGGTGCACGAAGGGATGTCGCGAGTCCCGGATCTCCTCCACCGGGCCCTCCGCCACCACGACGCCGTTGTCGATGAAGTAGGCGTAATCGATGATCTTCAGGGCTTCGGCGATGTCGTAGGTCACCACCACCGAGGTCAGGCCCAGGGCGTCGTTCAGGCGCCGGATGATGTTGGCGATGACGTCCAGGGAGATGGGGTCCAGGCCGGCGAAGGGCTCGTCGTACATGATCAGCATGGGGTCCAGGGCGATGGCCCGGGCCAGGCCACCCGCCGCGACATGCCGCCGGACAGTTCGTCGGTCATCAGTCCGCGCGCGCCGCAGGCCCACCGCGTCTAGTTTCATCAGCACCAGGTCGCGGATCATGGGCTCGGACAGGTCGGTGTGCTCGCGCATGGGATAGGCCACGTTGTCGAACACCGAGAGATCGCTGAACAGGCCGCCGGCCTGGAACATCATGCCCATCTTGCGGCGCAGGTGGTAAAGATCGCTGTTGTTCAGTTCGTGGACGACCTGGCCGGCCACTTTTACATGACCGCCGGCGGGCTGGAGCTGGCCGCCGATGAGGCGCAGCAGGGTGGTCTTGCCGCAGCCGCTGGAGCCCAGCAGGCCCACGACTTTCCCTCTCGGATGTTCCAGGTTGAGTCCCTTGAGCACGTGGTGCTCACCGCAGGCGTAGCGCAGGTCCTTGATTTCGACCAGGGTTTCGGATGACAACGACGGCTCCCGAGGGAAATGGCTGTGTGAATGGTAGTGGATGATGGCGCCGGGCGAGGCGATGGTAAAGCGTCCACGGCAACCGATCCCCGCGGGAGCGAACTCCTGCACAGGGACAAGTGCTTGTTCGCTGTCGCGGGATAGGTCGCCGCGTTAGCATTCCAACTCCCTTCAATGAATCGGTTTCCCGCCCGTGTCCCCGTTCCCCCGCACCCCCCGCCTTTCCGGAGACGACCCCGAAGCGAAGCGCCGGGAGATCCGCGCCTATTTCCACGCCACCTTCGACCGCTACGAGCGGTTGTTCGAGGTCTTGACCTGTGACGAGGCGTATTTCCGCAAGCCGATCTCCCTGCGCCATCCGCTCATCTTCTACCTGGGCCACACCGCCACCTTCTTCATCAACAAGCTGGTGCTGGCCGGCCTGGTGAGTGAACGGATCAACCCGCGCTTCGAATCCATGTTCGCCGTGGGCGTGGACGAAATGAGCTGGGACGACCTGTCGGAGACGAATTACGACTGGCCGGCGGTGGCCGAGGTGCGCGCTTATCGGGACCGGGTGCGGGCGGTGGTGGGCGGATTGATCGACACCTGCCGCTCACAAGTCATTCGCAGGGCAGTCCCAAGAATGACTTGACCCCCTCGGGGGGCAGGTCGGGCCTTGGGGCCGACCCGGGGGCTCAATATTCTTTGCCCATCGGCTGGGAGCACGCCTGGTGGCCCATCGTGATGGGCATCGAACACGAGCGCATCCATCTGGGAAACCTCCTCGGTGCTGATCCGCCAGCACGACCTGAAATATGTCCGCCCCCATCCGGACTGGGCGCCCTGCCGCTTGAGCGGTCCCGCGCCGGGCAACGAACTGGTGCCGATCCCGGCGGGCGCGGTTCGCCTGGGCAAGGAGCGCGACGACGCCTACTACGGTTGGGACAACGAATACGGCCGCCACGAGGCCGCTGTCCCGGCCTTCCAGGCGGCGCGCCATCTGGTTTCCAACGGCGAATTCCTGGAATTCGTCGCCGACGGCGGTTACGCCACCGATGCCTGGTGGGACGAGGAGGGCAGGGCCTGGCGCGATTACGCCCGGGCGGACCATCCCAGCTTCTGGGGCCGGGACGGCGAGCGGTGGAAGCTTCGCCTGATGCTGGAGGAAGTGGCCATGCCCTGGGACTGGCCGGTGGAGGTGAACTGCCTGGAGGCCCGGGCTTTCTGCCGCTGGAAGGGCGCGAAAACCGGGCAACCGGTCAGATTGCCCACCGAGGACGAGTGGTATCGGCTGGCGGCATTCGCCGGCGTGGGTGAGGTGCCGGAAGAAGCCCCCGCGCCCGCCAACCTGCACCTGGACCATTTCGCCTCGCCCTGCCCGGTGGACAAATTTCCCCAGGGTTCCCTGTTCGACGTGACTGGCAACGTCTGGCAATGGACCGAGACCCCCATCTACCCCTTCGACGGCTTCCGGGTGCACCCGCTCTACGACGACTTCACCACGCCCACCTTCGACGAGCGCCACAACCTGATCAAGGGCGGCTCCTGGGTCTCCTGCGGCAACGAAACCCGGCTGGCTTCCCGCTATGCCTTCCGGCGACATTTCTTCCAGCATGCCGGCTTCCGTTACGTGGTGGCCGAGCCGCCCGCCATTCCGGTCGCGTCCCACTACGAGACCGACAAACTGTTATCGGAATACGCCGAGTTCCATTTCGGCGACGCGTATTTCGGCGTGCCCAACTTCTCCAAAGCCCTCGCCGACCTGGCTATCCGGGCCATGGGCGAGCGTCCGAAACGCCGCGCCCTGGACCTGGGCTGCGCCGCGGGCCGGGCCAGCTTCGAACTGGCGCGGGTTTTCGACGAGGTGACCGGCATCGACTTCTCCGCCCGCTTCATCGGCCTGGGCGCGCAACTCGCCGAGCGGGGGGTGCTGCGCTACACCCTGGTGGACGAGGGCGAACTGGTGTCCTACCGGGAACGGCGCCTGGCCGACCTGGGCCTGGACGGCACGCGCGGCAAGGTGGCCTTCTTCCAGGGCGACGCCTGCAACCTCAAGCCGATATTCAGCGGTTACGACCTGATCCTGGCCGCCAATCTCATCGACCGCCTCTACAGCCCGGCCAAATTCCTGGATGGCGTGCACCAACGGCTGAACCCGGGCGGCCTGCTGCTGATCGCCTCGCCCTACACCTGGCTGGCGGAACACACGCCACGGGAGGAATGGATCGGCGGCTTCAAGCGGGACGGCGAGAACGTCACCACCCTGGATGGCCTGAAAGCCCACCTGTACGGCCATTTCCGGCTGGCGCAAGGCCCCGTGGAAGTGCCCTTCGTCATCCGCGAGACCCGGCACAAGTTCCAGCACACGCTGTCGGAAGTGACGATCTGGGAAAGGCTGGGGTGATGCTTCGACTTGCCAGTCCACGCCATGACAGCGCGGCTTCCACCTTTTTGAAGCCCCCTTACGGGGATAAAGAGGACCGAGGGGGATTGGACGCGGTTTCAGTCCGCGCCAGCCTTGGAGAAATCCCCCCTCTCCCCCCTTTGCAAAGGGGGGAACCCTACTTTTTGACCAACTCCGCCCATCACTTGTTAACGCGAACTGAACCTTTATGAAAGGGGGGAAACATCTTGCGGTTTGACTTCGACCGCATCATCCCCCGCGCCGGCACCAACTCGGTGAAGTGGGACGGCCGCCAGGGCTATTTCGGTACCGACGACGTGCTCCCCATGTGGGTGGCCGACATGGATTTCGCCGCGCCGGAGGAAGTGATCCGGGCGCTGGCCGAGCGGGCCGCCCATCCGGTCTACGGCTACACACTGTTCCCGGACAGCGTGTACGACGCGCTGATGGCCTGGATGAAGATCCGCCACGGCTGGGAAATCGAGCGGGACTGGATCCTCATGGCCCCCGGCGTGGTGCCCTCCCTCCATGCCGCCGCCCTGGCCTTCGCCGAAGCGGGGGAGGGGATCATCGTCCAGCCGCCGGTCTATTTCCCGTTCTTTTCCTCGGTCACCACGCCGGGCCGGCGCCTGATCGAAAACCCGCTGCGGGAGGAAAACGGCCGCTACCGCATCGACTTCGAGCATCTGGAGCGATGCGCCGCCCAGCCGGATGCCCGCATGCTGATGTTCTGCTCGCCCCATAACCCGGTGGGCCGGGTCTGGGATGCCGGCGAACTGGGTGAAGTGCTGCGCATCGCCAGGCGGCACGGGCTGGTGGTGCTCTCCGACGAGATCCACCACGACCTGATCTACCCGGAACACCAGCACCTTCCCCTGGCCCGGCTGGCCGACGAGCCTGGCGACATCGTCACCGCCGTGGCCCCCAGCAAGACCTTCAACATCCCCGGCCTGGGCCTGTCCGCCCTCATCGTCTCCAACCCCGAGCATCGCGCCAGACTGCGCCGGGCCTTCGATCTCCTGCATGTCGGGGGCTCGAATCCCTTCAGCATCGCCGCGTTTGCCGCCGCCTACCGGCATGGCGGCCCCTGGCTGGACGCGCTCCTGGCTTACCTGGCCCGGACCCGGGACGAGGTCATCGCTTTCCTTGACCGCTACCTGCCGGCCATCAAGCCTATCCGTCCCGAAGGCACCTATCTGATCTGGCTGGATTGCCGCGCCCTGTGCCGCGAACTCGGCCTGGACGACGCGGCTCTGCGCCAGTTCTTCATTCGGGAAGCCCGGGTGGGCATGAATCCCGGCACCGTATTCGGCGCGGGCGGCGGGGGATTCATGCGCCTCAACATCGGCGCTCCACGCGCCGTTGTCCTGGAAGCCCTGGATCGCATCGCGGACGCGCTGGCCCGGCGCAATTCAACAATCTGATGCCGTCGCCCTTGAAAACCGCCGTATCACCCCCAAAACAAACCCGGTTTTTTGGAGGGATATGTCGTGTCAGAGGAACAATTGATTCAACAAAGCGGTGCCGAGACGGAAATGCCCGCCGATAAAGGCGGCGGTAAGGACTCCACCCCGGATTCCACCCCCAGCATGGAAGAAATGCTGCGCCGGGCCGAACTCAACGCCCAGGAACACCACGATGCCTGGCTGCGGGCCAAGGCGGAAACCGAGAATGTGCGCCGCCGCGCCGTGGACGACGTGGAAAGGCGCGCAAGTTCGCCGTGGACAAATTCGCCGGTGAACTTCTGGCGGTGAAGGACAGTTTGGAGGCCGCCATGGCCACGGGCGAAAAGGCCAGCGTGGACAAGATCATGGAAGGCGTGGAGCTGACCCTGAAGCAGTTGTCCGGCGTGTTCGAGAAAAACGGAATCAGTGAAATCAATCCCTTGGGACAGAAGTTCGATCCCAATTATCACCAGGCGATCAGCATGGTGGACGGCGAGGGTGAGCCCAATACCGTGGCGACGGTGCTGCAAAAGGGCTACCTGCTGAACGAGCGGGTCATGCGCCCGGCCCTGGTCATGGTGGTGAAACCCAAATGAGTAAAGGGTGGAGGGGGTAAAGGGTGAAGGGTCCGCGCCTTTGGCGCTCAAGGGGGAAGGGTAAATACATCCACGCTTTTCACCCTTCCCCCTTCACCCTTCCCCCTTTACTCCCACCCCTTGAAATGGGACCCAACAATCCCATATCGCTGACAAGTCAATCTTTTTGAGGAATACAACAATGGGCAAGATCATCGGCATCGACCTGGGCACCACCAACTCCTGCGTTGCCATCATGGAAGGCGGCAAGACCAAGGTCATCGAAAACGCGGAAGGTACCCGCACCACCCCGTCCATCGTCGCCTACGCGGAAGACGGCGAGATCCTGTGCGGCGCCCCGGCCAAGCGCCAGTCGGTCACCAACCCCAAGAACACCCTGTACGCCATCAAGCGCCTGATTGGCCGCCGCTTCCAGGAAAAGGAAGTGCAGAAGGACATCGACCTGATGCCCTACAAGATCCTGCAGGCCGAGAACGGCGACGCCTGGGTGGAAGTGCGCGGCGAGAAGAAGGCTCCGCCCCAGATCTCCGCCGAAGTACTGCGCAAGATGAAAAAGACCGCCGAGGACTACCTGGGCGAGGAAGTCACCGAGGCCGTCATCACCGTGCCCGCCTACTTCAACGACAGCCAGCGCCAGGCCACCAAGGACGCCGGCCGCATCGCCGGCCTGGAAGTGAAGCGCATCATCAACGAGCCCACCGCGGCGGCCCTGGCCTTCGGCATGGACAAGCAGGAGGGCGACCGCAAGATCGCCGTGTATGACCTGGGCGGCGGCACCTTCGACATCTCCATCATCGAGATCGCCGAGATCGACGGCGAGCACCAGTTCGAGGTGCTGTCCACCAACGGCGACACCTTCCTGGGCGGCGAGGACTTCGATCAGCGCCTGATCGACTACATCATCGACGAGTTCAAGAAGGAGCAGGGCGTCAACCTGAAGGCCGACGTGCTGGCCCTGCAACGCCTGAAGGAAGCCGCCGAGAAGGCCAAGATCGAGCTGTCCTCCGCCAGCCAGACCGAGATCAACCTGCCCTACATCACGGCGGACGCCTCCGGGCCCAAGCACCTGGTCATGAAGATCACCCGCGCCAAGTTCGAGTCCCTGGTGGAAGACCTGATCCAGCGCACCATCGAGCCCTGCAAGATCGCCATCAAGGACGCCGGCGTGAAGGTCTCCGACATCGGCGACGTCATCCTGGTGGGCGGCATGACCCGCATGCCCAAGGTGCAGGAACTGGTGAAGGAATTCTTCGGCAAGGAACCGCGCAAGGACGTGAACCCGGACGAGGCCGTCGCCGTCGGCGCCGCCATCCAGGGCGGCGTGCTGCAGGGCGAGGTGAAGGACGTGCTGCTGCTGGACGTCACCCCCCTGTCCCTGGGCATCGAGACCCTGGGCAGCGTGATGACCAAGCTCATCCCCAAGAACACCACCATCCCCACCCGCGCCAATCAGGTGTTCTCCACCGCCGACGACAACCAGACCGCCGTGACCATCCACGTGCTGCAGGGCGAGCGGGAAATGGCCTCCGGCAACAAGAGCCTGGGCCAGTTCAACCTCGCCGACATCCCGCCCGCGCCGCGCGGCCTGCCCCAGATCGAGGTCACCTTCGACATCGACGCCAACGGCATCCTGCACGTATCGGCGAAAGACAAGGGTACCGGCAAGGAAGCCAAGATCACCATCAAGGCCAACTCGGGCCTGAGCGAGGACGAGATCAAGAAGATGGTGCAGGACGCCGAAGCCAACGCCGCCGAGGACCACAAGGCCTTCGAGCTGGCCACCGCCCGCAACCAGGCCGACAGCATGGTCCACTCGGTGAAGAAGGCGCTGAAGGATTATGGCGACAAGGTCACGGCCGACGAGAAGACCAGGATCGAAGCCGCCATCACCGATGCCGAAGCCGCCATCAAGGCCGGCGACAAGGCCGACATCGAAGCCAAGACCCAGGTCCTGGCCGAAGCCAGCCACAAACTGGCCGAGCAGATGTATGCCAAGGAACAAGCCGCGAGCGGTGGCCAAGCCGGTGGCGCTGAAGCCGGCCCCGGCGCCGGCAAGAAGGACGACGACGTGGTCGACGCCGAGTTCGAGGAAGTGAAGGACAAGTAAGCTTATTCCGGACACGGGGCTTGCCCGTGCCGTAATAACTGGCCGGGTTCAAGGGGCATGGCCCCTTAACCCGGCCTTTGCGCTTTACCGTCATTCCGGCGTTTATCCCCGCAGGGGGCAGGCCGGAATCCAGTGAGTTTGAGAACACGGAAACAGGCATGGCCAAGCGGGATTACTACGAAATTTTGGGCGTGGCGAAAACCGCCTCCGACGACGAAATCAAGAAGGCCTTCAAGAAACTGGCCATGAAGCATCACCCGGACCGGAATCAGGGTGACAAATCTTCCGAGGAGAAATTCAAGGAGGCCAAGGAGGCCTACGACATCCTGTCCGATGCCGGCAAGCGATCAGCCTACGACCAGTATGGCCACGCCGGGGTGGACCCCTCCATGGGCGCCGGCGCCGGGTCGGGAAATTTCCGCGACTTCGCCGATGCCTTCTCGGACATCTTCGGCGACGTGTTCGGCGGCGGTGGCGGTGGTCGCCGCTCCCATGTCTATCGCGGCGCCGACCTGCGCTACAACCTGGAAATCAGCCTGGAGGAGGCAGCCCGGGGTACCGAGACCAAGATTCGGGTCCCCGTCCTAACTGAATGCGAACACTGCCATGGCTCCGGCGCCAAGCCCGGCACCGAGCCGGTGACCTGCCCGACCTGCGGCGGCCATGGCCAGGTACGCATGCAGCAGGGCTTCTTTTCCATCCAGCAGGCCTGTCCGCGCTGCCACGGCAGCGGCCGGGTCATCGCCGACCCCTGTACCCATTGCCATGGGGAAGGGCGCATCAAGAAGCACAAGACCCTGTCGGTGCGCATTCCCTCCGGCGTGGACGACGGCGACCGCATCCGCCTGTCCGGCGAGGGCGAATCCGGCATCAACGGCGGGCCGCCCGGCGACCTCTACGTCCAGATCCATCTCAAGGCCCACCAGGTCTTCCAGCGGGACCACGACGATCTGCACTGCGAACTGCCCATCTCCTTCGCCACGGCGGCCCTGGGAGGAGAAATCGACATCCCCACCCTGGACGGCCACGCCACCATCAAGATCCCCGCCGAAACCCAGTCCGGCAAGGTTTTCCGCCTGCGCGGCAAGGGCATCAAGGGCGTGCGCAGCAACCACCCGGGCGACCTGCACGCCCACGTGGTGGTGGAAACCCCGGTCAATCTCACCGAACGCCAGAAGGAACTGCTACGGGAGTTCGATACCTGCTGTTCCGGCCACGAAGGCAAGCACAACCCCCGCGCCAAGGGGTTCATGGACAAGGTGAAGGAGTTCTTCGGGCAGTAGCCGAAGAATTCCTTCTCCTTGGGGCGGAGGCTGACCCGGAGACGGGTCAAGCCGCGAAGCGGCGGCTGGAGCCACAATCCCCTGGAGTTCTTCGGGCAGTAGGCCGAGTCTGTGGGAATGGCTCGCTTCCCTGACTCAAATCAACTTGGAGGCAAATTGGCCGGTTTGTCTAACCCGACTGGCTTGTTCAGGTTTTTTCCGGGTGCCTATAATGCCGATATTGCGTTGCACAAGACGGAGCCGCCATGCTGATCGAAGTGAAAGCCCCCGAGCTGTCCGAGTCCGTCCAGAGCGGCTCCCTGCTGGAATGGCGCAAACAGGTGGGCGACACGGTACGGCGCGATGAGCCGCTTACCGATCTGGAAACCGACAAGGTCATTCTGGAAGTCTCCGCCCCCGCTTCCGGGATCTTGAAGGAAATTCTCATGCCCGCCGGCAGCGAGGTGAAAGCCGGCGATGTGCTGGCGGTCATCGATGCGGAAGCGGGCGCGGTGGTGAGCCAGCCAGCGCCCGCCGCTCCGGCGAAGAAGGCCGAGCCGGCCCAGGCGGTGGTGAAGCCCGTGGAACCCACACCCACACCCACACCCACACCCGAACCCGGCCCCGCGCCGGTCGCGGTTCAGGAGTCGCGGCCGGCCGCCAGGACTGAATCGGCTCCCCCGCCGCCGCCCAGGACGGAGCCGGCGCCAGCCCCGGCCAGGCCGGTCGTTTGTCCGCCCTGCGACAAACCCTTCGAACGCGTCGAACGCAGGGTCACCATGACCCGCCTGCGCCAGCGCATCGCCGAGCGCCTGAAGGAGGCCCAGAACACCGCCGCCATGCTGACCACGTTCAACGAGATCAACATGCAGCCGGTCATGGAACTGCGCACCCGCTACCAGGATCGTTTCCAGAAGGAACACGGGGTCAAGCTGGGCTTCATGTCCTTCTTCACCAAGGCGACCTGCCAGGCCCTGAAAGTCTTCCCCCTGGTCAACGCCAGCATCGAGGGGCGCGACCTGGTCTACCACGACTACTACGACATCGGCGTGGCGGTCAGTTCCGAGCGGGGCCTGGTGGTGCCCATCCTGCGCAACGCCGATCGCCTGTCCTTTTCGGAAATCGAAAAGCAGATCGCCGATTTCGGCCGGCGCGCCAACAGCCTGGAACTGACCCTGGAGGAAATGGAAGGTGGCACCTTCACCATCTCCAACGGCGGCGTGTTCGGCTCCCTGCTCTCCACCCCCATCCTCAACCCGCCCCAGTCCGGCGTCCTGGGCCTGCACAAGATCCAGGAACGGCCCATCGCCGAGAACGGCCAGGTGGTAATCCGGCCCATGATGTACGTGGCTTTGAGCTACGACCACCGTATCGTCGATGGGCGCGAGGCGGTCAGCTTCCTGCGGGCGGTGAAGGACGCGCTGGAGGACCCGGCGAGGCTGCTGCTGGAACTGTGATCGGTTTGGGAAGGCGGATTACGCCTTCGGCTAATCCGCCCTATGGCGCTCCCCGGCATGCTGGGGTGGGGTTTGCACCCTCCCCGCGGGCGGGGAGGGGCGGGGTGGGGAGGCCTGCCGGTCAGGAAATCTTTCGATCCGGCCCGCCCTCGCCCTCACATCCTCGGCGTGTTGTAGCAGAGGTTGTTCACGTCGAAGGACAGGCTCATCTGCTCGTTGCTGGGCAGCACGATGTATTTCACGCCGATGTGTTCCAGGCCGCTTTTCCAGAACAGGGCGAACACCGCCTTCTCGCCGTTGCTGACCACGTGGGTGTTGGAATAGACCCGGCTGGGCTGGCCGTACTGGGTGTTGTTGTTGTTCACGGTGATGATCAGGGACTTGAGGGAGGGCCGCACGTCCTGCTCGAAGCCCACCAGCTTGCCCTTGCAGAAGCGGAACTGATAGCGGCGGGCGATGCTGGGATCGTTGTCGTAGGCCAGGATCACATCGTCGGAAGGCTCCACGATGCGGTCGAAGTTCCAGTTGGCGATGAGCAGGGTCTTCACCTCGTTCTGGGCCATGCCGCTCTTGAATTCCGCGACTTCGAAGGCGGCGGCGGGCGCGGCGGCCAGCAGCGGGAGGAGAAGGCAGGCGAGGAAGAGGGTGTGCGGGCGGCGGAGCATGGTACCGGGCGGTATTGGGCGACGCGGCATCTTACGATGGAATGGGAGCCGCCTGAAGCCGGGCTCAACTCTCGTCATGGTCCGTTTTCGGCAGGCTGAACACGGGCAGGGTGAGATCCCAGGCGATGGCCGCCAGGCGCAGGCCGGCGATGGTCGCCATGCCCAGCATGGCTGCCAGGGTGCGGTCGAGCAGGGTTTCCAGCAGCAGGTAAATCGTCACCCCGGCGATGGCGGCGGAGGCGTACATGCGGCCCCGGCGCAGGATGAGGGGAATCTCGGCGCACAACACATCCCGCAGCAGTCCGCCCGCCACGCCAGTGGCGGTGCCCATGATGACCACCACGATGCCGCCGTGCCCCAGGTTCTGGGCGATCTGGGCGCCGCTGATGGAGAACAGGGCCAGACCCAGGGCATCCGCATAGAGGATCAGGCGGTCGGGCGGATGGCGATAACGGGCGTAAATGATGGTCAGCAGGGCGGCGATCAGGCAGACATAGAGATAAGCCGGGTCGGAAATCCAGAACACCGTCCGGTCCAGAAGCAAGTCCCGCAGGGTACCGCCGCCCACCGCCGTGACCGTGGCGATCACCACCACCCCGATCAGGTCCAGGCTACGGCGCCCGGCCGCCAGCGCCCCGCTGATGGCGAACACCGCCACCCCCAGCAGTTCGATGGCGTGGAGCAGGAGGGGAAGCGCCTGGGGCGGTGGAGGCAGGATCAAGGCGGGAGGTGTGTGTGGGTGGGTCCAGGGAGGGTTCAACTGTAGCCCAGTTCGCCAGCGGACATCAGCCGGTCGGAGACTGCTTGTCTCCGGGTCGCGGTGGGCCGAATCCGCCGCCCCCCGGCGTTTCGAGGACGAAGATATCGCCCGTGTCCAGACGGAACTCGGCGATTCCCGGCAGCGGTTCCGTGCTTCCGTCGGTCCGCTCGATGGCCTGCCGGCCCGGCAGGCCGGGGCCGCCGCCTTCCAGGCCGAAGGCGGGAACGCGCCGGCGCAAGGCCAGCAGGTTGCCATCCATGGGGGCGAGAAAAAGGATGCGGCGCACGACCCCGTCGCCGCCTCCATGCCTGCCCTGGCCGCCGGAACCGCGCCGGATGGCGAAGCGCTCCACCCGCACGGGGAAATTCGCTTCCAGGACTTCCACGTCGGTCAGGCGCGAGTTGGTCATGTGGCAGTGCACCGCCGAGGCGCCGGCGAAGCCGGGTCCGGCCCCGGTGCCGCCGCACACCGTCTCGTAATACTGGTGGCGGTGATCGCCGAAGCTGAAGTTGTTCATGGTGCCCTGGCTGGCGGCCAACTTGCCCAGGGCGCCATAGAGAGCGTCGACGATGTTCTGGGAGGTTTCCACGTTGCCGGCCACCACGGCGGCGGGATAGGCCGGATTCAGCAGGCAGCCGGCCGGCAGGCGGATATCCAGGGGACGCAGCACGCCGGCGTTGAGGGGGATGTCCTCCATCGGGTAGTCGTCGCTTTGCGACCCTCGACGCTCCCTCCCCCGCCCGCGGGAGAGGGGTTGGGGGTGAGGGGGGCAGCGGGGGAACCGCTGCCGATCAGCGTGCGAAAGACATAGAGCACGGCGGAATGGGCGATGCTGGCGGGGGCGTTGAGATTGCCTCCCTGCTGGGGACTGGTGCCGGCGAAGTCGATGACGGCGCGGCCGGCGCCGTGATCGATGCGCACCGCGACCCGGATGCTGGAACCCTCGTCCAGGGCCAGTTCGAACGATCCGTCGCGCAGCCCCGCCAGCAAACGCTTCACGGCGGTTTCCGCGTTGTCCTGCACGAAGCCCATATAAGCCAGCACCGCCGGCGCTCCGGTCTCTTCCTCCAGTTGCCGCAGCAGGCGCCGGCCCAGGGCATTGGCCGCGAGCTGGGCTTGCAGATCGGCGATGTTCTGGTCCGGGTTGCGGGCCGGATGGGGGTTGGCGGCCAGCCAGGCGCGGACCTCCGCTTCCAGGAAGCGGCCATCCCCCATGATCGGCATGCCGTCGGAACGACAGCCCTCCTCGTCGATATGCCGGCTGCGGGCGGGCATGGAACCGGGGCTGATGCCGCCCACGTCGGCATGGTGGGCCCGGGAGGCGACGAAATAGCGCAAGGTCCGCCCCTCGGGATCGAAGATGGGGGAGACCACGGTGATGTCGGGCAGGTGGGTGCCGCCGGCATAGGGCGAGTTGATCAGGTAGGCGCCGTCGGGGCGCATGGACCCCGTGGCGCCAGGCGAGCCTTCTCCCCGGTCCGCCGAGGAGGGGGGAAACGCGCGCAGGATGGCGCGCACCGAATCCCCCATGCTGCCCAGGTGCACCGGGATATGGGGGGCGTTGGCGATGAGGTCGCCCCGGGCGTCGAACAGGGCGCAGGAGAAGTCCAGGCGCTCGCGGATGTTGACCGAGCGGGCGGTGTTCCGCAGGGCGCGGCCCATGTCCTCGGCGATGCTCATGAAGCGGCGGTTGAACAGGCTGAGCCAGGCGGGGTCGGGCCGGGAAGCGTCGGGGCGGCGGTGGGCGATCCGACCGGCGCTCAGGAGCAGGTCGCCGCGCGCCGTCATTTCCAGTTCCCAGCCGGGTTCCAGCACCAGGGTGGAACCGGCTTCCACGATCAGGGCCGGGCCCCGCAGGCGCTGGCCGGGAGCCATCGCCTCGCGACGGTACAGGGGTGTTTCGAGCCATTGCCCGGCGAGGAACACCTCGCGCCGGGCGAAAGCGGTGGCCGGCGTGGCGGGCAGGCCCGCCAGCCCCCGGGGTTCGCCGCCGCCCTCGACGGTCTCCGTCTCCAGGGCGGCGCAGACCAGGGCGCGGCCGGGATCGGCGAAGCCGAAACGCAGGCGGTGCTGCTCGTGGAAGGCGTTCGTCATGGTCGCCAGATCGGCCAGGGGGATGGCCAGGAGCGTGTCGGAACCCTGGTAGCGCAAAAGGGCGCGGGTTTCTCCCTGCCCCGGAGGGGGAGGGAACTCCCTTTGCCATATGGAAACGATATTTTTTGAACTTGCTCCTTCACCCCCCGCCCCTCCCCCGGAGGGGGAGGGGAGTACCTGCTCCACCGCCACTTGCCTGAGTGTCCGCCGCTCCGCCAGCCCGATCCCGTAGGCAGACAGGACGGACGCGAACGGCGAGATCAGCACCCTGCCGATACCCAGCCGTCCGGCCACGGCGCAGGCGTGCTGGCCGCCGGCGCCGCCGAAACTTACCAGGGTGAACTCCACCGGGTTCACGCCCCGGGCCAGGGTGATGTGGCGGATGGCGTCGGCCATGTGCTCCACGGCGACGTCCAGAAAGCCCGCCGCCAGGCGCTCCGGGGTGTAGTCCAGGCCCAGGGTTTCGTTGACCCGCGCCGTCATGGCCTGGAAACCCGCCCGCGCCGCGTCCAGGTCCAGGGATTGGTCGCCGTCAGGCCCGAACACCGCCGGGAAACAGTCCGCCTGAATGCGCCCCAGCAGCAGGTTGGCGTCGGTGACCGCGAGGGGGCCGCCACGTCGATAGCAGGCCGGTCCCGGCAGGCTGCCGGCGGATTCCGGGCCGGCCAGCAGGCGCTGGCCGTCGAAACGGAGCACGGACCCGCCACCGGCCGCCACGGTGTGCACGCCCAGCATGGGCACCCGGATGCGGTGGCCGGCGATGCGGGTATCCAGCGCGCGCTCGAATTCGCCGGCATAAAGGGATGCGTCGGTGGACGTGCCGCCCATGTCGAAGCCGATGAGCTTGTGGAAGCCGGCGGCCCGGCCCGCCTTGGCCATGCCCATGAGGCCGCCGGCCGGCCCGGACAGCACGCTGTCCTTGCCCCTGAAGTCTTCGGCGTCGGTGAGGCCGCCATGGGATTGCATGAATTCCAGCCGGGTGCCGGCGGGCAGGGCCTCCGCCACCTGGGTCACGTAGCGGCGCACCGGCGGCGACAGGGTGGCGTCCAGCACCGCTGTCTCCGCCCGGGGAACGAACTTGATCAGGGGGCTGGCCTGGTGGGACAGGCTGACCTGGGTGAAGCCCGCCTCCCGCGCGATCTCCGCCGCCGCCAGTTCGTGGGCCGGATTCTTCCAGGCATGCAGGAAGGCGATGGCGCAGGCTTTCAGACCTTCCGCCCGGGCTTGCGCCAGGCTCGCGCGCAGACGCTCAGCGTCCAGGGTCCGGAGCACGGCGCCATCGGCGCACACCCGCTCCCGGGCCTCCACCACCCGGGCGTGGAGCGGCGCCGGCTTGCGGATGTCCAGGGCGAAGATGTCGGGACGGGCCTGGTCGCCGATCTCCAGGACATCGGCGAAGCCCTCGGTGATGACCAGCAGGGTGGGTTCGCCGCCGTGGGTGAGCAGGGCATTGGTGCCCACCGTGGTACCCATCTTCACGGCGGCGATGGCGCCGGGGGGGATGGCTTCGCCGGGTTCCAGGCCGAGGACGGAGCGGATGCCGGCGATGGCCGCGTCTTGGTAGGCGCCAGGGTTCTCCGACAGCAGCTTGTTCTGGATCAGTCGCCCGTCGGGTGCCCGCGCGACGATGTCGGTGAAGGTGCCGCCCCGGTCGATCCAGAATTCCCAGGCCATGACCTACCTGACGTGGCGCTCAGAGCTCCCTCAGAGACCCCCTAGAGCCCCGACTCCTCGAGCATCTCCTTGGCGTCTTTGGACAATTCCTCCAGCTGATCCTGGTCGAGCATGAGATGGGCGAGCACGCTCGGGCCATGCTTTTCCCATTCCACATTGCCGGACAGGCGCGAGTAGAAGCTTTCGATGTATTCCGCCAGTTGCCCCACGGCCACCAGGTTGATGGCCTCGGACCCCAGGTTGGAGTGATAGATGCCGGCATCGTGATGCTGGCCGATGGCTTCCCGGATGTGGTCGGGCAGTTGCCAGCCCTTGGCCAGCAGGCCGCCCACCACGGCGTGGTTGGTGCCGTGCCGTCCGTCCTCGATTTCGGTGAAGCTGGCCGTCAGTTCCGAATTGGCGAGCTTGAGTGTGTCCCGATAGTCGCTGAAACGCCGCATCAGCAGGGGGATGCCGGCATCGCGAAACAGGCCGAAGAGATGGGCATCCTCCTTGGGCACGCACCCCAGGGTCTGGGCCAGGTAGGCGGATACCAGGGCGGTGCGGGCGGCCTCGTCCCAGAATCTGTCCAGGCCCTGGGTGGGCACCGCGTTGCGCAGGGACAGGCTCATGACCAGGGCGCCGATGTTCTTCATGCCCAGCATGGAGACGGCGTGGTCGATGGAACTCACCTGCCGGCGCAAGCCGAAGAACGGGGAGTTGATGGTCTTCAGCACGGCGGCGGCCAGGCCCACGTCGGTGGAAACCAGTTGGGCGATGCGGCGCAGGTTGGGTTCGGCCTTGGCGCGTTCTTCCAGTACCGCGTTGACGATGGCGGGGCGGGGCGGGATCGCCACGCTGGCGATGATCTTTTCGGCTTCCGCCGTGGTCAGGTTGGCCATGATCTTTTCAGGCTGGGTGGGGGGGATGGAGAAGGTCCGGGATGACGCGCCGCGAACCTTCCGCCTTGCCTTAACGGCCAGTCTCCGCCGGACTTAAATGCCGCGCAGCAACTCGTTGATGCCCACCTTGGACAGGGTCTTGGCATCCACCTTCTTGACGATCACGGCGCAATACAGGCTGTACTTGCCGTCGGCGGAGGGCAGGTTGCCGCTCACCACCACGGAGCCGGCGGGCACGCGGCCGTAGAAGACCTCGCCGGTCTCCCGGTCGTAGATCTTGGTGGACTGGCCGATGTAGACGCCCATGGAGATGACGCAGTTGTCTTCCACCACCACGCCTTCCACCACTTCGGAACGGGCGCCGACGAAGCAGTTGTCGCCGATGATGGTGGGGCCGGCCTGGACCGGCTCCAGCACGCCGCCGATGCCGACGCCGCCGGACAGGTGCACGTTCTTGCCGATCTGGGCGCAGGAACCGACCGTGGCCCAGGTATCCACCATGGTGCCCTCATCCACATAGGCGCCGATGTTCACGTAGGAGGGCATCAGCACCACGTTGCGGGCGATGTAGGAGCCCTTGCGCGCGGCGGCGGGAGGCACCACGCGGAAGCCGCCCTCGCGGAAGTCGCGGCTGTTGTAGTCGGCGAACTTGGAGGGCACCTTGTCGTAGTAGTTGGTGAAGCCGCCCTTGATGAAGAAGTTGTCCTCCATGCGGAAGGACAGCAACACGGCCTTCTTGATCCACTGGTGGGTGATCCAGTTCTGCCCATCGGTGCGCTCCGCGACGCGCAACTGGCCCATATCCAGCAGGTCGATGACGGCCATGACGGCATCCTTGACCTTGGGCTCCACGTTGCGGGGAGTGATGTCGGCGCGGCGTTCGAAGGCTTCTTCGATGATAGGCTGGAGTTCGTGCATGGCTTTTCCTTCAATGGGTTAATGGTTGGAATTAATAACAAACATCAATATTGACCAGGGTGTTCCCCCCTTTGTAAAGGGGGGCAGGGGGGGATTTTCAGCGGCTTGGCTTGGGAGAAGAGCGGGAAAGGCGGGAAGGGCGGAAATCCCCACCAGCCCCTCTTTTGCAAAGGGGGGAGTGGCGAGGTGGTTGGCCTCCGGTTTCACCGAACCGAAACCGCGAACTCGGCGATTCGCCCCGCGGCCTCCACGCAGGCTTCCAGACCATCCACCAGGGCGATGCGGATGAAGCCCCGGCCGGGATTCACGCCTTTCGCTTCCCGGGCGAGGAAGCTGCCGGGCAGGACGGTGACGTGTTGCGTCCTGTAGAGCTCGCGGGCGAATTCGGCATCGTCGCCCGGTGTTTTCGCCCAGAGGTAAAAGGCGGCATCCGGGGCATCGAAGGCCAGCACGTCCTTGAGCGGGGGCATGACGGCGGCGAATTTCTCCCGGTACTGGCGCCGGTTTTCCCGCACATGGTCCTCGTCGCGCCAGGCGGCGGCGGAAGCGGCCTGGACCGCCGGGTTCATGGCGGAACCGTGATAGGTGCGGTAGAGCAGGAACTGGCGGATCAGCTCCGCGTCGCCGGCCACGAAGCCGGAACGCAGGCCGGGCACGTTGGAACGTTTGGACAGGCTGTTGAACACCACCAGCCGTTCCTGTCCGCGCCCGAGCTGCCTGGCGGCGGTCAGTGCGCCCAGGGGCGGATGCTCCTCGTCGAAGTAGATCTCCGAATAGCATTCGTCGGCGGCGATGACGAAGCCATGCCGGTCGGCCAGGTCGAACACCTCGCGCCAGTCGTCCAGTTCCATCACCTTGCCGGTGGGATTGCCGGGGGAGCAGACGTAGATCAGATGGGTGTCCGCCCACAGGTCTTCCGGCACGCAAGCGAACTCCATGCGAAAACCGTTTTCCGGCAGGGTGTTGAGGAAGTAGGGTTTGGCCCCGGCCAGCAGGGCGGCGCCTTCGTATATCTGGTAGAAGGGATTGGGCGATACCACCCGCTTCACGTGCCGGGTGGGGTCGATGATGGCCTGGGCGAAGGCGAACAGGGCTTCCCGGCTGCCGTTCACCGGCAGGATCTGGCTGGCCGGATCCAGGTCCACGCCGTAGCGCATGCGGCACCAGTCGGCGATGGAACGGCGCAGGTCGTCGGAGCCCTGGGTGACGGGATAATTGGCCAGGCCCTGGAGATTCGCGGTCAGGGCTTCCTTGATGAAGGCCGGCGTTGCATGCTTGGGCTCGCCGATGGAAAGATTGATGGCGGAAAGCGCCGGGTTGGGAACCACCCCGGCGAACAGTTCGCGCAGTTTCTGGAACGGGTAGGACTGGAGTTGGTTGAGGCGCGGGTTCACAGCGCGATGTGCGGATAAACGAAAGACACGGATTATATGCCGAGCCCCCATTCAACGGCTTTGTCGAGGCGCGCCACCCTCGCCCCCGCCTTTGCCCCGCTGAGCCTGATGGTGGCCGCCACCACCTGGGGCCTGGTCTGGTATCCCTTCCGCCTCCTGGAAACGGCGGGCCTGTCGGGCAGCGTCGCGTCCCTGCTGACCTACGCCATCGGCATCGTTCCCCTCCTGTTCCTGGCCTGGGGCCGGGCCTGGCCGGGCCGCGGTCAGCTGGGCTGGCTGCTGGCCGTGGCCCTGACCTCCGGCTGGACCAACCTTTCCTACGTGCTGGCGGTGATCCATGGCGAGGTCATGCGGGTCATGCTGCTGTTCTATCTGGCGCCCTTGTGGACCGTGGTATTCGCCCGCCTGATCCTGGGCGAGCGGGCCGGCGGCGCCGGCCTGGTGGTGATCGGCCTGTCCCTGGCGGGCGCCATGGTCATGCTCTACCGGGGCGGCGGCCCGCCCTTGCCGGCCAGCAACGCGGAATGGCTCGGCCTGTCCTCCGGCATCGGTTTCGCCCTGTCCAACGTCCTCACCCGCAAGACGCGGGAGATTCCCATCGAGACCCGTTCCCTCTGGGTGTTTTTCGGCGTCGCCGGCATCGCGGCGGTCTTCGCCTCCGCCGAGCCCGGCGCCCTCGACACCGTCGTCGCCGTGGCGGCGCCGACCTGGCTCCTGGTGGCGGGCATCACCCTGGCCCTGATGCTGGCCACCTTCACCGTGCAATACGGCCTCGCCCACGTCCCCGCCAATCGCGCCGTGGTCATCCTGCTGTCCGAGCTGGTGGTGGCCGCCCTTTCCAGCCGCTGGCTGGCCGGCGAGATCATGGATGCCCGGGAGTGGATCGGCGGCGCCATGATCGTGGCGGCCACCCTGTTTTCCATGCGCCTGGGCAGGCATGGCTGAGCGATTCTCCCTCCTGCACGCCTCCCTCCTGGTCGCCGACCTGGCCCGCGCCCGCGCCTTCTACGAGGGCGTCCTGGGCCTCGTTCCCAGTCCCGCGCGGCCGGCCATGAGCTTCGACGGCGTCTGGTACGACCTGGGCCGGGGCCAGATCCATCTCATCAATCTTCCCAATCCGGACCCGGTGGCGGGCCGTCCCGAGCATGGCGGCCGGGACCGGCACACGGCCCTGGGCGTGTCGGACTGGGGAGCGCTCAAGGCCCGGCTGGATGCGGCGGCGGTGCCCTACAGCCTCAGCCGGTCCGGGCGCCGGGCCCTGTTCGTCCGGGATCCGGACGGCAACGCGCTGGAATTGATGGAGGCGTGATCCACCGGGCGTTCGCCGTGGCGGGTGGCGCGGCGAACGGGCGTCGCGGCCGGGAAAGGTGTCGCCGAGGTTTCCATCACTGTCGCCGCCCTTTATCCTGCCGGGACTTTTGCCCGACTTCTCCTCCGGAGCGCCCATGAACAAGAACAATCCGACCAGCAGTCTCAAGCCCATGCGCGCCAGCAAGCCCACCACGGACCTCTACCAGTTGCCGTCCCTGGGCATGGACGACACCGCCCTGGCCCTGGATATCCGCCGCTACTTCGGCAACTTCCTCGGCCGCGATCACCACTGCCGTTCCACCCACTATCCCTACCAGGCCCTGGCCCTGGCCCTGCGCGACCGCCTCATGGAACGCTGGAAACGGACGCGCTACGCCTACGAGGCGCGGGATGCCCGTCACGCCTACTACCTGTCCCTGGAATTCCTCATGGGCCGCACCCTCGGCAACGCGCTGCTCAACCTCGGCCTGGACGACGCGGCCGCGCCCGCCCTGCGTCATCTTGGCCTGGACCTGGAGGAGATGATCGATGTGGAGCACGACGCCGGCTTGGGCAACGGCGGCCTCGGCCGCCTGGCGGCCTGTTTCCTGGACAGTTGCGCCACGCTCCAGCTGCCCGTGATGGGCTATGGCATCCGCTACGAATACGGCATGTTCCGCCAGCACATCGAGCACGGGCGCCAGATGGAGGAACCGGACCACTGGCTGCGCGACGGCAACCCCTGGGAGCTGGAGCGGCCGGAACACACGCGTCGCATCCAGTATGGCGGCCGCACCGAGTCCTACCGCGACGCCCACGGCCGCACCCATGTCCGCTGGGTGGACAGCCATGACGTGCTGGCCGTGCCCTATGACACCCCGATTCCCGGCTACCGCAACGACACCGTCAACGTCCTGCGCCTGTGGAGCGCGGCGGCCACCGACGAATTCGACCTGGGCGAGTTCAACGCCGGCTCCTACACGGAATCCGTGGCGGCCAAGAACGCCGCCGAGAACATCACCATGGTGCTCTATCCCAACGACGCCAGCGAGAACGGCAAGGAGCTGCGCCTGCGCCAGCAATATTTCCTGGCGTCGGCCAGCCTCCAGGACGTGCTGGATCGCTGGGAACTGAACCATGGCAAGGATTACAGCCGGTTCGCCGAAAAGAACTGCTTCCAGCTCAACGACACCCACCCGAGCTGCGCCGTGCCCGAACTCATGCGCCTGCTGATGGACGAGCGCGGCCTGGAGTGGGAGCCGGCCTGGGAAATCACCCGCCGGACCATGGCCTACACCAACCACACCCTCCTGCCGGAGGCCCTGGAAAAGTGGCCGGTGCGCCTGTTCGGCCAGCTCCTGCCGCGCATCCTGGAGATCATCCACGAGATCAACGCCCGCTTCCTGGTGGAAGTGGCCCGGCGCTGGCCCGGCGACAACGAGCGCCTGGCGCGCATGTCCCTGATCGAGGAGGGCGCCGAGCCCCAGGTGCGCATGGCCTACCTGGCCATCGTCGGCAGCTACTCGGTGAACGGCGTGGCGGCGCTGCACTCGGAACTCCTGCGCAAGGGGCTGTTCCGGGACTTTTTCGAGCTCTGGCCCCACAAGTTCAACAACAAGACCAACGGCGTCACCCAGCGCCGCTGGATGGCCTCGGCCAATCCCGGCCTGACGCGCCTGCTGGGGGAAACCATCGGCGATGGCTGGGTCACCCGCCTGGACGAGTTGCGCGGCCTGGCCCGCCACGCCGACGACGCGGCGTTCCGGGCGCGCTGGCACGCGATGAAGCGGGCCAACAAGGTCCGCCTGGCGGAACTGGTGAAGCACGACTGCCAGGTGAGCTTCGACCCGGACGCCCTGTTCGACGTGCAGGTCAAGCGCATCCATGAATACAAGCGCCAGTTGCTCAACATCCTCCACGTCATCCACCTCTACGCCCGCCTCAAGCATGGCGAGGAGAGCCGCGACGGCGTCCCCTGGACGCCGCGCTGCGTGCTCATCGGCGGCAAGGCCGCCCCGGGCTATTTCATGGCCAAGCGCATCATCAGCCTGGTGTGCAAGGTGGCCGACATGGTCAACGGCGACGACCAGATCGGCGACCGCCTCAAGGTGGCCTTCCTGCCCAACTACCGGGTGTCCGCCATGGAAATCATCGCCCCCGGCACGGACCTGTCCGAGCAGATTTCCACCGCCGGCAAGGAAGCCTCCGGCACCGGCAACATGAAGTTCATGATGAACGGCGCCGTCACCATCGGCACCCTGGACGGCGCCAATATCGAAATTCGGGAAGAGGTGGGGGACGACAACTTCTTCCTGTTCGGCCTCACCGCCGAGGAAGTGGAAGCCACCCGCGCCCACTACGACCCCAACGCCCTCATCGAGGCCGACAAGGACCTGAAACGGGTGATGGAATTGCTGGAATCCGGCCACTTCAACCACTTCGAGCCGGGTTTGTTCGAGCCCATCGTCCAGGCCATCCGCAACCCCCACGATCCCTGGCTGGTGGCGGCCGATTTCCGCGCCTTCGTCGATGCCCAGGCGCGCGTGGCCGGGGCCTACCAGGACAGGGAGAACTGGACGCGGATGAGCATCCTCAACACCGCCGGCAGCGGCAAGTTCTCCACCGACCGCACCATGGCGGAATACAACGCGGAAATCTGGAAGCTCACGCCGGGCGGGGCCGGCCCGGTGATCAGTTGAAGGGAGACCCGACCGACGTCTGCCGCATGGCGGCGCGCAGGGAAGCGGCGATGCGCGCCGCGTTGAACGGCTTGATGATGTAGCCCTGGGCCCCCAGGCTCACCGCTTCGCGCACGGTGGTGGCGCTGGCATCCCCGGAGACCATGATGACGATGACCTCGGGATGGGCGCTGCGTATGGCCTTCAGGGTGTCTATGCCGGACATGCCCGCCATGTTGATGTCCAGGCAGACGATGTCGGGATGGTGGGTTGCGACATGGTCGAGCGCGGTCTTGCCGTTTGTCGCTTCGCCCGAGATCGCGAATTTCTCCGAGCGCAGGATGGCTTTCAGCACTTCGCGCATGAGTTTGTCGTCGTCCACGACTAAAACCCTCGGCGGGATCTCGTCCATGATTTCCAGTCTGAAGGATTGAAAGCGCCGGCAGTATGGCAGACAAGCGTGGCGCCGGAAATTCATGCGGCGGATGACGGATTCTTGCGCCCGCCTCCCGCTTGCGGGGAGGGGGCTTGGGAGGGGTGCGCCGCTGTCTTGCCGGGGAAGGGGTTCACGCCTGATGGGAATGAAACGCCACCTATAGATTATTAATAATCAACGGCATGAATAGATAAGTTAAGAATCAACATAAGAAAAGTTGGTTACTGGAAAAATGAAGCCAGCCACCCGCGATGCTATAAAAATAAAAGGCAGTAGCCGTTCTCACAGCGTCTCAAGGAGGTAGTCATGAAACTCAAATCTCTCGTTCTCGCGATGGTTCTTTCCGTTTCCGCCAACGCCATCGCCGCCGATGCGCCCGCGCCGGCCGTTCCGCAAACACCGGATGCCTGGGCGCAAAGCATGTGGGACTTCACCCGCAACCCGAATGCCCTGAAGGATCCGAAGCAGTTCGTGCCCTTCGCCACGGCCGCCACGGAGCCGTCCTTCTACACCGCCCTGGGCATGCAGATGCTGGATCCTTCCTGGTGGGGCTACATGGCCAACAGCATGATGAATCCCGCCACGTTCAGCGCCTGGATGCCCCTCATGACCGATCCAAACGTGTACATGAAGTGGCTGGCGGCGGGCATGGACCCCAACTTCTACACCGCCTTGCTGACCCAGTTTTCCGATCCGGGCAAACTGATGCGCTGGATGATGGCGCCGGTCGATCCCAGGGCGCTGAGCCTGATGATGCAGTCCATCAACCCCGCCATGTACATGAAATGGATGATGGCGCCGCTTGACCCGCAATGGTTGCGGGCCGGCGTGAACACCATGAACCCCGGCATGTACATGGGTTGGCTGGGCGCCGGACTCAATCCGGGCTCCTACGGCGATATGTGGAAGGGGTTCCTGACCTATCCGGCTCCGGGTATCGCGCCTCCGGCCGGCGCCGCGCCGTCCCCGTATGGCACCACGACCTTCAACCCCCTCGACCCGAATGCATGGACCCAGATGTTCACGGTGCCGGGGCTGGTTCCGGGCATGACGACCACCCCGCCGCCACCCGGTGGCGCGGCTCAGCCTTATATCTTCAATCCGCTCGATCCCAACGCCTGGGCCAGGATGTGGCAAGTGCCGGGGCAGCAACCGGCGGCTCCCGCGGCCAAGTAGCCGGTTCGGCAACGCGGATTTGCCTCGCGCCCCTTCGGGGGCGCTTCTTTTCCTTGGGCTCTCCCGAAATCGCGTCGGGACCGCCGGTTTTTCTCTTTTCAGGTTGCTCGCCGTCCGCGATTGCCTTGTAATGTGCGGCTTCGTGCGCTCCGGGAGCCACGTGAAGGGAAGGCGATACTCGCGGCGGTCGGGGAAAATCCCGCCGCGCCAAGGCATTGGGGTGTGGTGAGGAGGAAAACGCGATCCGAACCCGCGCAACCCACAACGAACGGAAACAAGGCGGTATTTTGATGGTCGACAAAGCCAGGCTTGGCGCGGTGGGGGAAACTTCGAGCCACCCCTTGCCGGAAACCGGAATTCAGCCATGACCAGCGCGTCACCCCCATCGAGCGCTCGCGCGACCGCCTCGACCGGCTCCGTGCCGGCGATCGAGCTGAGGGGATTGTCCAAGGTCTTCCCCGGCGGTCGCGCGCCGGCCCTCGACACGGTCGATCTCGATGTGCCGCGGGGCGGCATTTTTGGCGTTCTCGGCCCCAACGGCGCCGGCAAGACGACGCTGATGTCCATCCTGGGCGGACTGCTCAGGCCCAGCTCGGGCTCGGCGCGGATCAATGGCTGCGATGTGTTCGCCGAGCCGGAGGCGATCAAGCGCGTGCTCGGCCTGGTGCCCCAGGAACCGGCCATCTATCCCACCCTGACGGCCAGGGAAAACCTGGAATATTTCGGCCGCATGCAGGGCCTTTCCGGCGACCATTTGCAAACCCGGGTCGCGGCCTGCCTGGAACTGGCCGAGATGACCGAGGAAGCCGACCAGCGCATGGAACGCTTCTCCGGCGGCTACAAACGCCGCCTGAACATGGTGATCGGCCTCATCCACGAGCCCGAGATCCTCATCCTCGACGAGCCCACGGTGGCCATCGATCCTCATTCCCGCTCCCTCATCCACCAGCGCCTGCGGGAACTGGACGCGGCCGGCATCACCATCCTGATTTCCACCCATTACATGGAGGAAGCCGAGATGCTGTGCCGCGAGATCGCCATCATCAATCACGGCAAGCTGCTGGTGCGCGGATCGGTGCCGGAGCTGCTGGCCCTCGGGCGGCAGGGAGGCATCGAACTGCAACTGTTCGACGACGCGCCGGCGGAACTCGCCGGCAAGCTGAAAAGCATCCCGGGCGTGCGAGAAGCCGAGCTGAGCGGGCGCCGCATCCTCGTCGCCAGCGACCAGCCGGACCAGGTTGTGGCCCCCATCATGCAGGTGCTGCTGGCCGATGGCATCAAGGTGCGATCCCTCGGCTTCGGCGGCGCCCGGCTGGAACAGGTCTTCCTGTCCCTTACCGGCGACCAGGGAGCGCCGCTGTGACGGGGAATCTCGCCAAGTTCGGCGCCAGCGTCCTCAAGGAAGCGCGCATCATCCTGCGCGACCGGCAGGCCCTGATCCTGTTCTTCACCATGCCGGTGATCTTCGTCTTGATCCTCTCCCTGTCGCTGCGCGACGTCTTCGGCGATCGACCCGGCGCCACCTTCCCGGTGCTGGTGGTGGTCCAGGACCAGGGCGAGGTGGGGCGTGGCGTGGTCGAGACCTTCCGCGCCAACCCCCACATCAAACTCAGCCTTTCCCGTGACGCCAGCGAGGCCCAGGCGCGGCAATGGGTGATCGACGGCCACTACCATTTCGCCGTGCTGGTGCCCGCCGGCGCCACGGATCAGGCCCATCGCCGTCTGGGTGAAATCATGGCCGAGGTGCCCGTCGATCTGCGCCTGGAAAAGCCGGTTCAGGTCCAGGCGCTGGCCGATCCCGAGTTGCGCTCGGATTACCGCAAGGTGCTGGAGGGCACCCTGGACCTGGCCTTGCACGGCATCGAGATGAAGCTGGGGCGCGAGCAGCTGGAACAGACCCTGCGCGTCACCCAGGGCGGGCGCTTCACCGGTCTGCCCGACCTGGATCAGGCGCGGCTGTTCACGCCCGTGCGCGGCGACACGGTGACCAAGCGGGGCGGCGGCCCGACCCCCAGCTCGGTGCAGCAGAACGCGCCGGCCTGGACCCTGCTGGCCATGTTCTTCCTGTCCGTGCCCCTGTCGGTGTCCTTCATCAAGGAGCGGGAGCAGGGCAGCCTGTTCCGGCTGCAGACCATGAGCGTGCCGCCCTGGGTGGTGCTCGGCGGCAAGGCGGTGCCCTTCTTCGTCATCAACCAGATCCAGATGATCTCGGTGCTGGCGGTGAGCGTTTACGTCCTGCCGCTGCTGGGCGGCGATCCGCTCGGCCTGGGCGATGCGCCCCTGGCCCTGGCGCTCATGGGCGCTTCGGCCAGCCTGGCGGCCATCGGCTTCGGCATCGCCGTGGCCATGTACGCGCGCACCACGGAACAGGCCGCCGGGTTCAGTTCCGCCACGGTGATGATCATGGGCGCCCTGGGCGGCATCCTGGTGCCCAAGGCGGTGATGCTGCCCATCATGCAGGACCTGGCCGTGCTTTCGCCCCTGTCCTGGGGCCTTGATGGCTTCCTGGACATCTTCGTGCGCGGCGGCGGGGTGCCGGAGGTGCTGCCCGAGGCCCTGGCGCTGCTGGCCTTCTCCGCCTTCTGCCACGCCATCGCCATCCTGCGCTACCGCCAAGCCCCTCCCCCCCCGCAGGGGGGCGGTGTTTCAAGCTTAGTATCCACCTGATTGCCGCCTGATTGCCTCCTCAGCGCGGCGGGGGATTCCCCTCGGCCGCCGCGCGGCGCGCCATCTCGCGCGCCATGGCCTCCAGGCGCACCTTGGCGTCATGGCGGAAGATCTCGATCGAAACCTCGGGCGGCAAGGCGAAGCCCGGTTCGATGAGCGAACGGTAGACCAGGCGTACCGGGTTTTTCCCCAGGATCTGCCATTCGCCCATGAAAGACCGCACGTTGCCGGCGACGCGCAGGAACTGGATGCTCCTGGGCGGCGTTTCCTTCACCTGGGTGATCATCACCAGCGGGAAGTTGGGCAGCCAGGGGATACGGCCGCGCTGTTCCAGGCGGATGGGCTCGTCGGGACTGGATATGACCCGGGATACCTGCAGATCCGGCACGAACTCCGCCCAGCGCCCGTAATCGCTGAGCACCCGCCAGGCCAGGTTGCGGTCGACGCGGGTTTCGATCTCGGCGACCACCCGGATGAATTCGGCATCCGTATCCACCCGGACGCGGGCCTCGGCCAGGGCCTGGGCGGAAGCCGACAGGGAAAGCCACAGGGCGATGGCGCGGGTCAGGAATTTTCGTCTGTTCATGGCGGTGATGTCTGCACGGTGCGCGGAGAGGGAAGACAGACTAAGGCGGGACGAGCTTCCAGTCCAAGCGCATCTTGCGCGAATTCACTTTCTTCGCGCCGTCCGCGCTCACCCGGCCGCCGACTGGTTCATGCGCATCAGGCGCTGGGCCAGGGCGCCGATGATCCGGCGCGACAGGGGTGCCGAGTAGCGCATGAGTTCCTCCAGCAGTTCCGGTGGCAGCACCAGGGCGGTGACCTCGGTTTTGGCCCGCACGCTGGCGGTGCGAACCTCGTTGAGAAGATAGGCCATCTCGCCCATGAGATTGCCTTCCTCCATGTCGGTCAGGTGCTTTTCCCCGTCCGGGAAACGCTTGTACACCGCCACCTGGCCGGCATAGAGGAAGTAGGCGTCCTTGGCCGTGTCGCCTTCCTCGATCAGGGTTTCGCCGGCCGCGTAGGTGCGCCCGTACTTAGCGAGCAGGCGGTTGGCGCGGGCGAAGACGATGGCTTCCAGCTTGTTGGCGCCATGGCCTTCGCCGCTGAGGAAGAGTTTTTCCAGCGCGGCCACATCGACCTTGGCGAGGGCATAGAGGAACTGGGCCCAGAAATAGAAGATCAGGCAGGCGAAATAGGCGCCGATGAGGATGAACACCACGCCGCCCAGGGCGCCGTACACGGCCTGGTATTTCTCCACCCGGAAGAACTGACCGAAACCCCAGAACAGGGCGGCCAGCGAGAGCGCGGCCAGCGCGCTGATCAAAAGGGTGGGGCGCCGGGGCGGTCGTGCCAGGGGCAAGCGGCGCAAGGCGAGATAGAACATGCCCCAGACGGCGACGAGGGCGAGGAGGGCGTTCAGGGCCTTGAACAGCGCGCCCTGGCCCGCGCCGAGCAAATCAACGCTGGCGAAGAAGGTCAGGGTGGCCTGGACCACCACGGCCAGCAGGACCAGGCCGAACACCAGGGGAACGATGACCAGGGGCAGCACCCAATTCAACACGAAGGGGCGTTTCGAGTCGTCGGGAAAGATGACCCGGAAGGCGCTCTGCAGGGCGTTGACCAGACCCCTGGACGACAGCAGCAAGGTCAGCAAACCCACGCCGCCGGCGGCTACCTGGGCCTTGCGGGGGATGACGCCCAGGGTGGAGAGTTCATCCAGGCGGAATTGTTCGTACAGGGCCGCCAGCAGCATGACGGCGGGCACGGAGGTTTCCGCCAGCTTGGCCAGATATTGGGCGGCGTAGGTGAGCAGCAGCACCAGGGGCGCGGCGGAAAGCAGGAAATAGAAGGCGGTGGCGGCGGCGTGGTTCTGCAGTTCGTTCTTCACGAACAGGCGCCAGGCGGTGTAGGCCGTTTGCAGGAACCAGTCCAGGCGGTTTTGCTGGGTGGTGCTGAGGCGATGGACAGGCATGGGTGCGGGCAGCGGGAATCCTTGTCAGGGCGGTAAAATGCGCCATTTTCGCAGCCAGGAAAACCCCATGTCTCCCGCCAGCCCCTCCCTCGTCCGCCCCTTCGCCGCCCTGCGCCCCGCCCCCGGCCGCGCACCGGAAGTCATCGCGCCGCCCTACGACGTGCTGAATACCGAGGAGGCCCGCGTTCTCGCCGAGGGTCGCCCCTGGAGTTTCCTGCACATCTCCAAGCCGGAGATCGACCTGCCGCCGGGCACCGATCCCTACGCGCCCCAGGTCTACGCCAAGGCGGCGGAAAACCTGAAGAAAATGCTGGATGCCGGGGTACTGCGGCGGGACGAGCAGGCCTGCTATTACGCCTATCGGCTGATCATGGGCGAGCACGTGCAGGTGGGCCTGGTGGCGGCGGCCAGCGTGGCGGATTACGACACCAACCGCATCCGCAAGCACGAATTCACGCGCCCCGACAAGGAAGACGACCGGGTGCGCCAGATCGAGGCCCTGAACGCCCAGACCGGCCCGGTGCTGCTGGCCTATCCCCATCAGCCGGAAGTGGACGGCATCCTGGCCGCCGCCACCCAGCAGGCGCCGGATGCCGACGGCGTGGCCGAGGGTGTGAACGGCGGCGGGGTGCGCCACACCCTGTGGGTGATCCGGGATGCCGGAGTCATCGCTCGCCTCACCGAGTTGTTCGACGCCATGCCGGCCCTGTATATCGCCGATGGCCACCACCGTTCCGCCGCCGCATCCCGTGTCCGCGCGGCGCGCAAGGCGACCAACCCCGGCCATGGGGGCGACGAGGCCTACAACTACTTCCTGTCGGTGATCTTCCCCCATCACCAGATGCGCATCATGGATTACAACCGGGTCATCAAGGATCTGAACGGCCTGTCCGAGCCGGAGTTCATGGCCAGGGTGGCCGAGAACTTCATGATCGAAATGGAAAACCAGGCGGTGAAACCGGCCCGGGCGGGCGAGTTCGGCCTCTATCTCGGCGGCCGCTGGATGCGCCTCACCCTACGCGCCGACTTGATTCCCCACGACGACCCGGTGGGCCGACTCGACGTGAGCCTGCTGCAGAACGCCCTGATCGCCCCCGTGCTGGGCATCGCCGACCCGCGCCGGGACAAGCGCATCGACTTCGTCGGCGGTATCCGCGGCTTGGCCGAGCTGGAAAAACGGGTGGATTCCGGCGAGATGGGGCTGGCATTCTCGCTGCACGCCACCGGCATGGAAGACCTGATGGCCGTCGCCGACGCCAACGAGGTGATGCCGCCCAAGTCCACCTGGTTCGAGCCCAAGCTGGCGGACGGGCTGGCGTCACACTGTTTGTAAATGCGATGGATACAGGCCCGGAACGAGTGGACGCAAGGACGGAGACAGATATGGCATCCCGCAGCTCAGGCACAAACAACGACATCGACCCCACGCTCCAGAGCCTGGTGGATGCCCACCCGGAGCCCTTCGCCCTGGTGGACAGGAATTACCGGGTGGTGGCCTGCAATCGCAAATACGCGGAAACCTACGCGGGCGCCGCCGCCGACCAGGTGGTGGGCAGGACCTGCCATGAGATTTCCCACAAGGTCGATTCCAACTGCAAGCTGAACGGCGAGGAATGTCCCCTGGTGCAGGTGTTCCAGACCGCCAGCCCGTTCCAGGTCATCCACCGCCATTTCGACCATCTGCACGACCCCGACTACGTGGTGATCCATGCCAGTCCCATCCTCGACCAGGATGGCAAGGTGGCCTACCTGGGGGAGAGCATCACCTCCATCAGCCACGACAACGAGCTGCACTTCGACGAACAGAAGATGGTGGCGGGCTGCTGCCCCTCGTTCATGACCGTGCTGCACAACCTGGTCATGGTGGCGGATACCGACGCGCCGGTGCTGATCCTGGGCGAGACCGGCACCGGCAAGGAACTGGCCGCGCAACTGATCCATCGCAAGTCCAGGCGCAGCCTGCGGGAGTTCGTGCCCCTGGATTGCACCCTGTTTTCCGAGTCCATGTTCGCCAGC
>JADJYY010000018.1 GCA_016719465.1 Hydrogenophilales bacterium
AAGGCCAGGCTGCTGACCGGCCGGTGGTGGTCGAGCAAAGGCGGGCCACGGCTTCCAACCGCTCCTCGTTCGTCACCTGATAGAAGCGCTGGCGGATCTTGTCGGCCTCGTGCCGCTCGGCCAACTTCACTTCCCGGGGCTAGCGCATGAACTGCCGGGCAAGTTGTTCCCGCCCTCCGGGAAGAGTGGCGGAGAACATCATGGTCTGGCGCTTCCTCAGGTTTGCCTGGCGACGAACACCATGTCGTCATAAGCCCATGTCCAGCATGCGCGGTCGGCCTCGTCGAACACCAGGGTGTTGAGGGCATCCAGGTTCAGGCTGCCCGTTGCAGGAACGGTCCATGATGCGGCCCGGCTTGCCCACGACGATGTGGGCGCCGTGTTCCAGGCCGGCCATCTGCGGGCGCGTAGTGCTGCCCACCAGGAAAGATCTTGATGTTGTCCTCTCTGGCCGGGCCAGGCGGCGGATTTCCTGGGTGAGCCTGGTCGGGCCGGTTCCGCGCGGGACACAGCACCAGAGCCTGGACAGCAAAATGTCTTGGGTTCAGCTTGGCCCGGCAGGGGGCAGGGCGAAGGCCGCCGTCTTGCCGCTGCCGGTCTTGCCCTGGGCGATCGGAGTCGGTGCCCGCCAGGGTGATGGGCGGGCTGGCGGCCTGGATCAGCGTCATGGTCAGGTAACCAGCCGGCGCAGGTTCTCCAGCACGGCGGGGGCCAGGGGCAGTTGATCGAAGGACGATCCGGCGCCGGTCGTGTCGACGGCGACGGTAGGGGGGCGAGGCGCGGGGAAGGGCGTGGGGATGGCGACGGGCCCGGATTATCCCTGCGGCGGTTGGACGCGCCGATGGTGCGTTCCGGGAGGCTGGGGGACGCAGCGACGCTGTGCCGGGCCTCAAGGAGGGAGCAGCAAAGCCAGGCCCGCCCGGACGTGCCGCGGGTGCGTAGCGGTCTCACCGTGGGGTGAGGTCTGGCGAAGGCATTTCCACCGGCATGTACTTCACAAGGGCAAAGGGCGGTCAACTGCCGTCCCGGATTATCCCAGTACGCCGGAGCGTGGCGGAAGCCCTTCCGTACCCGGCCGATCGGTTCCGGGAATGCCCAACTTGGTATCCGTCGTGGTGTTTGCCGGCGCGGATATTGTCAGGAACTTAATGGTTTTGTTTGTTAAAGCGCGCAATACGGTGCATGAGTGCGCCAGCGATCTTCAAGTTGTGCTGTTGTTGTCTGGTTTGGTACCGCAGTCCCGTACCACGCGGATTCCTCCTGCCTCTCCCCGCCGTCTTGACCTTCGCCCCAATCGGGAGCAAGCCTGTTATATTTTTTTAGGAAGTTCAAGACATGGCAAGAGGTACAGTCCAAGTGGTTCCAACGATTCCAGGGCTTCGGCTTCATCACTCCCGAAGACGGCGGTTCTGATCTCTTCGCGCATTTCTCGCGATCCAGGAGCAAGGCTTCCGAGACCTGAAGGAAGGCCAACGTCAACTTCAACGTGACCACCGGTCCCAGGGTCTGCAGGCGTCGAACATTCGTTCGCCGACTGAGCATCAGGCCGGTTTCATCGCCGATTGGCGCGGGGTTTCCCCCCGGCCGCCCGTAAACCGGCCGAGCCCAGGCATCGCCGAGCTTTTCGTCCCGGGTACTCTGGAACGCGGCCATGGCCAGGAAGAACTCATCGAAATGAATGGCGTGGTGGATGAAGTCCTGCCACGATTCCCGCTTTCACGTCACCCACACCCTCAACAATAGCCAGCCTGGTGGCCTACACCGGTGGCAAGATGCGCAAGCACCATATCCGCATCCTGGCCGGCGACAAGGTTTTCCCTGGAACTCTCCCCCTACGCCCTCAGCAAGGGCCGCATCACCTTCCCCCATATCGAGGGACGCACGCCACCGGTCAGCGCCCAACAGCGGCGCAAGCACTGACGCGGCCGCGGGCGATGCCCGTCGACCGGGCGTCGCGCCAAGGCCGGACGGGTGGCCAGGGCGCCGATTCCCCAGGAAATCGTTAACGCTTGACCCCTTCCCGGACAGTGAACGCCGCCGGGCAGGAGACCACCATGAGGACCTGAAAGCGCGCGGCTTCAAGTTCGTCGGCTCCACCATCGTCTATGCCCACATGCGGGCCACCGGCATGGTCAACGACCACACGGTGGATTGTTTCCGACATGGGGAAATTGCCGACATGAGTCGGTAGCATGGAAAGACTAAGATTGATGGCTTATTGATCATCGGCACCGAGGTTTTGAAAGTGACGCTGTCGAAGGGTATCCGGATCTTCGTCCTGTTGGCGCCGCTCTTTGCGACGGCCGTGGCCTGGGGCGCCTGCCCGCCCAAACCGGCGGGCGTCCTGCCGCCGTCGTGGGCGACAACAGGTGGATCTGGAACGGGAACTGGACCAGCCTGGCAGGCGGGCGGCGAAGTGTGGTGTTCTGCGGCCCGGAAGGCTTGCCCCAGGCGGGTCGTTTGCACCGCCGCCGTGACGGCGAGCAGGCGCGCCGTGGGGAACATTTCGCCCTCGCCCGCAAGCTCAACATGGCGAAAAAGGGCGAGGCCCATCCTCTCGGCTTGCCCCTGGCCAAGGAACAGTCCGCCTTGCTGCAGCGCTTCGCCATGGGCGACGCGGGCGCCGTGTGGCTGCGCGAGGTGGCCGACGACACCCTGCGGTTGTTCAACAAGGGGTATCTGGAATACGACCGCGTGCTCTGGTCGCGATCGGTCAGGCAGGGGCGCCTGCCGGCCCTCTCCCTGCTGATCACCGGAAAATTGACGGAAACGGCGCTGTTCGCCGGCGATGCCCAGGTCTTCAAGTTCTCCGGCTATACCGGCAGCGCCATGGCCATCAGCGCCATCGGCCTGGGGATGGCGGCCTGCGCTGCCAGTTCCCGGCCAGCAGCGAACTGGTGGACCCCCACGCCATCCTGTCCCACGAATTCGGCCATACCCGCTACGGCGATCCCGCCAGTGGCGGCACCCTGCTGGGCGAGGCGAGGACCGTGGAACGCTACGAAAATCCGGTGCGGGTGCGCAACGGCTACGAACCCGCGCCCTGCTGTTTCGAGCGCGTCAACCAGGGCGCGCTGAAAGCCCGGAAAGACAGTCTGGTAGATCGCCTGTTGCACCTCAATGTGCGAAGGGCATCTCGGTGAAAGATATGTCCGCCGTCGATCGCTACCACTGCGACTGCCGGGGCCCCTGCCCATCATCCTGGATTGCGTGGTGCGCGAGCGGCTACGTCACGGAAGGGCGCCACGTCCGCCTACGAGCATGACTGCACGCTCAATTTGGAAGCCGGAACCGGCCTTGTCGCCCAGTCTCCTCCGTAATCTCCGGCTTTCGCCCACGTCCACACCCGGGCCTCTTGATGGACATCAAGGCCGGGCCGGAACTTCCGACCCGACACTCGGTCCTTTCCCGGTGAACGCACCCGTCATGTCCGTCTCTGGTCCCGTCTATACCGCCGCGCCCCATCGTGTCATGTTCTGCCCGGCGTCATGCAGGGGTGCTGCTCACTCTGGTAGCTGCTGGACATGGAGAGCCGGCGGGCGGGGGGCGGGCCTGGCTCGGGCATGCCCGGCCCGGCGCTGCACGTCTGGTGGATGCTGTTCGGTTTCTTCCCGTTCTTCGTGTTCGGCTTTCTGTTCACGGCCGCGCCACTGGCTGAGCGGGCCGGCCATACCTCAGGCGGCCTAGTTTCCGTCGGCATGCTGCCCCTGGGGTGGCCCTGGTGTACGCCAGCGCCTTCATGCCGGGCCTGGCGATCGCGGGCCTGGCCTGCATGTGCTGGGCTGGGCCGTGGCGGTATGGGCGCTGTTCCGCACCCTGATCAAGTCAGCACCCGGGACAAGCGGCATCCCGCCATCGTGACGCTGGCCGCGCTGCTGGAGTGGGCTGGGAGACGCGGCTTTCCTGGCCTGGGGCGGGGCGGATTGGGCGGACGGATTGGCCGTTGCCGAGAATGCTCGGGATTTGGGGCTTCCTGACACCCACCTTCCTGGCGGTGTGCCACCGCATGATTCCCCTGGTTCACCGGCCGCATCGTGCCCAATTACGTGATGATCCGGCCCTATGGCCCGCTCTGGGTGGTCCTGGCCGGGTGCCTGATCCATGGCGTGCTGGATCTGTTCGGACATGCCGATCTGGCCTGGCCCGCCGATCTGGCCATGGCGGCCATCGTGTTCCGCTTCTCGGCCCAGTGGGGCGTGGTACGCGGTGTCCGGCAGGTCCGCCTGCTGGCCATGCTGCATGTCGGCTTCCTTTGGGCGGGGTGGCGTTTGCCTGTACGGCGTCGCCGGCCTGGCCGCGCTGGCGGGGATGACTGGTCCGCCGGCTACGCGCCGGTCCATGCCCTGGGCATCGGTTTCTTCGCCACCATGCTGATCGGCATGGCCTCCCGCGTGAGCCTGGGACATTCCGGCCGCAAGCTGGAGGCGGATGCGCTGATCTGGGGACTGTTCTGGACGGTGCAAGGCGTCGCCGCGGTACGCGTCCTCCCGGACCTGGCTCCCTCCTTGCCGGCAGCCATGATCACCCTGGCGGGGCTGCTGTGGTTGCTGGTCTTCGGTCTTTGGGCCTGGAAATTCGCGCCCATGTACTGGCGGCCCCGGGTAGACGGAAAGCCGGGCTGAGCCGGAGGGGGGGCGGCGGATTCGCCAGGTCGGCGGGCGGCGGTGGCCCGTCTCCGCCCTGTTGGTCCCGCGAATGGCCCCGCGCGCAAAAGAATTCCCCGTGCCTGCCGTTAAACCTCCAGGAACGGAGGAATCGAACAATGAGCGATCTCGAATCCCTGCGTCGGGATATCGTGTCCATGGTGGAAGAACTACGTACCGCCATGCAGGACATCGGCGATCAGGACACCCAGGAAACCCATGTGGTATCGAATGCGCGCGACCGCCTGCGCTATATCTCGGCGTTGACGGAACAGGCCGCCGGCCGGACCCTCGGGGCGGCGGAGTCCATCGCCGACCGCCTGCAAGCCCAGCGGGCCAGGGCCGCGGAACTGATGGGCAGGACCCGGTCAGCCGACGTGCGCGGATTCCTGGCCGATCTACAGGAGGAGCACCGGCTGAGCGCCGGGGATGCCAGCGAGATCATCCAGGCCCAGGCCTTCCAGGACCTGGTGGGCCAGGTGGTCAACAAGCTCCTGGTTACCGTGCAGAAAATGGAGGATGGCCTGGTCCACCTGCTGGTGGAAGATGAGCCCGATCAGGGCCGTCTGGCCGGCCCGGCGGTGGCGCCCGGAACCGCGATTTCCCAGGATGACGTGGACAATCTGTTCGGGTGAGGAGAATAGGGGCCCGCGCGAATCGACGAGCCCCTGAACTTCGGAAGCCGGCCAGGCCGGCGATGCCATCAAACCAGGCTGAACAGATAAAGCATGCCGAAGTGGAAGACGATGAAAATCGCGACCGCATAGGTCACGGCACTGTTCTCGCTCTTGCTGAAAAGCTTCTGCATCATGGCGTGTCTCCTGGAGAAAGATGGGATGGGTGAAACGATACGTGCGGACCGGCTCCCGGTCGAGAGCCGGGTTTGATGATTGTCAAAATCAGTGGCTGGTGCCCGCCGACAGCCGGGTCTTGTTCCACACGTTGTACTTGCCCACGGGGCGCTTCATGGGCAGGCGCTTGATCTCCCTCAGGGTCTTGGCGTCGTAGACGATCACGGCGCCGTCCATTTCCCACAGGGACACCAGGGCATACTTGCCGTAGCGGTCGAACTCCACGTGGGTGGCGGTCTTGCCCGGCTCGGGCTTGAGATCGGCGACGATCTCCAGGGTGCGCTTGTCGATCACGTGCATGACTTCCCGGTTCTTGCCGAAGAACACGTCGGCCCAGGCGTAGGGCGTCTCCTCATGGCTGCGCAGGAAGAAGCCAGGGCCGGCGGTGGGGATCACCTTGAGGGTCTTCCACGTCTTCATGTCGATGACCTGGATGTGGCCGTCCTTGAGGTTGGGCGAGGCCATGACCGGATGCACGACGCCGTCCTTGTCGGTCCAGTCCCAGGTGATGCCGGAACCCAGGTGGGGCATGCCGGGAATGTCCAGGTCGGCGATCTTGCGCCCGGCGCCCAGGTGGATGACCTGGCCCTTGGGCACGTCCCGGGAGGCGCCGATCAGGTGGTTGTAGCTCTGGTCGAAGAAGAAGTCGTCCAGGATCTGGTCCACCTCGATGTGCCGGACCGGCAGGGGGCCGGGCTCCGGGATGGCTTCCTTGAGCTGATAGTCGTGCACCAGGCCCTTGTAGACCGGGCGGCCGTCGTAGGGAATCTCCCAGACTTCCGGAATGTCCTTGAGCGCTGCGACGAAGCTGGCCCGGGGTCGGGCGTCATAGACCGCCGAGACGCGGGAGGTCTTGCCGTTCCGGGCTACCACCGGGATCACCTTGACCAGGGACAGGTCCTTGCCGGACAGCGCCACCAGGGAATGGGGCAGGTAATTGGCCACCATGACGTATTGCCCGTCGCTGGACACGGCCACGTTGCGGGTGTTGATGCCGGCGCGGATTTCCGCCACCACCTTCAGGTTCCACAGGTCGTACTTGGTGATCCAACCGTCGCGGCTGGCCCAGTAGACGAAGCGGCCGTCCGGGGTGAACTTGGGCCCGCCGTGCAGGGCGTAGCGGGTCTGGAAGCGGTGGAAGGGCTCCATGACGTCGCCGTCCAGCACCGAGATGTGGTGGTCGCCGTGCTCCACCACCAGGGTGACGTTGGTCGGATCGGCCTTGAACACCGGCCTGGCGGGCAGGTCCACGTTCTCGGCGTTGACGATGTGGGAGGCGCGGATGTCGTCGCCATCCCACTTGGGCGGAATCTTGTTGGGGGTGTAGATCCAGGCGGCCAGGGCCTGGATTTCGTCGGCCTTGAGGATGTCCTTGAAGGGCGGCATCTGGGTGGCCGGCAGGCCCTCGGCGATGGCTTTCACCGCCTCCGGCTTCTTCAGCCGGGCCAGGGATTCCGGCAACAGGGTGGGGCCCATGCCCCCCAGGCGGTTGGGGGCGTGGCAGGACAGGCAGTGGGTTTCGTAGAGCTTTTCCGGGTCGGGTGCTGCCTGGGCGGTGGCGGCGAACAGGAGGCCGGCCGCCAGGGCCAGGGTGGTCCGGCCAATCAGCCCGGCCATCCGATTTTTTAAAGGGGGGATTTGGCCGGGTCGAATCCCCCTTTGAGAAAGGGGGGAAAGCCGCGTTGGGCTGGGGTGGAGGTGGGCGAACAGTCTCATGATGCGGTTTCCATGCAGGACGATTGGGTGAGACCGATTTCCTCGTCGGTCAGATAGCAACCCGGGTCCTCCGCCCAGAAGTCGCCCGTGGTGTGCCAGGCTCGCACCCGGCTGTTGCCGTTGCAGAGCTCGCGGCTGGCGCAGGCGGCGCAGCGGCCCTTGACCGGCCGGGGCGACCGCTTGAGGCCAGCCATGAGCGGGTCGGCGGTGTCCATCCAGATTTCGGAAAAAGGCCGCTGGCGCGCGTTGCCCAGGGGGTAGTCCCACCACATGGTGTCGGGGTGGACCGTGCCCAGGTTGTCGATGTTGGCCACGTTGACGCCGGAGGCGTTGCCGCCCCACTGGGCGAGCCTGGCGCGGATGCGCTCGACCTTCCCCGGGAAGCGGGCTTCCACCCAGCGCAGCAGCCAGACGCCGTCGGCGTCGTTGTTGCCGGTGACGTATTCGCGCGGCTGGCCGGCCTGGACCTGTTGCCAGCAACGGTCGAAGAGCAGGTCCATGGCGTCCCGGGTGGTGCGGAAGTGGGCGTCATCCTTCCTGTTCTTGTTGCCTCGTCCCGCGTAGTTGAGGTGGGAGAGATAGAACTTGGCGATGTTCTCCGTTTCCATCAGGTCCAGCAGGGCGGGGAAGTCGTGGGCGTTGTCCTGGGTCAGGGTGAAGCGCATGCCCACCTTGGCGCCCGCGTCCCGGCACAGGCGGATGCCGTTCAGGGCCGCCTCGAAGGCGCCCTCCTTGCGGCGGAAGCGGTCGTGGGTGTCTTTCAGGCCGTCCAGGCTGATGCCCACGTAGTCGAAACCCACGTCGGCGATCTGGCCCACGTTGGCCTCGTTCACCAGGGTGCCGTTGGAGGACAGGCCCACGTAGAAGCCCATGGCCTTGGCGCGCCGGGCGAGGTCGAAGATGTCCGGGCGCAGCAGGGGTTCGCCGCCGGACAGGATGAGCACCGGCACCCGGAAGGCCTTGAGGTCGTCCATGACCCGGAAGGCTTCCTCGGTGGATAGTTCGCCCTTGAAGTCCTTGTCGGCGGAAATCGAGTAGCAGTGCTTGCAGGTCAGGTTGCAGCGCCGCACCAGGTTCCAGATCACCACCGGCCCGGGGGGATTGCGCTTCGGACCCGGAGGAGTGGGATGGGCGAGTTCCTGCATGAACTGGGTGACGCGGAACATGGGCCGGTCTCCTATTGGACGTAGGGCGCAATAACCGCGGGGCATTGCGCCAGGTTTATCCGGTGGTGCAATGCGCTTCGCTTATTGCACCCTACGCTTCCGATCACGGATGCCCCTCGCCGATGCGCAGGCCCGTTTTCTTCAGGATGCGGCTGCTGTAGAGGATGTCGGACTTGCGGCAGGCGTCGCCCAGCAGGGCGGTGATCTGGTCCGCGTAGGCTTGCGCCTGTTCCCGGCTCTTCGCGTGCACCATGGCGAACAGGTTGTAGGGCCACAGGGGCAGCCGGCGCGGGCGCCGGTAGCAGTGGCTGACGAAGGGCAGGCGGCCCACCGCCTCGCCCAGTTCGTCCACCCGGTCGTCGGCCACGTCCCACACCGTCATGCCGTTTGCGGTATAGCCCAGGGCATAGTGGTTGGGCACCACGCCGATGCGGCGGATCACGCCGTTCTCCAGCATGGCGGCCATGCGCGCCATGACGAGCTCCGCCGTCAGCCCGAGCCGCTCCGCCACGGCGTGGTAGGGGCGCGGCGTCAGCGGCAGTCCGGCCTGGGTGGCCTGGACGATGCGCCGGTCGATCTCGTCGAGGGCCGGCTCGGGCAGGGCGTCACGGGCTGACACGGCGGCTCAGGCTTCCAGCATGAGTTGCACGAAAAATTCCCGCTCCTTGGGGAAGCGGAATATCTGGTAGCCCGTCACCGATTCGATGTAGGTGAAGGCCGCCTCCACCTTCTCCGGGGTTTCGGCGGCGCCGACGAACCACAGGTTGAGGGCGTGCTCGCGCCGGTAGTTGTGGGCGATTTCCGGCTGCAGGTTGACGAATTCGGCAATACGCTCGAATTCCTTGCGCGGCACGGACATGGCGGCCAAAACGTTGGCGCCGCCCATGCGGTCGGCGTTGAACAGGGGCCGAAGCGGGTCAGCACGCTTGGCGCAACAGCGCTTCGATGCGTTCAATCAAGCTTGCTTCGTTCAGGCCCAGGCTGCCTGCCAGAGGCTAGAAATGGCCGTGCGCAGATCGGGAAATCCGCCCTGCATGGCATTGATCATGGCGCCGGTCCATCGCGTCCATTTCCGGCCTGGGTGCGCTGCGGCACTTCGGCGGGTACCTGCCACGCCGCTGCATGAGGGTGGACTCGGGCACGGTGCCGTTCATCACGCCGCCTTTTCCAGGCCGGAGTAGCGCGCGCCGCGTTGCTTGAAGCGGCGCTTGGAGAACAGGGGCTGGCAGGGGATGCCGGTGAGCAGCGGGTCGGCGCGCAGGCGCGCGATCTCCGCCAGTACCGCGTCCCGATCGCGGCCATGCACCATCGAGAACAGGTTGTAGCGCCAATCCGGAAGCCGGCGCGGGCGGCGGTAGCACAGCGTCACCGCCGACTGGCTGGCCAATTGCCGGCCAACATCGGATACGTAGTCGTCCGGCACATCCCAGACCACCATGGCGTTGGCGGAATAGCCCAGTTCGCGATGCCGCACGACCACGCCAAAGCGGCGGATGACGCCGAGATTCAACAGTCGTCTGACGGGCGCCAGACACGGCCTCCTCAGCCAGGCCGCAGGCGGCCGCCAGCTCCGCGTAAGGTCGGGCGGTGAGGGCCAGGCCCGGTTCCAGGGCGCCGGCCAGGCAATAGTCGGTGCTGTCCAGTTCGGCGCGCAGGGAAGCGGCCTGGCGCGTTCCCCCGCTACCGGACAGGCGCGTCGGGAGGCGGCTGGCCGATGTGGCCTTCGCCCAGGTCGAAGCCCAGGTCGATGTGGTAGTCCGCCAGCATGGGCAGGTCCAGGGGTTTGAGGCCCGTCTGGCGCTGGATATGGGTCAGCACATCGGCCACCTGGCCGGCGCTCGACGCGGTGACCACGAACCAGAGGTTGTAGCGATGTTCCCGCTCGTAGTTGTGGTTGACCTCGGGGCAGGCGTCGATCACCCGCGCCACGGCATCCATGCGTTCGGGTGGCGCGGCCACGGCGGCCAGGGTGCTCCAGCCCAGCACGTGGGGCCGAAACACGGCGCCGACCCTGGAAACGTGGCCGCGTGCCTTCAGATCGCGCAACCGGGTGATCACGCTTTCTTCGCTGATGCCCAGGGCGTGGGCCATCTCCGCGTAGGGGCGGCGCACCAGGGGGAAGGCCCGCTGCCACTCGTTGAGCAGGCGGAAGTCGATGGGGTCGAGATGGTCGCTCATAGCCCGAACCTGTGGGCGCGAGAAGAGAAGAAGATGCCGCTGGGGGCATCCGCCGGGATTTCGCCCAGTTTCGCGAAGCTGGCCGTGTCGTGGATCTGGATGCGGTTCTCGTCCCGCACCGAGATCCAGACGTGCTCGCCGCGCGGGGTGAATTCCATGTGCAGCACCGCCTTGCCGGGCTTCATGGTATGCACGATCTCGCGGCTTTCCACGTCGATGACCTGGACGGTGTCGTAGTGGGGGAAGGCGAAGTTGACCCAGAGCCTGCGGCCGGTCGGTTCGGCCATCACGAACACGGGCTGCCCGGCCACCGGGATCGTGCCGATTTTTTGCCAGGTGGAGATATCCACCAGCACCACCTCGTGCCGGCCCACGCCCGGGATGAAGGCCAGGTTGCCGGACACCGCCCAGGTTTCCAGGTGCGGCATCTTGTACACGGGCAACTTCTGCTCGCCACGACCGTAGGCCGGCAGTGCCCGCCTCACGCCGCGTTCCGGATGCCACAGGTCGAGCACGGCGATGCCGTCCTCGCCGAACAGGCCGGCCACGTACCAGCGGCCATCGCCGGTCACCAGGGCGTCATAGGGCTCCTTGCCGATGCCGGTGTGGCGGGTGACTTTCGGGTTCTTCGGGTCTTGCGACAGGTCGGCCTGCCAGATTTCCCCGGCCTCGAACAGGCTGAAGGTGAAGCGGTTGCCCGCCGCCTCTTCCAGGCCCACCACCTTGGAGAGCTGGCCGGTGACCTCGGAACGGGCGGGAATCTCGCTGATCAGTTCCAGAGTCTCGCTGTCGAAGAACTTGACGCCGCCCGGGGTGTAGTTGGCGGCGGCGATGATGCCGCCATCCTGGGAGATGGCGCCGCCGATGGAATTGCCGGACTGGATCACGCGCTTGACGATGGCGCCGGTGAGCAGGTCCACCTTGGACAGTCCGCCATCGCGGCCGAACACATAGGCGTAGCGGGCATCACGGGAGAACACCACGGAGGCGTGGGACAGGTCGCCCAGGCCTTGGACCCGCCCCAGGGCGACCTTTTTCGTGGTGTCGAGCAACTGGATCGAGCCCTTGGCCCGTTCGATCACCAGGCCCAGGTCGCCGGTGCCACGCAGGTCCTGGGCGAAAGCGGGGAGGATGAGGGCCACGCAGGCCGCCAGCGTGAGCAGGACGCGGAATGCGCGGAAATGTTTTCCTTCCCCTCTCTCCCGGGAAAAGGCAAGGAGATTCGTGGTTCCACCTTGCGCCGATGGCATCGTCATTCCGGAAATCCTTTCAGCAACTCGGCCACGATCCAGCGGGCATCGCTTTCCGAGAGATGGGGTGTCCAGCCGGGCATGGCGGTGCCGGTGCGGCCGTAAAGTATGGTGTCTTCCAGGGCCTCGCGGGGTTTGTCCGCCAGGGCGGCGGCGGTGAGCGGCGCGCCCAGGCCCCCGGTAAGCTTGAGGCCGTGGCAGAAGCCGCATTCCTGGCGCACGAAGCGAGTCAGTTCACGCTGGCGTTCGGCGGAAGGGGGGGTATGGGTGGAAGTGTCGATGGAAGTATCGGCCATGGCCAGGTTCATCACCGTGGTCAGGGCCATGACGGCGCCAGTCAGGAAAACGATCATGCCCATGCCGAGCCGCAGTACCGGTTTCCAGTCGGGAGATGTCTCCCGTGGTGGGGAATCCGCGTTGACGGATTCGCACCTTCCGCATTGATGGTGGCGCATTGCCTGTTGCCTCTCGGGTTGGCGGGGCACCCCCGGTGGGAGGCGCCCCGCGAACCCGCCCGGCCGGAGCCGGGCGGCTATTGCCTCACATCAATACACGTCGTACTGGGTGTTGTAGACGTTGAACTTGCCGGTGGGCGTAACCAGGCGCTTGTCCTTGATCACTGCCTTCAGCTTGCGGGTCTTGTCATCCATGACCACCAGGGCCGACTCGCCGTTCTTCGGGCCCCAGACCGAGAACCACACTTCGTCGCCGGCCTTGTTGTACTCCGGATGGGTGACGCGGCCCTCGGTGATGCCGGCCAGCTTGGCGAGGTTGATCACTTCGGCGGGCTTGTCCAGGTTCTTCAGATCCCATACCGATACGGATTGGCGCACCTCGGCGTCCGGGTTCAACGCGGCGTCCGCCCACAGGTTCTTGGACTTGGGATGGGTCTTCACGAACAGGGAGCCGGAGCCATGGTTCTTCAGGGAACGCACCACTTTCCAGGCGCCTTCCTTGTGCTTGGCCGGGTCGGTGCCGATGACCGCGATGGTGTCGTCGCCCAGGTGGCCGGTGGCCCAGACCGGACCGAACTTGGTGTCGGGCCAGTTGGCGCCGCGGCCGGGGTGGGGCTTGGTGCCCACCTTGACGTTGGCGGCCAGCTTGCCTTCCTTGGTATCGACCACCGAGACGGTGTTGCGCATGTTCGCCGCGACCATGAAGTAGCGCTTGGAGGAATCCCAGCCGCCGTCGTGCAGGAAGCGTTCGGCTTCCACTTCGGTGGTCTTCAGGTTCTTGATGTCGCTGTAGTCGACCAGCAGGATCTTGCCGGTTTCCTTCACGTTGACCACGAACTCGGGCTTGATGTGGGAGGCGACGATGGAGGCGACGCGCGGCTCGGCGTGGTATTCCTGCTCGTCGTAGGTATAGCCGCGGGTGGACATGATCTTGAGCGGCTTCAGCGTCGGACCGTCCATCAGCACGTAGGCGGGCGGCCAGTAGGTGCCGGCGATGGCCAGCTTGTCATCAAAACCCTTGTACTTTGAAGTTTCGATGGAGCGGGCGTCGGAACCGGTGCGGATGGTGGCGACCGTGGCGGGGGTTTCCATCCACAGGTCGATCAGGTTGATCAGACCGTCGCGACCGGTGGTGTAGAGATAGCGGCCGGACTTGGAGATGCGCGAAATGTGCACCGCGAAGCCAGTCTTGAGGACCACGACGATCTTCTTGCTGTCGCCGTCGATCAGCGCCAGTTCGCCGGAGTCACGCAGGGTGACGGCGAACAGGTTGTCGAGCTTGAGCTTGTTCATCTGCTTCTTGGGCCGATCCTCCGGCTTGACCAGCAGTTTCCAGCTCGCGGCCATCTCCTTCATGCCCCATTCCGGCGGAGTGGGGGGCGTGTTCTGGATGTAGCGCGCCATCAGGTCGACCTCTTTCTCGGTCAACTCGTTGGAAGTGCCAAAGCCGGGCATGCCGCCGGGGGTACCGTAATGCACGAATACCTTGAGCGTTTCGGTGCCCAGTTTCTGCATGTCCTGGGGCAGCAGCGGCTTGCCGGTGGCGCCCTTGCGCAACACGCCGTGGCAGCCGGCGCAGCGGTCGAAATAGATCTGGCGGCTGGCGTCGAATTCCGCCTTGGTCATGGGCGGGGCCTTGGGGTCGTTGGACTGGTACATCTCCACGCCCGCCAGCGACGAGCCACCACCCTGCAGATAAGTGGTGGTCGCCGTGTTGGTTTCACTGGTGCGCTCCGCCGCCCAAGTCATGGAAACAGCGAGCGGCAAGGCGGCCATCATCAAACCGCTGAGTACTTTCTTCATCGAACTACCCTCCGGAAAAAGCCAAGTGGCTGGGGAAAAACCAGAATCGCATGGGGGGTAACGATACGTTGGGGGTGAGGGGGGATGACCTTGATCTTTATCAACGGTGTTTTCGAAATAGAAAGGGGGTCTTGATGAAGATCAAGCCCTTTACTCGGTCATGCCGCCTACCATGCGCCGTCCTGAAAGCAGAGGAGATCGACATGCTCGAGCCCGTAAAACTCGCGGATTTTTTCACCGTGTTCTTCAGCGCCGCCTCGGTCATCCTCTTCGGCGCCAGTTATGCCCTGGTGTTCGCCTGGTCGCGAGTCAGGAACCGCCCGCGCCTCATGCCGCTGGCCTATGCCGCCTATGTCGGCCTCTTTGTTTCGGTCATCGTGCTGGCCTTTGCCGCCAACCTGTTCAACAACACTTTCTGGACCGTCATCGTGATGCTCATGCTGATCGGTTATCTGCTCGCGCCCCACGCCATCTGGTACCTCTGCGTGGGAACCCATGCCGACGAGCTTGAAGATGGTCACGCCGATACATCCGCGGCGGGCGCGGCACCGGCAAAGATTTTTCAACAGCGGTAACAGGAGGACATGACCATGTCACAGACGCAGGCGTTGTGGTGGGCATCCGAATCCTTTTGGCGGAAGACCGCCATTTGGGTGACGGCGGGCTCGTTCGTAGTACTCATCTTTCTCACCTTCGACACGGTGAAGCAGATCACGGCCGGCGGCAAGCGCGTGCCGGCGTATTCGGTGATCAACAACCGCATCGATTACGTGTTCGATGAGAAGCGCAACTTCCAGGTGCCGGTCATCGGCCCCGAGGAGCCCCTGTTCGGCAAGAAACTGACCGAAGAGGAAGCCGCGGCGCTGGTTAGCCACGGCAAGCTGACCACCCAGGCGAAGAACTGCATGAACTGCCACACCCTGCTGGGCAATGGTTCCTACTATGCGCCCGATCTCACCAAGTCCTGGCTGGATCAGTCCTGGGGCTCCAAGGAGGTGCGCGAGCAACAGATGGTGGAGTTCCTGATGAATCCCCAGGACCGACTGCACAACGCTCTCGGTCGCAAGATGCCCAACCTGGGCATCACCGAGGCTGAGGCGCGCGCCACCGTGGCCTTCCTGAAGTGGATGTCGTCCATCGACACCAACGGCTTCCCGTACAACTTCAAGCCCATCGACCAGGCCGATGCCGCGCCCGCCGTCGAGGCCGCGCCTGCCTCCGATCCCGCCGCCGCCGCCCCGGTTCAACAGTAAGGAGATTCAAACATGGCAGCCTTAGGCACTCTCAGCACCGCCAATCTCAATGGCGGACAAAAACTGGCGGTGAAGTATTTCACCGTCGCCGTCGCCCTGTTCGGCGCGCAAGTCCTGTTCGGCCTGCTGGCCGGCATCCAGTACCTGAATCCGGACTTCCTGTTCGGCATTCTGGATTTCTCCGTCAACCGCATGCTCCACATCAACGCGATGGTGGTCTGGCTGTTGTTCGGCTTCATCGGTTCGGTCTACTGGATGCTGGAGGACGAGGCCGGCGTGCCGGTGGTCGGCCTGGGCCTGGGTAATCTGATCTTCTGGATCTTCACCCTGGCCGTGGTCGTCGTCGTGCTGGTCTATCTGCTGGTGCAGGTCGGCCCGGGCGAACTGAAGTCGATCTGGCTGATCAACGAGGGTCGCGAGTACATCGAGGCGCCGCGCTGGGCCGATATCGGCATCGTGGTGTGCGTGCTGGTGTTCTTCTACAACGTGGCCTCCACCTTCATGAAGGGCAAGTTCTCCGGCATCGCCGGTGTCCTGGTCATGGACCTGGTGGCGCTGGCCGGCATCTATCTGGCCGGCATGTACTACACCCCCAACATCTCCATGGACCAACACTGGTGGTGGTGGGTGATCCACCTCTGGGTCGAAGCCACCTGGGAAGTGCTGGTTGGCTGTCTGATGGCCTACGGCCTGATCAAGACCATGGGCGTGCGCCGCAAGATCGTGGAAACCTGGCTGTACATCGAAGTCGCGCTGATGTTCGGTTCCGGCATCCTGGGTCTGGGCCACCACTACTTCTGGATCGGTACTCCCGAGTACTGGTTCACCATCGGCGGCTTCTTCTCCGCCCTGGAGCCCATCCCCCTGGTGGCCATGGTGGTGCACGCGGTGTTCGACGCCGGTCATCACAAGCTGAAGAGCACCAACAACCCCGCCCTGGCCTGGATCATCGCCCAAGCCTTCGGCAACTTCTTCGGCGCCGGCGTCTGGGGCTTCATGCACACCCTGCCCCAGATCAACCTCTATACCCACGGCACCCAGTGGACCGCCTCCCACGGCCACCTGGCCTTCTTCGGCGCCTACGCCACCATGGTCATCGCCTTCTTCTACATGGCGCTGCAGAAATGGCGTGGCGGCGTGTACATGAGCGGCAATCTGGTTGGCGCCTGGAAGTGGAAATGGGCGATCTTCCTGCTCCACGCCGGCATGATCGCCATGGTGATGGGCCTGTTGGTGGCGGGCTACGAGCAGTCCCAGATCGAGCGTGCCATCGGCGGCTCCGACTGGGTGGCCTACTTCGCCGGTCAATCGCACCGCTGGTTCATGCAGGGCATGTTCTGGCGCATGGTGGGTGGCTGGACGTTCGCCGCCGGCTTCGTGCTGCTGGCCTGGGACCTGATGACCATCGGCAAGCGGGAGACCCGCCCGGCCCTGGCCGTGCAGGCCGAAGCCGCCGCCGCCTGACATGGCATTCTGAGATTTCTCCTCGCAAGACTTGCGCCCGCCGGGTTACCCGGCGGGCGTTTTTTTTTCAATGCCTCGCGATCACGCTCATCCAACCAATACCGCGGCGGCAGCCACCTCGACGGCGCCGCGGAGCGCCGTCACAAGCGGGAAGGCGGTGGATGGCCGGGTAGCGAGGTGGGCTTGGGAACGCGGCGCGAACGGGTATCATGGGCCGCTTCCGACCCGCTCTACCGTGGAGTACGCGCATGAACCTGTTTCCCTCTCTGCTTGTTTTTTCCATCTCCGCCGCCGCCTTCGCCGCTGCCCAGGTCGCGACGGCGAGCCCCGATGCCGGCATGAAGCAGCCCGCCGCGGTGTCCCGAGACGCCAAACTGACCCAGACCGCCAAGGTGCTCGGCACCATCAAGGCGCCCCCCTACAACTACATCGAGGCGGCCCAGGGCAAGAACACGATCTGGCTGGCCACCACCACGATCGCGGTTCAGAAGGGTGACGTGATCCGCTTCGACGAGGGCATGGTCATGAACGATTTCTACAGCAAGACCCTGAAGCGCACCTTCCCCAGCATCCTGTTCGTGAACACCCTGGTGGTCGGCAACGGCAAGTAGGCGCCGCCACGCCCGGTCGGGATCATCAGTCCGCATCGCATCGGCGGCCGGTGAGGGGCACGAAGGACACGCCCAGCACCTCCCGCGCGTCGATACCGCCATCGGCGCGTTTTTCCAGCACCATGAGTTCCTGGAACCCGCCCGGCCGGCCGACCGGCATGACCAGGCGGGTACCCGGCCTGAGTTGTGCCGCCAGGGCGGGTGGCACAACCGGCGCGGCGGCGGTGACGATGATGCCGTCGTAGGGGGCGTGGGCCGGCCATCCGTCATGGCCGTCGGCGCAATGCACCGCCACGTTGCGGTACCCCAGGGATTCCAGGCGGCCCGTGGCCGCGGCGGCCAGTTCCGGAATGATCTCCAGGCTGTGGACCTGTTTCACCAGGCGGCTCAGCACCGCCGCCTGATAGCCGGAGCCGCAACCGATTTCCAGGATGGTGTCGCCGGCCTCGGGTTCCAGCAGGTCGGTCATCAAGGCGACGATGTAGGGCTGGGAGATGGTCTGGCCGTGGCCGATGGGCAGCGGACCGTTGTCGAAGGCCCGGTGGCGCAGTTGCTCGGGCACGAAGGCATCCCTGGGCACGGTCCCCATGGCCGCCATGACCCGCTCATCCAGCGCGTCCTTGCGCAGGTATTGCCGGGTCATTTCCACCTCCTGGCGGATGTCCCGCAGCATCTGTTCCCGGGTATTCATGGCCGTCGCCTCCTCGGTTCGGGTTCGTCGGGGTATGTCGCCTGGGAAAAGTTACGCCGAAGGCCTGGTCGGCGCCATGGTCTTGCATAGAATCACGGCTTTCCCACCCGATCCCGCCGCGAGGGCCGCGATGCCAATCAAGAAGTATCCGGTCATGGCGCGCCTGGCGCTGCTGTCCGTCCTGTCGGGTCCGCCGGTCGGCCGCCGCCGCGACGCCCCAGGGCAACGACGGCAACTTCGTCCTGCGCATGTGCAAGGGCGCTGACAAGGTGAAGGCCTTGTCGGTCATGTGTCACAGCTACCTGAGCGGCCACATGGACGCGGCGCGCCACTATGGCAAATCGGGGTTCTGCCTCGGGGAAGGCGACAAGGAGAAGGCGCCGGCGGTGCTGGTGGCGTGGATCACCGCCCACCCGGAGTCCCTGTCCCAGCCGGCGGGATCGGTGCTGCACAAGGCCCTCGCCGAGCATTTCCCCTGCAAGGGCGGGAAGTAGGGTGCTCGCCGATGGGCGCGAGATCCTGCCGGTTCTCTACCGGGATGAATGGCTGATCGCCGTCCACAAGCCCGCGGGCTTGCTGGTGCACCGCAGCGTCCTGGATCGCCACGAAACCCGTTTCGCCCTGCAGATCCTGCGCGACCAGATCGGCCAGACGGTGTATCCGGCCCATCGGCTGGATAAAGGCACGTCCGGGGTGCTCCTGTTCGCCCTGGACCGGGAGGTGGGGCGGGCCCTGGCGGACCGCTTCGAGGGTGGCGAGGTGGAGAAGCGATACCTGGCCGTGGTGCGCGGTCACCCGCCCGAGGCCGGGGTGGTGGACCATGCCCTGGTGCCTCTGGCCGACCACCACGCGGGTCTGGCGCCAGGGCGCCGGCCCCAGCCCGCCGTGACCCGTTATCGCCGCCTGGCGCGGGTGGAATTGCCCCACCGGGTCGACCGCTATCCCACCAGCCGCTACGCCCTGGTGGAACTGATGCCGTTGACCGGCCGCCGGCATCAGTTGCGCCGCCACATGAAGCACATCGCCCACCCCATCATCGGCGACGCCACCCATGGCAAGGGCAGGCACAACCGCCTGTTCCAGGAACTGTTCGGCTGCCGGCGGTTGTTGCTGGCGGCCATGGAATTGCGCTTGCGGCATCCCGTGGGCGATGCGCCCTTGATCCTGCGGGCGCCCCTGGCGGCGGATTTCGCCGATGTGCTGGTCCGCCTGGGTTGGAGCGGCCAGCCGGGCTAGGCAAGGTCGTCGGGATTCGCACTGTTCGGTCGAACAATCGGCGTTTCCAATCCTGGGGCCCGGCAACAAGAATACGTAAGCTATTGACGCGTAACATATCAACTGTCGGCACACATGTTGCTCTCTCTCCTTGTCAAGGCAGGTTCCGGTAAAACGACGACTGAACAGTGCAGATCCGATGAGGCAAAGAAAGACGCTCTTTTCCTGGTTGGGAAGAATGGCTCGCTTGCTCAGGTCAAGCGGCAGGTCCGAGCTCGTCTATGACTCGACAAGGCTGTATTACCCATCCCCCAGGTCCGAGGACGAGCTGAGCGGCTTCCCCGATCAGCCGGGCTCCGGGGAAATCCTGGTCGTGGAGATCGAGCAGGTGGAATTCGTGCGGGAATGGAGCCGAACCATGGCCGAGGAGGCCACGGCCCACGCCAATCCCAGGGCGGTTCCGGAGATCGATCGGCGGCTGCCTCATTTCGACCGGCGTCATCCCGGCCACGACAGGCGCGCGAGCGATGACCATGGCAGCCGGGAAAAGCCCGTCCTGGCCAACAGTCTGTCGCCACGCGGAAGCCGGCCCGATCGGCTGAAATAATCACCCGGCCGGTCCGCCCGCCTTGGCCAGCCCCGACAGGCTAGAATCCCGCACCTGTCTCACCCCCGCATCCCTCCATGACCGAAGCCGAAGACCTCCTGCGCGCCAGGCTCAACGCCGAAACCGGCAAGCTGGCCTGGAAGGAGCTCGAGCGCCATTTCGCGCGGGGTGTCGTGGTCAGGGTGGCCGGCGACCTGGATCTGGTGGAGGTGGCCCTGGCCATGGCGCGGGACGACAAGACGGCCGTGGAAGGCTGGCTGGCCCAGGGCCGGATCGCGCGCGCTTCCCCCGAGGACGCGCAAACCTGGCATGCCGAACAAAGCCGGTTCTGGGCCGTGGTGGCGGCGCCCTGGGTGCTGGTCCAGGAGGTGGCGTCGCGGCTGGACGGATAGACCTGACGCGGAAAAGGCGGTAAATGGCGATGGGTGAAGGGTGATCAAAAGCCAAGCCCCCTCACCCCTCACCCCTCACCCCTCACCCCTCACCCCTCACCCCTCACCCCTCACCCCTCACCCCTCACCCCTCACCCCTCACCCCTCACCCCTCACCCCTCACCCGTCCTCCCCATGGCCATCAAAGCAACCATCTTCAAAGCCGATCTCCAGATCGCCGACATGGACCGCAACTATTACGCGGACCACAGCCTGACCCTGGCCCGCCATCCCTCGGAAACCGACGAGCGCATGATGGTCCGCCTGCTGGCCTTCACCCTCTACGCCCACGAGCAACTGGGATTCGGCAAGGGGCTGTGCGTGGACGACGAGCCCGACCTGTGGCGCAAGGATCTGACCGGCGCCATCGAACTCTGGATCGACGTGGGCCTGCCCGACGAGAAATGGACGCGCAAGGCCTGCGGCCGCGCGCGACAGGTGGTGATCGTGAGCTATGGCGGCCGCCAGGCGGATATCTGGTGGGAACAGGCCAGGAGCAAGCTGGAGCGCCAGGGCAACCTGCGTGTCATCAACCTGCCCCAGGCCGCCACCCAGGCCCTGGCCGCCCTGGCCAACCGCACCATGCGGCTGCAATGCAGCATCCAGGATGGCCATGTGTGGATCACGGACGGGCAGGACACGGTCCAGGTCGAACCGCTGCAACTGATGCCTTCACCGCGCTGAGCTCATGGCCGCTCCCGTGCAAACCCTCGATTTCCGCCTCACCGGTGACTACGTCGAATTGTGCAACCTGCTCAAACTGGCCGGCGTGGCGGCCAGCGGCGGCCAGGGCAAGGCCTTGGTGGCGGCGGGGGAGGTGCGGGTGGACGGCCGGCCCGAAAGCCGCAAGACGGCCAAGATCCGCGCCGGACAGCGGGTGGCGTGCGGCGGCGTGGAAATCCTGGTGAAGGCCGATATCTGAAGGGCTCAGAACCGCAGCAGGGCCTGTTTGCCCTGCCGCATGCGCGCCGCCGCCGCGCGCATTTCGGCGGCGACATCCCGGTTGCACGCGCAGGCCGCTTCCCGCTCCAGCAGAAGTTCCTGGTGGGCCCGCGCGTAGGCTTGCCGCTGGTCCCCGGGAGGGAGGCGCGCCAGGGTCGCGGCATGGTCGGCGCATTCCTTTTCCGTCATCAGGGGATGGCAGGTCCCAGGCGCGCCGACATCGCCCCGTTCCGCCCAGGCCATGCCCGCCATGCTCGACAGGGACCATGTCACAAGCACCGCCTTCAGCCGCATTTTCATGACAATCTCCTCGTGGGATCCGGTGATTCCTTGCCGGGCCGGGTGGTGCCGGCCGCCTGACCCCGGGTTCACCCACGCAATTCGCGTACCAAATTGCCAGGCCAATCCTCCTCGCCTTGAAAACACATGGGAATCATGGTGTTATGGACTTGTTCCGGATGGGGTTCGCCTCGCGGCCTGGCCGCCGCGCCATGTTCTTGCACTCGCGGCGGGCGGCGATGCGCCGGGATGGTGCGTGGCGAAGGGTTTCCCGGGCTCACGCTCGGGTCGACTTGCCCCTATGATTGCGATCATTCCCAGAGAGGAGACGCACAATGCAGGACTCCACCCCCCAGGCGACCCTCATGCCCAAGGACGGCATGGTCAAGCTCGCCCATGTGATGTACGGGCTCCACGCCTTCAGCGCATTGACCGGCCTGGTGAGCGCCGCCTTCATCGTGACCGCCTTCCTGTCCGGCTGGCCGTCCATCATCGCCGTGGTGCTCAACTACATGAACCAGCGCGAGGTGCGCGGCACCTATCTGGAGTCCCATTTCCGCTGGCAGCTCCGCACCTTCTGGTTCGCGTTGCTCTGGGTGGTGGTGGCCCTTGCGCTGGCGTTCACCCTGATCGGCATACCCGTCGCCCTTGTCCTGGCGCTGGGGGTGGGCATCTGGGTGTTGTATCGCCTGGCCCGGGGCTGGAGCGCCCTGGGGGCGGAACGGCCCATGCCGTTTTGAGGGGCCGGGAGACAGGGGTAGCGCCGGTTCCGGCGTTTCAAACTCACGAAAGGATCGCCATGAGCAGGAAAGTCCTCGTTTGCATCGCCGCCGCGTTGTTGGTCGCCTCCGTTCCGGTCCTGGCTGATGAAGACGCGTTCGACAAGGCCATCCACGAATACGGCTGCGCCGACTACCCCAAGGCTTACCGGCTGATCGTGCCCCTGGCGGATGGCGGCCATGCCCTGGCCCAGTACCAGCGGGGGCTGATGCTGGAACAGGGCCAGGGCATCGAGGCGGACCTGGTGGAAGCCTTCAAGTGGTACAAGAAGGCCGCCGACCAGGGCATCGCCGATGCCTATTTCGCCCTGGGCCAGATTTATCACAAGGGCGTCGCCGTTCCCCGTGACGCCATCCAGGCCTACGCCGCGTTCGACGTGGCCGCCACCCTGGGCCATGCCGTATCCGGAGACTGGCGCGGCATGGTGTCCAACACCCTGGGGATGGAAGAGCTGGCGAAGGCCCAGAAAGTGGCGGCGGAACTGTTGGCCAGGCGCCCGGCGGGCGCCCTCGACCCGATCAGATGAAGCGTTGATCAGGCGTCAATAAGACGTTAATAACGCGTCAAATAAAGCGGGCCAGGAAGGCCCCTTCGCATCCCGCCGGCAGGGGAACGCGCACCCGGTGGCCGCTGCCGGGGGCCACCTCCACGGGGAAACCGTCCCGGTCGCGCATGGCTTCCACCCGGATTTCCCGGTTGCCGGCCGGGTGGATGATCTCCAGCCGGTCTCCTACCGAGAATTTGTTCTTCACTTCGATCTCGGCCAGGCCGTCCGCGCCGTAGGCCAGCAGGTCGCCGACGTAGAGGCTGCGGTCCGATTCGGACACGCCGCGCAGGTAGTTCTGGTAGTCCCGGTCCGGGTGGCGCTGGAAGAAACCGCCGGTGTAGCCCCGGTTGGCCAGGCCTTCCAGTTCCCGCACCAGTTCGACCTGGAGCGGCCGTCCGGCGACGGCGTCGTCGATGGCCCGGCGGTAGGCCTGGCAGGTGCGGGCCACGTAGTAGGGCGATTTGGTGCGGCCCTCGATCTTGAGGGAATCCACGCCGATCTCCACCAGGCGCTGGACATGCTCGATGGCGCGCAGATCCTTGGAGTTGAGCACGTAGGTGCCGTGCTCGTCCTCCTCCACCGGCATGAGCTGGCCGGGGCGGGTGCCTTCCTCCAGCAGCCAGACACGGTCCGCCAGCGCCACAGCGTCACCGGTGCCGTTTTCCTCGGCCGGCTTCAACTTGTAATCCCAGCGGCAGGAATTGGTGCAGCTGCCCTGGTTGGGGTCCCGGTGGTTGAAGTAGCCGGACAGCAGGCAGCGGCCGGAATAGGCCACGCACAGGGCGCCGTGCACGAACACCTCCAGTTCCGTATGCGGGCATTCCTGGCGGATCTCGGCGATCTCCTCCAGGGACAGTTCCCGCGACAGGATGACCCGGGAGATGCCGTTCCTCGCCCAGAACCTGATGGCGGCGTGGTTCACCGTGTTGGCCTGGACCGACAGGTGCACCGGCATGTCCGGCCAGTTCTCGCGCACCAGCTCGATCAGGCCCGGGTCGGCCATGATCAGGGCGTCCGGCCCGAGTTCCACCAGGGGCGCCATATCGGCCAGATAGGTCTTCACCTTGGCGTTGTGGGGGTAGATGTTGCTCACCACGTAGAACCGCCTGCCCAGGGCGTGGGCGGTGTCGATGCCCGTTTTCAGGGTGGCCAGATCCTTGAAGCTGTTGTTGCGCACCCGCAGGCTGTAGCGCGGCTGGCCGGCGTAGACCGCGTCGGCGCCGAAGGCTAGGGCGGTGTCCAGCATGGTCAGGGAGCCGGCGGGGGCGAGCAGTTCGGGGGGGCGGGGAAGCGGGGTCATGGTCCGGCCTGGAGGGCGCAATGCGCCATTATCGCGGGGAAGGGTTCCGTTTCGCCCATGGGCGCCTATGATCCTGGCTTCGGATAGCGCTGCCCGCCTCGTGTCTTCCCTTCCCCTGAACTGGCTCATCCTGCTTGGTGGCCTGGTGGCCATCGGTCCCCTGTCCACCGACATGTACCTGCCCGCCTTTCCCGCCATGGCGCGGGACTTGGGCGGCCGGCCCGGCGCCATGGCGTACACCCTGGCGAGCTACTTCGTCGGGCTCGCCCTGGGCCAGCTTTTCTACGGCCCGGTCAGCGACCGCTTCGGCCGCAGGCGTCCCTTCCTGGCGGGATTGGCGCTCTACGTCGTCGCCTCCCTGGGCTGCGCCCTGGCCGGGTCCGCCGAGTCCCTCGTGGCCTGGCGCTTTCTCCAGGCCCTGGGCGGCTGTTCCAGCATGGTCATCGTGCGCGCGGTGGTGCGCGATCGCTGCGAGGCGCGCGAGGCGGCGAAGGCGTTCTCCATGCTCATCCTGGTCATGGGCGTCACGCCCCTGCTGGCGCCCCTGCTGGGGGGCTGGATGGGCGTGAACCTGGGGTGGCGGAGCATTTTCTGGTTCATGCTGCTGTTCGGCGCGCTGAGCCTGCTGGCGGTGGGGTTCGGCCTGCCGGAAACCCACGACACGCGCCACGAACCGCCCCTGCGGCCAGGCCGGATCCTGGCCGATTACGCCAGCCTGCTGGCCAGCCGCGCCTTTCTCGGCTACACCCTGGTGGGCGGCTTCGGCTTCGCCGGCATGTTCGCCTACATCGCCAACTCGCCCTTCGTGCTGATCGAGTTGCACGGTGTCCGGCCCGAGTCCTTCGGCTGGTTCTTCGGCGTCGTCGCCTTCGGCTACGTGGCCGCCAGCCAGATCAACGCCAGATTGCTGAATGTCGCTCCACCCACCCGGCTGCTGCGCGTGGCGGTTCGGGGACCCGCCCTGGCCGGACTCCTGCTGGTGCTGGGCGAAGCGCTGGTGGGGCCGTCCCTGCCATGGGTCATGGCGGGGTTCTTCGTGTACGTCGCCAGCATGGGATTCATCGGCCCCAATGCCGCCGCCGCCGCCCTGGCCACCCATGGCCAGATGGCGGGCAAGGCGTCGGCGCTGATGGGCAGCCTGCAATTCGGCCTGGCCACGCTGGCGGGCGGTCTGGTGGGGCTGTGGCACGACGGCGGCACCCGGCCCCTCATGGTCATCATGGCCCTGGGCGGCATCGGCGCCTGGCTGGCGCTGCGCTGGGTGGAGGCGCGCCTCCCCCGGGGCCGCCGTCCCCGGCCCTGAAACATCATTCGTGCCGCAGGGCGTCGATGGGATTGAGCCCGGCCGCGCGCCGCGCCGGGAAGTAACCGAAGATCACGCCGATGGCGGCGGCAAAGAAGAAGGACAGGAGGTTGATGCCGGGATCGAACAGATAAGGCACGCTCATCAGGTCGGCGAGGAAGACGGAAGCCGCGGTGGCGATGGCGATGCCGATCAGGCCGCCCAGGCTGGCCAGCATCACCGCCTCGATCAGGAACTGCAGCAGCACTTCCCGTTCCAGGGCGCCGATGGCCAGCCGGATGCCGATTTCCCGGGTGCGCTCGGTGACCGACACCAGCATGATGTTCATGATGCCGATGCCGCCCACCAGCAGGCTTACCGCGGCCACCGCGCCGAGCAGCATGGTGAGGATCCTGGTGGTGCCGGTCAGGGTCTCGGTGATCTGCCGGGTGTCCATGACACGGAAGTCGTCGTCCTCGTTTTCGGCGATGTTGCGCCGCTCGCGCAGCAGCATGCCGAGCTGATCCTTGACCGCGTCGATGGAGGCGCTGTCCCGCACCGAGATCGTCAGCCGGTTGACGTCCTGGCTGCCGGAGAGCCGGCGCTGCACGGTGCGCAGCGGCATCACCACCGTGTCGTCCTGGTCGGAGCCCATGGAGGACTGGCCCTTGGCCTTCAGCAGGCCGATCACCTCGCAGGAAAACTGCTTGATGCGGATCTGGCTGCCCACCGGATTCTGGCGGCCGAACAGCTTGTCGCGCACGGTCTCGCCGATCACGCACACCGCCTTGCCCGCGCGCGCCTCGATCTCGGTGAAGTCGCGGCCGGCGGCGATTTCCCAGTTGCCGGCCGCGAAGTAGTCGTTGCTGGTGCCGGTGACCAGGGTGGACCAGTTGTTGGCCTGGTACACCGCCGTCGCCGACTTGCTCACCACCGGCGCCACCAGCCTGACGCCGCTGATCTGGTTGCGGACGGCGTCGGCGTCGGCGATCTTGAAAGGCGCTCCCGGATCGGCGCCGGGGCCGAAGCGCTGACCCGGCATCACCATCAGCAGGTTGCTGCCCATGCCGGCGATCTGGTCCGACACCGATTGGGTGGCGCCCTTGCCCAGGGTGACCATGGTGATGACCGCGGCGACGCCGATGACGATGCCGAGGGTGGTGAGGAAGGAGCGCATCAGGTTGCGGCGGATGGAGCGCAGCGCCAGCAGCAGGGTATTCCACAGCATCAGGCGGCCTCCCCGTCGCGGCGGTCGCTGTCGACGCGGCCATCGACGAAGCGGACGACGCGCCTGGCGTAGGCCGCCATGTCCGGCTCGTGGGTGACCATCAGCACGGTGATGCCGTGCTCGCGGTTGAAGTTGCCGATCAGGTCCATGATTTCCCGGCTGGTGCGGGTGTCCAGGTTGCCGGTGGGCTCGTCGGCGAGCAGCACGTGGGGGCGGGTGACGATGGCCCGCGCGATGGCCACGCGCTGCTGCTGGCCGCCGGAGAGCTCGGCCGGGGTGTGATGCTCCCAGCCTTCGAGGCCCACCCGCCGGAGCGCGTCGCGCGCGGCGGCATGGCGCCGTGCCGTGGGTTCGCCGCGGTAGATCAGGGGCAGCTCGACGTTTTCCAGGGCGGTGGTGCGCGACAGCAGGTTGAAGCCCTGGAACACGAAGCCCAGGTAGTGGCGCCTGAGCAGCGCGCGTTCGTTGCGTGTCAGTTGCTCGACCCGGGCGCCCTCGAATTCGTAGCTGCCGCTGGTGGGGGTGTCGAGGCAGCCGAGGATGTTCATCACCGTCGACTTGCCGGAGCCGCTCGGGCCCATGACGGCGACGAAATCACCGGCCTCGATGGCGAGGTCGATGCCCTTGAGAGCCTGGAATGCCGCCTGCCCGCCACCATAGGTCTTGGTGATGCCGGACAGCCGGATCAGCGCGTCCCCATCGCTCATGGCTTAGCGCTCAGGGTCTCGGTGATCACCCCCATGCCGGCCTTGAGCTCGCCGCCGGTGATCTCGGTGACGCGGCCGTTGCTGGCGCCGGTCTCGACCTCGATGGCCACCGGCAGTCCATCCCGCAATACCCAGACGCGGTGGGTGCCGCCGTTGGCCTCCACCCGGGCCTTCTTGCGCGGGCCCGGCGGCCGCGGCAGCAGGGAACCGATGATGCCGCCGCCTTGCGGCTTCTCTTCGGCTTTGGCGGCGGGCGGGGTAAAGCGCAGCGCGGCATTGGGCACCAGCAGCGCCTTTTCCCGGATAAGCGTGGTGATCTCGGCGGTGCCGGTCATGCCGGGGCGCAGGCTGAGATCGTCGTTGTTGACCTCGAGCACGGTCAGGTAGGAGATCACGCCATCCGATTCCTGGGCGCCATAGCCGACCCGGGTGATGACGGCCTGGTACTCGCGGCCGGGCCAGGCATCGACGCTGAAGGTGGCTTTCTGTCCGGGCTTGACCTGGCCCACATCGGCTTCGTCGACGTCGACCTGCAGTTCCATCTTGGTCAGGTCCTCGGCCAGCTTGAACAGCACCGGCGCCTGGAAGGAAGCGGCCACGGTCTGACCGGGATCCACCTGGCGCGACAGCACCACGCCATGGATGGGCGAGCGGATACTGGCCTTGCCCAGGTTGGTCTCGTCCGATTGCAGCGTGGCCCGGGCCTGGGTCACGCTGGCGCGCGCGCTGGCGACGTTGGCCTCGGCGCGCTTCAGGTTGGCCTCGGCGCCGTCCATCTCGGTTTTCGACGGCACCTTGCCGCCGGATAGCCGCGACACCTCCTGGAAGCGCGCCAGCGTGGCGCGCGCTTCCGCCACCGTGGCCTGGGCCTGCAGCACCTGCGCCTCGGCCGCGGCGAGGCTGGCGCCCGATTTCGCCACCGCATCCCGCAGCTTGGACAGATCCAGTTGCGCCAGCACCTGGCCTTTCCTCACCTCGTCGTTGTCGTCCACATGGACCTTGTCGACGATGCCGGAGAGCTCGCTGCCCACATCCACCGTGTTGGTGGGTTGCAGATTGCCGGTGGCGGACACCTTGACCACCAGCGTGTCGACCGTGGTTGCCTCGGTGACGTAGCGTGGCGCGGCCTTGTCCTCCCCGGAGCGCGGCATCAACCAGGCCGCCACGGCGACCGCGGTCAGCGCCACGGCCAGCCACAGCCAGCGGCTGGAGAGCAGCCCGCCGGACCTGGTCGCGAGCAGTTGCTTGAGGGCGGGGTTTTGCCCGGCTTGCGGAGTATGGGTGTCGTTCATGGTGTGTCCTTGCCCGCCGGGCGACTGGCCGCGAGCGTCCAGCCGCCTCCCAGCGCCTTGTATAAACGGATGAGCGCCTGGGCGCCGCTGGCGCGGGCGCTGGCGAGGCTTTCCTCCAGCACCAGCACGTTGCGTTCGCTATCGAGCACCGACTGGAAATCGATCAGGCCGGCGCTGTAGCGCTGCCGTGCCAGCAGCGCCGCGTTGCGCGCGGAAGCAACGGCGTTCGCCAGCGCCTCGACGCGTTCGCGATTGCGGGCCAGCGCGACCAGGGCATCCTCCACCTCCCGCAGGGCGGCGAGGACCGCCTGTTCATAGGCCACCAGGGCCTGCTCCCGCACCGCGTCCTGGATGTCCACCTGGGCGCGCAGGCGACCGGCGTCGAAGATGGGGGCGGTGATGCCGGCGAGCAGGGACGAGGTGGCGGCGTCGCCGTTGTCAAGCGCGCCGAAGGTCAGCGCTTCGAGGCCGATGGAGCCCGACAGGTTGAAGGACGGATAGCGCGCCGCCTCGGCCACGCCCACGCGGGCGGTTTCCGCCGCCAGCCTGCGCTCGGCCGCGCGCACGTCCGGGCGCTGGCGCAGGGTGTCGGCCGGAATGCCGACGGCGAGTTGATCGGGCACGGCCGGCACATTGCCGGTGGCCGCCAGGCGCCCATGCAGCGTCCCCGGCGCCTTGCCCAGCAGGATGTCCAGGCCATGTTCCGCCTCGGCCAGGCTGGTTTCCAGGGCGGGAATCTGGGCCCGGGTCTGCTCGCGGTTGGCGCTCGCCTGCTCCACGTCCTGGTGGCTGACGAGCCCGGCCTGGGCGCGCCACTGCGTGATCCGCAGGGTCTCGGACTGGCTGGCGAGGTTGTCCCGGGCAATGCGGATCAGGATCTGTCGGTTGCGCACCTCGACGTAGTTCAGCGCCACTTCCGAGGCCAGCGACACCCGCGTGTCCTCCAGGCTCGCCTCGCTCGAGGCGAGATCGGCTTCGGCGGCCTCGATGCTCCGGCGCGTGCCGCCGAATACGTCGAGTTCCCAGCTCGCGTCGAAGGCGGCGCTGAAGAAATCGCGCGTGTCTCCGCTGCCGACCGTCTCGCTCGACCGGGCGCGGCTGGCACTGCCCGACGTGGTCACGCTCGGATAACGACCGGCGTCGGCCACCACGCGGCGGGCGCGCGCCTCGCGCAATTTCGCCCGGGCGGTGCGCAGGTCCGGGCTGGCCTCCAGGGCTTCCTCGATCAGCCCGGACAGCAGCGGATCCTTCAGCTTCAGCCACCACTGGCTGATGTCGCCGACCGCGTCGGCGCGCGCCATGGGCTGGCTTGTCGTGTCGAGGCGGGACCAGCCCGCCGGCACGTCGGTGGCCGGCGGCGCGTAATCCGGGCCGACCGCCGCGCAGCCCGCGAGGCCGAGGCCGGCGAGCAGCAGCGGCAAACGTGCGCGCAAGGCTTGGTTCAGCGCGAGCGGCGTTAGCTTGGCACGGGCCTTGGCTCGGCCTATAGGGAGCGAAAGGATGGCGCGGCGGGAGGGCGGTCGGCCCTCTTCCCCCAGGGCGGGAGATGGTAGGGACGGAGGTCTCAATGCAGCCATGGCGACCTCCTCACGACTGGCGCCGCAGGTCCATGTGGGCCCGGATCATGGCCGGTATCCGCGCCGGCCAGGCGCCGTCCTCCGGGCTGGCCAGCAGGTGGAGGAACAGGCCGCGCACGAAGGACCAGGAGTCCAGGGCCATGGCCTCGGGATCGAGGCCATGGCGCAGGGTGCCCTTCGATTCGGCGCGCCGGTAGGCGATCGTGGCCTTGTCCAGGAACTCCAGGCCGGGCTTGTTCAGTTCCCCCAGCACGCCGGCGAAGTCATCCACATACTCGCAGCGCAGGAACATGATCTCGAACATCTGCCGCACCTTGTCGCATTCCAGGATGGCCTGGAACAGGGCCAGGATGGTCTGCTCGATGCCGTCCAGCGGGTCGGCCAGATCCTCCGCCAGGATCAGGCTGTGGCCCTTGTCCAGCAAGGGCAGGGAGATCTGTTCGCGCATGGCGAAGAACAGTTCGGTCTTGTTGGCGAAGTGCCAGTACACCGCGCCCCGGGTTACCCCGGCGGCCTTGGCCACTTGTTCCAGGGTGGTGCGGCTCACGCCGCGCGCGTGGAAAACCTGGCGGGCGGCGTCGAGAATCTGCTGGCGGGTGAGTTCCGCCCCGGCCCTGGTCTTACGCGCCATGGCCCCTGTCCGGGAAAGCTCGAGAACAGCGGCGGGAACAATCCTCGGCCCAATCACCACCGGATTTCGCCGGATTGCAATGAAGAACATATGGAATGACCATGGCACCACTTCCTCATACATCAGACTGGCGGAATCATTACACATACATGCTTGTTTGTATATAATGTGCGCCAAAATGCTCGCCTGGAGATATCGCATGCCTGTGTCGCCAACCTGTATCGAACGTGTCCGCGCCCGGCATTTGTTGCCCGGCGTTCTGGTTCTGCTCGCGGTCCTGGCGGGCTGTTCGGACGCCAAGCAGGAGTCGGGTGGCCCCGGCGCCCAGGGCGGGCAGATGCCGGCCCTGCCGGTCACCGTCATCGAGGCCCGGCCGACGCGGGTGCCCATTACCGTGGAGGTGATGGCCCAGACCGAGGGCGCCAAGGAAACCCAGGTGCGCGCCCGGGTGGGGGGGGTGCTGGTGAAGCGCCTGTACGATGAGGGGGCGCCGGTGAAGATGGGCCAGCCCCTGTTCCAGATCGACCGGGCACCCTATGAGATCGCCCTGGCCCAGGCCCAGGCGGCCCTTGTCGGCGCCAGGGCCCAGGCCGACCAGAGCGTGCGTGAAGCCGCCCGGATGAAGGGCTTGCTGGAAAAGCAGGCCATCAGCCGCAAGGAATACGACGACGCGGTCTCCACCGATGCCATCGCCCAGGCCTCGGTGCAGGCGGCGGAAGCGACCCTGCGCCAGGCCCAGCTGAACCTGGCCTGGACCACGGTGACCGCGCCGGTATCCGGCCAGTCGGGCAGGGCGGAGAAATCCGAGGGCAACCTCATCGTGCAGGGCTCCGACAATCTGCTGACTTCCATCCACCTCACCAACCCCATGTGGGTGCGCTTCAGCTTGGCCGAGAGCGATACCGCCAAGCTGGCCGGCGGCCGCCTGAATCCCAAGGCGGTGACCGGCGTGGAACTGGTGCTGCCGGACGGTTCGGTCTTCCCGCGCAAGGGCCGCCTGAACTATCTGGCCAGCCAGATCGATCCCACCCTGGGTACCCAGCAATTCCGGGCCGAGTTCGACAACGGCGACGGCCGGCTGCTGCCCGGCCAGTTCGTGCGGGTGCGCCTGCTGACCGGCATGCGCGACGGCGTGTTCCTGGTGCCCCAGACGGCGGTGATCCAGAGCGAGCAGGGCCGGTTGTTGATGGTGGCGGGACCCGACAACAAGGTTGCGCCCCGGCCGGTCCAGGCCGGCGAGTGGTACGGCAAGGACTGGGTGATCCTGGGCGGTCTGCAGGCGGGCGACAAGGTGATCGTGGACAACCTGATGAAGCTGCGCCCCGGCGCGCCGGTGGTGCCCCACGGGCCCGGCGAGCTGCCGGCGGGGATGGGCGGGCCCGGCGGAGCTGGTAAGCCGGCGGCCAAGGGCTGAGGTGGTTATGAATCTCCCGCACGTTTACTCTGGCGCTGGGCTGGTTTTCTTCCCCCTTTCTCAAAGGGGGATGGAGGGGGATTTTGCAACCTTCGCAATTGCCGCCGTCGCCAAATCCCCCCTAGCCCTCCTTTGCAAAAGGGGGGAACAAAACTACCGGGCCTTCGGGGCCTGAGGTAGAGCGCCATGTCCCGCTTCTTCATTTATCGGCCGATCTTCGCCTCGGTCATCGCCATCATCATCATCATCGCCGGGCTGGTGGCGTCCCAGGTGCTGCCCATCGCCCAGTATCCCCAGATCGCGCCGCCCACGGTGCTGATCACCGCCACCTATCCCGGCGCTTCCGCCGAGACCCTGGCGCGCACCGTCGCGGCGCCCATCGAGGAGCAGTTGAACGGCGTCGAGGGCATGGTCTATTTCAATTCCTCCGCTTCCGCCAACGGTTCGGTGACCATCACCGCCACCTTCGAGGTGGGCACCGACGCGGACCAGGCCTCGGTCAACGTCAACAACCGGGTGAAGGCGGCGGAGCCGCGCCTGCCGGAAGAAGTGCGGCGCAACGGCGTGATCGTCCAGAAGCGTTCCAACGACTTCCTCCAGGTCATCGGCATGGAGACCCGGGACAAGCGCTACGACACCCTGTTCCTGTCCAACTACGCCAGCCTCAACATCGTCGACGAACTGAAGCGCCTGAAAGGCGTGGGCGACGTCATCGTCTTCGGCGCCCAGGACTACGCCATGCGCATCTGGCTGAAGCCGGACCGCATGGCCCAGCTCGGTCTCACCACCAGCGACATCGCCGCCGCCATCCGCGTCCAGAACGCCCAGAACGCGGCGGGCAAGATCGGCCAGGAGCCGGCCCCGGCCGACCAGATGCTGGTCTACACCGTCACCGCCAAGGGGCGCCTGCTGACGCCGGAACAGTTCGGCGACATCGTCATCCGCGCCGGCGGGCCGGACGGCGTGCTGCGCCTGCGCGACGTGGCCCGCGTCGAGCTGGGCGCCAACAGCTACGAGCAGAGCGTCACCCTGGACGGCAGTCCCACCATCGCCATGGGCGTGTTCCTGCAGACCGGCGCCAACGCCCTGGAAACCGCCGAGCGGGTCAACGCCAAGATGGAGGAGTTGAAGAAGAAATTCCCTCAGGGCGTGGGCTACGTCATCCCCTACGACACCACCCGCTTCGTCAGCGCCTCCATCAACGAGGTGGAGCACACCCTGGGCGTGGCCATCCTGCTGGTGCTGGGTGTGGTGTTCCTGTTCCTGCAAAGCTGGCGCGCCACCCTGATCCCCATGGTGGCCGTGCCCGTGTCCCTCATCGGCACCTTCGCCGGGTTGTGGCTGTTCGGCTTCTCCATCAACACCCTGACCCTGTTCGCCCTGGTGCTGGCCATCGGCATCGTCGTGGACGACGCCATCGTCGTGCTGGAGAACGTGGAACGCCTGATGGCCGAGAAGGGCCTCAAGCCCTTCGACGCCGCCGTGGAGGCCATGAAGGAAGTGCAAGGGGCGGTGATCGCCATCGTCCTGGTGCTGTGCGCGGTGTTCGTGCCGGTGGCCTTCCTGGGCGGCATCGCCGGCACCCTGTACCGCCAGTTCGCGGTCACCGTGGCCATCGCCGTGGTGATCTCCGGCGTGGTGGCGCTGACCCTGACACCGGCCCTGTGCGCCCTGCTGCTCAAGCAGAGCCACAAGGAATCGCCCCTGTTCCGGCCCTTCAACCGCTTTTTCACGGCCCTCACCGGGTCCTACGTCAAAACCGTGGGCCTCACCCTGCGCCACGGCATCATCGGCCTGGCGCTGTTCGGCCTGGTGATCGGCGCCGGCGCCTGGCTGCTGCGCCTGGTGCCGGGCAGCTTCGTGCCCTCCGAGGACCAGGGCTACCTGATCTCGGCCCTGATGCTGCCGGACGGCGCCACCCTGAAGCGCACCGCCGCCACCGGCGAGCTGATGCGCCAGGCCATGACCCGGGATCCCGCGGTGGCCCACACCTTCGTGGTCTCCGGCTTCGACCTCATCGGCGGCGGCAACAAGCCCAACGCCGGCACCATCTTCATCCCCCTCAAGCCCTGGAGCGAGCGCCAGTCCAGCGCCGACGAGCTGGCCGCCAAGTTCATGGGCGCCGGCATGATGCTGCCGGACGGCCTGGGCCTGGTGTTCAACCCGCCCCCCATCATGGGCCTGGGCACCGCCGGCGGCTTCGAGGTCTACGTGCAGAACCGGGTGGACGGCGACCCCATGAAGCTCAACGAGGTGGTGCGGGACTTCATGGCCAAGCTGCAAAGCCACAAGGAGTTTTCCCGCATCAACACTTTCTTCCGCCCCGCCATTCCCCAGTTCTACGTGGAAGTGGACGAGGCCAAGGCCCTTTCCCTGGGCATCCCCCTGGCCAGCATCTACGAGACCCTGCAAAGCACCATGGGCTCGCTCTACGTGAACGACTTCAACAAGGCGGGCCGGGTCTACCGGGTGCAACTCCAGGCCGAGGCGGCCTACCGCCTGAAGCCGGAGGACCTGGGCAAGGTCTACGTGCGCAGCGCCACCAGCAACGCCATGATTCCCCTGGCCGCGGTGAGCACGGTGAAGCACATCGTCGGCCCCGAGCAGGTGGAGCGCTTCAACGGCTTCGTTGCCGCCAAGATCCTGGGCGATAGCGTGCCGGGCGTGAGTTCCGGCGACGCCCTCAGGCTGGTGGAGGAGGTGGCCGCCCAGACCCTGCCGGCCGGCTACGAGATCGCCTGGACCGGCCAGGCCTTCCAGCAGAAGCAGACCGGCTCCTCGTCGGCCCAGGCCTTCGTGTTCGCCATCGTCATGGTGTTCCTGATCCTGGCCGCCCAGTTCGAGAAGTGGTCCCTGCCCCTGGCGGTGATCATGGCCGTGCCCTTCGCCCTGGCCGGGGCGCTGATCGCCGTGTTCCTGCGCGGCATGCCCAACGACATCTATTTCCAGATCGGCCTGGTGGTGCTCATCGGACTGGCCTCCAAGAACGCCATCCTGATCGTGGAATTCGCCACCCAGAAGCTGGAACAGGGCATGTCCCTGATGGAGGCCGCCAAGGAAGGCGCGCGCCTGCGCTTCCGGCCCATCGTCATGACCTCCCTGGCCTTCATCCTGGGCGTGGTGCCCCTGGTGGTGGCCACCGGCGCCGGCGCCGCCGCGCGCCGTTCCATGGGCACCGGCGTGTTCGGCGGCATGCTGGCCGCCACCTTCATCGCCACCATCTTCGTGCCCCTGTTCTTCACGTGGCTGTCCCGGGGCAAGTCGAGCCGGGTGCCGATTCCCGGCGACCAGCCCGCGGCGGAGGAGAAACCATGATCGCCCGCATACCCTGGACGCTCGCCGCCCTGACCCTGGCCCTGGCCGGATGCGCGCCCCTGGGCCCCGACTACGCGCGTCCCGCCTCCAGCCTGCCCGGCGCCTACACCGAGGCCGCCGCCGCGCCCGAGCAGGCCGGGGTGGAGGCGGAATGGTGGAAACTGTTCAAGGACCCGGTCCTGGACAATCTGGTGGACCAGGCCCTGGGGCGCAACTTCGACCTCCAGGCCGCCGTGGCCCGGGTGGAGGAGGCCGAGGCCGTTCTGCGCGAGGTCGATGCCGCCCTCCTGCCCTCGGTGGACCTGGATGGCGGCGCCAGCCGCAGCCGCTCCAGCACCAGGACCGCCGTGTACAACACCGCCATGCCGGCCTATCGCAACAGCTACAGCCTGGGGCTGTCCACCGCCTTCGAGCTGGACTTCTGGGGCCGCCTGCGCCGCAACCAGGAAGCCGCCCGGGCCCTGGCCCTGGCCAGCCGCCACGCCCGGGATACCGTGCGCCTTTCCCTGGCCGGCATGGTGGCCAACACCTACCTGGCCCTGCGCGCCTACGACGCCGAACTGACGGTGGCCCGCGAAACCCTGGCCAGCCGGGAAGCCAGCCTGGGAATCGTCACCAGCCGCGTGGAAGCCGGCCTGGCCTCGCCCATCGACCAGCGCCAGGCGGAAGGCGCCCTGGCCGCCTCCCGCGCCCAGGTCACCAGCCTGCGCCAGTTGCGGGCGGTGACCGAACACCAGCTGGCGCTCCTGGTGGGCACGCCGGAATTGCGCGTCACCGCCGGCGATCTGCGCCACCTGCCCCTGCCGCCGACGCCCCCCGCCGGCCTGCCCTCCAGCCTGCTGGAATCCCGGCCGGACCTGCGCCAGGCGGAAGAGGAACTGGTCGCCAACAACGCCCGCATCGGCGTGGCCAAGGCCGCCCTCTATCCCACCATCTCCCTCACCGGCGGCCTGGGCAGCGAGAGCCAGGACCTGTCCGACCTGTTCTCCAGCGGTTCCGGGGTCTGGAACCTGGGCCTGGGCCTGGTTCTGCCCGTGTTCGACGCCGGCGCCGGCGAAGCCCGCGTGGACCAGGCCACGGCCCGCCAGAAACAGGCCCTGGCCGCTTACCAGAAGACCGTGCAGACCGCCTTCAAGGAGGTCAACGACGCCCTGGTGGGACTGCGCGAGCACGCCGAGGGCGAGGCCGCCCAGGCGGCGCGGGTGGCCGCCGAGGAGCAGGTATTGAAACTGGCCGAGATCCGCTACCAGGCGGGTTACTCCGGCTATCTCGAAGTGCTGGATGCCCAGCGCACCCTGTACGTCGCCCGTCTCGGCCACGTCGCCACCCGCCAGTCGCGCCTCGCGGCGGCGGTGGATTTGTTCAAGGCCCTGGGCGGGGGGTGGCGGGAAGGCGAGGTTCGCTGAGGCTCTGGTGCGTTTGATGTGAGCCCATAAGAAAAAAGGCCGCGCGATGCGGCCTTTTTTCAGCTACGGCCAGGATCAGGCGTAGTTCGCTTCCGCGAATCCCCAGTTCACCAGGCTGTTGAGGAAAGTCTCGACGAACTTGGGACGCAGGTTGCGGTAGTCGATGTAGTAGGCGTGTTCCCACACGTCCACGCACAGCAGGGGCTTGTCGGCGGTGGTCAGGGGGGTGCCGGCGGCGCCCATGTTGACGATGTCGACGGAGCCGTCGGCCTTCTTCACCAGCCAGGTCCAGCCGGAACCGAAGTTGCCCACGGCGCTGGCCTGGAAGGCCTTCTTGAACTCGTCCAGGGAACCCCACTTCTTGTTGATGGCATCGGCCAGGGCGCCGCTGGGGGCGCCGCCGCCGTTGGGCTTCATGCAGGACCAGAAGAAGGTGTGGTTGGAGACCTGGGCGGCGTTGTTGTAGATGCCGCCGGCGGGGGCGGTCTTGACGATGTCCTCCAGGGACTTGTTCTCGAACTCGGTGCCCTTGATCAGGTTGTTCAGGTTGGTGACGTAGGCCTGGTGGTGCTTGGCGTAGTGGTAGTCGAAGGTCTCGGCGGACATGTGGGGGGCCAGGGCATCCTTGGCGTAGGGCAGGGCGGGCAGTTGATGTTCCATGGGTTCTCTCCGTTGATTGAGTGTGTCTGCAAACAAGACTGGCGAATTTTAAGGGTCGGGACGGGCTCGGGCAATAGTTGACTGAAACTATGGGTTATTAGGATGGCCGGGTCGCATTTGAACATGGGCCCGGATCAGCGCACTTCGAAGCGGACCCGATCCCGTTCCAGCCCGTCCCGGTCCATGAGGATCAGCAGATGCTTGCCCCGGGCCAGGGGCCAGTCGGGGGTGTCCAGCCGGGTGTCGTCCAGCAGCCACCAGGCGCCTTCCGGCGCCTCGCGGGCCTGGAAGCGCAAGCGCTGTCGGTCGAGGGGGATGTCCGGGTCCAGGGCCAGGATGGCGCCGTCTCCGGGCTGGACGATGCGCGCGGGCGGGCGGGCGGCGGCCCAGGTGGCGGCCGCGGGCTCGGTGCCGGGCAGGAACCACTCGGCGCGGGCGGGTTCTCCCGGCGGCTGGACGACTTTGCTCACCAGGTTCCTGGGCGGTTTGGGCGGGTGCGAGGGGGTGTCGGCATGCAGCCTTGCCATGATCGCCGCCCAGGCCGGCGCCGCGCCGCTGATGCCGGAGACGTCGTGCATGGCGCCGCCGGAGAAATTGCCGACCCACACGCCCACCGTGTAACGGGACGAGAAGCCGACGCACCAGTTGTCGCGCATGTCCTTGCTGGTGCCAGTCTTGACCGCCGTCCAGAAGCGGGTGGCGAGGGGGTTTTCCAGGCCGAAGGTGACGGATCGGGCCTGGCGGTCGGACAGGATGTCGGCGATGAGGAAGGCGGTTTCCGGGCTTTGCGCGCGTCGGCCCGCCGGTTCCGGGTCGGAGGGCAGGAAGCGGAGCGGTGCGAACAGGCCGCCGTTGGCCAGGGCGCGATAGGCGTTGACCAGTTCCTCGAGTTTCACGTCCAGGCTGCCCAGGGCCAGGGCGTAGCCGTAGAAATCGGCGGCTTCGGTGAGGCCCTGGAAGCCGAACCGGGCCAGCCGCGCGGCGAAGGGCTCCAGGCCGGTGAGCTGGAGCGTGCGCACCGCGGGAATGTTGAGGGAGCCGGCCAGGGCTGTGCGCAGGCTGACCAGGCCCCGGTGGGCCTGGTCGTAGTTTTGCGGCGCGTATTCCCCGGCGCCGGTGGCGATGGACAGGGGGGAATCTTCCAGCGGCGAGGCGGTGGTGAGCAGGCGGTTTTCCAGGGCCAGACCGTAGAGAAAGGGCTTCAGGGTGGAGCCGGCCTGGCGCGGCGCCTGGACGCCGTCGCTGTGGGGCGAGGCGGACTCGGCGGCGCTGAGGCTGGCGTAGGCGAGGACTTCGCCGCCGGCGTTGTCCACCACCAGGGCGGCGGCGTCCTGGACGTCGCGCGGGGCCAGGTGGGCGAGCTGTTGCTTCAGGGTGGCGACCACGAAGCGCTGGAGATCGGCGTCCAGGGTGGTGGTGACGCTCCCCCCATTGGGGAGGGGGGGCATCAAGCTCCCCCCTTTTGTAAAGGGGGGCTGGGGGGGATTTAAACGACTCGCGGATGTGTGAGGCTGCAAAATCCCCCCTGGCCCCCCTTTGAAAAAGGGGGGAAATAGGGAGGGGGCTGCGTCAGCCTGGATCAGCCGCCTTGCCAGATGGGGCGCCAGGTTCGCCGCCGGGACGATGGGATAGCGCCCGGACAGGGTGTTCAAGGTCAGCGCGCGGAGGGCGGCGCACTCGGGCCCACCGGGCAAGTCCGCCGCCAGGGCGCAGACCCGCTTCGCGACGTCGCCGGGCCTGGCGTTGGGCGAGCGGATCAGGGCCGCCAGGATCAGGGACTCCGCGTCGCCCAGGCCAGCCGGGCGCTGGTCGAACAGGCCCCGGGCGGCGGCGTCAATGCCGGTGAGTTCGCCCCGGAAGGGGGCCAGATTGAGGTAGGCCTCGAGGATGTCCGTTTTATTCCAGTGTTGTTCAATCTCCCGGGCCGCCCCCATCTGGCGCAATTTTTCCGACACATCCCGGCGCCCCGCTTTCGCCCGATATTGGCCATCCAGCAGGGCGGCCAGTTGCATGGTCAGGGTGGAGGCGCCCCGGGGCTTCTCGTTCAGCCAGTTGGTCAGCGCCGCCTTGCCGGCCGCCAGCCAGTCCACCCCGGCATGCCGGAAAAAGCGCCGGTCCTCGGCGCGCAGCACCGCCGCGATCAGGGCGGGGGAGATGTCGGCGAGGGGCGTCCAGTCGGTACGGCGGATGGCCTGATCTATGCGGACCTCCTCGATCAGCCTGCCATGCCGATCCAGAAAGCGCGCCTCGGAAGAACGCCAGTCGGCCTTGACCTGGGCGTAGTCGGGAAAATCAGCGGGCGGGGTGGCGGCCGGCGCGGCGAGGGAAGGCGCGGTGAGGGCCAGGCCGAGCAGCAGAAAGCCTGCTCCGATGGCGGTTTTGAGCGGGGGCATGACCGGGATTGGGATCATCGAGATCATGAGACGATTATCCGCATAGCGCCGGCCAGGCGAACCGCCTGCCATAATCTCCCGGTCTCAATCCCGCAAAGGTACCGTTCCATGCAAATCCTCATCCTCCTGCACATCCTCGCCACCGTGGTCTGGGTGGGTGGCATGTTCTTCGCCCATCAATGCCTGCGCCCCGTCGTGCTGGCCCAGTTGGAGCCGCCCCAGCGCCTGCGCTTGTGGAATGGCGTGTTCGGCCGCTTCTTCCCCTGGGTGTGGCTGTCGGTGGTGCTGCTGATCGGCACCGGCCAGGCCCTGGTATCCATCATGGGCGGCATGGCGGCGGTGGCCTATCCGATCCATCTCATGGTGGCCATCGGCTATCTCATGACGGTCATTTTCGCCTTCATCTACTTCGTGCCCTATGCCCGCCTGAGCCAGGCCGTGGCGGCCCAGGACTGGCCGGCCGGCGGCCAGGCCCTGAACCGGATCCGCCAGTTGGTGATGACCAACCTGATCCTGGGCTTGAGCAACGTGGCGCTGGTGTTCATTTTGCCGGCGTTCATGTGAAAGCCGGGCGGCATCGCGGACTTCGGCCCGGTTGCATAAAAAGGGGATTGAGGGGAAGTTAGGTTGCCGGGTCAATAGGGCCTGGCGTCGCCAAATCCCCCCTGGCCCCCCTTTGCAAAGGGGAGAATTCCAAGGCGCTAGCGTCCCACTTCGAATACCCCGTTCGGGGCCTCGCCAAACATCTCCGGCGCGTACATGGCTTCCACCCGGGTGGGCGGCAGATTGAAGGCGCCGTCGCTGTTCAGGCGCAGGGTGTATTCCAGGCTGAAGCGGCCGCGCGGGACGTACTCGTAGTAGGCCCGGTAGTTGTCGAACAGGCGTTCCTGCCAGCTTGGCCAGGCCATGCCGTCGTTGCGCTCGCCCCGGGTCAGGATGGCGGAATCCCGCTGGCGGCCGGTACCCAGGATGCTGGCGCCGGCGGGGACCGGATCTTCCACCACCACCCAGCCCATGTCGTCCCGGGCATCGATGGTGAGGCGCACGCGCAGCACGTCGCCCCGGCGCCATTTGCCCGGGGTCTTCTGGTCGATGGGGATGATTTCGCGAACGACGCCGTAGCCCCGCTGGACCGGCTCGGCCAGCGCCACGGCGGCCAGGGTGGTGACGCTGGCATAGGGCTCGCCCGTGCCCTCGTGCTTCAGGCGCAGGGTGGCGGGTTCGGCGGTCAGGGGCAGGAAGGCGGTGGCGCCTTTCGGGAAGGCCTGCCAGTCCACCACCCGGCCGTCCTGGCCCAGCACGGCGAAGCTCTTGCCGCTGGGCTTCACCTGCTCGAACAGCCGGCTGTAGCGTTCCAGGGCCAGGCTGCCCCAGGCGTTGGCGGTGGTGGTGTTCCAGCGGTTGCCCTGCTGGCGGCCTAGGGCGCCGGTGACCAGCCTGGGCATCCGTTCCTTCCAGGCCGGCAGGTCCATGACCGCCAAGAGGCCCCGCACGGCGTTGGTGTCGGCGGAGCTCATCATCCACCACAGGGCGTCCCGTTCTTCGTTGCTCAGGTTCAAGCGTTTGCCGGTGGTGGTGAAGCGCGCCTCCAGGGCTTCCAGGGCTTCCCGTAGCAGGGCATCGCGTGGCGCGAGATGCGGGGTGTGCTTGAGCACGCTGATCCAGTCGATGAGCACCGAGGTCGGCCACAAACGGGGTTCCGGCTTGACCGTGGAAATCAGGCCTGGCGTGGCCTTGCCGGCCCGGGCCAGGGCTTCCAGGGCGGCCATGCGCGGCGGCAGGGCCCGTTCCCAGGCCGGACGGGCGATGTCCAGCTTGCCTTCCAGGTATTCCGCCAGGGCCCGTTCCATGCGCGCTCGGGCGTCCGCCGGCAGGCTCCATTCCGCCTCGTCGGCCAGGGACAGCAGATAGGCGGCAGGGCCACGCTGCCGCTTCTGTTGCCACCTCCGTTGCCGGGGAAGAAATTGGCCAGGCCGTTGTCCGCCAGATAGGTGGGCAGGTGGTCGATCATGCCTTGCCAGAGCTTGGCGTCCCGGGTGGCCACGGCCTTCGAGGCCTGCTGTTCCAGACAGGCGAAGGGGTAGCGGCGCATGTGGTCGCGCAGGGTGGTCTGGCCGTCCAGCAGGCTGGCGGCCAGGGTGGCGCGCAGTTCGGCCCTGGTGGCGCCGGCGGGGGCGGCCACCGGGATGTCCAGCACCTTGTCCAGCCGTTGCAGGCTGGCGGACTGCACCCGCGGCGGAATCGCGGGCCGCACGCCTTGCTTCACCTTCAGGGCATCGCGCGGTTTGCCGCCGACTTCCCGCGCGTCCAGGGTCCAGTCCAGGCTGGTAGCGCCGTCCGGCACGGTGATCGGCCAGGCGACTTCCTTGCTCTCGCCGGCGGTGAGGTCGAGGGTCTTGGCCGGCAGATTCTTGATCCCCGAGGCTTCGGGACGGATTTCGACACGCATGCCCTTGTCCCCGCCGTTGCGCACGGTGAACAGGGCCTGGAAGCGGTCGCCTTCCCGCACCACCGGCGGCAGGCCGGAGATCAGTTGTAGGTCCTGGGTCGAGCGGATGCCGGCGCGGCCGCTGCCGAAGCGGCTTTCCGAGGCGGCCACGGCGACGACGCGGAAGGCGGTGAGGCTGTCGTTCAGCGGGATTTCCGCCGTCGCCTCGCCCTTGGCATCCAGGGGCAGGCTGGCCTTCCAGAACAGCAGGGTGTCGAACAGTTCCCGGGTGGGCAGCTTGCCGCCGCCGCCACCGGCGGGCAGGGCCTTCTTGCCGAAGTGGCGCTTGCCGGTGACCTGCATCTGGGCGGTGAAGGTCTTCAGGCTGTAGCCCCGCTCGGCCATCATGGCCTCCAGCAGGTTCCAGCTTGCGTTGGGGGCCAGTTCCAGCAGGCCCTCGTCCACGGCGGCCAGGGTGACCTCCGTGCCGGCCGGGGGCGGCGCGCCCTCGGGGGTGCGCACCTTGACCGTGACCCTGGCCTTCTCGCGGATGGCGTAGCTGGCCCGGTCGGTCTTCACGTCCACATCCAGGCGATGGCCGCGCTGGCCCACCTGGATGCCGGTCAGCCCCAGCTTGAAGGCGGGCCGGCCCAGGTCCACCAGGGCGGTGGGCTTCACCGCGTCGTTGCGGCCGCGCACGGCCAGGGCGGAGACGAAGACGTTGGGGGCCCAGTTGGCCTTCACCGGCAACTCGATCACCGGAGCCTTGCCGGACAGTTCAACCACCCTGGCGTCGAGGATGCCTTCCCGCTCCACCGTGACCAGCACGCTGGCCTCCCGGAACGGCATGCGCACCTGGAAGCGGGCGGTCTGGCCGGGCTCGTAGCGTTTCTGCTCGGGGATCAGGTCGATGCGGTCGTGGTTGTCCTGGCGGAACCACCATTCGTCCTTGCCGGCCACCCAGAAGCTCTCGCTGGTGCGGGCCTGGCGGCCTTCCTTGTCGCGGGCGATCGCATCCACCAGCACTTCGCCGCCCTGCTCCGCCTTGGCGGCGCAGGCAAACTGGCCCTTGGCGTCGGTCTTGCCGGCGCATTTGCCGGCCAGGGGGATGTCCCGGGTTTCGTTGCGGTAGCCGTAGAAGCCGCCCGCAAGGCGGACCCGGTGGCCCAGGGTCTGGCGCAGGGTGAACTTCGCCTCCACCGGCACATGGGCGGCCGGCTTGCCGTCCAGGTCCAGGGCCAGGAAGCGCAGGGTCTGGTTCTGGCCCGCCCGGGTCCAGCGCTCCCGCTTCAGGCCCAGCACCACGCCGGCCGGCCACCAGGGCGTGGCGCGGCTGACGGTCTGGATCTCGCCGGACGGGTCGGCGTATTCCATTTCCAGGCGCAATTTATGGGGCATGGCCGGGGTGGGGAGCTTGTCCAGGCGCGCCCGGCCGGCGCCACCGGCATCCAGCTTGACGGGCTCGGCGGCGAGGGGAATGGGCTCGCTTTCCTCCGTGCCCGCGTCGCCGTCCTTGCGGCGGGCGAATTCGTAGTCCGGGTAGTCGTCGAAATCCACATTGAAACGGGGTTCCAGTTGGGCGCGCAGTTTCACCGGCAGGTGCTTGGCGCCGCCGCCGTTGAGGTAGGCCACGGCGATGTCGAACTCGGCGCTGGCCGGGGCGATCCATCGAGATTCCTTGGGATCCAGGCTGGCCTTCATCAACGGCACGCGGAAATCACCGACGCTGAAGGCGCCGCTGTCCAGGCCTTCCAGGTATTCCAGTTCCTGGACGGGGGTTTCCAGACGGATGTCCTTGTCCACCAGGCGCAGGCGGTAGTCGCCCCGCTTGGCGGCCACGGGCACCGGCCAGGTGGATTCGGCGGCGCCGTTTTTCCAGGTCAGGGGCAGGAACCAGCGCTGCTGGCTGCCCTGGTGCTCGACCATCAGGCTGCGCGGGATTTTCGTCGGATAGCCCAGGCCGTGGGCGCGCTGGTCGCGCAGCACGTGCTTCATGTGCACCGTGTCGCCGGGCCGGAACAGGACTCGGTCCAGCACGGTATGGGCGATGCGGTTGTCGCCGCGCCAGTCCTGGGGCAGGCCGAAACGCCAGGTCTCGATGCCTTCGTCCCAGTCCGAGCGGGCGAAGCTCAGGTCGTCGCCCAGGCGGGCGCTGACGAACAGGGGGCAGGCGTAGTCGTCGGCGGAGCGGGGGTCCGGCAGGTTCTTCGGCAGCAGGGCCATGCCCTGGGCATCGGTGACGCTCTGGGCGAGGGGGGCCGCCTTGCAGTTGCGCACGGCGATCTGGGCGCCCGCCACGGGTTTGCCGGTGTCGAGCCGGGTGACCCAGGCCAGGGAGGATTCCACCCCCCACTTGAAGTGGACCGCCAGGTTGGTGACCAGGGCCGTGGCGCGCACGAACATGGGGTTATTCGCTTTTTCGTTATCCCCAAGCAGGGACTTGCCCAGGCGCTTGCTTTCCACTTCCACCACGTAGAAGCCGGGCTTCTCCAGGGGCAGGCCCACCACCTCGAAGGCCTGGGCGCCACCGGGCTTGGGCAGGGCGCGTTCCTCGACGCCGGCGATGTGGGGCGCCAGGTACTGGGCCCGGCGCCGGTCGGGGCGGGATTGGGTGCGCTGGTCGTAGTCCGGGTTTTCGAACTTCTTCAGGCTGGCCTGCCAATCCAGGATGCCGGCGTCGGTGGTGAGCCGTATCCAGCGCACCTTGGCGGCGGTGCCGCCCAGGTTGTCCGCTTCCAGGTTGCGCAGGGTGATGGGCATCAGGCCGCCGGCGGCCTGTTCGATGATGCCGAATTCGCCGGAGAACTTGACCAGGGGCGGCGTGTCCGCCATCCGGAAGCTCATGGGGAAGCGGGCGGCGTTGACCAGGGCGCGACCCTTGTCGTCGGCCAGGGCGGCCGGCAGCTTGAGCGTGAGGGACGCGCTGGCGGGGAAGGGGCCGGGGAAGGTCACGCTGGTGTCGGTGGCGGTGGCCTGTTCCGGCCTGCGTTGGCGATAGGCCTTGCCCTTGGCGTCCTGGAGGCTGATCTTGTCCAGCATTGAGCGGGAGACCGGCGCGGTGAACTCCACCCGCAGCGGCAGCAAGGGCATGCAGCCGGCCTTGGCGTTTTCCCGCTGGCAGCGCAGGTGGGCGCTGAAATGGTCGCGCACCTGGAATTCCAGGCGCTGGTCGGCGGGGTTGGTCTGTCCCGAGGGTGTGGCGATGCCCCGGCCCCAGACCAGGGCCATCCTGGCGTTGGCGGGCAGGGTGCGTACGCACTGCACGACTTCCAGGGTGGCTTCGCTCTCCGGGTTTCGTGCATCCCAGGGCTCGCCCTGATCCTTGAGAACCTGGGCGATGCTCCGCAACAGCCGGGTCCGTTCCGCGCCCGCCAGTCGCCTGGCCGCCACCTGCTCATGGATGCCCTGGATCTCGCAACGGACGCCGGCCTGGAGGTCTTCGGGGCGGGCGGCGCCATTGAGGCGAAGCACGAACACCTGATCCTCGTCGATGGTGGACGGCGACGACGGCATCATCCAGACCACGCGCGGGCCGGCCACGGCGAAGCGGTATTCCGGCGCCGACTTGACCGCCTCACCGGCCAGGGTGGCGAGTCCGGGACGGGGAAGGAAACGGCAGGGCTCCCCGGCCTTGAGATCGCCGGTCAGGTCGAAGACCCAGGTACGCTCGTCGCTCCAGTAAGCGTTGCCCTCCACGCCGCATTGGATATCGAAGGGAGCCGGCGCATTGGCGCGCCCCTGGGGCACCATGGCCGCGGAGAAGCGGGTCTGGACCTGCCGCGCCTGGAGATGTTCGCCCTGGGGGGTGAAGCTTTCCAGTTCGGCGGCGCCGCCGGATCCCGCGAGCAGGACTGCGGCCAACAAGGCAACGATGCGTTTCATCCCTTCCGTCTCCCCAAGAATCCATGTTTGCCACTGTTTGCCATTCTGGCACGCCGATCAAGCACGAGGATCCCGTCTGGCAACGGAAAATAATACTTGACCAGACAACTCGACAATTATTAGAATTCGTCCATGAAGTAACCACAATCCAGTGAAGAGAGAGGACGAATCATGGAACTTGAAATCAACGGCAGAACGGTGGAAACCGACCCCGAGGGCTATCTGGCCAACCTGGCCGACTGGGACGAGGACGTGGCTGAATTCCTGGCTTCCCAGGACAAGCTGACCCTGGAAGAGAACCACTGGAAGGTGATCCGCTACATGCGGGACTTCTTCAACGAGCATGGCACCGCGCCCAATCTGCGCTTCCTGCAGAAGGGGCTGAAGGAAGAGTTCGGCGACGAATGGGGCGAGAAGAAATTCCTCTTCGACCTGTTCCCCTTCGGTCCCGCCAAGCAGGCCGGTCGTTACGCCGGGACGCCCAAGCCCACCGGCTGCGTATGATGTAACGCTGGTCCGAATGGACTACACTCGCCCCGGCCTGTCCGGGGCGATTTTATTTGGGCGTCTCATCATGAAGAAAATCCACTCTCTGCTCCCCTTGCTGTTGCTGGTATCAAGCCAGGCAACGGCCTTTCCCTGGTACGGCCAGGGGAGAGAATTTTCGTGGCGCTGCGCTCATGACCCCGGATGAACGCAAGAGCCATGTCTCCCGCCTCCAGAACATGAAATCCTTCGATGAATGCAAGGGCTACATGAACGCCCACTACCTGGAACTGGACAAGCGCGCCAAGGAAAAAGGCGCGGTCCTGCCCCCCATCCAGGGCGACCCCTGCGAAGTCATGAAGACCATGGGGCGATTCCGCTGAAGTCCCGCCGCCAATGAAAAACGGCCCTCACCAGGGCCGTTTTTCATTGGCGGCCGTTTTCGGCCCGGCGGGCGTCAATGCACGCTGCCGAAGGAGGGATCGACGTTGCCCGAGGGGGTGGGGATGCCCGCCATCCTGCAACCCTGGGTCACCGGTCCGCGCGGGAAGAGTTTGTAGAGGAACTTGCGCCCGCCCTGGTCGATGTAGGCGTCTTCCATGGCCTTCAGCAGCGAGCGCGCGTTGGATTCGGGACCGCATTCGGCAAAGTGGTCGCGCAGGAAGCAGATGACGTCCATGTGGGAATCGGTGAGTTCGATGCCCTCCTGCCTTGCCTGATCCCGCGCCAGATCCTCGCTCCAGTTGTCCAGATCGTTGAGATAGGCGTCCGCATCGCAGGGCGCCAGGTTTTCCGCCATCACGAGTTTGTTGATGTCCAGCATGTCCGTTCTCCTCGTCGTTAAAGACAGGCTGTGAGTAGCCTGATATGTCTCTAGCACGCGACGCGGAAAATACAATAACTTATTGAATATTAAGACTAAATGGTCTTTTATCCGGTCGTTTGCCCTATTTCCCGAAGCACCCGAAAGCCGAGATTCACGTCCAGTTCGTTCCACATGCGTGGCTTGCGGGCGGCGGACCGGGAATGCCAGGCGGATTCGAACCAGGAGCCGCCCTTGGTGACGAACCATTGCCCGGGTTTGACGGCGCCGGCGCTGATCCGGGCATCCACCGGGCCGACCCAGGGATCGGCCGTGAATTCCCATATATTGCCGTGCATGTCGTGGAGGCCCCAGAGGTTGGCGGGGTAGAGGCCCACGTCAACGGTTTGCTGCATGGGCGCGCAGAACGGCAGGAAGCGCCGCCAGCCCTGGACACCGCGGCCGCTGATCTGGAAGGAGCCGGTGTTGGCCTCGACGCAGCCCAGGGTGTCGCCGAAGCAATAGCGGGTGGCCGAGCCGGCCCGGGCGGCATATTCCCATTCCGCTTCGCCGGGCAGCCGATAGCGATGACCGGATTTTTCCGAGAGCCAGGCCAGGTAGGCATTGGCTTCGTCCCGGTTGATGTTGGTCACCGGGCGGCGGCCCTCCGCCAGGACCAGGTGGTCGGTCCAGACAAAACCCGTCTCCCGCGCGAAAACGCCGAACTCCTCGGCGGTGACGCAAAAACGGCCCAGGGCGAAGGGCCTGTCGATTTCGACCCGGCGTGGGAGCTGCTCGCCGAAGCCGCGATCCTCGGGCTTGGCGCCCATCTCGAACACGCCAGCGGGGATCAGGCGGAGTTCCGGACCCCGGGTGCCATCATCCAGCGCATCGCGGAAGGCGATTCCGCAATCCAGTCGGGCGGCGGCATTGGCCTGGAGGGCGACCAGTTGCGCCGGGGTCAGATCGTGGACATAAGGCGGTTCGGTATCGGCGGCAAGGTTCATTGGTTTTTCCTGTGCTCGGACTTGTCCCCCGGCTTGCCCTGCGGGCGCGCCGATTCGATGACCATGCCCCGGTCCACCGCCTTGCACAAGGCGTGGATGGCGAGCAGGGCGACGCCAACTGATTGAAAGCAATGGGGCATGACAAACACGACCTCAGGTTTTGTCCATCTGATTTGGACACGATAGGGAGAAGATACTCGAATGCATCTTCCCGGCAACCGTGTCAGCGTGAATGGTTCAGCACCGCAATTATGGGTTGAGGTACGAGACCATCTCCGCGAGATGGCGTTCACCGTGGAAGTGGATGTATCGTTTGCCCCGCTGAAAACAAGCCAGCCCGTGACCTTGAATATTGGGCTGGCATGCGCCCCAGGCGCTACCCCCCTCAATTCACCGACAAAACCCCTGAAGACGGAGAACATTCCTTGATCAAGCAGACTGAATGCAAGCACGAGCCTGGAATCATGGTTCCCGTCATCGACCGCGATCGCTGCGAGGGCAAGGCCGATTGTGCGAGGGTTTGCCCCGTGGGGGTTTTCAAGGTGGGGATCCTGCCCCCGGAACTGCGGTCGAATCTCAGCTTCAGGGGAAAAATCAAGGGCTTCGCCCACCGCTGGCGCCAGGCCTTGCTGGTCAACCCGGGGGCCTGCGAGGCCTGCGGATTGTGCGTCAAGGCCTGCCCGGAAGGCGCCATCACGCTCGCCGGCGTCTAAGTCGCGACTTAGACGCGACTAAGCTGGATGCGAGCGGGGCTGTTACGTCGCCCGCCGCCGTAAGGGGAGGGTTCGGAAGCCTGGTTGGGTTGCGTGGCGCCCGCTCAGGGCAGGGCGGCCAGCGTGTCGCCACCCCCGGTCCGCCGCCGCAATGCCTGGGCGAGACGCCCCATGCCCAGGGGCATGCGGCGGGTCAGTTCGTCCCAATCCACGGCGTCCAGCAGGTTCTTCAGGGTCAGGCCCAGGTCGGTGTCGCCCTCGATGAGCAGGCGGCGGTTGAAGAACAGGGTGTCCGGGTCTTCCAGGCGCAGGGAGAGGCGGGCGAAGTCCTCCGCCGTGGCGGTGAATGTCACGTCCACCGGGCCGGCTTTCTCCGCCCTCAGGCCGTCGGGCGCGACGGAGAGGTACATGGACAGGCCGATGTCCTTCACATGGACGCGGAAGTGCTTGCCGTGGGCCGCGCTCCAGTCCAGTTCGCCCAGGGTGGGCCAGGCGGCGCGGTTGCAGGCGGCGGCGAAGGCGGCGGAAGGCGGCCAGGCCGGCAGGCGGGAAACAACGCGGGCCAGGCTTTTGGGGAAGGCGGGCAATTTCATGGGGTGATTTCCTCCAGGTGGCGTTCGGGCTGCCAGGCCATGCCGGCCTCGCCCAGCCAGTAACCGTCGCAGGGCTGGGCGGGCATGAGGGGGGCGAGCTTGGCGGGGGCGTCGGCGGGGGCGAGGGTACCGTCCAGCAGGGCGCGGAACAGGGTCGCGATCCGCTCCGTGTGTCGGGCTTGAGGCGAGATGCGCAGCAGATCCACCTTCGCGGCCTTCAGTTCATCCAGGCGGTGGGCCAGGCTCATGACCCTGGCGGACTGGGTCTGGATGCCGTTGATGCAGAGGAAGTCCTCACCTTCGCGGGAGGCCAGGACCAGGCCGTCGGGATGCTCGATGCAGCGGAACTGGCAGTCGTCCTTCTGCAGGTTGTAGTGGCGGGCGGTGAAACAGCGCGCCGAGAAGGCCAGGGGCAGGCGTCCGTAGGCGAACAGCTCGGTCTCCATGCCGGCAGGCACGGGCATGGATGCCAGCATGTCGCGCGGCATCTCCACCGGCGGCACCCAGCGCGTGGCGCCCAGGTCGGCCAGCAGGGCCAGGGTGTCCGGGTTGTAGGCGTTGAGCGTCGGGCCGGCGACGAAGGGATGCCTGGCTTCCGCCAGCAGGCGCACGGCGCCCCATTCATTGGCTTCCACCAGGAAACGACGGTCGGCCACCACCTTGCGCAGGGCCTTGAGGTCCGATTCCGATTCGATCAGGGTCTGGCTGGCCAGCACCGCCTGCTTGCCGGCGTCGGCGAACTTCTCCGCCAGTTCGATCCAGTCCGGCAGGCGCAGCAGATGCCGCCGGGAACACACCGTCTCGCCCAGGTAGACGACGTCCACCGGCCAGGACAGGGCCGACTCGTAGAAGGCCAGGGTGTCTTCGCGGGACCAGTAGTAGAGGAGGGGGCCGAGGGCGAGTTTCATCAGGGGCAAGGGGCAAGGGGCAAGGGGCAAGGGGCAAGGGGCAAGGGGCAAGGGGGGGTCAGGTTTTCCTTGGGCCTTGCCCCTTGCTCCTTGTAACTGTCATTTCCAAGGCCGGTAATAGGCGCCCAGTGTATTCATGCTGCCTTCCGAGACCTTGGCCAGTTCCGCCATCCAGGCGGGCAGGGCCTTGAACTGCTCGGGCGCGCGTTTCACCGAGTCGATGGCGGCGCGCCAGACCCTGGTGACCTGGGCCACGTAGGCGGGGCTGCGCTGGCGGCCCTCGATCTTGACGGCGGCTATGCCCATGCGCGCCATTTCCGGCAGCATTTCCAGGCTGTTCAGGCTGGTGGGTTCTTCCAGGGCGTAATAGGTCTCGCCCTGGACCTCGAAGCGGCCCTTGCACAGGGTCGGGTAGCCGGCCTTCTCGTTGTCGGCGTAGCGGTCGATGAGCACGCCGTTGAGGCGGGTTTCCATGCCCTTGGGGGTCTGCTCCCAGCGCACCGCGTGGCCGGGGGAGCAGGCGCCGAAGGTGTTGGGCGAATCGCCGCAGGCGTAGGAGGACAGCAGGCAGCGACCCTCCACCATGACGCACAGGCCGCCGAAGGCGAACAGTTCGATCTCCACCTCGGTGTTCTTCACCACGTTCTCGACCTGGGGCAGGGACAGTACCCTAGGCAACACGGCGCGCCGGATGCCGAAGCGTTCACGGTAGAAATTCACGGCTTCGTAGCTGGTGGCGGAGCCCTGGACTGAAAGGTGCAGGCGCAGCTCGGGATGGGTCCTGACCGCGTAGCCCATCAGGCCCGGATCGGCCAGGATGATGGCGTTCACCCCCAGGTCGGCGGCGGTGTCCACCGCCTTGTGCCAGCGCGGCAGGGTGTCGGGCTGGGGATAGGTGTTGAGGGCCATGAGCACCTTGCGGCCCTTGCCCTGGGCGTAGCGGATGCCCTCTTTCAGCGACTTCTCGTCGAAGTTCAGGCCGGCGAAATTGCGCGCATTGGTGTTGTCCTTGAGGCCCAGGTAGACCCCGTCGGCGCCGTGGTCCACGGCGGCCTTGAGGGCCGGCAGGCTGCCGGCGGGGCAGATCAGTTCGAGCAGGGGCATGGTGTCCGGAACAGGTGTTCCCCCCTTTTACAAAGGGGGGTTAGGGGGGATTTACAGGTGGTGGAGAGGTCAGGCCGAGCTAAATCCCCCCCAGCCCCCCTTTGTGAAAGGGGGGAGCCGGTCATCGGGAGGATTGGATCGGTCATGCTTGTATCGGCGTTTCGATGGATGTTGACTCGGTGTTAATAACACCTTCTTGTCCTGAATTATGCCGAAAAAAAGCCTGGCCCTGGCGGCTGTCGCGCCGCCGCAGTTCGGCGACGATGGCGTTGACCACCGGCCATTTGGTCGAGCACCAGGCGGGCGCCAGCAGCAGGTTGGCGGGGGCGGTGCCGGTGACCCGGTGGTAGACGATGTCCCAGGGCGTGCGCTCGATCAGATCGGCGGCGATGGCGACATAGTCCTCCTGGGGCAGGGGACTGTATTCGCCACGCCGCCATTCGTTGGCCAGTTGGGTGCCTTTCACGACATGCAGCGGGTGCAGCTTGAGGCCGTCGGTACCGATGTCCAGCACGATGTCCAGGCTTTCCCGGGCGTGCCAGGCCTCCTCGCCGGGCATGCCGACGATGAGATGGGTGCAGACGGGGATGTTCAGGCGCCGGGCCGCCCGGGTGGTGTGCATGTATTCCTTGAGGCCGTGGCCCCGGTTGACCCGGTCCAGGCTTGCGTCGAAGGCGGACTGTAGTCCCAGTTCCAGCCACACCTCCATACCCCGGTCGTGGTATTCCGCCAGCAGGTCCAGCACCGCCGGCGGCACGCAGTCGGGACGGGTGCCCACCGACAGGCCGATCATGCCCTCCACCGCCAGGGCCTGGTCGTAGAGGGCCCGGAGCTGGGCCACGTCGGCATAGGTGTTGGTGTAGGCCTGGAAATAGGCCAGGTACTTGCTCGCCCGCGTGCGCCGGCCGATGCCGCGCCGGCCGGAATCAAGCTGCTCGCCGAGGGGCACGGGGCTGCGTCCGTTGGGGCTGAAGGAGGCGTTGTTGCAGAAGGTGCAACCACCGATGCCCTTGGCCCCGTCCCGGTTGGGGCAGGTGAAGCCGGCGTCGAGGGCGATCTTGTGCACCCGCTCGCCGTGCTTTTTCAGCAGGTACTGGCCAAAGGTGTGAACGCGCTCGGAAAGCATGTCAGTGTGTGCCGGGCCGTCGCAGGCAAACCGACACCCCCTCGGGGGGCAGCGGGTGGAGCGAGCGTGGGGGCAGTTTCATCTCAGTTCTTGTCGCGGTAGAGCCAGATCGCGAACACGATGCCGAACCAGACCAGGGCGGTCAAGGCCGGCATGCCGGAACACTTGTAGCCCAGCAGGGGCAACACGGCGGCGGCGAGGAACAGCAGGGCGCGGGGGCCGTTCCAGCGCGTGATCCGGGCCCGATCCTCGGCGTGGCGGGCGGCGTTGCGCCCGGCCTCCACCCAGACCGGCGCCAACTGGCCAGCGGCGCCCGTCACCAGAGGCATCAGGAACCCGGGCAGGAAGAGGGTCAGGGGCCCCAGGCTGTCCGGCCCGAACAGGGTGCCGTAGAGGGCGAACGCGAAGCCCGGGAGGGCGGCCGCCAGCACCGGCTCGGCGCCATGCCAGGCGATGAGGCGGGGGCGATGCAGTCGCCACCAGGCGCGGCCCATGTTGAGACACACCCAGGCCCAGAGCAGGCCGCCCAGCCAGGCCAGCGGGGGCAGGGCCGCCTGCCCGGCGGCCAGCAGCAGGCTGCCCGACAGGGCCCATTTCAGGTCGGTCCGGAGTCGGCCGGCGACATGGGGGTCGGGCTGGTTGGCGGCGGTGGGCATGAGCACCTGCAAGGTACCCACCGCGGTCAGGCCGACGAAGCCGTAGAGATTGATGTGGATGTGGAAATCCCGCAGGGCGCCATGCCACTCGGGAAAAATCGGCATCAGGATAGCGGTGGCCAAACCGAGGGCCAGGCAGCCCATGGCGGCCACGTACCAGGCCAGGCCGGGATGGGGCTTGCCCAGGGCCTTGCCGGCCATGGTCCGCATCCAGCCAAGCATCAGCAGGGCGCCGGCCAGGGCCAGGCCGGCGCCGGCCAGGATCCAGATGAAGTCGAGCGCGCCGGCGAAGACCACCAGCGCCATCGCGCCGGCCGCCAGCATCAGGTAGGGCAGCCGCGCCGCCCAGGGGCCGGCGCCGCGTCCGCGCGTGAGCACCGGCACGAAATGCTGCATGGCGGCGGTGATGAGGCTCATCACCCCCACCGCCAGGACCAGATGCGCCCAGAACGCGGGCGCCGCGCCGATGGCCCTGGGCAACGCCTGGCCGGCCAGGAAGGCCAGCAGGGTGGCGACGATGAGGGCGATCAGCATGGGGGCTTGTGGAGCCCGCGCGTCCCGGCGGTCGCCGGGGCGCGCGTTCATCCGGGAGGCGTCAGGCCGCCTTGACCACGAAGTCGATCATCACGCCCTGAGGGCCCTGGTCCAGGTAGTTGATTTCCACGCGATTGCCATAACGGGCCTGCATCTGCTGCAGCAGGGGCAGGGGATTATGGTCGTTGACGAAACGCATGCGTTCGCCGGGAACCAGCGAGTCCAGCGCGCCGAAGATGGCGGCGTGACGGAAGCGCTTGGCGATGCCCCGGGCGTCGAATTCGTAGATGCCGTCGGAGCGGTTGTGGTTGTGGACGGGAATGTTGATTTCCATGATGAACCTCTGGGATGAATGGGGCGTGAATACTTGATGAAAAAACTCGGAACGGCCTTGACCGATGTCAGACGGTGCCCATCCGGGCATCGTGGTAATGCCGGCGGCGTCGCGCGGAGACCGCCTCCGCCGCCGGGATCAGGCAAGGCGGAATGCGTCTGTCACCGGTGGCGATCGGGTGACGGCGGCCACATGGTTCGCTCCGGGAACCCGGAAATGGATAGGGCCACGAGGCGCGGCCGGCCGCCGCGCGGGGCCGGCCGGGGAAAAAACCCGAAGTGGCTCAGTGTTCGCCCTTGGTCTTGCGGATGCCGGCGATGCGGTTGCCCTGCTTTTGCGGGCCACCCATGGGGAAGAGGTCGTGCAGGTAGTGATTGTTGCCTTTTTCCGGACCCCACATGGTGCGGAAGTGGCGGATCATGTCGCGAACCTGGGCCTGGACGCTGTGGTCTTCGTAGTATTCGCGGATGAAATTGATCACGTCCCAGTGCTCGTCGGTCAGGGTGAGCCCTTCCCTTTCCGCCTGGGCGTGGGCGAAGCTCTCGCTCCAGTCATCCATGTCCAGGATATAGCCCTCGGGGTCGGTCAGCACCTCGCGGCCATCGACCACCAGGGACTTGGTGTAGATGGCGTAGGGGTTGGTGCTTTCCTTGGCCTCTTCGAGGAAATGGCTCTTGGGGGTCTGCAGCATGAAGTCCTCCTGGGGTTCGCTTGTGCCAAAAGTAGAACGGTATGCACAGGAATTGTAGGGATGCTCCGCGCGGAGTTCCCGCCCGATCTTGACGGATATCAATTGGATGCGGATCCCTCACCCGGATGCGTGGCGTCGTCGCAAGCGGGCAGCGGGGGAAAATCCAGGGGGCGAGGCGGAGGTTAATAGAGTGTGAAAGGGGTGTGAAAAGGGTGCGAAAGCCACCGTCGTGGCGAGGCCGCGTGCCACCGGCACGCGGGATACTCGGGTAACAGCCGCCCACGACGGCGCCAGTCTGGCTTGACCGAGGTCCGGCCCGCTCCCCTTACGCGGTACGCTTGGCGCGCACGATCTGGTAGGCCCGGAACAGGTAGCCGACGGGGGCGCTCCAGATGTGGACCAGACGGGTGAAGGGGAAGAACAGGAACACGGACAGGCCGAAGAAGATGTGAATCTTGAAGACCGTGTCCACGCCACGCAGCAGCTCCGGGTTGGGCTGCAGGATGACGATGCTCTGCACCCATTCCGCCAGGCGGATCATCACCGAGGCGTCGCCGTGCTGGGCATGGCCGACTGACCAGAAGATGGTGGAGAAACCGACCAGGGCGGTCATCACCAGCCAGCCCAGGATATTGATGTCCATCCAGCGGCTGGCGGCCCGGACCCGGGGGTTGAACAGGCGACGCAGCCAGAGCATGGTGCCCCCCACGATCACCATCAGGCCGAACACGCCGCCCGCGGCGATGGCGATGCCCTGGTGGGCGATGTCGGAAATGCCCAGGGCCAGGAACACGGCGTGGGGCGTCAGCAGACCCACCAGGTGGCCGAAGAAGATGCCCAGCATGCCGATGTGGAAGACGTTGCTGGCGAAGCGCATGTTCTGCTTGGACAGCAACTGGCTGGAATCGCTTTTCCACGTGTATTGCTCATGGTCGAAACGAATCCAGCTGCCCAGGACAAAGGTGGCCAGGGCGATGTAGGGATAAACCCCGAAGACGAGATGGTGCAGATCCATGATGTTTACTCCTTTCAGGCAGCGGCCTTGACCAGCAGGCTGCGTTGTTCGACTAGGCGGATCAGGGGCGCGTAGATGCTCTTCGCCTTTTCCAGGTTGCTGGCGAGCTGGTTGAGCACCTTGCTCCACTGGGACAGGAACAGGCGGCCTTCCTCGGCTTCGAGCTGACCGGCGAATTCCAGCACCAGGGGCAGGAAGTCGGGCAGTTCGTTGACGTGATCCTCGTCCGCGCTCCGATCATTCGCCGCGCTTTCGCCGACCACCAGTTCCAGACCGTATTCCTTGTAGAACTCGGTCAGGTCGATGAGGGCGGGGCCCCGGTTCTTGTCATCGCCGAACAGATGGTGGGTGAGATGCAGGGCGTGCTCGGGCGTGAGATCGAAAGTCTGCACGTAGGCGGCCTGGGCCTCGGTGAGATCCTGCTCCGACATCTCCTTCATGAAGCGGTCCAGGACGATCCATTCCGTGGCCTCGAAACCCTGGCGCAGGCTGGCGCGCAGCTCGGGCAGGGCCTGCATCAACTCCGTGCTCGGATAATCGAGCAGCTTTGACAGCAGTGGGTAGAACATGGTCAATCTCCTTCAGATCAGTTCCCTCCCCCGAGGGGGAGGGGCGTGTCAGCGTTCGTCGGCCGCCGGGGCGGGATCCCGAGGTTCCACCGTCTCCTTGCGCCGTTCCGGGAACAGGGAGTTGGGGGAGATGCCGGGCGAGGAATCGTTGCCGAAGGTGAAGCCGTTCTGGCCCTGGTGGCCATAGAAGTCTTCCAGCGTGATTTCCTGATGGCCGGTGGGAATGACGAAGCGGTCTTCGTAGTTGGCGATGGCCAGGTAGCGGTACATCTCCAGGGCCATGTCCACGCTCATGCCGATTTCCTCCAGGGCGCGGGTGTCCGGCGTGCCTTCCACGTGCACCGAGCGCTGGTAGGCGCGCATGGCGATCATGCGCTTCAGGGCGGAGACGATGGGCGCTTCCTTGCCGGCGGTGAGCAGGTTGGCCAGGTATTTCACCGGCATGCGCAGGTTCTCCACCGGCGGGATGACGCTGCCCGGATCGGAAGACAGCGCGCCCTGGTCGATGTGGGACTGGACCGGGGAGAGGGGCGGCACGTACCAGACCATGGGCAGGGTGCGGAACTCCGGGTGCATGGGGAAGGCGATCTTCCAGTCCACCGCCATCTTGTAGATGGGGGACTTGCGCGCGGCTTCCATCCAGTCGTCCGGAACACCGTCGATGCGGGCCTGTTCGATGACCTTGGGATCGTTCGGGTCGAGGAAGATGTCGAGCTGGGCCTGGTAGAGATCCTGCTCGTTGGGGACCGAGGCCAGGGCTTCGATCTTGTCGGCGTCATACAGCATGATGCCGTTGTAGCGGATGCGGCCGACGCAGGATTCCGAGCACACGGTGGGCATGCCGGATTCCACGCGCGGGTAGCAGCCGATGCACTTCTCGGCCTTGCCGGATTCCCAGTTGTAGAACACCTTCTTGTAGGGGCATGACGAAATGCACATGCGCCAGCCGCGGCACTTGTCCTGGTCCACCAGCACGATGCCGTCTTCCTCGCGCTTGTACAGCGAGCCGGAGGGGCAGGAGGCGACGCAGGCCGGGTTGATGCAGTGGTTGCAGATCCGCGGCAGGTACATGTGGAAGGTGTTCTCGAACTGCTTGTAGATCTCCTTCTCCAGGTTGTGCATGTTGCGGTCCTTGGCCCGCTTCTCGAACTCGCCGGCCAGGTCGTCTTCCCAGTTCGGGCCCCAGGTGATCTTCTCCATCTTCTCGCCGGTGATCTGGGACACCGGGCGGGCGGTGGGGGCGGCCTCGGACAGAGGCGCGTTCTGCAGGTGGGCGTAATCGAAGGTGAACGGCTCGTAGTAGTCGTCGATCTCCGGCATGTCCGGGTTGGCGAAGATGTTCAGCAGGCGGTCCAGCTTGGAGCCGGATTTCAGCTGCAGCTTGCCGTTCTTCAGTTCCCAGCCGCCGCGCCAGATCTCCTGGTTCTCCCACTGCTTCGGATAGCCGATGCCGGGCTTGGATTCAACGTTGTTGAACCAGGCGTATTCCACGCCCTTGCGGTTGGTCCACACGTTCTTGCAGGTGACGGAACAGGTGTGGCAACCGATGCACTTGTCCAGGTTGAAGACGAAGGCGAATTGCGCTCTGACTTTCATTTCGTTCTCCTTGCGTAGGGTGGGTTAGGCGTGAAGCGCCTCAACCCGCCGCCGAAAACCGGTGGGTTACGCTGCGCTAACCCACCCTACAAATTTGTTAACCACCGAGGCCCTCGGGAAGCGTGGACCCAGCCTCATGAGACCCGTAACCTCTGAACCTTGGCGGTTAAACTCTTTTCCCTCCTTCCCCCTCGGGGAAGGAGCATTCATCACTTGGGCCCGATCCCGACCGGGTTGCGCTGCTGTTCCCGTTCAGAGGTCAGCGGCCGCTCCAGCCAATCCACGTCGCGGTCCTCGATCTTGCGCACCACCACCACCTCGTCGCGGTTGCTGCCGACCGGGCCGTAGTAGTTGAAGCTGTAGGCCAGTTGGACGTAGCCGCCGATCATGTGGGTGGGCTTGACCACCACGCGGGTGACCGAGTTGAGGATGCCGCCGCGCTTGCCGGTGGTGGGGCTGCCGGGCACGTTCACGTTCTTCTCCTGGGCGTGGTACATCAGCGCCATGCCTCTCGGCACGCGCTGGCTGACCACCGCTCTCGCCACCGTGGCGCCGTTGGCGTTGACCGCCTCGACCCAGTCGTTGTCCTGGATGCCCACGCTCTTGGCGTCATCCTCGGCGATCCAGAAGTAGGGGCCGCCGCGGAACAGGTTGAGCATGCGCAGGTTGTCCTGGTAGGTGGAGTGGATGCCCCACTTGGAGTGCGGCGTGATCCAGGACAGCACCAGGTGCGGGCCCTTGGTGACGCTGGCCGGCACCTTCTTGTGTTCCTGCATGTCCACCGGCGGCTTGAAGCAGCAGAAGCCCTCGCCGAAGTCCAGCATCCACTCGTGGTCCTGATAGAAGTGGGCGCGGCCGGTCAGGGTGCGGAACGGGATGTGCTCGTGCACGTTGGTGTAGCCGGCGGTGTAGGACACGGTCTCCGACTCGATGCCGGACCAGGTGGGTGCGGTGATGATCTTGCGCGGCTGGGCCTGGATGTCGCGGAAGGTGATCTTGTCCTCGTGGCGTCCGGCATACAGGTGGTGATGGTCGATGCCGGTCTTCTTGGACAGGGCGCTCCAGGACTTGTGGGCCACCTCGCCGTTGGTTTCCGGCGCCATGCGCATCACCGAATCACACACCGCGATGTCTTCTTCCAGGGACGGCATGCCGAAGGAAACGCCCGGCTCCTTCACCGTGTAGTTGCACTTCTTGAGTTCCTCGTATTCCTGATCCGTGTTCCAGTCGATGCCCTTGATGTTGTTGCCGAGCTTGGTCATCAACGGGCCGAGGGCGATGAACTTGTTGTAGATGCTGCCGTAGTCGCGCTCCACCAGCTTGATCAGCGGCATGGTCTTGCCCGGGATCGGGTCGCACTCGCCCTTCTTCCAGTCCTTGACCTGGCCCAGGGGCTGTGCCATCTCGAAGGCGGAGTCGTGCTGCATGGGCAGGGCGACGATGTCCTTCCTGACACCCAGGTGCTTGCCGGCCAGGCCGGAGAACTTCTTGGCCAGGGACTTGAAGATCTGCCAGTCGGACTTGGACTCCCAACCCGGCGACACGGCCTCGGACAGGGGGTGGATGAAGGGGTGCATGTCCGTGGTATTGAGGTCGTGCTTCTCGTACCAGGTGGCGGTGGGCAGGATGATGTCCGAGTAGGCGCCGGTGGAATTGAGGCGGAAGTTGATGTCCACCATCAGGTCCAGCTTGCCGGTCGGGGCGTTTTCATGCCACTTGACCTCCTTGCAGTCGTTGCCGACGCCGCCTTCCTGCAGCACGCCGTTCTGGGCGCCCAGCAGGTGCTTGAGGAAGTACTCATGGCCCTTGGCGGAGGTGCCGATCAGGTTGCCGCGCCAGACGATCAGGTTGCGCGGCCAGTTCACCGGGTTGTCGGGATCGGCGAAGGCCACGTCCAGGGCGCCGGACTTGAGCTGTTCGGCGATGTACTTGGACGCGCCCGCCTCGTCGGTGGCGCCGGCCTTGGCGGCCTCGTTGGCCAGTTCCATGGGGTTGCGGTTGAAGTGGGGCGCGGAAGGCAGCCAGCCCAGGCGGGTGGAGACCACGTTGTAGTCCGCCAGGCTGTAGCCCTTGTTGCGGTTCTTGCCGGCCGGGGTAAGCATCTCGTCCGGCTTCAGGGTCTCGTAGCGCCACTGGTCGGTGTGGAAATACCAGTAGGAGGTGGAGTTCATGTGGCGCGGCGGACGGTGCCAGTCCAGGCCGAAGGCGATGGGCGCCCAGCCGGCCTGGGGCCGCAGCTTCTCCTGACCCACGTAGTGGGCCCAGCCGCCGCCGCTCTGGCCGACGCAGCCGCACATGTGCAGCAGGTTCATGATGGAGCGGTAGGACTGGTCGTGGTGGTACCAGTGGTTGATGGCCGCGCCCATGATGACCATGGACTTGCCCTTGGTCTTGGCGGCGTTGTCGGCGAACTCGCGGCCGGTGCGCTCGATGTCCGCGGCCTTCACGCCGGTGACCTTCTGGGCCCAGGCGGGGGTATAGGCCACATCGGCCTGGCCGTAGGAACTGGCCACGTTGTCGCCGCCCAGGCCGCGATCCACGCCATACTGGGCTACCAGCAGGTCGAACACGGAGGCCACCAGGGCTTCACCGCCGTCGGCCAGCTTCACGCGGCGCGCGGGCACATTGCGGTAGAGCAGCTCGGGCTCGCCCGGGGTGAAGTGGGGGAAGCCCACGGAGACCACCTCGGTGCCGGCCTTGCCCTGGCAGGTGAGTTCCAGCTTGGTGTCGGCACCGGCCGCCTTTTCCAGCAGGTTCCACTTGCCATCCTCGCCCCAGCGGAAACCGATGGTGCCGTTGGGCGCCACGAACTGGCCGGAGGCCTCGTCGAAGGCAATGGTCTTCCACTCGGGGTTATTGGTTTCGTTCAGGTTGCCGGCGAAGTCGGAGGCGCGCAGGTTGCGGTCGCTGACATAACCCTTGTCGTGCTGGCGCAGCATGACCTGCATGGGCATGTCGGTGTACTTGCGGGCGTACTCCTGGAAGTACGGGGTCTCCTTGTTGATGTAGAACTCCTTCAGCGCCACATGGCCCATGGCCATGAAGGCGGCGGAGTCGGTACCCTGCTTCACCGGCATCCACAGGTCGGCGAACTTCACGTACTCGGCGTAGTCCGGGGCCATGGAAACGATCTTGGTGCCCTTGTAGCGGGTCTCGATGGCGAAGTGGGCGTCCGGCGTCCGGGTCATCGGCAGGTTGGCGCCGGTGATGATCAGGTAGGTGGAGTTGTACCAGTCGGCGGCCTCGGGCACGTCGGTCTGCTCACCCCAGGTCTGCGGGCTGGCGATGGGCAGGTCGCAGTACCAGTCGTAGAAGGAACCGCAGGCGCCACCGATCAGGGACAGGTAGCGGGAGCCGGCGGCATAGGAAATCATGGACATGGCGGGAATCGGCGAGAAACCGTAGATCCGGTCCGGGCCCCACTTGTCGATGGTGTGCACGTTGGCGGCGGCGACGATTTCCAGCACCTCGTCCCAGGAGGCGCGCACGAAACCGCCCAGGCCGCGCACCTTGACGTACTTCTCGCGCTTGCTGTTGTCCGCCTGGATGGCGGCCCAGGCCTGGACCGGATCCTTGCCGGATTTCTTCTCGGCGCGGTAGAGATCGAGCAGGCGGCCACGGATCATGGGGTGCTTGATGCGGTGGGGCGAATACAGGTACCAGGAGAAGCTGGCGCCGCGCTGGCAGCCACGCGGCTCATGGTTGGGCATGTCCTCGCGGGTGCGCGGGTAGTCGGTCTGCTGCATCTCGAAGGACACCAGGCCGTTCTTCACGAAAATTTTCCAGGAACAGCCGCCGGTGCAGTTCACGCCGTGGGTGGAACGCACCACCTTGTCATGGCGCCAGCGGTTGCGATAGGCGTCTTCCCACTTGCGGTCCTCAATGGTCTTGACGCCGTGGTCGCCGGAGAACGACTCGCGCGGGTGGGTGAAGTAGGTCAGGCGGTCTAGAAAGTGACTCATTGCTTGCTCCTTGCGGTTTCGTAGGGTGGGCCAGGCCGAAGGCCATGACCCGCCAGGGATTCGGTGGGTCGGACCGCGCCGCGGCCGACCCACCCTACGGATTCGTTACGGGTTTTTGATCTCGCTGCCCTTGCGCAGGTAGAACCACCAGTTCAACACCAGGCACAGTGCGTAGAAGATGGCGAAGCCGTACATGGCGTTTTCCGGGGTGCCTGCCTTGATCTGGGCGCCGATCACCACCGGGGCGATGAAGGAGCCGTAGGCGGCGACCGCCGAGGTCCAACCCAGCACCGGACCGGCCTGCACGCGGTCGAAGATCACGCCCACGGTGCGGAAGGTGGAACCGTTGCCGATGCCGGTGGCGGCGAACAGCACCACGAAGGTCCAGAGGAACTCGTTGAAGAAGATCTCCGGCGTGGCGGACTGATAGGCCTGCATCATCAGGTAGCCGGCGTAGGCGGAGGCCGCGACCATCACCACCGAGATGATCTGGGTGACGATGGAGCCGCCGACCTTGTCGGAAATCCAGCCGCCCACCGGACGGATCAGGGCGCCGACGAAGGGCCCAATCCAGGCGTATTGCAACGCCGAGGGAGCGTTGGGATTCTTGACGTGGGTCCAGGTGTTGGTGGCGGCATCCAGCATGTGGCTGTCGCCGAAAATCACCGTGATGGACAGCGGCAGCGCCATCGAGAAGCCGATGAAGGAACCGAAGGTCAGCAGGTAGAGCACGGTCATGGACCAGGTGTGCTTGTTGCTGAAGATGGCGAACTGCTTGGCGATGTTGCCCTTCATCTCGCCGAAGGCTGCGAGCTTCATCACGAACAGGGTGCCGACCATGATCAGCGGCAGCGCCACCCACATGTTGAGCAGGCCCAGGCCGGTGGGGGCGGGCAGGTAGAGATAGAGGCCGACGCCAGCGGTGACGAAGGCCAGGCCGTAGAGCCACAGCACCTTGATCATGGCGCTGATGGAACCGCCCAGCCCGGGGGTGATGGGCAGCAGATTGTTCATGCCGAACCAGCCCAGGAAGGCCAGCGGAATCAGCGCCAGCATCCAGACGAAGCCGGCGTTCTGCACGTAGGTCTGGGTGCCGGCGGTGATCTTGCCGAGAATCCAGCCGCTGTCCTTGATCAGTTCCATGGAACCGCCGGCGAAGGCGCCGAAGATACCCGCGGTCATCACCAGGGGGATGAGGATCTGCATGGTGGTGACGCCGAAATTACCCAGGCCCGCGTTCAGACCCAGGGCGGTGCCTTGCAGGCGCTTCGGGAAGAAGGTGCTGATGTTGGACATGGAGCAGGCGAAGTTGCCGCCGCCGATGCCGGACAACAGGGCGAGCAACTGGAACATGATCAGCGGCGTCTCCTTGCTTTGCAGGGCAAGGCCGGTGCCGAAGGCCGGGATCATCAACAGCGCCGTGGTCAGGAAGATGGTGTTGCGGCCCCCGGCGATGCGGATGAAGAAGGAGGAGGGAATGCGCAGGGTGGCGCCGGACAGGCCGGCGATGGCGGTCAGGGTGAACAACTCGTCCTTGCTGAACGGGAAACCCAGGTTGGACATCTGCACCGTGATGATGCCCCACATCAGCCAGATGGCGAAGCCCAGCAGCAGACTCGGGATGGAAATCCACAGGTTGCGATAGGCGATGGACTTGCCGGTGGATTCCCAGAACTGCTGGTCTTCCACGTCCCATTTCTCGATATTCGTACTCATTGGGCGTTCTCCGTTGCGGGGGTTATTCGAGGGTGTCGACTTCGACCGGGTGCGGTTTCTTGATCAGGTCCAGCTTGCGAACCTCGGTGGTGTACATCCAGATCAGCGACACCCAGACCACGCCGTACATCAGCATGAAGGCGGAAGAGCGGATGCCGGTGAGGTCCACCAGGGCGCCGAACATGATCGGCAGGAGGAAGCCGCCCAGGCCGCCGATCAGGCCGACGATGCCGGAGATGACCCCGATGTTGTGGGGGTACTCGTCGGAGATGTACTTGAACACGCTGGCCTTGCCGAAGGCGAAGGCGACGCCGACGGTGAACATCAGGGCGGTGAAGATTTCCGGGCCGAGGTGGATGTTGTAGGTCACCGGGCCGGATACCGTTTTCACGGTGAACTCGGTCTGGGGGTAGGACATGATGAACAGGCAGATCCAGGATACCCAGAGTACCCACCAGGTCACCCGGTGCGCGCCCCACTTGTCCGACATCCAGCCGCCCACCGCCCGCAGCACGCCGCCCGGCAGGGAGAAGCAGGCCGCCAGGAAGGCCGCCGTCTTCAGGTCGAAGCCGTACTCGGTGACGTAGTACTTGGTCATCCACAGGGCCAGCGCCACGTAGCCGCCGAACACGATGGAGTAGTACTGGCAATACTTCCAGACGACGGGATCCTTCAGAGCCTTGAGTTGTTCCTTGACCGTGACGTGGGACGGTACCTTGTGCCCCGGGTCGTCGTAGGTGAAGAACCAGAACAGGATGGCGGTCACCAGCATGGCGGCGGCGTAGACCTGGGGCACCATGGTCCAGCCGTAGGCCATGACGATGGCCGGCGCCACCAGCTTGGTGACCGCCGCGCCCGAGTTGCCGGCGCCGAACACGCCCATGGCCATGCCCTGGCGTTCCTTCTCGTACCAGCGCGCGCAGTAGGCGATGCCCACGGAGAAGGAGCCGCCGGCCATGCCGACGAACAGGCCGATGGTGAGGAAATGCCAGAACTCGGTGGCGAATTCCATCAGCCAGATGGGTCCGACGGTGGACAGCATGAGGAAGAAGAAGACGATGCGGCCGCCGAACTTGTCGGTCCACATGCCCAGGGGTAGGCGGATCAGGGAACCGGTGAGCACCGGCGTCGCGATCAGGATGCCGAACTGGGTCTCGTTGAGGCCCAGCTGAGTCTTGATGGGGATGCCAATGACCGCGAACATCATCCAGACGGCAAAGCAGACCGTGAAGGCCAGGGTACTCATCACGAGCACGGAGAGCTGTTGCTGCGAGCGAGTCGTCATTGCATCCCCCACATAAAAGAACCTGGATATCCGAAAATCGAATTAGGCGAAGTATAGGGCGATGAAAAAAGCGTGTCAGAGCGGAAAGACATAGAAAAAGCGTCGGGAATACCCCCAAAGAGGTACATGGGTAGCGAGCTAACCCGCTGTATTTTTTGAGTGTTTTATTCCGATACCAGCGCGCGGAATCCCAGCCGGGAAAAAATGGGTAATTCCACGCGGCGGCGCGCGGAAAATAGGATGGGCCCGACCGGCTCGCCGGGACGTGCTTGTTCCCTTCTCATAGAATGAGGGGCCCAGGTGGACAGGCCGAACCTTGCCGGCCGCCGGTACTCGGAGTCATCACCCGATCCCCTTTGGGACTCCCCCCTTGGGACGACCCCTTTGGGACGCCCTTTCGCGAAAGGGGAAAGTGAATGTTGGAGTTGCCAGGTAAGTTGCCAATCACCCGACCATGCGGCTGAAAAAACGCTTCCCCGCCTTTTCCTGGAAGGCCCTGCAAAACTCCCTGCTGTTGCGCCTGGGCGGGGCCATCGCGGCCATCGCCCTGCTGGCGGTGGTGGGCATGTCGGTGTCGGGCCTGGTGGCGGAATCCACCCAGGGCAGCGGCGAGGCCATCAACCGGGCGGGCAGCCTGCGCATGCAAAGCTGGCAGATGGCCAGCCTTTACCTGGCCACGCCCTTGCCATCGGACCGGGATGCCGGGAAGCGCATGGCCGAGGCGATCCGGGGCTTCGAAGACACCCTCGAGAGCGAGGCCATCCGGGCCATGCTGCCGCGCTGGGGCGACGACGGACTGACCCGGACCTACCGGGCGATCGAACGGGAATGGCGCGAGCGGGTGCGGCCCCCCTTCCAGGCCATGGCCGGCGGCGCCCCGCTTCCGCCCGACCCCGGCCAACGCGCGCAATTGCTGGATGACATGGGCCGGTTCGTCGGCCGCATCAATCAACTGGTCAAGCAGATGGAAGACACCACCGAGGCCAAGATCCTGGTGATGCGCCTGGTGCTGGGGGTGGCCCTGATCCTGACCGTGCTGGTGGTGCTGCTCACGGTCCATCTCATCCACAACCATCTGGTCCAGCCCCTGCGTGGCCTCCTCAACCTGGCCGCCAGCGTCGGCCGGGGCGATCTCTCCGCCCGCACGGTCCACACCGGCGAGGACGAGCTGGGCCAGGTGGGCCGCGCCTTCAATCTGATGACCGAGGATCTTTCCAAGCTCTACGAGGATCTGGAAGCCCGGGTGCGCCAGAAGACGGCGGAACTCACCCGCAGCAACCAGTCCCTGGAACTGCTCTATCACTCCATCGCCCGCCTGCATGGAGAACCGCCCGGGAAGGTGGTCTACCTGGCCGTCCTGCGCGATATCGAACAACTGCTGGGCCTGGGTCACGGCGTCATCTGCCTGGGAGCCCAGGGCGGCGGTGCCGGCACCGCCGTGGCCACCACCATGGGACCGGGCGACTCCAACCCCTGCGACCGCTCGGAATGTCACTGGTGCCACGGCACCGACCAGACCCGCATCAGCATCGCCAGCGACTTCCACCGCCGCCTCACCCTGCCCCTGGCCGACGCGGAAAGCCAGTACGGCGTGCTGATCCTGGAAATCCCCGAGGGCTGGCAACTGGAGTCCTGGCAGGTCCAGTTGCTGGAAGCCCTGTCGCGCCACATCGGCGTGGCCATAGGCGCGGAGCGGCGCATCGAGCAGAACCGGCGCGTGGCCCTGCTGGAGGAGCGGGCGGTCATCGCCCGGGAACTGCACGATTCCCTGGCCCAGTCCCTGGCCTACATGAAGATCCAGGTCAGCCGCCTGCAACTGGCCCTGAAGGACCCGGCCAAGCGGCCGGAAGCCGACCAGATCCTGCTGGAATTGCGCCAGGGCATGAGTGGCGCCTATCGCCAGTTGCGCGAACTGCTCACCACCTTCCGCCTGAAGATGGAAGGCCAGGACCTGGCCAGCGCCCTGCGCCAGACCGTGGACGAATTCGCCGAACGGGGAGAGCTGGAGGTTGGGTTGGAGATGGCCCTGGAAGGCTGTCCCCTGACGCCCAACGAGGAAATCCACGTCCTGCACGTGGTGCGGGAAGCGCTGTCCAACGTGCTCAACCACGCCCGCGCCAGCCATGCGAACATCGCCCTGGCCCAGTTGGCGGACGGCGAGGTGGAAGTGGCGGTGGAGGACGACGGCGTCGGCATCGCCTCCAAGAACGCCGACCTGCATCACTATGGCATGACCATCATGGAGGAACGGGCCCGCACCCTGTCCGGTCGCATCGCCGTCGCTCCCCGGGCGGAAGGCGGCACCCGCGTGACCCTGATTTTCCGGCCCCACAGCCGACGCAACGAACCGGCCGGACGCGACGACATCCGGCCCTTACGGAGAGCGCAAGCATGAATCCCGACACCCCCCAGACCCTGCTGGTCATCGACGACCACCCCCTGTTCCGCAAGGCGGTCCTGCAACTGGTGGACATGGCGGAGGATTTCACCGTGGTGGGCGAGGCGTCCTCCGGCCCGGAGGGGCTGGAATTGGCCCAGAAGCTGCAGCCGGACATGGTTCTGCTGGACCTCAACATGAAGCCCATGAACGGCATCGAGGTGCTCAAGGGAATCAAGTCCCTGGGCCTGGAGAGTCGCGTGGTCATGCTCACCGTGTCCGACGAGGCCGCCGACCTGGTGGCGGCCCTGCGCGCCGGCGCCGACGGCTACCTGCTCAAGGAAATGGAGCCGGAAGACCTGCTGGCCAAGCTCAAGGAGGCCGCCGCCGGCCAGGTCACCCTCACCGAGCGCCTCACGCGCCTGCTGGCCCATTCCCTGCGCGAGGACAACAAGCCCAAGGATCCCGACCAGGCCGGCCTCACCGACCAGGAAAGCCGCATCCTGGAGCTGATCGCCCAGGGCAAGAGCAACAAGCTCATCGCCCGGGAACTCAACATCGCCGAGGGCACCGTCAAGGTTCACGTCAAGCACCTGTTGCGCAAGCTCAACCTGCGCTCCCGCGTGGAAGCGGCGGTATGGGCCGTGGACCGGCGGCGGCACGGCTAGTCATGCACTCCGCAAAGGCCGGTGAAGGCGTTCCCCCCTTTCGTGAGCGTGGTTGTTGCCGCCAGGAAACTGGCGGCACAGGGCCTCCCTTGCGGGTAAAAGGGGGGGGAGGGGGGATTCCGATGCCATTGGCTGGGGACGACCGGCTTGAATCCCCCCCATCCCCTTTTCCAAAGGGGGGAGCCGGTATGCCGGTCGCGCGGGGCGGCGCTGATACGGCGCGTATTCCTCCGATGCCTATTGCTTTGCCTGCTGCCGGCGTTCATGGGCCTGGCCCGGGCCGCTCCGCCCCTGGACGAAAAGGGCCGGGCCGGATACGCAGAATACCTGCAAGCCCCGCTCCACCGCGCCTTTGCCGTCGCCCCAGGCGGTGCCTGGGCCTGGCGCGGCGACATGCCCAGCGCGGACATGGCCCTCCAGGCCGCCGGCGAGGACTGCCAGGCCCATGCCAGTCGGCGCTGCCTGACCTATGCCCTGGATGATCGGGTGGTGTTCGACGCCCGGGCATGGGCCGGGGCCTGGCGGCCCTACGCCACGCCGACGCAAGCGGGCCGGGCGAGCGAAGGGCTGAAGCCGGGCCAGCGCTTCCCGGACATCGCCTACCGCGATGCCGCCGGCAAACCCCGCAAACTGTCCGATGACCGGGGGCGGGTGGTGATCCTGCATTTCTGGGGTTCCTGGTGCCCGCCCTGCCAGGCGGAAATGCCCGACCTGCGCAAGCTGCACGGGCAACTCGGGGCCGCCGCCCACTTCCGCTTCGTGTTCCTGCCGGTGCGCGAACCCGCGGCCCGATCCCGGGAATGGGCGAAGGCGCGCGGCCTCGCCATCCCCATCGCCGACGGCGGTCCCGCCGCCGCGAAGGATGGCGCCTTCCTCCTGGCCGACGGCCGCAAGATCGGCGACCGGGACGTGGCACGGGTGTTTCCCACCAGCTATGTGCTGGATCGTCACGGTCTGGTGCTGTTCGCCCATCAGGGACCGGTCGGCGACTGGGCAGCCCTGGCACCCTTGCTGAGGGACGCGGCGGGGGAGGGGGCGCGGTGACGCGGATGCCGGAGTTCCGCGCCGCGAATCGGGAGCCGCCGCGCCGCGCCGTTCATCGTCCTGGGCCGGGGGCGTCCGGCGGGCTCCTGGCGGCGTGCCTGGCCTGCCTGCCGCCGTCCGGGGCCCAGGCCAGCAACGGCCTCAACCTCATCGGCTACGGCGCCGAATCCGTGGCCATGGCCGGGGCGGACGTGGCGATCGCCGCCGATACCCTGGCGCTCAACACCAATCCCGCCGGAATCGCGCGCCTGGGACCCCGGGCATTCGACCTGCACACCGCGGTGGCCCACGCCGTGGACGTCTCCCACGCGGACGACTTTGGCAACGACCAGTCGGTATCCAACCGTTTCATCCCCGTGGGCGGGGTCGGCTACGTCCACCGCCCGGAAGGGTCCCGTTGCGCATGGGGAATCGCGCTGTTCGGCCAGGGCGGGGCGGGGTTTGTCTACGAGGACCTCAACACCCTGTTCGGGACCGTGGACGAGTTGTCCTCGCTGGTGCGCATCGCCCGCCTGAGCCCCGGCGTCGCCTGCGAGTCGGCCGGAGGCGTGCATGTCGGTGCGGCCCTGGCCGTGAGCTACGCGGATATCGAGCAGAAAATCTTTCCCAACACCTCCCTCGGGCCGTTCTTCGGCACCGACCTCAAGGGCGCCAGCGGCTGGGGCGCCACCATCAAGCTTGGCCTCCTCGCCCCCCTTTCGGACACGCTGACCCTGGGCGCGACCTACACCCCCAAGGTCAGCCTGCCCCTGCGCGGCGGTCGCCTGGTCTCCAACCAGAGCGCTGCCGGGCGTGGCCTGGTGACCTACCACGATGTGGACATCGACGGCATGGCCCTGCCCGACGAGGCCAGCCTGGGCCTGGCCTGGCGCGTTTCGCCCGACTGGCTGGTCTCGGCGGAACTGACCTGGCTCAACTGGTCCGACGCCGCGACACATTCCACGCTCACCGCCACCCACCCCGACAACCCCGCCGCGCCGCCGATCTCCGTCACCTCCACCCTGGACTGGCGCGACCAGATCGTCCTCGCCCTCGGCGTGGCCTGGCGCTATGACGCCGAAACCACGGTGTTCGGTGGTATCAACGTCGCGCGCAACCCCATTCCCTCGGAACACCTCAGCCCCATCCTCGCGCCCATCGGCGAAAAGCACCTGACCCTCGGCATGAAACGCGCCCTGAACCGGGAGTGGGCGCTGAGCCTCGCGATGGAATACCAGTTCCGCAATACCGTGACCTACACGAATCCCGATTTGCCCCTGGGGCAGAACGCCACGGAACGCAACGAGAGCGTGGCCGCGCACGCCATGTTCGGCAAGCGATGGTAGGCCTCGCCAAGCTCACGCCCCCCTCGGCGACCGGCCTCCTGCCGCGCGAGCGCCTGTTCGCCCGGCTCGACGCGGCTTTCCAGCAGCGGCTTGCGTGGATCGCCGCGCCGGCGGGCTCGGGCAAGACCTCGCTGGCCGCGAGCTGGCTCGCGGCGCGCGGACCGGCGCCGGTCTGGTACCGGGTGGACGCCGACGACGCGGACCCCGCGAATTTCTTTCACTACCTCGCCCTCGCCGCGGGCGACCCGGGCGCCGACCTGCCCGCCCTGACGCCGGAGTATCTGCCCGGCCTGGCGACCTTCGCGCGGCGTTTCTTCAGGGCGCTGTTCGCGGCCTTGCCGACGCCGTTTGTCCTGGTGCTCGACAATTATCAGGAAGTCCCGGCGGCGTCGCCGCTGCATGGGCTGGTGGATATTCTGGCCGAGGAACTGCCGGTGGGCGGCGGGCTGCTGGCCATCAGCCGGCTGGGCCCGCCGCCCGCGCTGGCCCGGGCGTGCGCGCGCGGCATGGTGCTGGACTACGGCGATCTGCGCTTCACCCCGGCGGAAACCGCCGATCTGTTCCGGCTGCTCGGCCTGAGCGACGCGGACAGGGTGCATGCCGCCAGCGACGGCTGGGCCGTGGGCATCGTCCTCACCGCGCGCGGCTCGGGTTCCGGTTTCGCCGGCGCGGGACAGTCCCGCCAGGCGTTGTTCGACTTCATCGCCGCCGAATTTTTTGATCCCCTGCCCGCCGAGCGGCGCGAGTTCCTGTTGCGCGTCGGCGTGCTGCCGGTGGTGACCGAGGGTCTGTGCGTGGCCCTGACGGGCGATAGCCGTGGGCTGGCCTGGCTCGACGAGTTGCGACGCGAGCATCTGTTCATCACTGTCCAGGCGCGGGGCGAGCGGGCCTACGAGTTCCATCCCCCTGTTGCGGGCCTTCCTCGCACAGCGCCTGGCGTCGGAACTCGACGCCGACGAGCGCGTCGGGGCATGGCGCCGGGGCGCGATGGCGCTGGAGCGGGCGGGCATGATCGAGAGCGCGGTGGAGGCCTGGGCCCAGGCGGGCGATTGGGGGGAACTGGGCCGTCTGGTCTGTGCCCAGGCCCCCGCCGCCCTGGCCACGGGCCGTCACGCCATGGTGCTGGGATGGCTCGAGCAGATCCCCGCCCCGGCGCGGGAAGCGTCCCCCTGGCTGGCGTTCTGGGCGGCAGCCTGCCGCATGATGAGCGACCCGGCCGCGGCGCGGGGCGACTTCGAACGCGCCTACGCCGCCTTCAGGGCGGCCGCCGACCTGCCCGGCCAGTGGCTATGCTGGGCGGGCATCGCCGAGACTTTCCTGTTCGGCTGGGACAGCCTCGCCGGCCTGGACCCCTGGATCGATGAACTCGATGTCCTGCTGGCGCGGCAGCGCGAATTCCCGTCCCCCCGACATCGAGGCGCGCGTCCTGCCCGGCGCCGTGGCCCTGGCCTTCCGCCGTCCCGACCATCCCTTGCTGCCGGTGTGGGCGGAGCGCGCCCTGAACCTGATCCGCGGCCGGCGGGCCTTGGCGCAGACAGCCATGCTGGCGCACTTCGCCGGGGTCTATCACATGTGGCGCGGCCACACGCGCATGATGGATGCCGTGCTGGAGGCGGTGCGCGTGGTCGATGCCCCCATGACGCCCCTGGGCCACCTCATGATGGCCATGCTGGATCTGGTGTCCGCCAACTTCCAGGGCGATGCGGCGCGGGTGGAGGCGGCCTTCGCCCGGGCGATGGCCCTTGCCGGGGAGCATGGCGTGCATGTGCTGGACGTGCCCCTGATCCAGAACGCTGGCCTCGCCGCCCTGGCGCGCGGTGACGCGGACCGGCTCGACGCCCTCATCCGCATGGCCCGGCCGGGCCTGCTGCCGGGACGCTGGATGGAGGCGTCCGCGCAGATCTACCTGGAGGCCGGCCTCGCCCTGCTGCGGGGCGATCCTCGGGTGGCGCGCGACCAGGCGGATAAGACCTACTCGCTCGTGGTCATGGGCGGCGTGCCGTACTGGGTGATCCACAACCGCCTGTTCACGGCGCACCTGGAGATCCTCGACGGCAAGGCGGCCGCCGTGCGCGGGGAACTCGACGCCATCGTCGCCGAGACACGCCACATCGGCTGTGACCTCTTGCTGGCCGCGGCCCTGCTCACCCTGGCGCGGGCGCGGCAGGACGCGGGCGAACGCCAGGCGGCGCTCGAGTCGTTGCGCGAAGGCCTGGCCATCGGCGCGCGCTGGAACTATGGCCACCTGTTCCTCTATGCCGCGCCTGACGTGGAAGGCCGCATTTGCGCCCTGGCACTGGAGGAGGACATCGAGCCCCGCTATGTCCGCCGGCTTGTCCGGCAGCGCGCCCCGCGTCCCCCGGCGGATGCCGGCGAGCGCTGGCCCTGGCCGGTGCGCATCTTCACCCTGGGCGGATTCCGCGTGGTACTGGGGGAAGAGGCATTGCGCTTCACGGGCAAGCCCCAGAAGAAGCCCCTCGAACTGCTCAAGGCGCTGGTCGCCCAGGGGGAAGCCAGGCCACCCGCCCACAGCCTCGCGCAATTGTTGTGGCCGGACGCCGAGGGTTCGGCCCTGAAGAAGACCCTGGAGATCACCCTGCATCGCCTGAGGAAGCTGCTTGGCGGCGACGACGCGGTGCTGCTGCGGGAAGGGCGCCTCGTCCTCAATCCGGAGCGCTGCTGGATCGACGTGTGGGCCTTCGAACATCTCGTCGACCGTGCCCTGGACGCCCTGCGCGCGCCAATACCGGACCCGGCCGGGATCGAGCGCGATGCCGGCCATGCCCTGAGGCTGTATGCCGGCGCCTTTCTCGCCGCCGAGGAGGAATCCTCCTGGCTGCTGCCCGCGCGTGACCGCGCCAGGAGTCGCTTCCATCGCCTGGTCGCGGACTACGGCGGTTTCATCGAGCGGGCCGGCCTCTGGGACGCCGCCGCCGACCTCTACCGGCGTGGCCTCGAACAGGACAACCTCAACGAATTCCTCTACCGCCGTCTGATCCACTGCCTGCAGCGGCGGGATCGCCACGCCGAGGCGCTCGGCGTCTACCGCCGCTGCCGGGAATTGCTGTCCATCGTTCTCGGCGTCGCGCCCTCGGCGGAGACGGAAGCGCTGATCCGGTCATCACGCGATATCTGACTTCCCTGGCGGGTCTTTCGTCATCTGTGGGTCATCCGTAGGCGATGATCAGCCACAAAGAGGGAGCGAGGAGCCTTCCTCGCTTGCCAAGATAAAGGAGGTCAACATGAAACTCGCGACATTGATGCTTTCCCTCTTTGGGCTGATCGGCTTCGGGCTGACCGGTTTTTTGCCCGCCCAGGCGGAAGACGGTACTTCCGGTTGGGACAGGAGTGAATTGATTTACAACGAGGAGTACGACGAATACCGGGTGGTCGTCAGCCTGGACGCGGACATCTTCCAGGAGCGCATGGTGTGGAGCGACCACTACACCGACTTCGTCCCCGTCGCCATGGCATACCAGGCCGAATTGCGCGATTACACGGTGCAAATGGTCTGGAATGAAGACCAGGGCGATTTCGTGCCGCGCGCAATGGTCGAGCCCTGTCCGAGGCTGAACAAGCTGTCCTGACGCGATCGGCCCGGGCCGCCCTCGTCACCGGGGCCAGCGCGGTCGGGCAAGGCCATAAATTGAAGGAGGAGGAACATGTCCACATATCTCACGCTTTCGCGGACGGGCCTGGCTGACGGAGTTTGGCCCGGTCTTGCGCGTCCCCCGGAGGTAGGCCTCGATCCGCTTGGGCCATCGACAGCGGGCCAGGCCGGAAACGTCTACACGGTGATCCTGGCCAGCGGCCTGGAAGACGGTGGAAAACGCGCGACCCTGGCGCTGTCCATGGGTTGCACGGCTTTGTCCATGGACCTCGATACGCATCTTTTCCTGGTTGGAGCGGGCAGTTACTGGGCCTACCAGGGACATGCCGACGGTATCCGGATAGACGGCTTTCCCTCCCTGGAGGAACTGCTGGAAACCTTTGTCGATCTGGATGGCGATCTTTCCGTCTGTTCCACCTGCGATCAGGCCCTGTGTCATGCCACCAGCCCCCGGGACAATGCGTTGACGCGCCGCCCGGGCGTGCGGATCCAGGGCATGGCGGCGTTGATGGATCACCTGATGCAAGGTCGCGCGGTCACGTTCTGACGCGCCAGGTGGAGAGGCCCGGTGCTGGCATGCACGCCCCGAAGCGCCGCGATTGTGCTCACCCCGTGGCCACCCCGGCCACCCTGGCCGGGGAGCACGCGGATCCGGGCGCGCCTTCCGGCGCATCGATTAAGGTCTATGCTGTAAGTCGTCACGCGGGGCATGCCCTTGAACGATAAAGCGAATGACCAGGCGAAAGCCGCGAGGAGGAGGTGTTCATGCAACTGTTGATGGCTGACGATCATGCCTTGTTCAGGGATGGTTTCAGCTTGCTCCTGAAGCAACTCGAGCCGGGTATTCGAGTGATCGAAGCGGGCTGTTTCGAAGCCGCGCTGGCCTGCGCCTGCTCGGAACCGGATCTCGATATCGCCCTGCTGGACTTGAACATGCCCGGCATGAACGGCATCGAGGGCGTCACCCGTTTCCGCGAGCGGGCCGAGTCTGTGCCGGTGGTCGTGATCTCGGCCTCGGAGGATGCCGCCGACATCCGGCAGCTTCTGGATGCCGGGGCGGCGGGCTATATCCCCAAGTCTTCCTCCAGCCAGGTCATGCTGGCGGCCCTGCGCCTGGTCCTGAGCGGGGGCGTGTATGTGCCGGTCAATGTCCTGCGCGACCTGGATCTGCTCGAGGAACCCGACCAGAAGCCGAGGCGGGACGGCGCCCATATGACCGACCGGCAACTCCAGGTGCTGCGCCTGATCGTCCAGGGCAAGTCCAACAAGATCATCGCCCGCGAGCTGCAATTGAGCGAGGGGACGGTCAAGATCCATCTCGCCTCGATCTACCGGGCGCTCGACGCCGGCAACCGTACCGAGGCGGCCATGGCCGCCAGGGATCTGGGCCTGCTGCCGGAATGAAGGCACAGGCCGGACTTCCACGGGGCGGGGTTCCTCAGGGGTAAAGCAGGGTCTGCAGCAAGGCGCGCAACTTGGCGGGCCGCACCGGCTTGTGCAGCACGGGCAGGCCGGAGGCCACCATGGCGGCCACGTTTTCTGGCGAGGTGTCGCCGCTGATCAGCATCGCCGGCAGGTTTTCCCCCCAGTTCCGGCGCAGCCGGGCGATGGCGGCGATGCCGGTTTCACCCTTGCCCAGCCGGTAGTCGCTGATCACCAGGGCGGGCGCCAGGGCGCCCTCGACGCCCGACAGCGCCGCATCCGCATCCTCCGCCACCCGCACCTTCAGTCCCCAGTCGGTCAGCAGCCCCCGCAAGGCATCGCGGGCATCGGGATCGTCCTCGATGACCACCACCCCTTGTCCGTCGAACCGGTTCCAGTCCCGGCTCCGGGCCTGACGCCGTTCCAGGGCGTTCGGGTCGCCGCGCGGCAAGCTCAGGCTGAACACGCTGCCCCGGCCCGGATGCGAGCGCGCCTCGAGGGGATGCCCCAGCAGTTGGCACAAACGCCGCGCGATGTTCAGGCCCAGGCCCAGGCCTTGCCTGCGATCGCGGCCGGGGTTCCCCACCTGGAAATACTCCTCGAAGACGTGGGGCAAATCCGCCGCGTCGATGCCGATGCCGGTATCCCAGACCTGGAGCAGGACGCGGTCGCCGCGCCTGCGGGCGCCGACGACGATGCCGCCCCTCGTGGTGTAGCGCAGGGCATTGTTCACCAGATTGGAAAGAATGCGGGTGAGCAGCATGGGGTCGCTGCATACCGCCAGCGGCGTGGCGCGAACGACCAGGCGCAAGCCTTTTTCCCGGGCCTGGGTGGCATAGTCCCGCGTGATTCGATCCAGCAGGTTCTGTAGCGCGAAGGTCTGGGTTTGGGCTTCCAGGGTGCCCGCCTCCAGTCGGGACAGATCCAGCAGGGCGTTGAACATTTCCTCCTGGGCGTTCACCGAGGCCTCGATTTTCTCCGCCAGGGCAAGCTGCTCCGGCGTGCCGACCCGTTGTTTCAGGCTGGCGGTGAAGAGCCCCAGGGCATGCAGGGGTTGGCGCAGGTCGTGGCTGACGGTGGCGAGGAATTTCGATTTGGCGAGATTGGCGCGTTCGGCCGCCTCCTTCTGTCTGGCCATCTCGGCGGTGGCGGTGTCGATGCGTGCCTGCATGTCCCGCCGATGGGATGCCAGCGCCTCGCTCATCTGGTTGATCCCGGCCTGCAGGGTTTTCAGTTCGCTCTTGGCGCTCAGGGGCAGGCGTCCGCTCAGATCGCCCTCGCCGATGCGACGCACGGCATGGATGATTTCCATCAGGGGCTTGATGCCGGTCAAGGCCAGGAAATGGACCAGCAAGACCGTCAACGCGATTCCGGACAACACGATGGCGAGACTGCTGATGATCATGCCGCGCGCGATTTTCTCGTTGCCCTCGCGGCTCATGGTGACCTGGACCCAGGCCACCACGCGACGGCCATCGCGAACATCGGGAATGAACGGGCCATCCATCGGCGACGCGCGGATCTCGACCGGGACGCTGAAGGCGATATGCCGGGGGGTGTCTTTCACCGTGGCGCGCAGCGGGAGGTTGAGGCCAGGCGGGCAATCGCCGAAAAACACGAAGGGATTGCCGTCGGGCCGATAGATCGCCATGTGGACCACATCGGCTTCCGATCTGGCCTGTTCCAGGACCGGCTCCAGGGTGGCGATGTTGCCGCTGATCACGGGGTATTGCGCGCTTTCCGCCAGGTAACGGGCCAGGGTCATGCCGCGCTTGCGCAAGGTGGATTCGAGGTCATCCAGCCTGCTGGCGCTGTGGTAGGGCACCAGGATACCGGCCAGCAGCAGGGCGGGCACCATGCCGAGCAGGAAGGCGCGCGTGCGTATCTTCATGGCCCGGTGCGCTTGGCCATGCGCCGCCGTATCAACTCGCTGGTGGGCACGCGGATGTCCAGGGCCAGGGCCACGCTGCGGTTCACCGCGACCTCGAAATCGTCGACGTAACCCGGCGGCGGCAGGCGCCATGGGCCGCCCTTGCCAGCCCGGCTCAGGCGCATGGCCGCTTCCCGACCGATCCGCTCCGGCGAGGCATAGACCGCCAGCATCGCGCCGGCCGCGACCAGCGGCGTGGAATAGGCCATCACCGGCAGGCGGTGTCGATAGGTTTCCAGCAACAGCGGTCGCAGTGTGCCGGCGTCCACCACCAGAGGGTCCGGCAGCAGCAGCAGCAGGTCGATCCGGCCCTTCATGTTCTCGATCATGGCGATCACGTCGCCGTACCGCTCCACCCGCTCGACGGCGAGGTTCAGCCCCCGGGCGGCTGCGGCTTCCCGCAAGGGTCCGGTCATGCTTGCGTCATCGCCGCTGGTGATCACCCCGAGGGATTTCGTATCGGGCAACGCGGCCAGCAGCATCTGGATCTGGCGCGACGCGGGCTGATCGAGAAACAGCGCGCTCAACGGCCGTCGGCTGGCGGCGGCTGGTCCTGCGGCGACGCTTTCGTATTCCGCGCGCGTCACCATCAAGGCCCAGACCGGCGCGTGCCCGGGTTCCGCCAGCACCGCCCGCAAGGCACGCAATCCCATGGGGATGACGAGATCCTCGCCCTGGACCCTGTGGCGCGCGGCCAGGGGCTCCACCCGCAGCCGCCAGCGTTGGTCCTCCCGCTCCAGAGCCTGCCGCAGGCTGTTCGCGGCTTCCAGATAAGCGGTGCTGGAGTCGGAAAGCACGAGGGTCACGCTGGCCGCCGCCCAGGCCGCGGCTGTCCAGAGCAGCCACAGTCCCAGGAGGAGGATGGGGGGGAGGTGATGAACGATGGGCGGCATGGTCCGGGTTGCCAGGGCTGGGTGGCCATGGCCGAGTGGCCAGAGCTATGGCGACATTCCGGGGCGCCGCCGGGGCGGGGTGGCCGTTCGGCCAGGGTTTGGGTTCAGCCGGGTCATGTTCGTCCCTCACGGATGGTTGCGGAAGCTTGGGCACAAATCATCGAAATCCACAAGTGGGTGATGGACATAGGCCACACGGCCTGGCCATCCGGACTGATCGCGATCCCCCTCGGCCATCAGGCCTGTACTTCAAGGGGATTCGTGTACGGGCTTGCCCAACCACAATGGGGGCGTGGGGAGATCACCCCATGGTTGTTTTTTCCGAAGGGCGGCCCTGGCGGATGGCGCCAAGGTATTGAACCCGGCTCTTCGACACGATTTGTTGCCACCATCAAGGAGATGAACATGAAACAGAAACTTGCCATTGCCGCGGCGCTGTTCTGCGCCCAGTCCCTTTCCGTCCAGGCCGACTCGAACGTCTCCGAAGGCAAGGAGTTGTTCAGCCAGTTCCGCTGCGCGGAATGCCATGGCGCCGACGCCAAGAAACCCGTGGGGAAATATGGCTCCGTCCTGGCGGGCATGAATACCGACGATATTTTCCTGAAGACCAAGAAATTCATCGAGAGCAAGTCCCACGAGCAGGTGTTGCAGGGCTGCGGCGAGCCCCCCAGCCACGTGCAGATCAAGAAGATGTCGGACTACCTGTCCACCCTGCCCAAATAAGCGGGCGAGACACGCGGTACTACACACGCGGCACTACACACGCCGGGTTGCACACGCGGCAAGACACACGCGGCAACGGAGGCGGCCTGATGCCCATTCAGGCGGCCTCTTGGTGATCGGCATCTCCGTCAATGGGTTTGACGGGTGATGGAGCCAGGCAGAGGTGCCAGGTCTCGGGAGATTTGGCCATGACCACGCGACAGAGTCTTGAACACCCGATTCGTCATGGAATAGCGGTGGCCATGCGTCACGGTCTGGGTCGCGGTCTGGGCTTCGCCGCCATCATGGCGCTGCTTCTGGTCATGTCCGCTTCCGCCAGGATCGCGGGCGCGGAAAACCTCGACGCTCAGGGATCCCACGGCTACTTTCCCGCCTGGTTCAAGCTCAGCTTTCTGGATCTGCGGAAGGATATCGAGGAGGCGGGCGCCGCCGGCAAGCAGGGTGTCATGGTCCTGTTCAGCATCCGGGGCTGCGCATACTGCAAGATGATGGTCGAACGCAGTTTCAAGGATCCCGGCATCGAGGCGGTATTGCGCAGGCATTTCGACGTGGTCCACCTGGATATCCGCAGCGACCTGGATCTCAAGGATCCCCGGGGGCGGGCCATGATGGTGAGGGAATTCGCGAAGCGGGAGGGTGCCTCCTTCTCGCCCACCGTGGCTTTCTACGGGCTCGATGGCCACCATCTTCTGCGGGTGGTGGGGTATCAGACGCCCGAGCGGTTTCGCGCCACCCTCGACGAGGTCATCGCGAAACTCGCGCGGGCAGGCCGCTTGCCCTCCATCAGCGAGCGCGCCGGCGACACGCGGGCGGACTGACACGCCTTCGCGCGGATCGGCCTCCGGGTTCCCTGGCCCCATCGGGAATCCGGGAACGGGGCCGTGGTACCGCGCGGCGAAAGGAGCGGGCGATGGAATTCGGATGGATGACCTATCTCCTGGCCCTGGGCGCGGGCGTGCTTTCCACCCTGGCGCCCTGCGTGTTGCCCCTGATCCCCATCCTGGTCGGTTCGGCGCTCATGGCCCACCGCTTCGGTCCCCTTGCCCTGGCCGGCGGCCTGGCGCTGTCCTATGCCGTCGTCGGCCTGCTGCTGGCCAGCGCGGGCTCGGTGGCCGGGCTGGACCAGGGCACCCTGCGCAACGTGGGCGCCGCGATCCTGCTGCTGTTCGGCGCCGTCCTGCTGGTTCCCGGCCTGCAGGTCGGATTCGCCAGCGCCACCTCGGCCCTGGGCAACGCCGGCCAGGGTTTCCTGCAACGCCTGGCCCCCAAGGGCCTGGGCGGCCAGTTCCTGGTCGGCGGGGTGCTGGGCCTGGTCTGGAGCCCCTGCGTGGGCCCGACCCTGGGCGGCGCCATCACCCTCGCCAGCCAGAGCGAATACCTGCTGGAGGCGGGCGCCGTGATGCTGCTGTTCGGCCTGGGCGCCGCCTTGCCCCTGCTGGTGCTGGGCGGCCTGTCGCGAACGGCCATGCAACGCGTCAGGGGCCGCCTGCTGACCGCCGGGCATCACGGCAAGACCGTGCTGGGCCTGGTCTTCGTGGCCCTGGCGATCCTGGTGCTGACCGGCGCCGACAAGACGGTGGAAGCCTGGCTGCTGGAACAGGCGCCACCCTGGTTGCTGGATCTGACGGTGAGCATGTGAATGCCCGTTTGGAAAATAGATTCCGATGTACGTGAATAAACTTCTCTCGCCCGCCGGGAGAGGGCCGGGGGTGAGGCAGACCCGCCCGCCACGCTGACCGCTACCTGGGAGAACATGGCAAGAGAAATGGCAAAGCGATGGTCGCGCCTTCTGGCAACAGGAGGATGCGCTGGTGGAAACCCTGGATGGACTGATCATCGGCCAACACGGGTCTGAACACCCATAATTACACCGTTCTGTACATTTGAAGGCCGCATTGAAACAAGCCACCTTCACCGAAGTGCGCAACCACGCCAAGGCGTATTTCGACATGGTCGAAGCGGGCGAAGCCGTGCGTGTCCTGCGCAATGGCAAGCCCATCGCCGACATCGTTCCGGGGGTGGCCGACCTGCCTTCCTGGAAACGCCGCAAGGCCCAACCCCTGGTGCTGGATGGCGTTTCGGTCAGCCGCATGATTCTCGAAGAACGCGAAGCCGGCTTGTAACGAGGGGATCGGATGCGCGTCTTTTTCGATACCTCGACCTTCGTCAAACGCTATGTCAGCGAGCCCGGCACCGATGCCGTACTGGATTGGTGCGATCAGGCGACGAAAATCGGGCTGTCCGGCATCGCGCTGCCCGAGATCCTCTCGGCCTTCTGTCGCCTGCGCCGCGAGGACAAGATCACCGACACGCAATACCGGCAGTTGAAGTCCTTGTTGCTGGCCGACATCGAGGATGCCGCCATCCGCGACCTGACCCCGGTGGTACTGGGGCAGGCGGTAGCGTGTCTTGAAACCAACGTCCCGCGGGGTATGGACGCCATCCACATCGGCAGCGCCGTGGCCCTGAAAGCCGACGTTTTCATCTCGGCCGACAAACGACAGCGGGAACCGGTGGCCCGCGCCGGGTTACGGTTGGAAGCGGTGTGAACGCGCAGCCTTGCCACCGTTTGCTTCGGGTTATTCCCTCCTGAAAGCAGTCGCCGTGATGACGGCGCCTGTCCTGGCCTTGATAGCCCGCCCCCCCGAATTGACGGGATAATCGCTTTACCTCCCGCGACCGCGCGATCCGAACCATGCTGCCTCCTTCCCTGAAACGCTACGCCTGGCTGTCCATCGCCGCCGCCCTCGCCACCATCCTGCTCAAGGGCGCGGCCTGGTGGATGACCGGGTCGGTGGGTCTGCTGTCCGATGCCCTGGAGTCCTTCGTCAACCTGGCGGGCGCGTTCATGGCCCTGGCCATGCTGTCCCTGGCGGCGACGCCGGCGGACGAGAACCACGCCCATGGGCACGGCAAGGCGGAATACTTTTCCAGCGCCTTCGAGGGTTTCCTGATCCTGATGGCCGCCCTGGGCATCGCCTACGCGGCGGTGGATCGCCTGCTGCATCCCCAGGCCCTGGAGGCGGTGGGCATCGGCCTGGGGGTGTCGGTGGTGGCTTCCATCATCAATCTGCTGACCGCCCGAACCCTCATGGCCGTGGGTCGGGAGCATCGCTCCATCACCCTGGAGGCGGACGCCCACCACCTGCTCACCGACGTCTGGACCTCGGCGGGCGTCATCGTCGGCGTTGGCCTGGCCTGGTTCACGGGCTGGCTGTGGCTGGATCCGGTCGTGGCCCTGCTGGTGGCGGCGAACATCGTCTGGACCGGCTGGCAACTGCTGCATCGCTCGGCGGCCGGGCTGATGGACGTCTCCCTGCCGCCGGAGCAGATCGCGGCCATCGAGGCGGTGCTGGCGAACTACCGGGAAAGGGGTCTGGACTACCACGCCCTGCGCACCCGGGAGGCCGGCGCCCGGGCCTTCGTCACCCTGCATGTCCTGGTGCCCGGCGCCTGGACGGTCCAGGTGGGCCACGACTGGCTGGAACGCATCGAGGCCGATATCCGCGCCGCCGTGCCCAACGCCCATGTGATCACCCACCTGGAGCCGATGGAGGATCCGCGCGCCTTGAGCGACCAGAGCCTGGACCGGGTGCTGGAGTGAAGGCCCGTGTCCGTCCCCGGCGCGATTTCCTCTGAACAACCGGGCCTGTTGCCGGTCTACGCCTCATGTCCGCCGCATCTTGCTCCCCTTTATTGCCGTTGCTTGTGATGCTGGCGCTCTCGGGGTGCGCCGCGCCCCGCCACGAGACGACCACCCATCGCGAGGCGCCGACGGGAGCCGCCGCCCAGGCTTGCCTGGAGGCCTGCGCGGCGCGGCTGGAAACCTGCAAGCAGGCCTGCGCCGAAACCTACCAGGCCTGCCTGAAACGGGTGGAACCCGAGGCCGGGGAGCATTACCGCCAGGTGCTGGATCGTTACGCCGCCGACCTGGAACGCTACCGGAGCGACCTGTACGACTATCAGTTCCAGATCTGGGTGGGGTGGTATGGCGATAACGGGGGCATCTGGTACAACCCCTGGCACCACCCCTGGTTCGGTCCCTGGTCGTCCAGCTCATACCTGCCGTCGCCGCCGGCCGTGCCGACCCGCGACGTGGTGCTGGCGGATTTCCGGGAATCGAGATGCGGTGGCGATTGCGGGTGCCAGCCGCCCTACGACGCCTGCTTCCTGGCCTGCGGCGGCAAGATCAGCACGGTAACCCGCTGCGTGGAGAACTGCCCGGACAAGCCCTGAGCGCCGGGCGGGCCGGCATGAGGGCGCATTCGGTTGGGCCACCTTCGATTGGGCCTGTTCAGCGCGCCTTGCTTCCCAGGCCGGCCAGCATGGGCGCCAGTTCCCGCCAGACGTTGTCCAGCAGGATGGGCTGGGCCCGGGCGTCGGGGTGCAGGCCGTCGGCCTGGAACATGGCCTGGTGTTCGGCCACGCCCTCCAGCAGGAAGGGGACCAGGCGCACGCGTTGCGCCTTCGCCGTCTCGGTGAACACGGATTGGAACTTGCGGGTGTAGGCCGTGCCATAGTTCGGCGGCATGCGCATGCCCACCAGCAGGGTCTGGCTGCCCTGTTTCCTTGCCAGGCCGATCATGGTTTCCAGGTTGCGGCGGGTCTGGGGCGGCGGCAGGCCGCGCAGGCCGTCGTTGGCGCCCAGGGCGAGAATGGTGAGAATCGGCCGGTGGGCGGCCAGCACCTCGGGCAGGCGGGTGAGGCCGCCGGCGGTGGTTTCGCCGGAAACGCTGGCGTTGACCACCCGGAACGCCGGTTTGTGGTTTTCCAGGCGCCGGGCCAGCAGGTTGACCCAGCCCGATTCGCGCGGAATGCCGTAGGCGGCGGACAGGCTGTCGCCGAACACCAGGATGGTGGGCGCGGCGTGGGCCCCGCCGGCCAGCAACAGGACCAGGAAGAAGAATCTGATGCGCATCGAAGTCGACAATTTGGGCAAGTCCGTGGTGGTGGGTGGCGAGTCGTCGGGAGAGGGAAGCCTGCATATCCTCGCCGATGTGAGTTTCAGCGTGAACCCTGGCGAGACCGTCGCCATCGTCGGCAGTTCCGGCTCCGGCAAATCCACCCTGCTGGGCTTGCTGGCCGGCCTGGATGTGCCCAGCGCCGGCCGGGTGGTCATCGACGGCCAGGACCTGTTCGCCCTGGACGAGGACGGCCGGGCCGCCCTGCGGGGGCGAAGCATGGGCTTCGTGTTCCAGTCCTTCCAGTTGCTGCCGGGGCTGACCGCCCTGGAAAACGTCATGCTGCCCCTGGAACTGGCGGGGGTGGGGGATGCCGCCGCGCTGGCCCGCGACCATCTCGACAGCGTCGGCCTTGCCACCCGCACCGGGCACCGGCCGGACCAGCTTTCCGGCGGCGAGCAGCAGCGCGTGGCCCTGGCCCGGGCCTTCGCGGTATCGCCGCGCATCCTGCTGGCGGACGAGCCCACCGGCAACCTGGATGCCCATACCGGCGGCCAGATCATCGACCTGATGTTCGAGATGAACCGGCGCCAGGGCGCCAGCCTGGTGATCGTCACCCATGATCCCGCCCTGGCCGGGCGCTGCGGCCGTCAATTGCGGCTGGAGGCGGGGAGGCTGGTGGCATGAGGGTCGCCTTGCCCCTCGCCGCGCGTCTGTTGCTGCGGGAATGGCGCGCCGGCGAGATTCGCGTGCTGTTGCTGGCGGTGGCCCTGGCGGTGGCCAGCCTCACGGCCGTGGCGTTCTTCGCCGACCGGGTGGAACGGGCCCTGGGCCAGGAGGCCAATACCCTGCTGGCGGCCGACCTGGCCCTGGTTTCCGACCACCCCGTCGGCACCGCCCTGGAGGCCGAGGCGCGCCGGCGGGGCCTGGCGGTGGCCCACACCACCACCTTCCTGAGCATGGCGCTGGCCGGCGACGGGAACCTGCTGGCGGGCATCAAGGCGGTGTCGCCGGGCTACCCCCTGCGCGGCGCCCTGCGCACCGCGCCCGCCCTGTTCGCGGCCGACGCGCCCGCGCGCGGCCTGCCGGCGCCGGGCCAGGCCTGGGTGGACGAACGCCTGGCCACCGGCCTGGGCGTCAGGATTGGCGACCCGGTGGAGGTGGGCGAGGCGCGCTTCACCGTGGCGGCGATCCTGACTTTCGAGGGCGAGCGGGGCGGCAATTTCATGGCCCTGGCGCCGCGCCTGCTGCTCAACCAGGCGGACCTGCCCGGCACCGGCCTGGTCCAGGCCGGCAGCCGCATCACCTATCGCCTGCTGGTGGCGGGGGAGGGCGAGGCGGTGGCGGGGTTCCAGGCCTGGGCCAAGGAGCGGCTGGAGCGGGGGCAGCAACTGGAGGACGTGCGCGGCGCCCGGCCGGAACTGCGCCAGATCCTGGACCGGGCGCAACGCTACCTGGGCCTGGCGGCCGTGCTCACCGTGGTGCTGGCTGCCGCCGCCGCCCACATGGCCCTGCGCCGCTACACCCGGCGCCATTTCGACCAGTTCGCCCTGTTGCGCTGCTTCGGCGCCAGCCGGCGTCGCCTGCTCGGCTTGTATTTCCAGCAACTGGCCAGCCTGGGCCTGCTGGCCGGCCTGCTCGGCGGCTTCCTTGGCTGGCTGGCCCAGAGGTTCGTGGTTTTCCTGCTGGGGGACGCCCTGCGCCTGGGACTGCCGCCGGCCTCGCCGCGCCCCCTGCTGCTGGCGGTGGTGGCGGGGTGCGCCCTGGTGCTGGCCTTCAGCCTGCCGCCCCTGCTGCGCCTGGCCCGGGTGCCGGCCCTGCGCGTGCTGCGCCGGGACCTGGGACCGCCCGGCGGCGGCTCCCTGCTGGCCCATGGCGCCGGCCTGGCGCTGGTGGGGGGGCTGCTGTTCTGGCAGGCCGGCGATGGGCGCCTGGGCTTGTGGGTCATCGCCGGCGTGCTGGCCACCACCCTGGCGGCCGTCCTGGTGGTCCAGGGGCTGCTGCGGCCCCTGCCGTTCCTCGCCCGGCGTCTGCCGGCCAGCCGCCATCCCCTGGTGCTGGGCCCGCGCCTGGCCCTGACCGGCTTGCGCCGGCGGGGCTGGGAAACCACCCTCCAGGCCATCGCCCTGAGTCTGGGCCTGTTCGCCCTGCTGCTGCTTACCCTGGTGCGGGACGACCTGCTGGAAAGCTGGCGCAGCCAGGTGCCGGCCGGCGCGCCCAACCGCTTCGTCATCAACATCCAGCCGGACCAGGTGGCGGCCGTGCGCGCCTTTCTCACCGACCAGGGCGTGCGGGATGTGGTGCTGTACCCCATGGCGCGGGCGCGCCTGGTGGCCATCGCCGGTCGCCCGGTCAGCCCGGACGACTATGAGGAGGATCGCGCCCGGCGCCTGGCGGAACGGGAATTCAATCTCTCCGCCATGGCCGAGCCGCCGCCCGACAACCGCATCGTCGCCGGGCGCTGGTGGGCGCGGGGGGAAACGCAAGGCTTCTCGGTGGAGGCGGGCATCGCGGATACGCTGGGCATCCGCCTGGGCGATGTCCTGGACTTCGACGCCGGCGGCCTGCCCCTGTCCGGCCGGGTGACCAGCCTGCGCCAGGTGGACTGGGATTCCTTCCGGGTGAACTTCTTCGTGGTGGCGCCGGCCGGCGTCCTGGATGCCTTGCCCAGGAGCCACATCACCAGCTTTTACTTGCCGCCGGCGCGGGTCGGCGTGCTGTCCGGCCTGGTGGCGGCGTTTCCCAACGTGACGGTGATCGACGTGGAACAGGTCATGGCCGAATTGCGCGGTCTCATGGATCGGGTGAGCGGCGCGGTGCGGACCATTTTCCTGTTCAGCCTGGGCACGGGCCTGCTGGTCATGCTGGCGGCCCTCTATGCCAGGCGGGACGAGCGGGCCCGGGAGATCGGCATCTGGCGCACCCTGGGCGCCTCCCGCGCCACGCTGCGGGCGGCCCTGGCGGCCGAGTTCGCCGTGCTCGGCCTGCTGGCCGGCGCCGTCGCCGCCGGCGCCGCCAGCCTGCTGGCCTGGGTGCTGGCGACGCGGGTGTTCGACCTGCCCCATGCCCCCGACCCCTGGATCTGGCTGGCCGGCCTGGGCGGCGGTTTGCTGCTGGTACTGGCCACGGGGTTGGCCGCCACCCGCGGCCTGCTCAACCAGCCGCCCCTGGCCGCCATCCGGGCCGGGGCATGACGGTACCGCGCCCATGCCGGATATACCAATTATGTAAAAATGTTACCCCCCCCCCCGGGGGTGGGGGAGGGTTGGGGTGGGGAGGAGTGCCAGCGCGTATGGCTACTTTCGGAAAATCAGTACCCCGATATCCCACCCGATATAACTTAAGGCGTAATGCATTCCGTCCGGGTTGACGGCAGAATCCCGGAACGCGGATTTCGGCGAAAACCCTGCATGCAAACCCCGACCCATTCCTCCATCAAGAAAATCCCCGTGGGCCTCCTGCGCCCCGGCATGTACGTCCAGGACGTGAACTGTTCCTGGATGGACCATCCCTTCGTCACCAACCATTTCCTGGTGAAGGACGAGAAACGGGTCAAGGAAAT
>JADJYY010000019.1 GCA_016719465.1 Hydrogenophilales bacterium
ATCAGGTGTTCCGCCAGGCGGCCGTTGGGCGGCGGCGTAAGGCCCATGAGGTCGCGCAGGGCGGCGGCGGCGGCGGCACTCTGGGCCACGGAGCAGATGCCGCAGATGCGCGGCACGATGACCAGGGCGTCCAGGGGCGACTTGCCGGGCAGCATCTGCTCGAAGCCGCGGTAGAGGGGGGAGTTGACGCGGGCCGCCGCGACCCGGCCGTCGGCGATGTCGAGGTGGACTTCCAGGTCGCCTTCGACGCGGTTGAAGGGGCCGAGGATGCGGGTGGTCATGGGTGAGGCCGGGTGGTTGTGCGAGCGGCGGAGAAATCCCCCTGGCCCCCCTTTGAGAAAGGGGGGGAATCGCGAAGTGGGCGGCATCCCTGCGACACGCGGTGTTCTCCCCTTTAAAGGGGGCGGGGGATTTTGCTCGCGTAATACAAGAGAGACTGCTGACCGGGAACCATCACTTCAACCCCGTCTTCTTCACCGCAGGTGTCACCACCGTATGGTCCGCCACCGCGTTCTCCCGCACCCGCTTCGGCGTCGCGGACTTCGACAGCGCGGCCAAAGCGACGAACCAGGCCTTCGGCATGTCGGTGGGCAGGCCGATGGGGATGCCGGCCACCTTGGGGGTTTCGGCGAAGGGATGGCCGGGCTCCTCGAATCTCGGCTCGGTGCAACTCACACAGGCGTAGCCGCCGCGCAGGCAGGAGCCGGAACCGTTCCACAGCCGGGTGTTGCAGTCGGCGTGGGCCTGGGTGCCCTTGCAGCCCATGTTCTCCATCATGCAGCCCTGGTCGGAGGCTTTCTCGGCGCTGGCTTTGAACTCGTAGAACTCGTTGCGCGGGCAGCCGTGGTGCACCAGATGATCGGCATACAGGCGCGGCCGATGCAGGGAATCCAGGTCGGTCGCCGTGAAGCGCTCCAGGGCCAGGGCCAGCAGGGTGTCCAGCACCCAGCCGGGATGGGTGGGGCAGCCGGCCACGTTGATCACCGGCAGGCCGGCGCCGGCGCGGAAACCCTGGCCCAGCAGGCCGCCCGCGTGCTCGCCGTCGTATTGCAGGCCCACCGCCCCGGCTGGATTGCCGCCGGACGCGGTGATGCCGCCGAAGGCCGCGCAGGTGCCCACCGCCAGCACGTGGCGCGCGCGCACGGCCAGGTCCAGCACCCAGGACATCATGGGCCGGCCGGTGCCGGACAGCATGTGGAAGCGGCCGCTGCCGTGGGGGCCGGTCATGATCGAGCCTTCCACGCAGAGGATGTCCAGGCGCTCGCGGCCCTCGGCGCAGGCGGAAAGGATGTCCAGGGCCTCGGCGCCGGATTCCTGGCTCAGGCTGGGATGCCACAGCAGGCGGATGCCGGCCTGCTCCAGCAGGGTGAAGAGTTGGGGCTGCTCGGCGTTGAGCAGGGACAGGGTGCAGCCGCCGCAACCGCCGGACTGGAGCCAGAGGAGGTTGAGGGGGTTAGGGGGCATGGCTGGGCTTTGTGGGGATGTCGGCGTTGCTAAATCCCCCCCGGCCCCCCTTTGATAAAGGGGGGAGAAAATCAGGGCCAGGTTGAACGAAGGGTTCCCCCCTTTCGTAAAGGGGGGACAGGGGGGATTTCTCCCCGGCATCCATCACCACCTTACACATCCTTGCCCTCCTTCCTCTTCCCCGGCCGCTCCACCCCCAGCCGCAGCATCTTCTTGGAGAGCCCCAGCCGAGACAGCCCCAACTCCCGGGCCGTTTTGGAGAGATTGCCGTTGTTGCGTTCCAGGGCCTCGGCCAGCACCCGGCTTTCCAGGGCATCCACCCGGCCGCGCAGGCCGGCGGGCGTATTGCCCTCCAGGACTTCCGCCAAGCCGGCCTGACGGATATGGGGCGCGAGCAGGTCCGGCGTCAGCACCGGGCCGTCGGACAGCACCAGCATGCGCTGGATTTCGTTCTGCAATTCCCGCACGTTGCCGGGCCAGGCGTAGGCGGCCAGGCAATCCAGGGTCGCGGGCGCGAAGCCTTCCACCGGCCGGCCCAGGGCCTTCCCCGCCTTGCCGAGGATGGCCCGGGCCAGGGCCGGGACGTCCTCGGCCCGCTCACGCAGGGCGGGCAGGCGCAGGGGCACGGTGGCCAGGCGGTAGAACAGGTCCTCGCGGAAGCGGCCGGCCTTCACCTCGGCTTCCAGGTCCCGGTTGGTGGCGGCGATGACGCGCACGTCCACGGTGACCGGCCGGTTGCCGCCCACGGGGCGGAACTCGCCTTCCTGCAACACCCGCAGGAGCTTGACCTGGAAGGCGGCGGAGGTCTCGCCGATCTCGTCCAGGAACAGGGTGCCGCCGTGGGCCTGCTGGAACAGGCCGACGCGGTCCTCGAAGGCGCCGGTGAAGGCGCCGCGCTTGTGGCCGAACAGTTCGGATTCCAGCAGGTTGTCCGGCAGGGCGCCGCAGTTCTCCACCACGAAGGGCTGGTCGGCGCGGCCGCTGGCGTAGTGGATGGCCCGAGCCAGCAACTCCTTGCCGGTGCCGGATTCGCCGGACAGCAGGATGGACACGTCGTAGCGGGCGGCCCGCTCCACCAGGTCGCACACGGCGCTCATGGGGCTGCCGGGCGTGCGCACGATGTTGTCGACGGCGAAGGCCTGCTTGACCCGTTTCCGCGTCGCCTCGACCCGGCTCCGCAACACCGGCTCGGCGGCGCGCAGTTCCACGGCAAGCTGGCAGTTCTCCTGTTGCAGGCGGTACAGCTCGGCGGCCCGCTTCAGGGTCAGCAGCAGCTGTTCCGGATGCCAGGGCTTGAGCAGGTACTGGTAGATGCCCGCCTCGTTGATGCCGGCGATGATGTCCTCGCTGTCGGTGTAGCCGGAGATGATGATGCGCACCGTGTCGGGCCAGGTGCGGCGCACTTCCTTGAGGAACTCGACGCCGCTCACCTCGGGCATGCGCTGGTCGGTGAGGACGACCTGGACGGACTGCCCTTCCATGAGGGTCCGGGCTTCCGCCGCGCTGGAGGCGGTGAAGACCTCGAAGTCCTCCTCAAGGGTGCGGCGCAGGGCCTCCTGGGAGCGGACCTCGTCGTCGATGACCAGGACGGTGGGCAGGGGGGTCATGGGATTGCCGAGGGCTGTACGAGCGCAACCGTGGAAGAAATCCCTCCTGTCCTCCCTTTAGGAAAGGGAGGAACCCTTCGGCCTGCGTCATAGGCTCTCCCCCCTTTCGTAAAGGGGGGTTGGGGGGGATTTAGCAACGTTGGAATCACCCGGAAACCTGCCCTGTATCCACCGGTACCACCCACCCCAACTCCCGATGGACCGCCAGATGCCGCGGCGTCCAGGAATGGGGCGTCTTGCGCACGAAATGGTGGCGGGCCACGTGGTAGCTGGGGTCGAAGCCGTAGAAGTTGCGCTGCATGTGCTTCAGTTCCTCGGCCCGGTAGGCGTCCAGGGGCTTGGCGGCCTCGTCTGCCGCGCGGCGCTGGCGTTTGGCTTCGAGCTGGGCGGCGAAGTCCTTTGCAGCGGCCAGGGCCTCGGCGCGCGTAACGATTTCCCGCTCGAAGCCGGTGAGATCGTCACCGAAAGCTTCGTCGAGGAAACCCGTTTCCACAGCGTCCGCCGCCCCCAGTGGCAAGCGGTTGCGCATGATCCGCGCGGCCCGTTCCACGCCCACCCGGCGCGGCAGCAGATAGCTCCAATACTCCGAGCCGTACAGGTTGCCCATGTTCTTGTAATGGGGGTTGAGGATCACCCCGCGCCGTGCCCAGACCCGGTCCGCCGCCAGGGCCAGGAAGGCGCCGCCGGCGCCGGTATTGCCGCGCAGGGCGCTGACCGTGAGATGGGAATCGGTGGTCAGGATGTCGCGGCAGAGGTCGTCCATGGCGTTGATGTTGCGCCAGGATTCGTCGGGCGGACTATCCGCCGCTTCGATGCGGTTGAGGTCGAGGCCGTTGCTGAAGAAGTCGGCGCCGCCCATGAGGACGATGACCCTGGTGGGGCGCTGCTTCGCGGCCACATAGGCGGCCAGCAGGCGTTCGCAGGCGCTGGTACTCATGGCGCCGTTGTAGAAGTCGAAGTGGAGGTAGCCGACCGGGCCGGATTCCTCGTAGGCGATATCCAGCACCGTCGAAATCCCCCCTGTCCCCCCTTTTTCAAAGGGGGGAACGCCAAATCCCGTTGCTGTCCCTCCCCCCTTTGTAAAAGGGGGGCTGGGGGGGATTCGTCGTCACCGGAATCTCTCCCAACACGGCAGTTTCCGGAAACACCAACGCCACCGGCAACTTGATCCCACCCTCCACCTTGCAATGCCCGATCCACACCGCGCCATCGGCGGTGGCTCGCACCACGCCCTCCCCCACTCTTCCCAACACCTCGCCCGGTATGCCTCGGGCGGAGAAAACCCGGCCGTTGTAGATCTGACAGAACTGGCCGAACAGGCTGTCGCGCACACCGGGGAAACCGTCGGCGCAGTTGAGCTTGGCCAGGACGATAGCGGTGGAATCCTTCGTCCAGTCGATGGCCCGGTCGATCTGCTGCATGAGGGCATGCATGGGGCGCAAGGCCACCGCCTGGGGCCACCAGGTGCCAGCCTGGTAGGCAGGCAGGCGCCCGATGGCCGTCGTCACCGCCAGCACCGCCGCTTCGGTGACCTCGTTGCGGTACAGGCTGGACTTCTTCGCTTCCCGCATGGGGAAAGTCTCGCTGGCCCACACCGGTCCGGCATCCATCTCGGCCTCGGCCTGGAGCACAGTCACTCCCCATTCTTTCTCGCCGTTCAGGATCGCCCAGTCCAGCGCCGACGGCCCCCGGTCGCCGACGATGCCGGGATGCACGATCAGGCAGACATGCTCGCGCCAGATGGCTTCCGGAATCGCCCGGCGCAGATAGGGCGCCAGGATCAGGTGAGGCTTGAACAGTTTGACGGCCTCGACGGTGACACTGTCGTTGATGTCGAACTCGATGGATATCTCATGGCCCAGGGCGGTGAGCTCCACGTAGAGCCGTTGGGTCAGGCTGTTGAAGGCGTGGGTGAGGAAGAGGATGCGCATGGCGTGGCTATTCCTGGGTAGGGTCGGTTTGGCTGGCGTCGTTAAATCCCTCCTGTCCTCCTTTATCCCCGAACGGGGGCTTTGGGAAAGGGGGACGCTTCGGTTAGGGTGCGGGGTACTCCCCCCTTTGAAAGGGGGGCGGGGGGGATTTCTCCGCCGATAGCATGCTTCGACCACGCTGAAAATCACCTCCAAGACCGCCTGGGTCTCCGTCAGCACCTGCCGATCGTCGAAACGCACGACCCTCAGGCCCTGAGAGCGTAGCCAGGTATCCCGCGACTCTTCTTTCTTCCTGACTATTGGATCGTCCAAATGCTGGCTGCCATCCAGCTCAATGACCAGCCCGGGCTTGGAAAGCAATCACGATGAAGTGCCCCAGGGGCGCTGCGAGGAAGCGCGGCCCTTTGCCCGTAGAAGCCTCACACGCCTTGGGTCATTGCGCAGGTAGCGCCAAAGTTTCTGCTCCGCGTCCGTCATCCGCCTACGCAAGCCCCTGGCCAGCGGCGCGTTGCGCTGCGCATATCCCCGCCCATCAGCAAATCCTCGGCAACTGCTCGCCGCTCAACCAATCCACCATCCGCCGCCCGCCGAAGGAAGTCTTCATCTGCACGAAGCCGTTGGCGTCTTCCACCACCTTGCCGATGACGGCCGCCTCCCGGCCCTGGGGATGGGCGCGCATGGCGGCGAGGAGCTTGTCCGCGTCCGCTGCGGCGCAGACGGCGATGAGCTTGCCTTCGTTGGCGATGTTGATGGGATCCAGGCCCAGCAGTTCGCAGGCGGCGTCCACTTCCGGCTTCACGGGAATCGCGGCTTCCTCCAGGTGGATGCCGACGCCGGACTGGTGGGCGATCTCGTTGATGGTGGCCGCCAGGCCGCCCCGGGTGGGGTCGCGCATGACCTTGATGTTGGCGCCGCTGGCCAGCATGGCGGCGGTCAAACCATTCAACGAAGCCGTGTCGGACAGGATTGGCGCGTCGAAGCTCAGGTTCTCCCGCTTGGACATGATGGCCACACCGTGGTCGCCGACGCTGCCGGACACCAGCAGCACGTCGCCGGGCCGGGCCAGGTCGCCGGAGAGGTGGATGCCCTCGGGCAGGAAGCCGATGCCGGTGGTGGTGATGAAGACGCCGTCGCCCTTGCCCTGCTCCACCACCTTGGTGTCGCCGGCCACCAGCTTCACGCCGGCTTCGTTCGCGGCCCTGGCCATGGATTCGACGATGCGGGCCAGGTCGGCGAGGGGAAAGCCCTCCTCCAGGATGAAGCCGGCGGTGAGGTAGAGGGGGGTGGCCCCCATCACCGCCACGTCGTTGACGGTGCCGTGCACCGACAGGCAGCCGATATCACCGCCGGGGAAGAAGATGGGGGAGACCACGTGGCTGTCGGTGGACACCACCAGCTTGCCCTGGCCCAGCGGCAGGCAGGTGCCGTCGTTGCCCTGGGCCAGGTACTCGTTGGACAGGTGCTTGGCGAACAGGTCGGTGATGAGTTGCACCATGGCCCGGCCGCCGCCGCCGTGGCTCATGTCCACGCGGCCGTGCTTGATGTCCAGGGGGCGGGCGTAGCCCTTTTTCACTTGGCCGGACATGGGGGAATTCCTTGGCTGTGGGGTTGTTCAAGCGTTGCGAAATCCCTCCTGCCCTCCTTTATCCCCGCATGGGGGCTTTGGGAAAGGGAGGAACCCTTCGGCAAGCACCTGGGAATACTCCCCCCTTTGTAAAGGGGGGCTGGGGGGGATTTCTCCAACGTATCCCTACGAAAACCTGTCATTCAGCCACCTCAACATCTTTGTAACGTCCATAGGTGTAATGCGCCGCGCAGGCCCCCTCCGACGACACCATGCAGCTGCCCATGGGGTTCTCCGGCGTGCACACCGTGCCGAAGATCTTGCAGTCGGTGGGCTTCTTCACGCCGCGCAGGATGGCGCCGCATTCGCAGGCCTTGTTATCCGGAACCGGCTGGTATTCCAGGTGATAGCGCCGTTCGGCGTCGAACTCGGCGTACTTCTCGCGGATGCGCAGGGCGGAGTACGGCACCTCGCCCAGGCCGCGCCATTCGAAGCTGCGGCGCAGCTCGAACACGTCGGACACCAGGTTCTGGGCCTTCTCGTTGCCTTCCGGCGTCACGGCGCGGGTGAACTCGTTCTCCACCAAGGCCCGGCCCTCGTTGACCTGGCGCACCAGCATGAGGATGGCCTGCATCACGTCCAGGGGCTCGAAGCCGGCGATGACCACCGGCTTGCGGTACTCCTCGGCGAAGAACTCGTAGGGCCGGCTGCCGATCACCGTGGAGACGTGGGCCGGGCCGATGAAGCCGTCCAGGGGCACGGTGCCCAGTTCGCGCACCTCCGGCGATTCCAGGATGTTCATGATGGCGGACGGCGTGAGCACGTGGCAGCACAGCACGGTGAAGTTCTTCAGGCCTTCCGCCTGGGCCGCCTTGATGGCCACCGCCGTGGGCGGCGTGGTGGTCTCGAAGCCGATGGCGAAGAACACCACCTCCTTGCCCGGATTGTCGCGGGCGATCTTGAGGGCGTCGGTCACCGCGTAGACCATGCGGATATCGCCACCCCGCGCCTTGGCCCGCATCAGCGACAGGCCGCCGGAAGCCGGCACCCGCACCGTGTCGGCGTAGGTGCAGAGGATGACGCCCCGCTCCAGGGCCAGCTTGATGGCCAGGTCGATGCGGCCGATGGGCAGCACGCACACCGGACAGCCGGGGCCGTGGATCATGCGCACGTTCTCGGGCAGCAGGTCCGGCACGCCGTAGCGGGAGATGGCGTGGGTGTGGCCGCCACAGAACTCCATGAAGTTGTAACGGCGGTCGGCGCGGACCTCGGCGGCGATGGCTTTCGCCAGCACCTGGGCGACATCGCCGTCGCGGAATTCATCGACGTATTTCATGGTTTTACCCCCCTCCCCCCTCGGGGGAGGGGCGGGGGGATAACCAGCGACTTGGCTGCCGTTGTTGGGCAGCCAAGTCGAATGGCTAGTTGTTTCATCAGAGGGAACACGCTTTGCAGATTGGAATAGTTCATGTTGATCAACGGTTGCTCCCTCACCCCAATCGTCTCCCGGCGGGAGAGGGAGAAAAGCGCCCTCATGCCAACTGCTCCAGCAACCCCGCCTCGGCCATCAAGGCCAGGGTCTTCTCCGCCTCCTCCGGATCGAGCCGGGTCAGGGCATAGCCCACGTGGACGATGACGTAGTCGCCCACCTTCACGTCTTCGACCAGCGCCAGGGAGACGTCCTTGCGCACGCCGCCCAGGTCGACGATGGCCAGATCGTTCTCGGCGACTTCCACAACGCGGGCGGGGATGGCGAGACACATGGCGAATTCCTTTTCAGCGGATTTGTTGCATTGCAACCCAAGCCTGCCCCAGGCTCAAGCCCCCGTCGTTGGGCGGCGCCTGATTGGCTGTCAGTACGGTCAAGCCCCGCTCTGTCAGCAGCCGGGTCAGGTTGCGGGAAAGAATGTGGTTGAGAAAACAGCCGCCGCCCAGGGCGACTGTGGTGAGACCTTCCCGGCGGGCGGCGCGTTCAGTCCAATCCGCCAGGGCCTGGGCCAGGGTGGCGTGGAACAAGGCGGCGCCGAAGGCGGCGTCGGGCTCGTCTGCCAGGCGGGCCAGCAAGGGCAGCAGATCGAGCCGGCCCGATTCATCGAGCGAGTATCCGTCGGCCAGAGGTTCCACCTCGCCGGCCCCTTCCGCCAAACCCTCCAACAGCATCGCCGCCTGCCCCTCGTAGGCCATGACCTCCCGCGCGCCCAGCAGGCCGGCGGCGGCGTCGAACCAGCGGCCCAGGCTGGTGGTGGGCGGGCAGTGGACGTCGTGCTCCAGCAGCACGTGCAGTTGCCGGGCCAGGGGCTGGCTGGGGAAACGGAGGGGAATTTCTTCCGTGCGTCTCAGCCTGAACAAGGCGGCGGCGGCCATGCGCCAGGGCTCCTTGGCAGCCTTGTCGCCGCCGGGCAGAGGCAGGGGTGAAAGATGGCCCAGGCGGGAGAATTCCGAACCTTCGACCCGCAACAACTCACCGCCCCAGGCGCTGCCATCGCTGCCCAGGCCCACGCCATCCAGGGCCAGGCCCAGGATGGGTTCGGTCACCCCATGTTCCGCCACCACGGCGGCGATATGGGCATGGTGGTGCTGCACGGCGACGGCCGGCACGTTCCACCGGTCCGCCAGTTCCAGGGCGTGGCGGCTGCTGAAGAAATCCGGGTGCAGATCGTGGGCGACGGCCTCGGGCCGCACTTGCAGGATGTCCAGAAGGTGGTCCGTCACTTCCATCAACATGCCGCAGGTGGCCGGGTTGTCCAGGCCGCCGATGTGCTGGGAGACGAAGGCCTCGTCGCCCCGGGTCACGCAGATCGTGTTCTTGAGGTAACCGCCCAGGGCCAGCACCGAGGGGCCGGAGCGGGGCAGGCGGATGGAGCGGGGGGTGTAGCCGCGGGCGCGGCGGATGAACCCCACATTCCCTCCCCCCTCGCGGGGGAGGGTTAGGGTGGGGGGGGAAGCACCACTGACCATGGCAGCCCAATCACCCCCACCCCTGCCCTCCCCCATCAAGGGGGAGGGAGAAAAACGCACCACCGAATCGTCACACCGTACCACGACATCCCGGTCATGCATCAGCACCCCATCGGCGATGCCGGCCAGGCGTTCCAGCGCCTCCTCGTTGCGGATCACCAGGGGCTCGCCGCCCGGGTTGGCGCTGGTCATCACCAGCACCAGGTTCTGCGCTCGATCCATCCAATCCGTGCCGGCGGGCTGTCCCACCGCCTCATGGAAGATCAGCCAATGCAGCGGCGTGTAGGGCAGCATGACGCCCAGCCAGGCCAGGCCGGGGGCAATGCCGGGCAAGGCCGCGTCGGCCCCCGGCTTCTTGCGCAGCAGGACGATGGGCCGTTCCGGGGATTGCAGCAGTTCGGCCTCGGCGGGGCTGATCTCCACCCAGTCGGCGATGGAAGCCAGGTTCGCCGCCATGACCGCGAAGGGTTTCTCCTCCCGGTTCTTGCGCTCACGCAGGGTGCGTACCGCCTCGGCGTTGCGCGCGTCGCAGGCCAGGTGGAAACCGCCCAGGCCCTTGATGGCGACGATCTGGCCGGCTTGCAGGCGATGGAGTGTGTCTGCGATGGGGTCGGATGGGTTCTGCTGGGCGTCGCTTAATCCCTCCTGTCCTCCCTTTACGAAAGGGAGGGACCCTTTGATAGCGTTAAGAGGTTCCCCCCCCTTTCTTAAAGCCCTCATCCGAGGATAAAGGGGGCTGGGGGGGATTTCGCCAAGCTCAACCATCTCCAACCCCGGCCCGCACACCGGACACGCCGTCGGCTCCGCATGAAAGCGCCGGTCGGCCGGGTTGCGGTATTCCCGCTCGCAGTCCGGGCACAGGGGAAACGCCGCCATGCTGGTCTGGGCCCGGTCGTAGGGCAGGCCCCGGGTCAGGGTGTAGCGGGGGCCGCAGTGGGTGCAGTTGATGAAGGCGTAGCGCCAGCGCCGGTCGGCGGGGTCGAACATCTCCGCCAGGCAGTCCGGGCAGACGGCGGTGTCGGGGCCGATCAGGGTCGCGGCCTGCCCTGCCCCGCTTTCCGTGATGGTGAAATCGGCGTGTTCGCCCGTGGCCGGGCCGTCGCTCCAGGTCAGGTCGCGCACCTGGGCCAGGGGCGGGATTTCCTTGGGCAGGCGGCGGGTGAAGACTTCAATCTGCTCGGGTTCGCCCTCCACCAGGATTTCCACGCCGGCGGCGTCGTTGCGTACCCAGCCGGCGAGGTTCAGTTCCTGGGCGAGATGCCAGATGTAGGGACGGAAGCCGACGCCCTGGACGATGCCGGTAATGCGGAGGCGGCGCTGCACCCCGTAGCCTGGATGGAGCGCAGCGGAATCCGGGGATTTGGACTCCGCAGTTTCCCGGATTACGAAAATGGCAGATCCGGGCTTACTCGACTTGCATCACGGAAAAACGTGATATACCAATACCGCCATCAGAGGCGAAGAAAGTAGCAGAATGGAAGGAAAGTGGTTCTTTTCAGACAACCATTCAGTGCATCACCGCATTTGAAGCTGGACCGACGCCGTCCCCGCAAATCTCCAGTGGGAGGCCATCCCGCTTGGTAGGAAGCCTGCCATCAACCGAAAAATTCTCGGCTACCACATCGGTCAACAGACAATCAAGCAGCACCATTTTCAAACGTTCATCTTCGGCAAGCGGACCAATGCTCATGGTCTGCTTGTTCAAGCCCGCATAAAGGCGGAGGCGAATCCTTATGAAATGCGCCTGGGCCTTTCAACCTTGGTTTAAAGCCGCGTGGCCATCGCGAGCTTTCCGATTGACCTTGGATTGATTCACCAAGCGGGGTGATTTCCATTCGAACCTGCATTAACCCTTCGCAGCCAATGCCGCTTCCAACTCCGCGATCCGCTTCTTCAGCAAATCCACATTCGCCTCCCGCGACCCCTTGGCCTGGGCCAACCCCGCCAGCAGCCACCCCAGCCACTCCCCCATCCCTGCCCCGCTGGTGGCCGAAACCTGCAAGACTTCCAGCTTGGGGTTCACCCGCCGGGCGAATTCCACGCACTTGGCCACGTCGAAAGTCAGGTAGGGCAGCAGGTCCACCTTGTTGAGGATCATCAGGTCGGCGGCGTTGAACATGTCCGGGTATTTCAGGGGTTTGTCCTCGCCTTCGGTGACCGAGAGGATGACCACCTTGTGGGCTTCGCCCAGGTCGAAGGCGGCGGGGCAGACCAGGTTGCCGACGTTTTCGATCATGAGCAGGCTGTCGTCGGGCAGGGCCAGGCGCTCCAGGGCATGGCCGACCATGTGGGCGTCCAGGTGGCAGCCCTTGCCGGTGTTGACCTGGATGGCCGGTGCGCCTGTTGCACGGATGCGGTCGGCGTCGTTGCTGGTCTGCTGGTCACCTTCGACAACAGCCACCTTGGCCTTGTCCTTGAGCAGTTCGATGGTCTTCACGAGCAGCGTGGTCTTGCCGGAGCCGGGGCTGGAGACCAGGTTGACGGCGAAGATGCCGTGCTCGGCGAAGTGCTTGCGGTTGCCGTCGGCGTAGCGGTTGTTCTTGCCCAGGATGTCCTGCTCGATCCTGACCATGCGCTCCTGGGTCAGGCCCGGCGCGTGGGCGTGGGCGGGGCCGAGGCCGTAGTGGAGATCGCCTTTTCCAGCACTGCCCTTGTGCTCGTGGTAGTGCATCTGGCCCCCTTCGCCGTGCAGTTCCGAATCGGCGTGGCTGTGGTCGTGGCCGGCGCCGGCGTCGTGGAGATGGTCGTGCCCGTGATCGTGGCCGGTGTGGCTGTGCTCGTGGCTGTGGACGTGGGGATGGACGTGGCCGTGCTCGTGGGGATGGCTGTGGCTGGTGCCGTCCGGATGGGTGTGCTCATGGCCGTGGACGTGGCCATGGTCGTGATCGTGTTCGTGGGTGTGGGGGTGGCTGTGATCGTGCTCATGTTCGTGCTCATGGCCTTCGATCTTGGTTTCACCCTGGCCGCAGCCGCAGACGGTACACATAGACAGACTCCTGAAAAATGATGCTCCGTCACCCCGGCTCAGGCCGGGGTCCAGGCCCAACCCGCTCTGGATTCCGGCCTGCCCCGGAATGACGGCATTAAGTTATTCCACCAGCAAATCCTTGACCCGCATTTCCGTGCCGCCGGTGGCCTGCACCTGGTAACCGCCGCATTTCGGGCAGGCGTCGTAGAGGGCCGTGATCTCCACGGTCTCGCCGCAGGCCAGGCACCAGCCCTGGCCGGGCAGGCGTTCCAGCTCGACGCGGGCGCCGTCGGCGACGCCGCCTTTCAGCACCACGTCCAGGCAGAAGCTCAGGGCTTCCACTTCGACGCCGGACAGGGCGCCGATTTCCAGGCGCACTTCGGTGACCCGCTTGAAGCCTTGATTGGCGGCGGTGTCCTCGACGATCTGGAGGATGCCTTCGGCAAGGGACATTTCATGCATTGATGATCATTGCTCCAACAACTCAACTCCATAGGCCACGCAGGGGTCCAGGGACTGGGACACCAGCCTGGCCGCCGACTCCAGGCCGGCACCGGCACCCAGGCCGGACAGGGCCTGGGCCAGGGGGCCGGCGGGGTGAAAATTCCATTCCGTGGGCGCGACGATGCGGTACTCCGCGATCTTGCCGTCCTTCAGCCGCGCCACGTGAAGCAACAGGCCGCGGGAGGTTTCCACGCCGGCCATGCCGGCATTTTCCTCCAAGGGCCAGGCGCGGACCACCTCCCGGACCACCCCTGAGCGGCCGGCCGAGTCCGGCTCGGCGCGCAGGCGTTGCGGCAGCTCGGCCAGTTCCAGCAGGCGCGCCAGCAGCCGGGCGCCGGCGCCGCGACCGCGCCGGGCGATCCAGGCGGCCAGCATGGGGTGATCCGCCATGCGGGCCAGGGCGCCGGTTTCGGCGGGGGCGCCATGCCACAGGGGCGCGGCGCAGAAGGCGGGGTCGGCCAGGGCGCGCCGGGCCAGATCGGCGGCCGGGCCCGCGTCCAGTTTGGCGAGGGGCGGCAGCAGCGCACAACGGCTGACGCCCGGGTCCGGCCCGTCGCCCATGTCGGCGAACAGTTTCGCCACCAGGCTGCGGCCATCCCGGCGCCAGATGTCGAAGCCGGCCAGGTCCCGGGCCAGCCATTGGCCGGGCGACTCGCCCAGCAGGACGGCGCCCAGCAGGTTTTCCAGGACGTCGGCGAAAGCAAGCGGGTCTTCGGCCTTCTGGCGCAGGAGCAGCAGGCTGGGCATATCCGCTCCGCGCCCGGACTGTTCCGGCCAGTTGAGCAGCAGGCGCCAGGCGTGTTCCTGGGCCAGTTCCACCAGCACGCCGCGTTCGCGCCACCGCTGGGCATCGCGGCCGGGAATCAGGCCCCGCGCGGCTTCGCAGGCGGCCTGGGCGGCGACCTTCTGGGCCTTGCCGCACAGGCTGAAGATCAGGCCGGCCAGGTCGGCGGCCTCTTCCGGCCCGCGTCCGGCCATGAGTTTCTGGGCGAGCTGGGGTCGGGAGGAACGAATCTCCACGTCGGTCACGGCATCCCCATGCCGGGTCAGACGGATGTCGATGCGGCCTTCCAGGCTGGAACTCAAGACTTATCCCCGGGACGCAGGAAGGCGCCGAAGAAGCCGCGCCGGCTGACGGGTTGATCCAGCTTGGCGGTGAGCCCCACCGGTGGGGGAGCGGGAGGGGAAGCGGCCGGCGCCGCTGCCGGCTCGGCGGGCGTGAACATTTCCGCCAGGGCCGCCGCCGCCACTTCCCGGGCGCGGTCCATGTCCGGGAACTCGAACATGGGCGAGAACAGGGAGCTGGTCAGATAGGCGCCCAGTTCGTCTTCGTGGGCGGTGAGGAATTCGTAGCTGCCCGAGGGCAGTTCCACGTCCCGCTTGCTGCCGCTGGACTCGGGTTCCCAGACGGAGGCCGGGCCGGGCAGGCAGATCAGGCTCATGAACCAGGGCGTGACGAGGACGCCGACCCAGTCGTCGCGCCAGGGCCGGAAACCCACGGCTTCCACGTCCAGGGCCGGATTGAGGATGGAAACACCGGCCATGCGCGTGGCGGCGATATGGCGAAAGACCGCCTCAAGGGCGGCGGCCGGGTTCTCTCCCCTTTCATAAAGGGGGGCTGGGGGGGATTTGACGACGGTGGTCATAGCCATGCCATGCGGAAATCCCCCCTCCCCCCTTTATCCCCGCACGGGGGCTTTAGGAAAGGGGGGAAAAAGACGGGTCGCGCGCTAATCATCCAGCACCATGAATTGTTCCCGGGCGCCGTCGCAGTTGGGGCAGCGCCAATGGGGTGGCAGGTCCGCGAAGGGCGTGCCGGGGGGAACCTGCCAGACCGGATCGCCGACCGCCGGGTCGTAGACGTGCCAGCAGATCTTGCATTCCAGCCGGGCGTCCGGCGGCAAGCGGCTGGCGTCGCCCAGGAAGGAGCCTTCGAAGGTGGTCATGGCGGGAATCACTGAACCTGTTTGCACTGCAACATAATGGCCCTCGACACCCGGTTTTGTCTCCCCCTTTGTGAGTGGGGGAACAGACGGGGGGAACTCCGGTATCAGCCTATCCACTCCAGGACTTCGGTCAGCCGTTCGGCGCTGTCTTCCAGGTCCTCGGCGGCGGCCCGGGCCACCTCGGGCACATCGGTGACCTCCAGGGTGTTGAGGATGAGGGCATCCTGGGAGTTGAAGAACTGCACCCACCAGACCCGATTGATGCCGGTGGCGGTGATGCGGCAGTTGCCGTAGCCCCGGGACAGCAGGGTGACCCGGCCCCGGCCCAGGCACTGGTCCAGCCAGGCGGCATCCTCGGGACTGAAGGGCAGCAGGGACAGGTTGATGACGTGGGTGGCGGCGCTGGGGCGGGCGACCTGCTCGGCGATCTCCGCCACCAGGGCCGGCGCGTTGACCACGCCGGGGGCAAGCTCAACCCGCAAGGGGGCCGCCAATCCGTCCTGGCCGGCCAGGCGTACGGCGGCAGGCACATCGCCCACCTCCACCCGGTCGGCGAAGGCGTGGCCTTCCAGGTCCCGGCCGCGTAGGCGCCAGACGCCGGCGAACACGCTTTCCTGGATAAACAGGGTGCCGGATTCCCCGGTCACCTGGGCGCCCACCTCCCCTTCGCCAAGGACCTGGTCGATCAGGGTGCGGTCGGCTTCGCTCAAACCGCTCATGTCCAGGCTCACCATGCCCTGACCGGCGCGCCAGTTCTTCACCGCGTCGAGCAGGCGCCCCAGCCAGACGCGGACATCGGTGCGCTCGCGCACGTCTTCCGGCTCCGGCAGGATCGGCGGCCGGTAGGTGCGCATGTCGTGGGGCATGGGCAGGTAGTCCAGGGTTTCGTCTTCCTGCTGGGAGCCGGGACCACGGGTTTCTCCAAATGCAACAACCGGGATGGGGAAAGCATGCATGGCGTGATCCTCAGTGGCAGGTGTGAGAGGCGGAGGCGGAACTGACCGGGATGCCGATGGAGGGCGGCCGGTGCGCGGGAGCGGCCAGCAATTCGTTGATGCGGCCCAGGTAGACGGACCAGTCCTGGATGCCGGAAATCACACCCACGTAAGCGCCGCCGCGCAGAAACACCAGGGTGGGCCAGCGGTTGAAGCCGTAGCGGGCCTGCATGGCGGGTTCCAGCTCGCTTGCGGCGATACCCGCCCGGAAGCGTCCGGGAAAGGCGCGCAGGATTTCCGGCAGCACCACGGCCACGTCCAGGCATTCCGGGTACTGGACCGGGTCGCCGGCGCAGAACAGGACGGCATCGCCGGGCGCGGCGTTCCAGGTTTCCAGGTTGCCGGCATCGAGCTGGGGATAGCCGAATTCATCAATGAGTCGGGCGATCAGGGGATGGATGGGGGGCTGGTGCGGGGTCATGGCGTGATTCCTCTCAGGTGAGGGGGCAATTCGGGGGTGCGCTCGAACAGGTCGGCGAAATGGGCGGAGAGGTCGGTCTCGCCGGCCATGACGGCTTCCAGCCCGTCCAGGGCGGCATTGATGCGGGCGGCGGATTCGGCGTCGATGATTTCCCGAGCGGCGTCGATGAAGCAGAGCAGCCAGGTGCCCGGCGCCTGTTCGCCCACCAGGGCCAAGTCGATCCGGCGCTGGCCGCCGCGTCCGTGGCAGAGGGCGACGTAGCCGTTGGACTCGATGACCTGCATGGGGAGGCCTAGGCACATGGCGCGGGACTCCTGGCCGGGTTAAATCCCTCCTGTCCTCCTTTATCCCCGCATGGGGGCTTTACATAAGGGAGGGACCCTTCGGCATGGGGTGACGGGTGTTCTCCCCCCTTTCCTAAAGGGGGGTTGGGGGGGATTTCGACGGTAGTGGCATGGCAGGCGTCGCTAAATCCCTCCTGTCCTCCCTTTACAAAAGGGAGGGACCTTTCGGCACAGGTTAATGGGTGTTCTCCCCCCTTTTCTAAAGCCCCCATGCGGGGATAAAGGGGGCGAGGGGGGATTTCAACAACGCCCATCATCCCGCCACCTCCAGAAACCGCCCATCCCCCATCCGGCAAGCCATCTCGGCGCTGGGCCGCTGGCCTTCGTAGAGGCCCATCTCCAGGCTGTCCAGGGTGATGCGTTCCGACCCATCGGGCGGCGAGGCGCGGCGCTCGGGCCTGGCCAGCCAGCCGTAGAGGGTGTCCAGGGCGATATCCAACGCGTCCGGCAGACGCGCCTTCACCGTAGCCGAGATGCTGCCGCCGTAGTCGTCCAGGGTTTCCGGCTGGCAGCCGATCAGGGTCACGCTTTCAGGATGCCAGCCGCGCAGCCTGGCCACGGACAGCACTTCCTGGAAGCCGGTCTGGTGCAGGCTCATCTTCTTGACGCCCATGAAGGCCGGCACCTCCTCGTCCCGCACCACCTTGAGGCTGCCGGGGGCGAGGCCGTAATCCACCGCGTCCAGGATCAGCAGCTTGCGGCAGCCTTCCACGTAGGGCAGCAGGTAGAGGCCCTGGGTGCCGCCGTCCAGCAGGCGCACGCCGGCGCGGAAGCGCCAGTCGGCGTGCAACCGCTCCAGGGCGCGGATGCCGAAGCCCTCATCGGCCCAGAGCAGGTTGCCGATGCCCAGCACCAGGATGTCACAGCGGTAGTCCAGGCCATTCATGGCTTGTCATCCTTGAACATGCGCCAGCCGGACAGCATGGTGGACACCAGGCTCTGGCGCGACATGATGTCTTCCCGGATGGCGGCGTAGATGTGCAGCAGCACGAACAGCACCATCACCCACAGGCCCACGTGGTGCCAGGTGTGCACGTCCTGGCTCTGGCCGAACAGGGGAATGACCCAGGAGGTGAACAGGGTGTGGGACCAACTGCCTTCCTGGGCACCTTCGCCGTATAGCGCGAAGCCGGTGACCATCATGAACACCACGGTGGTGAGGAACAGGGTGAACATGGAAAACTGGGCCAGGGGGTTGTGGCCCACGTACTTCTTCGGGTCCCGCTCCAGGAACAGGTACCAGCGCAGCTCGAACAGTACTTCCTTCCACCAGGTGCCGTTGAAGATGGGCAGCACGAACAACTGGCGGGCGTGGTGGTTGCCGACGAAGGCCCAGTAGACGCGGCCCAGGAAGCCGATCAGCAGGACATAGCCGGCGGCGAAGTGGGCGAAGCGGATGTAGCCCATGAGGAAGTTCTCGCTGGCCTCGCCGGGCTGGCTGGGCAGCGGGCTGGCGATGAACCAGCCGGTGATGGCCAGCACGGTGATGGCCAGGGCGTTGACCCAGTGCCACAGCCGGACCGGCGCTTCGTAAACGTAGACCGCCTTGACCGCGCGCCCGTGGGCCGCGGCTTCCTGCATGTCTTGTGCTGAGAGCATGTGTTTCTCCTGGTTAGACGGAGGTGGTCAAGCCACGCGGGGAGAAATCCCCCCTGCCCCCCCTTTGCAAAGGGGGGAACCTTCCCGCATGGGGATACGCGGATTTGCTCCCCCCTTTCTCGAAGGGGGGCCGGGGGGGGATTTGCCGCGTTTGGCTCAAGCACCACCGCATGGCAAGCCCGCTCACCGTACCCGCACCTTGGTCAACTCCAGCCCCGTCCGGCGCCATGACGTGGGTCGAACACGCCAGGCAGGGATCGAAGCTGTGCAAGGTGCGCAGGATCTCCAGAGGCTGGTCGGCCTTGGCCACCGGGGTGTTCATCAGGCTGGCCTCGAAGGCGCCGATCTGGCCCTTGGAATCGCGCGGGCTGCCGTTCCAGGTGGTGGGCACCACGCACTGGTAGTTGTCGATGCGCGTGTCCTTGATCCTGATCCAGTGGCCCAGGGCGCCGCGCGGCGCCTCGGTGAAGCCGACGCCCTTGGTTTCCTTGGGCCAGGTGGCGGGTTCCCACTTGTCGATGTTGGCCGTGGACAGGTCGCCGGCCTTCAGGTTGGCCATGAGCTTGTCCTGGAAGTAGCGCATCTTGTGGGCGGCCCAGGAGGCCTCCAGGCCGCGGGCGGCGGTGCGGCCCAGGGTGGAGAACAGGGCGGTGAGCGGCAGGTCCAGTTTCTTCAACACCATGTCCACCGGCTCCTTGAACTCGGGCTTGTTCTGCACGTAGCCGATGATGTAGCGGGCCAGGGGGCCCACTTCCATGGCGTGGCCGCGCCAACGGGGGGCCTTGATCCACGAGTACTTGCCGCCCTCGTCGATCTGCTCGATGTTGGTACTGGTGCCCTTGGCGTTCTTGCCCAGTTCGTAATGGGGCGCGGTTTCGCCGTCCCAGGGGTGCAGGCCCTTCCCGGCGTTGTTGCCCCCCTCGTACTTGAACCAGGAGTGGTCCACGAATTCCTGCACCTGGTTCGGGTCGCGCAAATCCACTTCATGGACCTTGCTCAGGTCGCCATTGATGATGGCCCCGCGCGGCAGCATGAGGTTGGCCGCCGAGTAGTCGTTGGCCTTGTCCGGGATGTCGCCGTAGGACAGCACGCTCCTGGAGGACAGGCCGCCGCCATGGGTCCAGTCCTTGTAGAAGGAGGCAATGGCCAGCAGGTCCGGGATGTAGACCTGGTCGATGAACTCGATGGTGCGGTCGATGATGTAGGACACCAGGTTCAGGCGTTCCATGTTGATCGCGCCGACCGCGCCGGTGTCATGCACGTTGATGGCGCACGGCACGCCGCCCACCAGCCAGTTCGGATGCGGGTTCTTGCCGCCGTAGATGGTGTGGATCTTGACGATGTCCTTCTGGAAATCCAGGGCCTCCAGGTAGTGGGTCACCGCCATCAGGTTGGCCTCCGGCGGCAGCTTGTAGGCCGGGTTGCCCCAGTAGCCGTTCATGAAGGGGCCCAACTGACCGGATTCGACGAACTTCTTCAGCCGGTTCTGGATGTCGCGGAAATAGCCCGGTGACGACAGCGGCCAGGACGAGATGCTCTGCGCCAGTTCCGAGGTCTTCTTCGGATCGGCCTTCAGCGCCGAGACCACGTCCACCCAGTCCAGGGCGTGCAGGTGATAGAAGTGCACCAGGTGGTCGTGGGCCTGGAGGGTCAACTGCATGATGTTGCGGATGCTGTTGGCGTTCTCCGGAATCTTGATGGCCAGGGCGTCTTCCACGGCCCGCACGCTGGTGAGGGCGTGGGTGCCGGTACAGACGCCGCAGATGCGCTCCGTGAAGGCCCAGGCGTCGCGCGGATCGCGGCCCTTGAGGATGACCTCCAGGCCACGCCACATGGTGCCGGTGGAGACCGCGTTGCGGATCACGTTGTTGGCATCCAGGTTCACTTCCACCCGCATGTGGCCCTCGATGCGGGTCACCGGGTCCACCACCACGCGCTTGCCGGAGTTGTCGAGCTTGAAGCCCTGCGTTTCGTATGCGCCCATGTCGCTCACCCTTGCTTGTCGTTACTGTCGGATTGCTTGGAACGGCTCTGCTTGATGGCGCTGACCGCCGCGTGGGCCACCACGGCGGCGCCCACCACCCCCACCACCGCGCCGCCCACCTGGTCGGCGCTGGATTCCACGCCGAACTGCTGGATGCCGGTGACCCGGTCGTAGAAGCCGCCCTTGTCCCAGAAGCCGTCCTCGGAACAGCCGATGCAGCCATGGCCGGACTGGATGGGGAAGGACACGCCGCCGTTCCAGCGCACGGTGGAACAGGCGTTGTAGGTGGTGGGCCCCTTGCAGCCCATCTTGTAGAGGCAGTAGCCCTTGCGCGAACCCTCGTCGTCCCAGGCTTCGGCGAACTGGCCGGCGTCGAAGTGGGGACGGCGGTAGCACTTATCGTGGATGCGCTGGCCGTAGAACATCTTCGGCCGGCCCTGGCGGTCCAGTTCCGGGATGCGGTCGAAGGTCAGCATGTAGGTGATGACCCCGGTCATCACCTCGGCGATGGGCGGGCAACCCGGCACCTTGATGATGGGCTTATCAAAGATGACCTTGTGCACCGGCGTCGCCTGGGTGGGGTTGGGCTTGGCCGCCTGGACGCAGCCCCAGGAGGCGCAGGAACCCCAGGAGATGATCGCCTTGCAATCCTTGGCCACGTGCTTCAACTGCTCCAGGAAGGGCTTGCCGCCGATGATGCAGGACATGCCTTCCTGGTTCAGGGGCGGGTTGCCCTCCACCGCCAGGATGTAGTTGCCCTTGTACCTGGTCATCACCTCGTCGAGGATGGCCTCGGCCTGGTGGCCGGCGGCGGTCATGATGGTGTCGTCATAGTCCAGGGAAATCATGGACAGCACCGCGTCCTTGGCCAGGGGATGGCCGGAACGGATGAAGGACTCGGAGCAGCAGGTGCACTCCAGGCCATGCAGCCACAGCACCGGGGTGCGCGGCTTGGTCTCCATGGCGTGGGCGATTTTCGGCACGAACGCCGGCCCCAGGCCCAGGGAGGCGGCGGTCAGGCTGCAATATTTGAGGAAGCTGCGGCGGGTGATGCCCTGCCGCCGCATCACCTCGTAGAAGGTCTCCACCATGGGCTCGGTCTCCTGTCGGTCGGATTGAAGGCATTCCCGGCCCGGGGATCAGGGGGGAATGGCAATCCTGTTTAACAAGAACCGTGCCAGCGGCGTCTAAATAATATAAATGCTATTTTACTGATGGTTACGTAGCGCTTATCAACAATCACGTGAACTTTGTATGTTTACATGCTATTCACTTTGTTTTTAATTTTGATAACTCTGTTTTCACTATCACCCCCCTCGCGAAGCGCCTCGCCTCTTCGGATGAGACCGCATCGCCACATCCAGGACGGGATTCTTTTCTGGAGATAAGAGTCTAATTGACGCTTTTGACCTGGGGAATTAGCGTGACCGCACTCATCCAGATGCCTCCGTCATGAACAGCAAACGCAAACCGATAGTCGTCCTTCTGAGCGGCATGATGCTCGCGTCTCTAGCCATCGTGGCGGCCGATAGCGCATGGAGCGAGGCCCCCGGCAAGAGCATCGGCAAGAAAACCACCGCCAAGAAGCCCGCCACCAAGAAACCCGCGACGAGGAAATCCAGGCCGGCCGAAACCGGTGTCCTCAAATCCGCCCCCGCGGCCACCCCCGCCGCCAAGGTCGTCACCAGCCCCGTCAACAAGGTTGAAGTGGCGCCCCCGACCAATCTGCAAGCCTCCGGCACCCTGGCTTCCGCGCCCAGGGCCATTGCCGCCCCATCGCAAGCCGCCGCCGCAAGCCCCGCCCCCCAGCCCCGGGTACCGGTGCCGACGAACCCCTACCTGACCGTACCCCAGGCCAATCCCTGGAATGTGGGGATCGTGAAGGCACCGATACCGCCGAACCCCTACGCGAATCCATACCTGGCCTATCGCCAGGCCCCCCTGCCGGCGGCTCCCACGCCCTGGTCCGCCCCCGTTTTCCAGGCGGCCCCCTATGGCGCGCCGACCTGGGTCAATCCCTTCCTTGCCTTTCAGTTCCCGGCCTTGCCCTTCCCGGCACCGGTGGCGCCGGCACCCCAGGTTCTCCAGGCGCCCCCCATCATGCCGCCGGCGGTGATCAATCCCTATCTGGCTTACCGGCTCCCGCCAACCCAGCCAAACCCGCCGACCCCCTGGACCGCGCCGGCCAGCCAGCCAGCCCCATTCCCGGTTCCAGCCTGGATCAATCCCTTCCAGGGCGCCCAGCAGGCGATGATTCCAGTCGTTCCCACGTTGCCGGCATTGACCCCGCCCAACTGGTCCGGCAATCCCTATCTGGCCTATCAACGCCCGCCCGCTCCGGTGCCGGCCATCGCTTCCCCGGCGCCCTCCCCGGCGAAACCCATGGCCATCGCTCCGGCCCCCGCGCCCCAGGCCGCCCCCGCCACGCCTTCGCAGTCGGCTGATCAGGGCGTCACCCCCTGGACCATCCCCTCCCCTCCCCTAACCCGGAAACCCGCGGATAACGTGGCGAGTTCCCTTGTCCCGTCATTGGACGGCCTGAAATCCAGCCTATTAGCGAGCATCCCCCCCATGGATCAGGCCATCCTGCCGGTGGTCAAAACCGTTTATCCGACGGGGGAGAAACCACTGAAGGTATTGACGTTCAAGTGCCCGACCGAACTGGTGGGCGTTACGCCTCTGCCGACCAAGGCCCTGCATGAACTGGTGAATCTGGCCATGGACGGCATCAACAGCACCGACCTGCTGCCCTTCAACATGCAGCAGGTCTGTCAGTAATCGGCTTGGCAAGCGCCATAGCCCCAGCAGGGAACCGATCGGGATAAGACGAGCCTGATAAGCTGGCATATCGCCAGGGCTTATCCCATGAATCCGCCTCCAACCCGCCAGGTCATCGAACTGCCCATTTCCGGCATGACCTGTGCCGCCTGTTCCACCCGGCTGGAGAAGAATCTGAACCGGCTGGAGGGGGTGAGCGCCAGCGTCAACCTGGCCACGGAGAAGGCGCGGGTGGAATTCGATCCGGCCCTCGCCGACCCCGCCACCATCGCCGAGCAGGTCAGGAAAACCGGCTTCTCGGTGCCGGCCCAGACCCTGGACCTGGCGATTTCCGGCATGACCTGCGCCGCCTGCTCCACCCGCCTGGAGCGGGTGCTGAACCAGATGCCCGGCGTCGAGGCGCGGGTCAATCTGGCCACCGAGAAGGCCCGGCTGCGCTACACCCCGGGCCTGGCCAGTGCCGACGATCTGGTGGCCGCCGTGGCCCGCGCCGGCTTCGCCGCCAGCCCCATCACCGAAGCCAGCCGGGCCGAGGAAAAGGCGCGCAAGGCCGCCGAGTACCGCAACGAGTTGCGCGTCTTCCTCATCGCCGCCCTCTTCACCCTGCCCCTGCTGGCGCAGATGGTGCCCATGCTGGGCGGTGCCCACCATGTGGAATGGATGCCGCCCTGGCTGCAATGGCTGCTGGCCACCCCGGTGCAGTTCTGGGCCGGCCACCGCTTCTACACCGGCGCCTGGAACAGCCTGCGCGGCGGCGGCGCCAACATGGATGTGCTGGTGGCCCTGGGCACCAGCGCCGCCTATTTCTTCAGCGTGGCCGTCATCCTGCTGGGGCTGGACAGCCACGTGTACTTCGAGGCCAGCGCCGCGGTGGTGACCCTGGTGCGGCTGGGCAAGCTGCTGGAAGCTCGGGCCAAGTCCAGAACTTCCGCCGCCATCGAGCAACTGCTAGGCCTGCAGCCCCGCACCGCCTGGGTGGAGCGGGAAATGCGGGCGGCGAAGCCGTGGAGGTGGAAGCCGCTCTGCTCAAGGTCGGCGACGTGGTTCGGGTGCGGGCCGGCGAACGGGTACCGGTGGACGGGCGGGTGCTGGACGGCACCTCCAGCCTGGACGAGAGCCTGCTCACCGGCGAAAGCCTGCCGGTGGCCAAGGCGGTAGGTGACACGGTGCACGCCGGTACCCAGAACCTGGACGGCACCCTGCGCGTCCGCGCCGAGGGCGTCGGCGCCCACACCCAGCTCATGGAAATCGTGCGCCTGACCGAGGCGGCCCAGGGCTCCAAGGCCCCCATCCAGAAGCTGGCGGACCGGATTTCCGGCGTCTTCGTGCCAGCGGTGATCACCATCGCCACCCTCACTTTCGCGGGCTGGTGGTGGGCCTCGGGCGATTTCACCCAAAGCCTCATTCCCGCCGTGGCGGTGCTGGTCATCGCCTGCCCCTGCGCCCTGGGCCTGGCCACGCCCACGGCGGTGATGGTGGGCCTGGGTCGGGGCGCTCAACTGGGCATCCTGGTGCGCTCGGCGGAAGCCCTGGAGCGGGCGGAGAAGCTGGCCGTCCTGGCCCTGGACAAGACCGGCACCCTGACCGAGGGAAAGATGGCCCTGGTGGGCCTCACTCCGGCCTCGGGCCTCTCGGAAGAAGCGCTGCTGCGTCTGGCTGCCGCCCTGGAACAGGGCAGCAGCCACCCCATCGCCCGGGCGGTTCTGGCGGCGGCCGGGGAACGGGGCCTGAGCCTGCCCAAGGTGGAGGGGTTCGAGAACCGGCCGGGTGAAGGGGTGGTGGGCCTGGTGGAGGGGCGGAAGCTCCGCCTGGGCTCGCTTGCCGAGTCCATCCCATCCCCTCCCCCCGCAAGCGCGGGGGAGCGCGGCGCGATGGCTGGCGTATCGAGTATCCATCTGGCGGATGAATCCCGGCTGTTGGGCCGCCTGGATCTGGCCGACCGGCTGCGTCCCACCTCCCGCGCCGCCCTGGCCCGCCTGAGGGACCTGGGCATCGTCCCGGTCATGCTCACGGGCGACCAGGAAACCACCGCCGCCGCCATCGCCGCCGAGGCCGGCATCGCCGACTTCCGTGCCCGCGTGAAGCCCGGGGACAAGGCCGCCGCCGTGACCGCGTTGAAGGGCGAGGGCCAGGTCGTGGGCATGGCTGGCGACGGGGTGAACGATGCCCCCGCCCTGGCCAGCGCCGACGTCAGCTTCGGCATGGCCGGTGGCAGCGACATCGCCCTGGAAGCGGCGGACATCACCTTGATGCGGGCCGACCTGAACGGCGTGGCGGATGCGGTGGAACTCTCACGGGCGGTGATGAGGAAAATCCGCCAGAACCTGTTCTTCGCCTTTTTCTACAACGTGCTCGCCTTGCCCCTGGCGGCGGCGGGCCTGCTCAACCCGGTCATCGCCGGGGCGGCCATGGCCCTGTCATCGGTGTCGGTGGTGAGCAATTCCCTGCTGCTCAAGCACTGGCGGCCAAAACAGTCGTCCGGGCCGAGGGGATCAGTCAGGTAGGCCGAGCGCCCAGCTCACCCCCACCAGGGCGCCTGTCAGCAGGACAAAATGGGCGGCGATCAGCCAGCCGTAACGCCTGCCCAGTTTTTCCGGTGGGTGGTTGGAGATCAGGTAAGGCTTGCCCCAACGCGGTTTGGCGAGGAAGTGACGGGTGGGCTGGGCGCGGATTTCCCGATGGCGTTGTTCCACTTCCCGCTCGGCGGCGCGCCGGGCGAGGTCCCATTCCCTTGCGTCGATGGCCCCGTTGCCGTCCAGGTCGAAGCGACCGTACAGATCCGTCTGGTCGGCCTTCCATTCCCCGAGCAACTCGCCCACGTCGCGGCGCCGGTCGAGCGGGACATGCTCGCCGTTGTCGCTACGGAATTCACCCAGGGCATACAGTGAATCGCCCTTGAGCAGGATGTGCTCGGTGGTGCGCCGATCGCCCTGGGTGCGGGTTTCCTGGTGAGCGGCATGGATCTCGGCGCCGCGGGGATCGACCTGGCATCGACCGGAGCCATCCTCCAGCATGAAAGGCAAATCGCTTTCCCCATGTTCGATCTGCTTCCACTCGCCGTTGTCCCGCTCTTCCATCGTGTAGCGATACCAGAGGCAGGGCAATTGGCTAAGGGGGCTGAGGAGCTGGGTGTCGGCCAGGGGCTGGCCGGTGCCGACGAGTTCCACATAGCCCTGGGCGGCGGATGCCACGCGCGAGGTGGGCGTGTCCTGGATCGCCCGGCGCCGGCCCAGAGCGATGAGCCAGGCCCAGAGATTGATGAGCACCGCGAGGGTAAAGGCCAGCAGCCAGAGCCGATTGGAATCCGACTGGGCGGCGATGCCGAAGGGCACCACCTGCAGGAAGAAGGGCAGCGAGTCGGTGCGCCAGCGCCCAATCCTGATGCGCATCGTTACCGTGCACGTCGCGGAGCGACGCCTGAAGCTCCCCGCTCTCGCGGGCGGGAGAGGGGCCGGGGGGTGAGCAAGGGGTTTCGCGAAGCATGCTTCGCGCCTTGCGAACGGCCTTGGCGGATAAGCCAAGGCGCGCCCCGCAAGGGAGGGAACGGACCGGCGAGGTTCATGCCTCGGTGTGGCTCGTCGCCATGACCGTTAGCCGAACAGGGCCTTCACATCCACGTCCTTCCTATCTTCCTCGCTGAAGGTGAGCAGGGGCTTGGCGGCGAAGCCGAACAGGCGGGCGACGAAGTTGTCGGGGAACTGCTCGATGCGCACGTTGTTGATGTTGACGCTGTCGTTGTAGAACTCGCGCCGATCGGCGATGGCGTCCTCCAGGCCGGAAATGCGCTGCATCAGCTGGTTGAACTGTTCGTTGGCGCGCAGTTCGGGATAGGCCTCGACCACCGCGAATATCTGTCCCAGCCCGGCGCGCAGGGCGCCTTCCGCCAGGCCCAGGGCGGGGATGTCCTGGGCCTGGCTGGCGGTCTGAACCCGGGCCCGGGCCTCGGTGACCCTCCGCAAGGTCTCCTGTTCGAACTGCTTGTACTGGCGGCAGGTTTCCACCAGCTTGGGCAACTCGTCATGACGCTGCTTGAGCAGCACGTCGATGTTGGACCAGGCCTTGGAAACGTTGTGCTTGATCTGGACCAGGGCGTTGAAGATCACCACGCCATAGATCAGCGCGATGAGGACCAGAACCCAGAAGATGATGGCGGTGGACATGTTCTTTCCTCCTTTGACGTTGTCATATCGGCATGGCCCGGCCCGTCTTGAGGATGGTCACCGCCGATGCGGGCCCGGGTCGAGGTAAATCACTCCTCCTCGGAATCCAGCACCCTTTGCAGCCCGGACAGTTTCTCGCCCTCGCCCAGGTTGATCAGCGTGACGCCCTGGGTCGAACGGCCCAGGGAACGAATTTCGCTGACCCGGGTGCGGATCAGCACGCCGCCGGTGGTGATGAGCATGACCTCGTCGTCCGGCTGCACCAGGGTGGCGGCCACCACCTTGCCGTTGCGGGCCGAGGTGGAGATGGCGATGACGCCCTGGCCGCCGCGGCCGTGGCGGGAATAGTCGCCCACCGGGGTGCGCTTGCCGTAGCCGTTCTCGGTGGCGGTGAGCACGCTCTGGGCCTCGTTCTCGGCCACCAGCAGGGAGATGACCTGGGCGCCGGCGCCCAGCTTGATGCCGCGCACGCCGCGGGCGCCCCGGCCCATGGCGCGCACCTCGGTTTCGTCGAAGCGGTTGGCCTTGCCCTCGTCGGAGAACAGCATGACATCGTTCTCGCCGTTGGTGATGGCCACGCCGATCAGGTGGTCGCCCTCGTCCAGGCTGACGGCGATGATGCCGGCGCTGCGCGGGCGGGAGAACTCGGACAGGGGGGTTTTCTTGACCGTGCCGAAGGCGGTGGCCATGAACACGTAGTGCTGTGCGTCGAACTCCTTGACCGGCAGGATGGCGTTGACCCGCTCGTTGTCTTCCATCTTGAGCAGGTTGACGATGGGCTTGCCGCGCGCCGTGCGACCGCCCTGGGGCACCTCGTAGACCTTGAGCCAGAACATGCGGCCCCGGTTGGTGAAGCACAGGATGTAGTCGTGGGTATTGGCGATGAACAGCTTCTCGATGAAGTCCTCTTCCTTGGTGGTGGCGGCCTGCTTGCCGCGCCCGCCGCGCTTCTGGGTGCGGTACTCGTCGAGCACCTGGGCCTTGATGTAGCCGGTATTGGACAGGGTCACCACCACGTCCTGGGGCGTGATGAGGTCTTCCATGGACATTTCCTGGGCATGGACGACGATCTCGGAGCGACGCTTGTCACCGAAGGCGGCCTTGATCTCGGCCAGCTCGGCGGCGATGATTTCCGTCACCCGCCCGGGCTTGTCCAGGATGTCCAGCAGGTCGGCGATGCGCGCCATGACCTCGCCGTATTCGCCCACGATCTTGTCCTGTTCCAGCCCGGTGAGGCGCTGCAGGCGCAGATCCAGGATGGCCTGGGCCTGGACCTCGGTGAGGAAGTAGCCCTGCTTGTGCAGGCCAAATTCCGGTGCCAGGTCCAGGGGGCGGAAGGCGTCGGTCTTGGGCCCCAGCAAATCGCCGGCCGCGCGCACCAGCATGTCCTCCACCACCTTCGAACGCCAGGGCCGGGACAGCAGCGCCGCCTTGGCTTCCGGCGGCGTGGCGCTGGACTTGATCAGGGCGATGATCTCGTCCACGTTGGCCAGGGCCACCGCCAGACCTTCCAGGATGTGGCCCCGGTCCCGGGCCTTCTTCAACTCGAACTGGGTGCGGCGGGTGACCACTTCCCGACGGTGCTTGAGGAAGGCTTCCAGGAACTGCTTCAGATTGAGCAGGCGCGGCTGACCGTCCAGCAGAGCCACCATGTTCATGCCGAAGGTGTCCTGCATCTGGGTTTCTTTGTACAGATTGTTCAGGATCACTTCCGGCACTTCGCCACGCTTCAGTTCGATCACCACGCGCATGCCGGACTTGTCCGACTCGTCGCGGATCTCGCTGATGCCTTCCAGGCGCTTCTCGCGCACCAGCTCGCCGATCTTGGCGCACAGGTTGGCCTTGTTCACCTGGTAGGGCAGCTCGTCGATGATCACCGACTGGCGGCCGCCGGCCTTGTCGATATCCTCGAAGTGGCACTTGGCGCGCATGACCACCCGGCCGCGGCCGGTGCGGTAGCCGTCCTTCACCCCGGAAAGGCCGTAGATGATGCCGGCGGTGGGGAAGTCGGGGGCGGGAACGATGTCGATCAGGTCCTCGATGTCGATGAGCGGATCGCGCAGCACCGCCAGGCAGGCGTCGACGATCTCGGTCATGTTGTGGGGCGGGATGTTGGTGGCCATGCCCACGGCGATGCCGGTGGAGCCGTTCACCAGCAGGTTGGGGAACTTGGCCGGCAGGATCAGGGGCTCGTGCTCCGAACCGTCGTAGTTGGGGCCGAAGTCGACGGTTTCCTTGTCGATGTCGGCCAGCAGCTCGTGGGCCAGCTTGGCCATGCGGATTTCGGTGTAGCGCATGGCCGCCGCGTTGTCGCCGTCCACGGAACCGAAGTTGCCCTGGCCGTCCACCAGGGGATAGCGCAGGGAGAAATCCTGGGCCATGCGCACGATGGTGTCGTACACCGCCGTGTCGCCGTGGGGGTGATATTTACCGATCACGTCGCCAACCACGCGGGCCGATTTCTTGTAGGCCTTGTTCCAGTCGTTGTTCAGTTCGTGCATGGCGAACAGCACGCGCCGGTGCACCGGCTTGAGGCCATCGCGGACATCGGGCAGGGCGCGGCCGACGATCACGCTCATGGCGTAATCCAGGTAGGAGCGGCGCATTTCCTCTTCGAGGCTGACCGGGAGCGTCTCTTTGGCGAACTGGTTTTCCATGGGGGAAGCTGTCTCTGTAAGGAATTGTTATGGTGGGCGAAAATCCGCGCGATTTTAGCACGCCCACCCTGCCCCGCCGGCCGAAAAAGTGACTCGAAACCGCCCTTGCCGGTAGCATCCGCCAACCTTATCGTCCGCCCGGAGCCCGCCATGCCCTCGTCGCCCGACCCGCACGCCGATCTGCGCATCGATGCCGGCTGGATCGTGCCCGTGCAGCCCCGGGGCGAGGTGCTGGCGAACCACAGCCTGCTGGTCCGCGATGGCCGCATCGCCGCCATCCTGCCCACCGGCGAGGCCGATGCCTGGCTATCCGCCAGCCATGTCCGCCTGCCCGGCCACGCGCTGATGCCCGGCCTGGTGAACCTGCACACCCACGCCGCCATGAATCTCCTGCGCGGCTATGCCGACGACCTGCCCCTGATGACCTGGCTGCGGGACCACATCTGGCCGGCTGAAAACCGTCACGTTTCGCCGTCCTTCGTGCGCGACGGCACCCGCCTGGCCTGCCTGGAAATGCTCAAGGGCGGCGTGACCTGCTTCAACGACATGTACTACTTTCCGGAGGCGGCGGTGGAAGCCTCGGTGGAGGCCGGCATGCGCATCGCCGCCGGCCTGATCGTGGTGGATGCCCCCACCCCCTACGCCGCCGATCCCGACGACTACCTGAACAAGGGCCTGGCGACGCGGGATGCCTGGCGCGACCACCCCCTGGTCCAGTTCTGCCTGGCGCCCCACGCTCCCTACACGGTGGGCGACCGCAGCCTGGAAAAGATCGCCATCTACGCCGCCCAGCTGGATCTACCGGTGCACATGCACATCCATGAAACCGAGGACGAGATCCGCCACGGCCAGGAAAAATACGGCCCGCGCCCCCTGGCCCGGCTCAAGGCGCTTGGCCTGCTGGGGCCCGGGCTGGTGGCGGTGCATGCCGTGCATCTCAACGACGAGGAAATCGGCTGGCTGGCGCAACACGGCTGCCATGTGGCCCACTGCCCGGCCTCCAACCTCAAGCTGGCCAGCGGCTTCGCCCCGGTAGCGCGGCTGCTAGCCGCCGGCGTCAACGTCGGCGTGGGCACCGATGGCGCGGCCAGCAACAACCGGCTGGACCTGTTTTCCGAGATGCGGCTCACCGCTACCCTGGCCAAGTGTGTCGGCGGCGATCCCTCCACCCTGCCCGCCCACCGGGCCCTGGAAATGGCCACCCTCGCCGGCGCCCGGGCCCTCGGCATGGAACAGCGCATCGGCTCGCTGGAGGTCGGGAAAATGGCGGATGTCATCGCCGTGGATCTGGCCGGGGTGGCGACCCAGCCGTGCTACGACCCGATTTCCCAGTTGGTCTACAGCGCCGGCAGGGAACAGGTCAGCCACGTCTGGGTCGGCGGCACGGCCGTGCTGGAACATGGCCAGAGCCTGCTGCTGGATGAGGCGGACGCCCTGGCCCGAGCCCATGCCTGGCGCGGAAAAATCGCGGGCAAATAGCGCGCCGGGCTCCCCAACCCCTCAGTTCGCGTCGCGCCACTCGCCCGGCCCCAGGCCGGCCAGTTGATGGCCGCCCACGGCGGCGCGGATCAGCCGCAGCGTGGGAAAACCGGCCCTGGCCGTCATGCGCCGCACCTGGCGGTTCTTGCCTTCGGTGAGCACGATTTCGATCCAGGCGGTGGGAATGGCCTTGCGGAAGCGCACCGGCGGATCCCGGGGCCACAGGGCTTCCGGCTGCGCCATCACCCGCGCCCGGGCCGGGCGCGTGACGAAATCGCCCAGGTCCATGGGCCTTCTCAGGGGTTCGAGGGCCTGGTCGTCCGGATCCCCTTCCACCTGGGCCCAGTAAGTCTTGGGCAACTTGTGGCGAGGATCGGCCAGCCGATGCTGTAGCGCACCATCGTCGGTTAGAATCAGCAGGCCTTCGCTATCCACATCCAGCCGGCCGGCCGCGTACACCCCCGCAATCGGGATGAATTCCTTGAGCCCGGGATGTCCATCCTCGGACGTGAACTGGCTCAATACGCCATAGGGTTTGTTGAACAGGATGATGCGGGCCATCGCTTAGTTTTTCGTTTCTCGATCAGGAGCCATCGTGAGCAGCCACATCCAGACGCCGCAAGCCGGCGCGAAAATCACCGTCAACGCCGATTTTTCCCTGAACGTGCCGGAGCGGCCGATTATCCCCTTCATCGAGGGCGACGGCACCGGCGTGGACATCACGCCGGTGATGCGCGAAGTGCTGGATGCCGCCGTCGAGAAAGCCTATGGCGGCAAGCGCGGGATCGAATGGATGGAGGTCTACGCCGGCGAGAAGGCCACCCGGGTCTACGGCCCGGACGCCTGGCTGCCGGATGAAACCGTGGCCGCCGTGCGCGACCATGTCGTGTCCATCAAGGGACCGCTGACCACCCCCACCTCCGGCGGCATCCGCTCCCTCAACGTGGCCCTGCGCCAGATGCTGGATCTCTATGTCTGCCTGCGTCCGGTGCGCTATTTCGACGGCGTGCCCTCGCCGGTCAAGGCCCCGGAAAAAGTGGACATGGTGATCTTCCGGGAGAACACCGAGGACATCTACGCGGGCGTGGAATGGGAAGCCGGCAGCGCCGAGGTGAGGAAGGTCATCGAATTCCTGCAAAAGGAAATGGGCGTCAAGAAGATCCGCTTCCCCGAATCCTCCGCCATCGGCATCAAGCCGGTGTCCGTGGACGGCTCGGAGCGCCTGATCCGCCGCGCCATCCAGTACGCCATCGACAACCGGCGCAAGTCGGTGACCCTGGTGCACAAGGGCAACATCATGAAGTTCACCGAGGGGGGCTTCAAGAAATGGGGCTATGAACTGGCGGCCAGGGAGTTCGGCGCCACCCTCATCGACCAGGGCCCCTGGATGAAGCTACCGGATCACCTGGGGGGCATCGTCATCAAGGACGTCATCGCCGACGCCTTCCTGCAGCAGATCCTGCTGCGGCCCGACGAGTACGACGTCATCGCCACCCTGAACCTGAACGGCGACTACATCTCCGACGCCCTGGCGGCGGAAGTCGGCGGCATCGGCATCGCCCCGGGCGCCAACCTGTCCAACGACGTGGCCATGTTCGAGGCCACCCACGGCACCGCGCCCAAGTATGCCGGCAAGGATTACGTCAACCCGGGCTCCATCATCCTGTCCGGGGAAATGATGCTGCGCCACCTGGGCTGGACCGAGGCGGCCGACCTGATCATCAAGGGCATGGACGGCGCCATCCGCGCCAAGAAAGTGACCTACGATTTCGCCCGTCTGATGGAGGGCGCGACGCGGATTTCCTGCTCCGCCTTCGGCAGGGAAATCATTCGCTGGATGGCCTGACGGGTGTCGTGACGCGGGGTGGAAGTTCCACCCCGAGGCGATGGAGCAGCCCGATCAATTCGTCCGCGATGGGGCCGAGTTCCTCCTTCTGGCGTTCGAGCCCGGCGAGAAGATGCGCGAGTTCGCCTCCCGGCATGCTCGTGTTCGCCGTGATATCGAGAGGTGGAACCTGATGGGGGGTGTTCATTTTGGCCTCTCCTGCGCCAACGCCTTGTTTGACGTATAGCACAGGGGGCCAGGATTGGCGGGCGGCAATTGCCCCGCCCGCCGAAAAAACCGGATTACACCGGCACCGAATTACATCGGCTGGATGTTAGAGGCTTGCTTGCCCTTGGGACCGTCCACCACATCGAAGGTAACGCGCTGGTTTTCCTTCAGGCTTTTGAAGCCTTTGCTCTGGATGGCGGAGAAGTGGGCAAACACATCATCTCCACCGCCATCCGGGGTGATGAATCCGAAGCCTTTTGAGTCGTTAAACCATTTAACAGTGCCAGTGGCCATCGAAACCGCTCCTAAACGAAACAAAACGATTGACTTGTTCAGCCCGGACAATTGCGGTCCCGAGCCAAACGCCGGCTTTTTACCCGCCAAATAACCGTTCCGTCAATCGGCTTGAAAAAAATCTTCATACCGCCACAATCGGCCTGTCATCGCATTCCCCATACATCAATGGCAGTAAGGCATCGCGAGCAGTCGGAGGCGGGCACGGCGATCATCGCAAGCCCGCCGCCACCGCTATATAAGGTTTTACTTCTGAATGACGATTTCACCCCCATGGATTTCGTCATTCAGGTATTGGAACGTTTTTTTCGCATGGATCGTGAACAAGCCACGCGCGTCATGCTCAAAGTGCATAATGAAGGCGCCGGGCTGGCTGGTGTCTATCCCCGCGATGTCGCGGAAACCAAGGTTCATCAGGTCACGGATCATGCCCGCGAAAACCAGCACCCGCTGCAGTGCGTGATGGAGGAAAACGAATGATTGCCCAGGAGTTGGAAGTCAGTCTGCACATGGCCTTCATGGACGCAAGGCAGAAACGCCACGAATTCATTACCGTGGAACACCTGCTGCTCGCCATGCTGGACAACCCCTCCGCGGCCGAAGTTCTAAGGGCATGCGCGGCCAACATCGACGACTTGCGCAAGAAATTGTCCGATTTCATCGATCGCCACACGCCACGTGTACCCGGGGAGGCGGATGTGGATACTCAGCCCACCCTGGGCTTCCAGCGCGTCATCCAGCGCGCCATCCTGCATGTGCAATCCTCCGGGAAGAAAGAGGTCACCGGCGCCAACGTGCTGGTCGCCATCTTCGGGGAAAAGGATTCCCATGCCCTGCATTTCCTCACCCAGCAAGGCCTGACCCGGCTGGATGTGGTGAATTTCATCTCCCACGGCATCGCCAGGACACCCCAGGAAGCCGCGTCCAGCGGCCGCGGGGAAACCGCGGGCGAGCAACAGGAGGCCGAGGAAAAGACCGCCTCCCCCCTGGAGTCCTTCACCAACAATCTCAACAACCTGGCCTTGTCGGGCAAGATCGACCCGCTGATCGGCCGTGAGCAGGAACTGGAACGGGTGATTCAGACCCTGTGCCGGCGCCGCAAGAACAACCCCCTGCTGGTGGGAGAGGCGGGCGTGGGTAAAACGGCCATCGCCGAGGGCTTGGCCCGGCGCGTGGTCGAACGGAACGTGCCCGACATCCTGGACGGGGCGACGGTCTATGCCCTGGACATGGGCGCCCTGTTGGCGGGAACCAAGTATCGTGGCGATTTCGAGCAACGCCTGAAAGCCGTCATCAAGCAGCTTTCCAGCAATCCCAAGGCGATCCTGTTCATCGACGAGATCCATACCGTGATCGGCGCCGGCGCCGCCTCGGGTGGCACCCTCGATGCCTCCAACCTGCTGAAACCCGCCCTGTCGGCGGGGCAATTGCGCTGCATCGGCGCCACCACCTACGGCGAGTTCCGCGGCATCTTCGAAAAGGATCACGCCCTTTCCCGCCGCTTTCAGAAGATCGACGTGAAGGAACCCTCCGTCGAGGAAACCGTGCTGATCCTCAAGGGCCTGAAATCCCGCTTCGAGTCCCATCACGGCGTGAAATACACCCAGGGCGCCCTGTCCACCGCCGCCGAACTGGCGGCCCGCTACATCAACGACCGCCATCTGCCGGACAAGGCCATCGACGTCATCGACGAGGCCGGCGCCGCCCAGCGCATCCAGCCCAAGTCCAAGCAGAAGAAGGTGATCACGCCCAGGGAAATCGAGGACATCGTCGCCAAGATCGCCCGGGTACCCGCCAAGACCGTGGCCAACGACGAGCGCAACGCCCTGAGGAACCTGGACCGGGACCTGAAGGCCGTTGTGTTCGGCCAGGACAGGGCCATCGAGGCCATGGCCACGGCCATCAAGATGACCCGTTCCGGACTCGGCAATCCCCAGAAGCCCATCGGCTCCTTCCTGTTCTCCGGCCCCACCGGCGTGGGCAAGACCGAGGTGGCGCGGCAACTCGCCTATACCCTGGGCGTGGAACTGATCCGCTTCGACATGTCGGAATACATGGAACGCCACGCCGTGTCCCGGCTCATCGGCGCGCCGCCCGGCTACGTGGGCTTCGAACAGGGCGGCCTGCTCACCGAGGCCATCACCAAGAATCCCTACGCGGTGCTGCTGCTGGACGAGATCGAGAAGGCCCACCCGGACATCTTCAACGTGCTGCTGCAGGTCATGGACCACGGCACCCTGACCGACAACAACGGACGCCGCGCCGACTTCCGCAACGTGGTGATCATCATGACCACCAACGCCGGCGCCGAAGCCATGAACAAGACCGGCATCGGTTTCTCCCTGCCCAAGAAGGCCGGCGACGAAATGGCGGAAATCAAGCGCCTGTTCACGCCGGAATTCCGCAACCGGCTGGATGCCACCATCTCCTTCGCGCCGCTGAGCGAGGACATCATCCTGCGGGTGGTGGACAAGTTCCTCATGCAACTGGAGGAACAACTCCACGCCAGGAAGGTGGAAACCCATTTCACGGACGGACTGCGCGCCTGGTTGGCCCGTAAGGGCTTCGATCCCCTCATGGGTGCCCGCCCGATGGCCCGACTCATCCAGGACACCATTCGCAAGGCGCTCGCCGATGAATTGCTGTTCGGGCGTCTCAGCGAGGGCGGGGAAGTCACGGTGGACGTGAACGAGAAGGAGGAAATCCAGCTCGCCTTCGCCACCGAGCTCGAACCCGCCTGAGCGCCTACCCGAGGCGGATCCCGACCGGCGGGCGCGAAAGCGCCCGTTTTCTATTGGGTCGCCGGCCGGAACAGTTCGAAGAAGTTCCGGGTCGTCGCCTCCGCCACCTCGGCGAGGGGAATGCCCCGCAGGCTGGCGATCTCCTCGGCCACGTGGCGCACGTAGGCGGGCTCGTTGCGCCGGCCGCGATGAGGCACGGGCGCCAGGTAGGGGGAATCCGTCTCGATCAGCAGCCGCCCCAGGGGGACACGCCGGGCCACGTCCTTCAGATCGCTGGCGCTCTTGAAAGTGACGATGCCCGAGAGCGAGATATGGAATCCCATATCCAGGGCGAACTTGGCCACGTCCCAGGTTTCGGTGAAACAGTGCATCACGCCGCCCGCATCCCCGGCCCCCTCCTCCGCCATGATGGCCAGCGTGTCTCCGACGGCATTCCGGGTATGAATGATGAGGGGCTTGCCGGCCAGGCGCGCGGCGCGGATATGGGCGCGGAAACGGTGGCGCTGCCAGTCCACCTCCTCGCGCTTCATGCGGTAGTAATCCAGTCCCGTCTCGCCGATGGCCAGGACTTTGGGATGGCGGGCCAGGTCCACCAGCTCCGCCACCGAGGGCTCGCGACCTTCATCATGATCGGGGTGCACCCCCACCGAGGCATAAATATTGTCATGGGCCTCGGCCAGGGCCAGCACCCGGGGGAAGGTCTCCAGGCCGACGGCGACACACAGGGCGTGGCTCACGCCGGCAGCCGCCATATTGGCCAGCAGCGGCACGACGCCCTCGGAGAACTCCGGGAAATCGATGTGGCAGTGGGAGTCTACGAACATGGGGAGAAGGGGAATAGAAAGTGGGGAGTGGGCGGTTCGCAGTCGTTAGAGCGGGTACGGGTTGTTGCATTTCGATTCGCCTGGCGCGGACACGCAAGTCACCACTCCCCTTCCTACTTCCTACTTCCTACTACCCACTCCCCAATCACATCGTATGGGTCAGGCGGGTGGACTTCATGGCATTGCCGAGCATGCCCTCGATCTTCTGGCGAACCGCCGTGGCGCCCTCGCCTTCGTCGAACTGCACGCCGATGCCTTGCTGGCGGTTGCCCTGGGCGCCGGAGGGGGTGATCCAGACCACCTTGCCGGATATCGGCAACTTGTTGGGTTCATCCATCAGGGTCAGCAGCATGTAGACCTGATCGCCCATCTGGTAGGGCCGGTTGGTGGGGATGAACAGGCCGCCGCCCTTGACGTAGGGCATGTAGGCGGCGAACAGGGCGGAACGTTCCTTGATGGCCAGGGAGAGCATCCCGGCTCGGCCGGCTGTCTGGCGCGTGCTTTCACTCATGGCTGCCTCGGGTTACCTGGACGTAGCGGATGAGCCAGGATTCTAGCAACAACTGGGCGCTCAACGGGTGGCGCAACCAGCGGGCGGCCTCGCTCAATTCCCGCTGAAAATCCAGCAGGCCGACCAGGTCCGCCTGCCGGGCGACCTGATCGATCGCGGAAGACCGATCGCGAAAATAGCGGTTGCCGCCGGCAGACCGCAGCGCGACGAGGTCGTAGGTCCAGCGGGCCAGCCATCCCCAACTTTCGACCAGGAAATCCTTTTGCGACTGGGCCAGGGCGCAGGGGTCCATGCGGGCCGGGCGGGCGAGTTCGTCGAGAAAGGCTTCCAGGCGCGATCGCCGTTCCGGATCCGCGTAGCACAGGGCGGTCAGGGGCGCGCCTCCCGCCTCCGCCAACACATCCTCCGGCGACCCCACCCCGGCCTGTCGCAACCATTCCAGGGCCGCCTCCCGGGGGGGCGGGCTCACCGCCGCCTGGCGGCAGCGGGAGATCACGGTGGGCAGCAGACGGCCGGGCTGGTGCGATACCAGGATGAGGAGCACGCGGGGCGGAGGTTCTTCCAGGGTCTTGAGGAGCGCATTGGCGGCGGCGGCATTCATGTACTCCGCCGGATGGACCACCGCCGCGCGCCAGCCGCCGCGATGGGCGGTGAGACCCAGGAAATCGGTGATGCCGCGCACCGATTCCACGCTGATCTGTTTGCTGGCCTTCTTCGTCACCTTGCCGCTGTCGTCGACCTCCTCCTCCTGGGGTTCGACCTGGCGGAAGTCGGGATGATTGCCCTGGAGGAACCAGTTGCAGGCATCGCAGACGCCGCAGGCGCCGTTGGCTGTGGGGGCTTCGCACAAGGCCCACTGGGCCAGTCCCATCGCCAGGTCCCGTTTGCCCACGCCGGCGGGCCCGCGCAGCAGCAGGGCGTGGGGCATGCGTTCCCGATCAACGGTGAGTTGCCGGAACAGGGGCAGATTCCAGGGGTGGATCACGCCCATGACTCCAGGATGCCGGCTAACTGGGCGCGCACGTCCTCCAGACTCCGGCTGCCGTCGATCACCCTGATCCGCACCGGATGACGTTCCGCCCGGCGCAGGTAGGCGGCGCGCACGCGGGCATGGAAATCGCCTTTTTCCCGCTCGAACCGATCCGGCGAACGGGCCGTGGCCAGGCGCCGGGCGGCGATCTCCGTGGGCAGGTCGAACAACAGGGTGAGGTCGGGATTCAGGTCGGCGTGGACCCAGGATTCCAGCACTTCCAGACGGGCATCGGGCAGGCCGCGACCCCCGCACTGGTAGGCGAAGCTTGCGTCGGTGAAGCGGTCGGAGATCACCACTTCGCCCTTGGCGAGGGCGGGCCGGATGACCTGTTCGATATGCTCGCGCCGGGCCGCGAACATGATCAGCGCCTCGGTCTCGGCATGCATGGGTTCATGCAGGACGATCTCGCGCAGTTGCTCTCCCACCGGCGTCCCGCCCGGCTCCCGCGTCATGCGCACGACACGACCCCGCGCGGAGAACCAGGCGGCCAGCCAGTCCAGATGGCTGCTCTTGCCGGCGCCGTCGACGCCTTCCAGGGTGATGAACAAGCCTTGCATGGAGGACTTTCTAACGTTTCTGGTAGCGGGACACGGCCCGGTTGTGTGCGTCCAGGTTATCGGAAAACTCATGCCTGCCGTTGCCCTTGGCGACAAAATACAGGGCCCGGCTCTTGTCCGGATTGAGGGCCGCGCGCAGGGCCTCGGCCCCGGGAAGGGCGATGGGGGTGGGCGGCAGGCCGGCCCGGGTATAGGTGTTGTAGGGCGTATCGGTGAGCAGATCGTCCTTGCGCAGGTTGCCGTCGAAACCGGGGCCGATGCCGTAGATCACGGTCGGGTCGGTTTGCAGGCGCATGCCGATGCGCAGGCGGTTGACGAACACGGAGGCGATCAATGGCCGTTCCTCGGGCGCCCCGGTTTCCTTCTCGATGATGGAGGCCATGGTCAACGCTTCGTAGGGCGTCCGGTAAGGCAAGCCGCCGGCCCGTGCCGGCCATTGGGCCTCCACCAGCTTCTTCATGGCGCCGTAGGCGCGCTTGTAGATGGCCAGGTCGGAACTGCCGGCATCGAAGAAATAGGTGTCCGGAAAGAACAGGCCTTCCGGATGGCCTTCGCTGGCATCGACCGCCCGGAGCAACTCACCGGCCGACATGCCGGCGCTGTCGTGGCGCAGGTCGGGATGGGCGTCCACCGCCCGACGCATGTCGGCGAAGCTCCACCCTTCCACGATGGTGAGCTTGCCCAGCACCATCTCGCCCTGGGTGATCTTGCGCAGCAGGGCCATGGGCGTGGTCGGACCATCCAGGGCGTAGCTGCCCGCCTTGACGTCACCCGCCAGGCCTCGGATGCGCGCGATGAGGACAAAAGCCCAGGGATTTTCCAGGGCGCCCGCGGCGCGCAGGTCCTGACTGGCCTTTTTCAGGGTGGCGCCGCGCTCGATGGAAAAAGCCAGGGGATAGGCCACGCCCGTTTCCCCCATGGGCGTGCTGGCGTAGTAGAGCAACCAAGCGGCCAGGCCAAGGCCGGCGAGTAGCGCAAGGGCAAGAAGCCGGGAAATAGGTTTACGCATCCAGGAATCCCGCCAGGCGCGGGCCGACGAGGGGTTGGGGCCAGGTTTTATCGCCCAGGCGGGCCACCCGGCGAAGGCCCATCAGGCTATTGGTCAGCATGACCTCATCCGCGTCCAGCAATGCCGCCAAGTCGAAATCCGCTTCTTCCACGGTCAGGCCCTCCGCCGCCGCCCTCCGCATCAGCCGGGCTCGGGCCACACCCGCCACACCGCACTGTTCCAGGCTCGGGGTTTGCAGGCGCCCGTTTCGCCACAGGAAGAGATTGCTCGACACGCCGCAAACCACTCGGCCGGAGTGATCCAGGAGTATGCCCTCGTCAATGGCGGGATCATTCCATTCCGCCCGGGCCAGGACATTCTCCAGGCGATTCAGATGCTTGATGCCGGCCAGGGCGGGCTGCGGCCCCAAGCGCAGCTGGCACACCCGCAGGGTCAGCCCTTCCCTGGGGTATTCGGCGCCATCACCAGGCCAGCAGGTCAGTATGCGCGTGCATCGCGGGGAGATCGGTGGACGATAGCCGCGCGGCCCTTCGCCGCGAGTCAGCGTAAGGCGGAGCACGCCCGACGCCGGCAACGGCTCAAGCCGGGCCAGGTCCCGGTCGAGAACCGTCGCGTCGGGACAATCCAGGCCCAGGCGGTTACAGTCCTCGGCAAGCTTGGCCAGATGATCGCTCCACCAACGCGGCCGGCCGTCCGCGATACGGAGGGTGCGAAACACCCCGTCGCCGTAGTTCAGGCCCCGGTCCAACGCGGCAATGCGGGTTGCCGCGAGGCCGTTGATCAGAATGCGGGGAAGAACGCCTGGCTGAGCAGCCATCGAGCCTACCCGATGGCCGAACTCAAACCCTGCGGAAGATCAGGGTGCCGTTGGTGCCGCCGAAGCCGAAGTTGTTCTTCAGCGCCAGCTCGATCTTCATGGGCCGCGCCACATTGGCGCAGTAGTCCAGGTCGCACTCCGGATCCTGCTCGAAGAGATTGATGGTGGGCGGCGAGACCTGGTGATGCACGGCCAGGGCGGTGAACACGGATTCAACCCCGCCGGCGCCACCCAGCAGGTGGCCGGTCATGGACTTGGTGGAGTTCACCACCAGCTTGCGCGCCGCGTCGCCGAAGGCCAGCTTGATGGCCTCGGTCTCGTTCTTGTCGCCCAGGGGCGTGGAGGTGCCGTGGGCGTTGATGTACTGGACCTCATCCGGATTGATGCCCGCGTCGCGCAGGGCGTTGACCATGGAGCGCCTGGGACCGTCGGTATCCGGCGCGGTCATGTGGAACGCATCGCCACTCATGCCGAAGCCGGCGATTTCCGCGTAGATGCGGGCGCCGCGCGCCCTGGCGTGCTCGTATTCCTCCAGGACCATGACGCCGGCGCCCTCGCCCAGCACGAAGCCGTCCCGGTCCTTGTCCCAGGGACGACTCGCCGTGGCGGGATCGTCGTTGCGGGTGGACAGGGCCTTGGCGGCGGAGAAACCGCCCACGGCCAGGGGACAGACCGTGGATTCGGCGCCACCGCAGACCATCACATCCGCGTCGCCGTGCTCGATCATGCGGGCGCTGGTACCGATGGCGTGCAGGCCCGTGGTGCAAGCGGTGACCACGGCCAGGTTGGGCCCCTTGAGGCCCAACAGGATGGACAGGTTGCCCGAGATCATGTTGATGATGGTGCCCGGGATGAAGAAGGGCGAAATCTTGCGGGGCCCACCGGTTTCCACATAGGTCTGGTGGGTATCCTCGATCATGGGCAGGCCGCCGATACCCGAACCGATATTGACGCCGATCCGCTCCCGGTTCGCATCCGTGATTTCCAGCCCGGAATCCTTGACGGCATCGATCCCCGCCGCCAGGCCGTAATGGATGAAGACATCCATGCGCCGGGCCTCCTTGGCGGAGAGGTATTTGGCCACATCGAAGTCTTTGACCTCCCCCGCGATCTGGGAAGGAAACCCGGTGGGATCGAAGCGGCTGATGCGGGTGATTCCGGAACGACCCGCGATGATATTGGCCCAGCCTTCTTCCACGGTGTTACCCACCGGTGAAATCAAACCTAAGCCGGTAACCACCACTCTGCGCCTGGGGGGACGGGAAACCTGGGACAAGATAAGGCTCCTGATGCGGAAAAAGAAAAAAACCCGGCCGAGGCCGGGCGCGCGCGCCGCCGCGAGGCCGGCGACGCGCGGTATACCGCGATTACTTGTTCAGGTGGCCGTTGATGTAATCAACAGCTTGCTGGACGGTGGTGATCTTCTCGGCTTCCTCGTCGGGAATCTCGCACTCGAAGGCCTCTTCCAGAGCCATCACCAGTTCCACCGTGTCGAGAGAGTCGGCGCCCAGGTCATCCACGAAGGAAGACTCCAGCTTGACGTCGGCTTCATTGGCGCCCAGCTGCTCGGCGACGATCTTTTTGACACGCTGCTCAATATCACTCATCAGAAAACTCCCTACGGGTAGCAAAAAAGCGGGGGCATTCTAGCAAAACCCCGCGACGAAGAATCAATTGGATGGCGAATAATACGACTTCCCGCCTCAATCCATGTACATGCCGCCGTTGACATGCAGGGTGGCGCCGGTGATGTAGCCCGCCCCATCGGAGGCCAGGAAGGCCACGCCGTGGGCGATATCCTCGGGCGTGCCCAGTTTGCCGAGGGGGATCCGCTCCATCAGCTTGCTCCTGGCCGCCTCGGGCAAGGCCTTGGTCATGTCGGTGTCGATGAAGCCTGGCGCCACGCAATTGACCGTGATGCCCCGGCTGCCCACTTCCTGGGCCAGGGACTTGGAAAACCCGATCATGCCGGCCTTGGCGGCGGCGTAATTGGTCTGGCCCGCGTTGCCGGAGGCCCCCACCACCGAGGCGATGCTGATGACGCGGCCGAAGCGGGCCTTCATCATGGGCCGCAGCACGGCGCGGGAAAGGCGAAACACGGAGGTGAGATTGGTGTCGATGATGGACGCCCATTCCTCGTCTTTCATGCGCATCAGCAGGTTGTCCCGGGTGATGCCGGCATTGTTGACCAGGATATCGATGCGGCCGTGCCGTCCCAGGATGCCGTCGATGGCGGCGTCCACCTGGGCGGCATCGTTCACGTTCAGCATCAGGCCCTCGCCCTTGAGGCCGGCTTCGGCCAGGCCCGCGCCGATGGCCTCGGCTCCGGACTCGCTGGTGGCGGTGCCCACCACGATGCAACCGGCCTGGCCCAGGGCGTGCAGAATGGCCTTGCCGATGCCCCGGGATGCGCCGGTGACCAGCGCTACGCGTGCTTCCATGCTCGCCTCCTTAAGTCTTGATTTTCGCCAGGGTGTCCGCCATGGCGGCGGCATCGGCCAGGGCGACGCCGGTGACGCCGTCCACGATGCGTTTGTTCAGGCCGGCCAGCACCTTGCCAGGGCCACATTCGGCGATCAGTTCGACGCCCCCGGCGGCCATGGCCTGAATGGTTTCGACCCAGCGCACCGGGCTGTAAAGCTGCCGGGCCAGGGCATCGCGGATGGCCGCCGGATCGGCATGGCCGGCCACGTCCGCGTTGTGCAGAACGGGCACCACGGGCGACTTCACCTCGATGCCGGCCAGGGCGGCAAGGAGTTTTTCCGCCGCGGGCTTCATGAGGGCGCAGTGGGACGGCACGGATACCGGCAGGGGCAAGGCCCGCTTGGCGCCCTTCTCCTTGGCCAGGGCGCAGCCCCGGTCCACCGCCGCCCGGTGGCCGGCGATGACCACCTGGCCCGGGGAATTGAAATTGACCGCTTCCAGAATCTCGCCCTGGGCCGCTTCCGCGCACACGGCGCGCACGGCGGCATCGTCCAGGCCAAGCACGGCGGCCATGGCGCCGACACCTTCCGGCACGGCGGACTGCATGGCCTCGGCCCGCAAGCGCACCAGTTTCACGGCATCGGCAAAGCCGATGGCATTCGCGCACACCAGGGCGCCATATTCACCCAGGCTGTGGCCCGCCATCAGCGCCGGCGCCGGACCACCCCGGCTTTGCCAGAGACGGTAAGCCGCCACGCCGGCCGCCAGCATCACGGGCTGGGTATTGACGGTCTGATTCAGGAGATCGGCGGGGCCGTCGCTCGCCATGATCCAGAGATCCTGGCCCAGGGCATCGGCTGCCTCGGCAAAGGTCTCGCGAACGGGCGCGGCATCGCCATAGCCGGCCATCATACCCACCGACTGGGAGCCCTGGCCGGGGAACACGAATGCAAATTTCATGGACATCTCCGATTGATCGCTCAAGCGAACCGACGGGTCAAAAACGAACGAGTACCGATCCCCAGGTGAAACCGCCGCCGAAGGCTTCCATCAGTACCGTTTCGCCCACCTTGATCTTGCCTTCCCGCACGGCCGTGTCCAGAGCCAGGGGGATGGAAGCGGCGGAGGTGTTGCCATGGCGGTCCACCGTAACCACCACCCGCTCCATGCTCATGCCCAGTTTTTTCGCCGTGGCCTGGATGATGCGGATGTTGGCCTGGTGGGGCACCAGCCAGTCAATGTCGGTCTTGTTCAGGCCGTTGGCCTGCAGGGTTTCATCGACGATGGCGTCCAGGGTATTCACCGCCATCTTGAACACGGCGTTGCCGGACATGCGCATGTAGCAGGCGCCTTCCTTCTTGAGGGAAACGCCGCCATCCACGAACAGCAGGTCCTGGTAGCGGCCGTCGGCATGGAGATGGGTCGCCAGGATGCCGGGCTCATCGGATGCCCGCAGCACCACGGCGCCGGCGCCGTCACCCCAGAGCATGCAGTTGCCCCGGTCGCTCCAGTCGGTGATGCGGGACAGGGTTTCCGCGCCCACCACCAGGGCGGTCCTGACCTGCCCGGAACGGATGAACTGGTCCGCCACCGACACGGCGTAGACGAAGCCGCTGCACACGGCCTGCACATCGAAGGCGGGACAGCCGTTGGTGATGCCCAGCTTGGCCTGGAGGACGCAGGCGGTGCCGGGGAATACGCGATCCGGCGTGGTCGTGGCGACCACGATGAGATCGATTTCGCCGGCGTCGATGCCGGCCGCCTCGATGGCCTTTTCCGCGGCCTGCTGGGCCAGATCGCTGGTGAGCTCGCCTTCGGCCGCGATATGACGTTCGCGGATGCCCGTGCGCTCGAGGATCCACTCGCTGGTGGTCTCGATCTGGGCCTCGAGTTCCGCGTTGGTCAGCACCCTGGCGGGAAGATGGCTGCCGGTGCCGATGATTCTCGAATAAATTCTGGACGCCTGATTCAAGCGGGTTCTCCTTCCTGGGCCAGGCCTTCGCCGCCGCCGTTGTGGATGCCGACCTGCTCGGCGATGCGCCGCAACAGACCGCCGCGCACTTCCTCGGCCGCCTTGAGGATGGCCTGTTCGAAGGCGAATACGTCGGCGGAGCCGTGGCTCTTGATGATCACGCCGTTGAGCCCCAGCAGGCTGGCGCCGTTATAGCGGCGCGGATCCAGCTTGCGCTTGAAGGCGCGCAACACGGGCAAGGCGATGATGCCGGCCAGGCGGGTGATGAGGTTTTTCTTGAATTCACCGCGCAACTGGTCGGCCATCAGCTTGGCCAGGCCTTCCGATGTCTTCAAGGCGATATTGCCGACGAAGCCGTCGCACACCACCACGTCCACGGTGCCCTTGTAGATGTCGTCGCCTTCCACGTTGCCCTGGAAATTGAGACCGCTGGTCTTGAGCAACTCGCCGGCCTGTTTCACCACCTCGTTGCCCTTGATGTCTTCCTCGCCGATATTGAGCAGGCCCACGCTGGGCCGCTCCTTGTGCTCGATGGCCGCGGCCAGGGCCGCCCCCATGATGCCGAACTGGAGCAGATGCTCGGCGCTGCAATCCACGTTGGCGCCCAGGTCCAGCACGTAAGTGCTGCCGGCGCGGGAAGGCAGGGTGGAAGCGATGGCGGGTCGATCGATGCCAGGCAGGGTTTTCAGTACGAAGCGGGAAACCGCCATGAGGGCGCCGGTATTGCCGGCGGAAACGCCGGCATCGGCCTCGCCGCGTTTCACCAGGTCGGCGGTCACGCGCATGGAGGAGTCCTTCTTGGTGCGCAAGGCGACCGGCAAGGGGTCGTCCATCTTCACCACCTCGCTGGCGTGATGGACGCGCAGCCGGGTGCCCGGCTCGGCCTTGTTGGCTTTCAGTTCGGCGCGGATCACATCCGCCAGGCCGACCAGGACGATGTTGATGTCCGGCTCCTGGCGCAGGAAGTCCAGCGCGGCCCTGACGGTGACATGGGGACCGTGATCGCCCCCCATGGCGTCAATGGCGATTGTGATTTCTCGCATGGTCGATCAGCCTGGCCGCGCGAGGACGCTCGCCCCCGCATGGCATTGCCGGTCGCGGAGAAGGATCAGCTGTTGTCGGCCTTGGTGCTGACGACCTTGCGGCCACGATAGTAGCCGTTGGGGCTGATGTGGTGGCGCAGGTGCATTTCGCCGGTGGTGGCTTCCACGGCGGTGGGCGGCGTGGTCAGAAAATCGTGGGCGCGATGCATGCCGCGCTTGGAAGGGGACTTCTTGTTCTGTTGAACGGCCATAACGTTCTCCTTGATTAAAACCTGTAAATCAGGCCTGAAAGCCCGCGCCGCACCGCCCATCCTCATGACGGGGCGATACCGGCAGGCTCAAAATAATCTCGTCTTCCACCAGGCTTGCCACATCCAGGGGCGCTTCCGCGACCAGGGCATCCACCAGGGGATCTTCACTTTCCCAACGTTCCAGCTCGGCCTCATCCCGCGCCACGGACAGAACATTGCTCAATTCAAGCCGCTCCGGAAACTTTTCCAGACAACGCTGGCATGTCAGCCAAAGCCGGGCGTCGATCCGCAGCCGCAATACGGGCCGGCCCGCCTCCGATCCGCCCGCAATATGGTATTGCACTGCAACATCATCTGAGGTCAAATTGTCGCGCAAGCGGGGCAACTCATCGACACGCAACTCGCCTTCCAGGCTTCCGCCGGAGCGGGCGAAGCGCAGCGCGTCCAAGAGTGCCGGTGCAGACATAAGCCGGAAATGCTAAGCTTTACGGCCCTTTTTGTCAAAGTTACGAGGCCATTCAGAACAGGTTTCTTTCTGGAATCCTCTCGGTGCCACCTTCAAAGGCCATAGCGTGATCAAGAAGATACTCATTGCCAACCGGGGCGAGATCGCCGTCCGCATCGTGCGGGCTTGCAAGGAGATGGGGATCAAGTCGGTGGCCATTTACACCGACGCCGATCGCCATGCCCTCCATGTCAAGAAGGCCGACGTGGCCTACAACATCGGCTCCGACCCGGTCCTGGGCTACCTCAACGCCCACAACATCGTGAACCTGGCGGTAGCCTCGGGCTGCGACGCCCTCCATCCCGGCTATGGCTTCCTCTCGGAAAACCCCGTCCTGGCGGAAGTGTGCGCCCGGCGCGGCATCAAGTTCATCGGCCCCTCGCCGAAGGTCATCACCCAGATGGGCGACAAGATCCAGGCGCGCCAGGCCATGATCAAGGCCGGCATCCCGGTGGTGCCCGGTTCCGACCACAATCTCGAGAATGCCGAGGAAGCCCTGAAACTGGCCAAGGAAATCGGCTATCCGGTCATGCTCAAGGCCACCAACGGCGGCGGCGGGCGCGGCATCCGGCGCTGCGACTCCGACGACGAGCTGGTCAAGAACTACGAGCGGGTGGTATCCGAAGCCACCAAGGCCTTCGGCAAGCCCGAGGTGTTCATCGAGAAGTGCGTGGTGAATCCCAAGCACATCGAGGTGCAGATCATCGGCGACAGCCACGGCAACTGCGTGCATCTGTACGAGCGGGACTGTTCCATCCAGCGCCGCAACCAGAAGCTCATCGAGATCGCCCCCTCGCCCCAGTTGACCGATGCCCAGCGGGAATACATCGGCAAGCTGGCGGTGCGCGCCGCCAAGGCGGTGGGCTACGAGAACGCCGGCACCGTCGAGTTCCTGCTGGACCACGACAACCAGTTCTACTTCATGGAGATGAACACCCGCCTCCAGGTGGAACACACGGTGACCGAGAACATCACCGGCATCGACATCGTCCAGGAACAGATCCGCATCGCCGACGACCTGCCCCTGCAATACAGACAGGAGGACATCCGCTATCGCGGCTTCGCCATGGAATTCCGCATCAACGCGGAAGACCCCCAGAACAGTTTCCTGCCCAGCTTCGGCCGCATCACCCGCTATTACGCGCCCGGCGGCCCCGGCGTGCGCACCGACGCGGCCATGTATTCCGGCTACACCATTCCGCCCTATTACGACTCCATGTGCGCCAAGCTCACCGTCTGGGCCCTGAACTGGGAGGCGGTCATCGAGCGGGGCCGGCGCGCCCTGGACGACATGAAGGTCTACGGCGTCAAGACCACCATCCCCTACTACCAGGAAATCCTGCTCTGCCCGGATTTTCGCACCGGCCGCTTCAACACCGGCTTCGTCGACGCCCACCCGGAACTCCTCAACTACGCGGTCAACCGCCCCCCCGAGCACGTGGCCGTGGCGCTCTCCGCGGCCATCGCCGCCCACCTCGGCATCTGAACGGAAGAAATCAAGATGACTCAAGTCAAGATCACCGACCTGGTTCTGCGCGACGGACATCAATCCCTGATCGCCACCCGCATGCGCACCGAGGACATGCTGCCCATCTGCGGCAAGCTCGACAGCGTGGGCTTCTGGTCCCTGGAAGCCTGGGGCGGCGCCACCTTCGACGCCTGCGTGCGCTTCCTCAAGGAGGACCCCTGGGAGCGCCTGCGCAAGCTGCGCCGGGCCCTGCCCAATTCCCGCATCCAGATGCTGCTGCGCGGCCAGAACCTGCTGGGCTATCGCCACTATCCCGATGACGTGGTGCGCGCCTTCGTCCAGAAATCCGCCGACAACGGCGTCGATGTGTTCCGCGTGTTCGACGCCATGAACGACATCCGCAACCTGCGCGTGTCCATCGAAGCGGTGAAGGCCGCCGGCAAGCACGCCGAGGGCACCCTCAGCTACACCACCAGCCCGGTGCACGACATCCCCTATTTCGTCGCCATGGCGCGCGAACTGGAAGCCATGGGCAGCGACACCCTGGCCATCAAGGACATGGCCGGCCTGCTCACGCCCTACACCACGGCGGAGTTGGTGAAGGCCATCAAGGCCGCCGTCTCCATTCCCATTCACCTGCACAGCCACGCCACCTCCGGCCTGGCCAGCATGGTCCACATGAAAGGCGTGGAAGCCGGCGCGGTGATGATCGACACCTGTATTTCCGCCTTCTCCGAAGGCGCCAGCCACCCCACCACGGAAAGCCTTGTGGCCGCCTTCGCCGGCACCGAGTACGACACCGGTCTTGACTTGGGCAAGCTCCAGGAAATCGCCGCCTATTTCCGGGAGGCGCGCAAGAAATACTGGCAGTTCGAGATGACCGGCCCCCAGGTGGATACCCGCATCCTGGTCTCCCAGGTGCCGGGCGGCATGATTTCCAACCTGAGCAACCAGCTCAAGGAACAGGGCGCCCTGAACCGGATGGACGACGTCCTGGCGGAAATCCCCCGGGTGCGCGCCGACCTGGGTTTTCCGCCCCTGGTCACCCCCACTTCCCAGATCGTCGGTACCCAGGCCGTGCTCAACGTGCTCACCGGCGGCCGCTACAAGTCGGTCACCAACGAGGTGAAGAACTACCTGCTGGGCCGCTACGGCGCCGCGCCGGGCACGGTCAACGAGGAAGTGAAAAAGATGGCCGTGGGCAACCAGGAGGTCATCACCTGCCGTCCGGCCGACCTGATCGGCGACGAACTGGACAAGCTGCGCGGCGAAGCCGAGGGCCTGGCCAAGTCCGACGAGGACGTGCTGACCTACGCCATGTTCCCGGACATCGGCCGCACCTTCCTGCAGGAACGGGCCGCCGGCACCCTGACGCCGGAAACCCTGCTGCCGCCGGAATCCCGCGAGGCCATGTCCTGCCCCGCCGTCTACGCCCCCAGCGAATTCAACGTCACCCTGCACGGCGAGACCTACCACATCCGCATCAAGGGCACCGGCCACGGCGGCGAGGGCCAGCGGCCGTTCTACGTGCACGTGGATGGCGTCGCCGAGGAAGTCCTGCTGGAAGCCCTGGACGAGGTGGAAGTCACCCCGGGCACGGCCGCGCCCCGCAAGGCTTCCGGCAAGAAGGACAGCGGCGGCAGCAAGCAGCGTCCGCGCCCTACCCACGCTGGCTGCGTCACCACCGCCATGCCCGGCACCATCGTCGACGTCAAGGTCAAGCCCGGCGACAAGGTCAAGGCCGGCGACGGCGTGCTGGTCATCGAGGCCATGAAGATGGAAAACGAGGTGCAGGCCCCGGTGGCGGGCACCGTGGTCCAGGTCCATGTGGCCAAGGGCGACGCGGTGACGCCGGATCAGGTCCTGGTGGAGATACAGCCTGAGTAATCAGTGAAGGGGGAAGGGTCCGCGCCTTGGGCGCTCAAGGGGGAAGGGTAAAAGCCCGCCCCTTCACCCTTCACCCTTCACCCTTCACCCTTCACCCTTCACCCTTCACCCTTCACCCTTCACCCTTCACCCTTCACCCCATGCGCCTCGTCCTGGCCTCCACCTCCCCCTACCGCCGCGAACTGTTGGCGAGGTTGGGCGTGCCCTTCGAGGTGGCGGCACCGGAAGTGGACGAGACGCCGCTGCCCGGCGAATCCCCCGACGACACCGCCCAGCGCCTGTCCGTGTTGAAGGCCCGGGCCGTCGCGGCACGTTTTCCCGATGCCCTGATCATCGGCTCGGATCAGGTCGCCTTGCTCGAAGGCGTGCAACTGGGCAAACCCGGCAGCCACGAAAACGCGGTGGTCCAACTGCGCGCCATGCGTGGCAAGACCCTGGAATTTCACACCGCACTGACCCTGCTGAACGCGAAAACCGGCTCGGTCCAGACAGCCAACGTACCCGTTCGCCTGGTGATGCGGAATTACAGCGATGCCCAGATCGAGACCTATCTGAGGAAGGACCAGCCCTACAACTGCTGCGGCAGCGCCCGTAGCGAGTCCCTGGGCATCGCCCTCATCGCCCGTTACGAGACCGAGGACCCCAATGCCCTGGTGGGCCTGCCCCTGATCAAGCTCACGGAGATGCTGGCCAACGAAGGCCTGGACGTGCTGACTTACGGGGAGGAGTAAGGCGTGCCCTCGCAAGGCGAGGATGAAAGGAACGAGAAGAAGCTTGTGCCTGGCACCCTGTTCCTCATCCCCACCCCCCTCGGCGATACCCCACTGGAACACGTCCTGCCCGAGGAGACCCGCCGCATCGCCGCCGGGCTGTCGGTCTTCATCGTCGAACAGGCCAAGACCGCGCGCGCCTTCCTCAAGCAGGTGCCCACAGCAACTCCTTTACAGCAACTGACCCTGCTGGAACTCAACGAACACACGCCGAAAGACCGTCTCGAAAACCTGCTTGCCCCCCTCCTGGCCGGGCAGGATGTGGGCCTGGTCTCGGAGGCCGGCTGCCCGGCGGTGGCCGATCCGGGCGCCGATCTGGTCCGCCTGGCCCACCGCCACGGCATCCATGTGCGACCGCTGGTGGGGCCTTCTTCCATCCTGCTGGCCCTGATGGGTTCCGGCCTGGTCGGGCAACGCTTCGCCTTCCACGGCTACCTGCCGACCAAACCGGAAGACCGGGCCAAGGCCTTGCGCGAACTGGAAAAACGCGCGGAGAAGGACGATGCGGCCCAGGTCTTCATCGAGACGCCGTATCGCAACTCCGCCATGCTGGAAGCCATCCTGGCGGCCTGCCGGGACGACACCCTGGTAACGATCGCCCGCGATCTGACCCTGGAGGGTGAATATCTGGTCACCCGGCCGGTGTCGGCTTGGCGCGTTAGCGCGCCGGACATCCAGAAACGTCCGACCGTCTTCCTGCTGTACCGTCCCAAAACCTGATCATCAAAACGCCTCGCGCATGCGCAGATAGCTGGCGAAGCGGGGCAGGCCGTTCTTGTTCAGTTCGCGGTAGCGGTAGGTGATCAAGGCGCCGATGGGTGGTGGCGCGCGGCGGGTTTCATCCTTGAAACCGGTGCCGATCCGGAAGCGCCGGCCATCCGTCATCTCCACCCGCAACGCCCCCAGCATGCCCCGGTACCTGCCCTGTCCCGGCACATGGCCGATGACGGTGGCTTCCGCGTCCAGCCAGGGCTTCACTTTCAGCAGGACATCGCCGCGTCCGGTCACGTAGGGCGCATCCGCCAGGTGCAGCATCAAGCCCTCGCCTCCAGCCCGCACCACTTCGTTCATGCGCCGCATCAGTTCCGCCCGATCGGCCACGCGATAATGCTCCACGGCTTGCAGCCAGGGCACCGCGGAAGTCCGGACAAGGGCCCCCATGGCTTCGATCCGTTCGCTGAAGGTACCTGGCGCCTCCGGCAGTTCGAACACCATGTAGCGCACCTGGCGCCACTCCTCGTCCACGGGCTTGTTGCTTGCGCACGATGCCGGAGAGGCGGTCGAAACCGCCACGACCGAGCCAGAGTTCCCCATCCAGGGGCCGGGCTGGAAACCCGGCGGTGAACCAGGCGGGCGCGTGGACCGCCTGGCCGCTACGGAACCACAAGGACTTGCCGTCCCAGAATGCCCGGGCGCCATCCAGCTTCTCGCTGACCCAATACAGCGAAACATCGGTCTGGTTCTGGAAGACGTTGGCGAGCAACAAGGCCGGGGCCGAAGGATGCTCATCGGCGAGGGAGGCCCGCGCCAGCCCAACCAGCAGCAGGAAGCCGACGAGAACGAGGCACCAGGGGCGTCGGATCATGGGCCCCCGACGGGCGGCATCAGACCGGAAAAACCCCGGTGGACAGGTAGCGGTCGCCCCGGTCGCAGACAATGGAGACGATGACCGCGTTCTCCACCTCCCTGGACAGTTGCAGGGCGGCGTACAGGGCGCCGCCCGAGGAGATGCCGGCGAAGATGCCCTCCTCGCTGGCCAGGCGCCGAGCGGTCTCCTCGGCGGCGGCCTGGCCCACGTAGATCATGCGGTCCACCCGGTCGTAGTCGCAGATGCTGGGCACGTATTCCGCCGGCCACTTGCGGATGCCGGGAATCTGGGCGCCCTCCTCCGGCTGCACGCCGACGATCTGGATGGCCGGGTTCACTTCCTTGAGGTAGCGGGAGCAGCCCATGATGGTGCCGGTGGTGCCCATGCTGGAGACGAAGTGGGTGACGCGCCCTTCCGTGTCGCGCCAGATCTCCGGGCCGGTGGATTCGTAATGGGCCGCCGGGTTATCCGGGTTGGAGAACTGGTCGAGGATCTTGCCCCGGCCTTCCCGCTGCATCTGCTCGGCCAGGTCGCGGGCGCCTTCCATGCCGGCTTGCTTGCTCACCAGCACCAGGTCGGCCCCATAGGCCTTCATGGTCTGGCGCCGTTCGATGGAGAGGTGCTCGGGCATGATCAGCACCATGCGGTAGCCGCGGATGGCGGCGGCCATGGCCAGGGCGATGCCGGTGTTGCCGCTGGTGGCCTCGATCAGGGTGTCGCCGGGCCTGATCTCGCCCCGTGCCTCGGCCTTGGCGATCATGGACAGGGCCGGACGGTCCTTCACGGAGCCAGCCGGGTTGTTGCCCTCCAGTTTCACCAGCACCACGTTGGAGGTTTCGCCCGGCAGCTTCTTCAGGCGGACCAGGGGAGTGTTGCCGACGAAATCTTCGATGGATTTGTACATAGGTGAAAGTAGTCAGTTGGCAGTCATCAGTGGGCGGTAGCGAGGGCGGTGGCTGGATTCCGCCTACTGGCGACTGCCTACTGTCGACTAGTCTTTTCCGAACAGATCCCGGCTGTAGACCTTGTCCGCCACATCGCGGATGTCGTCGGTGATGCGGTTGGCGACGATGACGTCGGATTGCCGCTTGAATTCGGCCAAGTCATTGACGACCCGTGAGTGGAAGAACTCCGCGTCCTTCAGCACCGGCTCGTAGACGATGACCTCGATGCCCTTGGCCTTGATGCGCTTCATGATGCCCTGGATGCTGGAGGCGCGGAAGTTGTCCGAGCCGCTCTTCATGATCAGGCGATGGACGCCGACGATCCTGGGCTTGCGACTGAGGATGCTGTCGGCGACGAAGTCCTTGCGGGTGGTGTTGGAATCGACGATGGCGCGCATCAGGTTCTGGGGCACGTCCCGGTAGTTGGCCAGGAGTTGCTTGGTGTCCTTGGGCAGGCAGTAGCCGCCATAGCCGAAGGAAGGATTGTTGTAGTGCTCGCCGATGCGCGGGTCCAGGCAGACACCCTGGATGATGTGCTTGGTGTCCAGCCCGTGGGTGGCGGCGTAGGTGTCCAGTTCGTTGAAGTAGGCCACGCGCATGGCCAGGTAGGTATTGGCGAACAGCTTGATGGCCTCGGCCTCGGTGGAGTCGGTGAACAGCACCGGGATGTCCCGCTTGATGGCACCCTGCTTCAGCAGGCTGGCGAAGGTCGCCGCCCTCTCGGATTGCTCGCCAATGATGATGCGGGAGGGGTGGAGGTTGTCGTAGAGGGCTTTGCCCTCGCGCAGGAATTCGGGTGAGAAGATCAGGTTTTCACAGTTGAACTCCGCCTTCAGCTTGGCGGTGTAGCCTACCGGCACGGTGGACTTGAGGATCATCACCGCCTTGGGGTTGATCGCCTTGACATCGCGGATCACCGCCTCGACGGACCGGGTGTTGAAGTAGTTGGTCTCGGTGTCGTAGTCGGTGGGGGTGGCGATGACCACATACTCGGCCCCGGCATAGGCGTCGGACTTGTCGAGGGTGGCCCGGAAGTTCAGGGGCTTGTTGCTCAGGTAGTCCTCGATTTCGCTGTCGATGATGGGCGAAACCTTGCGATTGAGCATCTCCACCTTCTCGGGGACGATGTCGAGGGCCACCACTTCATTGTGCTGGGCCAGCAGGATGGCGTTGGAGAGACCGACGTAGCCGGTGCCCGCGATGGCAATCTTCATGGTTGTTACCGTTTTCTTCAGGTTGATCGAGCGCCGATTTCAGCGGAAATTTGTTTCAGCGTGGCGACGGGATCGGCCGACTGGGTGATGGGCCGGCCGATGACCAGATAATCGGCACCGGCCCGCAAAGCTTGAATCGGCGTAAGGACGCGGGTCTGATCGCCGACCTCGCCGCCGGCGGGGCGAATGCCCGGCGTGACCAGGCGGAAATCCGGCCCCAATTCCCGGCGCAGGGCGGGGGCCTCCAGGGCGGAACAGACCACGCCATCCAGGCCCGCTTCGGCGGTGAGACCGGCCAGGCGCAGGACCTGTTGCTCGGGGCCGGCATCGACGCCGATGGCGCCCAGTTCCTCCGGCCCCATGCTGGTCAATACCGTCACGGCGATCAGCAACGGACGCCGTTCCAGTCCCTCCAGCGCTTCCCGGGCGGCGGCGAGCATGCGCGGTCCACCCGAAGCATGCACGTTCACCATCCACACCCCGAGCCGAGCCGCCGCCCTGCAGGCCTGGGCCACGGTATGGGGGATGTCGTGGAACTTCAGGTCGAGGAACACCGCATAGCCCAGGGCCACCAGTTCGCGCACGAAATCGGGGCCGGCGGCCACGAACAGTTCCTTGCCCACCTTGAGCCGGCAGAGTTCCGGACTCAGGCGGGCGACGACGCGGCGGGCCGATTCCGCATCCGGGTAATCCAGGGCGACGATGATGCGCGGGCCGAGGCCGGGCTCAGTCATGCTCCGACCTTTCCGGGGGAATGCTCTCCCAGCGCGCGCAGGCCGGGCATTGCCAGAAATACTGGCGCGCCTTGAAGCCGCAGCTCGCGCACTGGTAATAGGCGGTGCGACTGACCTGGCGATGCACCAGGTCCTGGGCCAGACGGCCCTCCACCGACTCCACGTTCACCGCGTTGCTGGCCTGAAGATAATCATCCAGGGCGCGCAGGCTGGGATGGCGCTTGAGCTCCTCGGCGGCGAGCTGGCGCGCGGCCTCCCAGCCCTGATTTTCCGCCACGGTCTGGAACAGCAGGTGCAACAGGTCCGGGCTGGAGCTTCGATCCAGGTACGCCTTCAGCAGCGCGATCACCTGCTCTTGCCGTCCCAGGCGGGTATGGACCTGAACCAGGCGTTCGGCGACGGTGGACAGATAGGCCGGATTGAGTTCTTCCAGGCGTCTCCAGGCCGCGATGGCGTCTTCGTCGCGGCCCGCCTTGATCTCCAGGTCGCCTTTCAGCAGCCAGGCCCTGGCCGAACGCTTGTTCTCGTCGAGGGCGTGTTCCAGGAAGGCCCGCGCGGCCTCGATGTCGCCCTTGAGCATGGCGGCCACGGCCAATTCGCAATAATAGTGGGCGGTATCCGCGTTCTGGGCCGGGCAACCCAGTTTTTCCAGTCGTCCGGCCGTCTGGATGGCCTGCTCCCAATCCTTGGTGAGCACCTGGATTTCAAGGATGTTGCGCAGGGCGTCCAGGGCGTGGATGCCGCTTTCAAGGCGGCGGAAGACGGACTCGGCCCGATCCAGCAGACCCGATTTCAGGAAATCCTGGCCCAGTTCGTACAAGGCCTTCATGCGCTGGTCCTGGGACAGGTCCGCCCGATCCACCAGGTTCTGGTGGATGCGGATGGCCCGGTCCAGTTCGCCGCGACGACGGAACAGGGCGCCCAGGGCGAAGTGCAGCTCCAGGGTGTCCGGATCCATCTTGGCCACTTCCAGGAAGGCCTCGATGGCCTTGTCCGGCTGCTCGTTGAGCAGGTAGTTGAGGCCCTTGAAATAGGAGCGGGGCACCGCCCGGGACTCCTGCATGACGTGGCGGATATCCACCCGCGCCGCCACCCAGCCCAGGGCGAAGAACAGGGGGATGACCAGCAGATACCAGGCTTCGAATTCCATGCTCAGTTCCTATCCAATTCTTTCCTCAAGCCGCGCAATTCACGATGGCTGCGCAGCAGGCGCATGGAACAGGCAAGCAGGCCGATGAGCAGCCCCAGGGCGAACACCACCAGGATGACCAGCGAAAGCGGCGCCTGCCATTCCAGGCCGAGGAAATACCTCAACGTGACCGTGTCGCTGTTCAGGGCCGCGAATCCCAACAGGAGAAGGAACAAGATGATTTTTACGGAGAGTGCCAGCAAACGCACGAGGGGAGCCGGGTCTTGGAATGAGCGGGATTGTAGAGGCTATTTCAGCCGGAATCATGCCCTTGCCGGATCAGGCCCGGACAACGATGTTCCACCAAGAAAAAAGGCGCCGACATGAGCGGCGCCTTCGAATGCACAACTTGGACGAGCTTTATTCCTGGAAATCCACGCGATCGCGCAATTCCTTGCCCGCCTTGAAGTGGGGCACATACTTGCCCTCGACATGGACCTTCTCGCCGGTCTTGGGGTTGCGCCCCACCCGGGGCGGGCGGAAATTCAGGCTGAAACTGCCGAACCCGCGGATCTCGATGCGTTCCCCTTCCACCAGACTGCTGGTCATGGCATCCAGGATCGTCTTCACCGCCAGTTCGGCATCCGCCGCCACCAGGTGAGGATGGCGCTCCGCCAGCCGGGCGATAAGCTCCGACTTGGTCATGGCGCCCACTTCAATCATTCAGCGCTCTTGTTGTCGAGCTTGGCCTTGAGCAGGGCACCCAGGTTGGTGGTGCCGGTGGACTGCTCGGAAGCCAGCTTGCGCAGGGCCTCGGACTGCTCGGCGGCATCCTTGGCCTTGATGGACAAGTTGATCTGGCGGTTCTTGCGATCGATGTTGATGATCACGGTCTCCACCTCGTCGCCTTCCTTCATGTGGTTGCGGATGTCCTCGACCCGCTCGCGGGAAACCTCGGAAGCGCGCAGGTAGCCTTCCACCTCGCCGTCCAGGGTCACCACGGCGCCCTTGGCGTCCAGGGACTTGACGCTGCCCTTGACGATGGAACCCTTGTCATGGGTGGCCACGTAGGCGTTGAAGGGATCGTTCTCCATCTGCTTGACGCCCAGGGAGATGCGTTCCTTCTCCACGTCGATGGCCAGCACCACGGCTTCCACTTCCTCGCCCTTGCGGTAGTTGCGCAGGGCTTCCTCGCCGGCCAGGCTCCAGGACAGATCGGACAGGTGCACCAGACCGTCGATGCCGCCGTTCAGGCCGATGAACACGCCGAAGTCGGTGATGGACTTGATCTGGCCGCGGACCTTGTCGCCCTTCTTGTAGTTCATGGCGAAATCGTCCCAGGGATTGGACTTGCACTGCTTCATGCCCAGGGAGATGCGGCGGCGATCCTCGTCGATCTCCAGCACCATGACTTCAACCTCGTCGCCCAGGGAAACCATCTTGGACGGATTGACGTTCTTGTTGGTCCAGTCCATCTCGGAGACGTGCACCAGGCCTTCGATGCCCGGCTCGATCTCGACGAAGCAGCCGTAGTCGGTCAGGTTGGCCACCTTGCCGAACATGCGGGTGCCGGTGGGGTAACGACGCGACAGGCCCACCCACGGATCTTCGCCCAGCTGCTTCAGGCCCAGGGAGACGCGGTTCTTTTCCTGGTCGAACTTGAGCACCACGGCGGTAACTTCGTCGCCCACGGTGACCACTTCGGAGGGATGCTTGACCCGACGCCAGGCCAGATCGGTGATGTGCAGCAGGCCGTCGATGCCGCCCAGATCCACGAAGGCGCCGTATTCGGTGATGTTCTTGACCACGCCCTTGACCTGGGCGCCTTCCTTCAGGTTGGCCAGCAGGGACTCGCGCTCGGCGCCCATGCTCTGTTCCAGCACGGCCTTGCGGGACACCACCACGTTGTTGCGCTTGCGGTCCAGCTTGATGACCTTGAATTCGGATTCCTTGTTCTCGAAGGGGGTGGTGTCCTTGATGGGACGCACGTCCACCAGGGAACCGGGCAGGAAGGCGCGGATGCCGTTGCACATGACCGTGAGGCCGCCCTTGACCTTGCCGTTGATCACGCCCTTGACCACGCGACCTTCTTCCATGGCCGCTTCCAGGTCCAGCCAGGCGGCCAGGCGACGGGCGCGATCGCGCGACAGCTTGGTGGCGCCGTAACCGTCCTCGATGGATTCGATGGCGACCTGGACGAAATCGCCCACGGTCACTTCCACTTCGCCGCGGTCGTTCTTGAACTCCTCGACGGGGATCAGGCTCTCGGACTTGAGGCCGGCGTTGACGGTGACGAAGTTGTCATCGATGCCGACGACTTCGGCGGTGATGACTTCGCCATGACGCATTTCCTGTTTGGAAATGCTTTCCTCGAACATGGCGGCAAAGGATTCCATGGATTCCATGGCGGGTTGGGTAGCGGTTGCGGTGGACATGTAGGGACCTGAGTAAAACCGTGTCGCCACGGCGGGTTGGTTAAAAAACAAAACCGAAAGGCGCACCGGTCTTTCCCGGGCACGGCCTTTCGGCGGTTCAAGCGGCGGAGGCTGTCCGGTACCCCTGGAGCACCCGCTCCACGGCCTGGGAAATGGTCAGGCCGGTGGTATCCAGCAAAGCGGCATCCGCCGTCTGTTTCAGGGGAGCGGCGGCGCGGGCGGCATCGCGCGCATCCCGTTCGCTCAAGTCCTGAAACAGGGCGGCGAGATTAGCATCGAAACCTTTTTCAATCAACTGCTTATAGCGCCTTTGCGCGCGCGCCTCGCGGCTCGCCGTGAGGAAGATTTTGACGGTGGCGTCCGGAAATACCACCGAGCCCATGTCGCGTCCGTCGGTCACCAGGCCGGGGGCCTGGCGAAAGGCCCGCTGGCGCTCCAGCAGGGCGGCGCGCAGCACCGGCATGGCGGCGATCTTCGAGGCGGCGCGGCCCGCCTCCTCGGTGCGGATGGCATCGCCCACCGCTTCCCCGTCCAGAAACACCTCGCCCCCTTCGAAGCGCAGGTCCAGCCCCCTGGCCAGTTCCGCCAGCGCCGCCTCGTCGTCCAGGGACAGACCGGCGCGCTGGGCGGCATGGGCGGTGACCCGGTAGATGGCGCCGCTGTCCAGGTAATGAAAGCCCAGGGCCTGGGCCACCAGGGCGGCCACGGTGCCCTTGCCGGAGGCGGAAGGGCCGTCGATGGCGATGACGGGGATGCTTGGAGCAGTCATGAGGCGCGGAAGCTGGAAGCGTGGGTGATGGCGCCGAAGCGCTCGAAATAATCCGGGAAGGTCTTGGCCACGCACTTGGGATCGTTGATGCGCACCGGCACGCCGCCCAGGGCCACCAGGGAGAAGCACATGGCCATGCGGTGGTCGTCGTAGGTGTCGATTTGCGCGTTGGGTGTCAGCTTGGCGGGCGGGGTGACGCGGATGAAATCCCGCCCTTCCTCGACGGAGGCGCCGAGTTTGCGTAATTCCGTGGCCATGGCGGCGATGCGGTCGGTTTCCTTGACGCGCCAACTGGCGATATTGGACAGCGTAGTGGTGCCGTTGGCGAACAGGGCCAGCACCGCCAGGGTCATGGCGGCATCCGGGATGTGGTTGCAGTCCAGGTCGATGGCGTGGAGCTTGTCGGCGCAGCCCAGGCGGCATTCGATCCATTCGGCCGACGCATCCCGACCGAAGCCGATCTCGGCGCCCATCCTGGCCAGGGCCTCGGCGAAGCGCACATCGCCCTGGATGCTGTCGCGGCCCACGCCCTGGACCCGCACCGGGCCGTGGCCGATGGCGCCGGCGGCGAGGAAGTAGGAGGCCGAGGAGGCATCGCCTTCCACCAGGATTTCCGTGGGGCTGCGATAGGTGGCGACGGGCACGGTGAAGCGTTGCCAGCCTTCCCGGACCACTTCGATACCGTAGCGTTGCATCAGGTTGAGGGTGATCTCCACGTAGGGCTTGGAGATCAACTCGCCTTCCACCCGGATCACCACTTCCCGCCCCAGCAGGGGCGCGGCCAGCAGCAGACCAGTGAGGAACTGGCTGGAGACGTTGCCCTTGACGCCGATCTCCCCCTCGACCGGCTCGGGAGGCGCGATGTGCAGGGGCGGGAAGCCGTCGTTTTCCGTGTAGTCGATCTGGGCGCCGGCCTGGCGCAGGGCATCCACCAGGTCGCCGATGGGCCGCTCGTGCATGCGCGGCACGCCGGACAGGGTGTAATCGCCGTGGGCGAAGGCGCAGGCGGCGGTGAGGGAGCGGAAGGCGGTGCCGGCGTTGCCCAGGAACAGGTTGGCGTATTTCACCGGGAAGGGGCCGCCCACCCCGTCCACCCGGTAGTCATCCGTGCCCTCGATGCGCTGCCAGTCCACGCCCAGGCGATGCAGGGCGTCCAGCATCACCCGGGTGTCGTCGGAATCCAGCAGGCCCTTCACCAGGGTCTGCCCGGAGGCCAGGGCCGAGAGCAGGAGAATGCGGTTGGAGATGCTTTTCGAACCGGGCAGCCGCACTGTCCCCCGGGCGCCGGACAGGGCCGGCAGGTCGAGATAATCCATCACTTACCCTTAATCCAATGTTGCCGTGCTTCCCGGGCCCGGCTGAACAAGTCCTCCAGCGCCGCGCCGTCGCCGGCCGCCACCCACTCGCGGATGTTCGCCAACTTGTCGATGAAGGCATCCAGTTCGACCACCAGGGCATCCTTGTTGGCCAGGGCGATATCCCGCCACATTTCCGGATGGCTGCCGGCGATGCGGGTGGAATCGCGAAAACCGCTGCCCGCATGCAGGAAATACGTTTCCGCGTTGGGGCGGCCGGCGAGTTCGTCCATCAGCGCGAAGGCCACCAGATGGGGCAGGTGGCTGACCGCCGCGTAAACCTTGTCGTGCTGCATGGGTTCCATGTTGGTGACCTGGGCGCCGCAGGCCTTCCACAGTGCCTGGACGGCTTCGACGTCTTGTGGCCGGTTTTCAGGGAGGGGGGTCAGGATGCAGGGCTTGCGCTGGAACAGGCCGCTACGGGCGGCCTCGGCGCCACTGGTCTCGGCGCCGGCGATGGGGTGGCCTGGCACGAAGCGGGCAATTTTTTCACCCAGGCCCGCCCGGGCGACGGCGATCACATCCTGCTTGGTGCTGCCGGCGTCGGTGAGGATGCAGTGGGGCGGCACGGTCGGGGCGATATCCCGGAACAGGGCGGCCATGGCGCCGACCGGGATGGCGATCATGACCAGATCGGCATCGGCCACCGCTTCGCCGGCGTGCTCGGCGATGGCATCGATGATGCCCAGTTCCCGGGCCTTCTCCAGGTTGGCCCGGCCGCGCCCGACGCCGGTTATCCGCCCCACCAGCCCCTTCTTCTTCAGGTCCAGGGCGAAGGAACCGCCGATCAGGCCGACGCCAATGACGACCAGGTGATCGATCACTTCGCCCCCAGAATCTCGCCCAGGGCGGCGAGGCAGCGCGCATTCTGTTCCGGCAGGCCGATGCTGACGCGCAGGTACTCGGGCATGGCGTAGTTGGCCACCGGCCGCACGATGACCCCCTTGCGCAGCAGGGCCTGGAACACCGGGCCGGCATCGCCGCCGGGGGCGACCCGGACCGCGACGAAATTGCCGGCGGAGGGAATCCACTCCAGCCCCAGCCCGCGGAAGCCCTCGGTGAACTGGGCCATGCCGTCATCGTTCAGCCGCTTGGTCCGGTCCAGGAACTCCGCGTCGTCCAGGGCGGCGGTGGCGGCGGCCAGGGCCAGGCTGTTGACGTTGAAGGGCTGGCGCACCCGGTTCAGCAGGTCCGCCACCTCCGGCCGGCATGCCGCGTAGCCGACGCGCAGGCCGGCCAGGCCGTAGGCCTTGGAGAAGGTGCGGGTGAGGATCAGGTTGGGGAACTCTTCCAGCCATTGCAGGGACGGCGCCCGCCGCGCCGGGTCCATGTATTCCACATAGGCCTCGTCCAGCACCACCACGGCCTCGGTCCGGGACAGGGCGGCCAGGGCGGCATGCAAGGCGCCGTTGTCGAGCAGGGTGCCGGTGGGGTTGTTGGGATTGGCGATCCAGACCACGCGGGTGTGGCTTTTCACCCGGGCCAGCATGGCGTCCAGGTCGTGGCCGAAATCCTTGGCCGGCGCCTCGATGCCGATGGCGCCGGCGGCCTGGGTGGCCAGGGGATAGACGGCGAAGGCATGGCGCGAATAGACGGCGGAGGTACCCGGCGCCAGGAAGGCCCGGGCCACCAGGTCCAGCACGTCGTTGGAGCCGTTGCCCAGGACGATCTGGTCCAGGCCCACATCCAGCCGGGCCGCCAGGGCGGACTTCAGGGCGTAGCCGTTGCCGTCCGGATACAGGGCGATTTCGGCCATGGCATCGGTGATGGCCTGTTTCGCCCTGGAGCCGATGCCCAGGGGATTCTCGTTGGAAGCCAGCTTGACGATGTCCGCTTCGTTCAGGCCCATCTCCCGGGCCAGTTCGGAAATCGGCTTGCCGGGCTGGTAGGGGGCGATGGCGCGGACGTAGTGGGGAGACAGTTCGGAGAGGGACATGGAATGGGGCTTGAACGTGGGCTTGAACAGGCTTCAGGCGGCGATGGGATAGGCGCCCAGCACCTTGAGGAAGGTGCAATGTTCCCGCACGGCCTCGAGGGCGCGCTGGATCTCGGGGTTGCTGCTGTGGCCTTCCAGATCCACATAGAACACGTATTCCCAGGCGCCGCTGCGGGCTGGCCGGGATTCCAGCTTGGACAGGCCGATGTCGTGGCCGGCGAAGGGGGCCAGCAGTTCCAGAAGGGCGCCGGGTTTGTTGCGCACCGATAGCACCAGGGAGGTCTTGTCGCGCCCGGAGGGCGCGGTCTCTTCCGGCCCCAGCACCAGGAAACGGGTGGTGTTGTTGGGCTCGTCCTCGATGTCGCGGGCGACGATGGCGAGACCATGGCGCTCGGCCGCCAGTTCGCCGGCGATGGCGGCGGCCTCCGGGTTCCCCGCTGCCATGCGGGCGGCTTCGCCGTTGCTGGTGACGCGGATGGTTTCGACGCCGGGCAGGTGCTGGTTCAACCACTCGTGACACTGGCCCAGGGACTGGGCGTGGGAATAGACCGCCTTGATGCCGTCCAGGCCCTCGCCCTTGCGCATGAGGTGCTGACGCACGCGCAGCATCACCTCGCCGCAGATTTTCAGGGGGCTGTTGAGCATCAGGTCCAGGGTCCGGTTCACCGCCCCTTCCGTGGAGTTCTCCACCGGCGCCACGCCGTAGTGGGCTTCGCCCCGCTCCACCGCCTGGAACACCTCGTCGATGCTGGCGCAGGGCAGGCCGATGGCGGCATGGCCGAAGTGCTTGATGGCGGCGGCTTCGGAGAAGGTGCCCTCCGGCCCCAGGTAGGCGATGGTCAGGGGCTGCTCCAGGGAGCGGCAGGCGGACATGATCTCCTTGTAGATGACGGAGACGGATTCCGGCGTCAAGGGTCCCGGATTCGTGGACTGCATGCGCCTCACCACCTGGGCTTCCCGCTCCGGCTTGTAGATGACGCCGTTCTTGAGATGGCCGACTTCCTGGGCCAGACGGGCCCGCTCGTTCAGCAGCTGGAGAACCTGGTCGTCGACCGCGTCGATGCGGTTGCGCAGGGAAAGGAGCGCGTCGCTCATCTTGGCATCATTCCAGCGGCAGGTAGCGGATGCGGGACACGCCCTGGATGGCGGCGAGCTGGGCGATCACCGCATCGGGCACGGCGCTGTCCACGTCCACCAGGGTGAAGGCCATGTCGCCCTTGGACTTGTTCACCATGTTGTGGATGTTGAGGCCGGCGCCGGCCAGGGTGGTGGAGATCTGGCCCAGCATGTTGGGCACGTTGGCGTTGGCGATGGCCAGGCGGAAGGCGGATTCCCGGGGCAGGCTGAGGTTGGGGAAATTCACCGAATTGAGGATGTGGCCATTCTCCAGGTAATCGGCCACCTGCTCGGCCACCATGATGGCGCAGTTCTCCTCCGCCTCTTCCGTGGAAGCGCCCAGGTGGGGCAGGGCCACGAAACGCTCGTGCTGGCGCAGCAGGTTGCTGGGGAAGTCGCACACGTAGGCGTGCAGCTTGTTGTCTTTCAGGCCGGCCAGCACGGCTTCCTCGTTGACGATACCGTCCCGGGCGAAGTTGAGCAGCACGCAGCCCTTCTTCATGACCTTCACCCGCTCGGCATTGATCAGATCCTTGGTGGCGGGTACCAGGGGGGTGTGCAGGCTGATGAAATCGGAATGCTTGACCAGATCGTCCACCGAGGCGGCCTTCTTGACCTGTGACGGCAGGCGCCAGGCCGCGTCCACGGTGATCTCCGGATCGAAGCCGATGACATGCATCCCCAGGCGGATGGCGGCATCCGCCACCAGGGAACCGATGGCGCCCAGGCCGATCACGCCCAGGGTGCGGCCCGGCAGTTCGTGGCCGACGAAATGCTTCTTGCCCGCTTCCACCTGCTTGTGCAGGGATTCGTCGTCGCCGTGCAGGCCGGCGACGAAATTCAGGGCCGGCAGCAGGTTGCGGGCGCCCAGCAGCATGCCGGCGATGACCAGCTCCTTCACCGCGTTGGCGTTGGCGCCGGGGGCGTTGAACACCACCACGCCCCGCTCGCTCATGGCCTTCACCGGGATGTTGTTGGTGCCGGCGCCGGCCCTGCCGATGGCCAGCACGCTGTCCGGGATGGGCATCTCGTGCATGACCTGGGAACGCACCAGGATGGCGTCGGGGTTTTCCAGGTCGTTGCCCACGCTGTAGTTCTCGGGCAGGCGGGCAAGCCCCCGCTTGGAAATCGCGTTCAGGGTGAGGATTTTCTGAGCCTTGGCCATCTGGGTCTCTCCAGGGATATCCGGGATACAAAAACAGGCCGGCGCCCGGGCGCCGGCCGCGAAGGGGCGGAAAATCAGCCGCGCGTCTTCTCGAAGTCCTTCATGTAATCCACCAGCGCCTGCACGCCTTCCACCGGCATGGCGTTGTAGATGGAGGCGCGCATGCCGCCCACGGAGCGGTGGCCCTTCAGCTGCACCAGGCCGCGCGCCTTGGCGCCCTTGAGGAAATCCTCGTCCAGGGCGGCGTCCTTCAGGGTGAAGGGGATGTTCATCAGGGAGCGGTTTTCCCTGGCCACCGGCGAGTTGTAGAAGCCGGTGGCATCCAGGTAGTCATACAGCAGCCCGGCCTTCTGGCGGTTGGTCTTTTCCATGGCGGCCAGGCCGCCCTTGGCCTTCAGCAGCTTGAACACCAGGCCGGCGATGTAGATGCCGTAGGTGGGCGGGGTGTTGTACATGGACTCGTTGTCGGCGTGGGTCTTGTAGTCGAACATGGTGGGCGTGCCGGCCACGGTCTGGCCGATCAGGTCGTCGCGCGCGATCACCACGGTGACGCCGGCCGGGCCGATGTTCTTCTGGGCGCCGGCGTAGATCAGGCCGTACTTGGACACGTCCATGGGCCGCGACAGGATGGTGGAGGACATGTCGGCCACCAGGGGCACGTCGCCGGTCTGGGGGGTCCAGAAGATTTCCACGCCACCGATGGTTTCATTCGGCGTGTAATGCACGTAGGCGGCGTTGGGGTCCAGCTTCCAGGCGTCCTGGGCGGGGGCATAGGAGAAGTTCTTGTCCTCGGAACTGGCCACCACGTTCACGGCGCCGTATTTCTTGGCTTCCTTGATGGCCTTCTTGGACCATTCGCCGGTGTTCAGGTAGTCGGCGGAAGCCTTGCCGCGCAGCAGGTTCATGGGAACCATGGCGAACTGGCTGGAGGCGCCGCCCTGGACGAACAGCACCTTGTAGTTGGCGGGAATGCCCATCAATTCCCGCAGATCGGCCTCGGCCTGGGCCTGGATGCCCATGTATTCCTTGCCGCGATGGGACATTTCCATGACGGACATGCCGCAGCCCTGCCAGTTGACCAGTTCGTCGCGGGCCTGTTCCAGGACTTCACGGGGCAAAACCGCCGGACCGGCGCTGAAGTTGTAGATACGTTCCATGATGCTCAGTGTCCTTCCTAGTGGGGGTCTGTCTTTGCGGATTCCGCGGCTTCGGCTTGATGTTCCGCCGATGCCTTGGGGGAAGCTTCCCGGGCGGGCGCCTTGCGCGGAGTCGCGCGGGACGCAGCCTTGGGCGCGGGGGCATCGAGCCCCCGCATGAGGTCCAGCTTGGCGATCCTGGCCGGATCGGTCTCGCCGTTGACGTTGACGATGTTGAGCTTGCCCTGGCCCTGCTTCATCTCGTTCCTGAAGTCATAGACGGCGCCCACCACGGTGAGCCGGCCGCTCATGACTTCCGCCTCGAACTTGCCCAGGGCCAGGCGGACCTGGTTGTTCACGTTCTGCTTGACGCTGTTCAGGCCCGGGTCACCCTTGGCGATCTGGATGGTATCCAGTTCCCGCTGGATGCTGGGGGATTCCTGGCCATAGTCGCCGGCTGCCGCCTTGATGGCGCCGCAGGCCACATGGCCGACGACCAGCAGCAGGGGTGTATGCAGGTGGTGCACGCCGTATTCCACCGAGCCTTCGGCCGTGGCGATCTGGTTGCCGATATTGCGGATCATGAACAGATCGCCATCCGGCGTGTCATCCAGGGCGTGAGTATGGACCCGGGAGTCGGAACAGGTCACCACCGTGGCGCGGGGATGCTGATCATTCAGGAACGGCTTGAAATGGGCGGGACCCTTGGCGCCCATGAAATCCCGATTGCCGCGCGCGATCTCGCGCATGATCTCCCGGGCGCCCTCGGGTGTTTTCTTGTCGCTCAGGCTGGCGGCATACTCGCGCATCACCTCCTTGACGATGGCCCGGATCTTGTCCTTTTCCGCCTCGTTCGCGGTCACCGGCTCCGCGGCCGATACCGATACGAACATGGCCATCCCCAACGCGACCAGCCCAATGGAACGTTTCATCTGTCACCCCTTGAAGCAAAAATTGTAACCAAATATCGACAGAGGAAGCGGAATCTTCAGATCGAGGAGTGGGCCTTTTCGGGCACTCGCGCGCCTGGCTCGGCTCAGTCCCGGCCCGAGCGCCAGATGGCGTAGATGATCCAGAGGCTGTTGAAAAACGCCACCACGAAACCCAGCAGGCCGAACAACGGCAGTCCGAACAGTTCCGGCCCGCCCTCCACGGTCATGATGATGCTGGAGCCCACCACCAGCGAAGCGGTCAGCACGCCCATGGTCAATCGGTTGGCGGCTTGATTGAGTTGCAGGCCGAAATGGTCCAGGCGCTTGAGATCCAGATCGATGCGCAACCGGCCCCGGCGCGCCATGCGGAACAGGCGCGCCACATCCCGCGGCAGGCCGACCACGATCTCGGCGATTTCCCGCAAGCCGCGCCGCGTCCGCCGGGCCAGGGCCTGGGGCGAATAGCGCGCCTCCATCACCCGCCGCACGAAGGGCGTCAGGTGATCCACCATGTGGAAGGCCGGATCGAGCTGGTAGCCCAGGCCCTCCAGGGTGATGATGGCCTTGAACAGCAGGGTCAGGTCGGGCGGCAGGGACAGGTGGTTGTCGCGCATGACCCCGGTGACTTCGCTGAGCAGGGCGCCGATGCGGATGTCCTTGAGGGACAGGTTGTCATAGCCGAACACCATCTCCGAAATGTCATAGGCCAGGTGTTCCTCGTCGATCTCCGCGTCCCCCGCCCACTGGGTGAGGACATTGAGCATGCCGGCCTCGTTCTTCTGGATGAGCGCTTCCAGGAAATCGATGAGCTGCTCACGGCGGCTGTCGGTGATGCGGCCCACCATGCCGAAATCCAGCAGCCCCAGGCGATTGCCCGGCAGGTAGACGACGTTGCCGGGATGGGGATCGGCATGGAAGTACCCGTCGATCAGGATCATCCTGAGCACCGCGTCGGCGCCCCGGGCCGCCAGCAGCGTCAGGTCGAAGCCCTCCGCCCGGGCGCGCGCCATTTCCGTGCCGGGCACGCCCACCAGCTCTTCCTGGACGTTCACGCTTTCCGCGCAGTATTCCCAGTACACGCGGGGGATATGCACGGTGTCGTCATCCCTGAAGCGTTCCGCGAAGGACTCCAGATTGCGGGCCTCCTTGATCAGGTCGAACTCCCGCAGCAATGAACGCTTCAACTGCCCCACGATCTGGACCGGACGGTAGCGCCGCGTGTCCGGCATCTGGATTTCCATGATCCTGGCCAGATGGCTGAGGATGCGCAGGTCGGCCTCGATCTTAGGCAGGATGTCGGGCCGCCGGATTTTCACCACCACCGGCGCGCCGTCGCGCAGGCGGGCCCGATGCACCTGGGCGATGGAGGCGGCCGCGAAGGGCTCCAGCTCGAAGCCGGCGAACACGGCCTCCACCTCATGGCCCCAGACCTGTTCCAGGCCCGGTCGCAACTGCTCGAAAGGCACGGGGGGCACCTTGCTGTGCAGCTTCTCGAACTCGGCGATCCACCCGGGGGGAAAGACATCCACCCGGGTGGCGAGGATCTGCCCCATCTTGACGAAGGTCGGCCCCAGCTCGGTGAGCGCCAGGCGGATGCGGACCGGAAGATCGAGTTGGGCGACATCGTTGGACGTCTGCCAGTGCAACAGCCGCCCGGCCCGCTCCAGCAGATGGGAGACCCCCAGCATCCGGACCACATCCCCCCAGCCGTAGCGGATCAGGACCGAGGCGATCTCGTGCAGGCGCGACAGATCCCGCACCATGGACAAGGTTTCACGCAGCATGAGGGGGTTTTAAGCGCGCTTGTTATCCAGGGCGTCGGCCAGGCCGCGCAGGATGCCCGAGGCCACCGCCGACAAACGCGCCCTGGCCTCCCCCGCGGTCGCCAGGGTTTCCGCCCCCGAGCCGAGCGCGATGCCGCTCATGCGGCTGTTCAGTTTTTCCAGCACCGCGCGCACCTGGGCGCCGGTGTCCGTGCCATTGCGCGCCAGGTGACCGCCGAGATCGGCATACTCCCCCTTCAGCCAGCCCTGGGTCTTGTCCGAAGCCTCCTTGATGCTGGAAAGCAAGTCCTCCTCCAGGTCCCTCATCGCGTCCACGGTGTCCTTCAAATCGGTGGTGGCGAAGTTGTGGCCCATGTCCCAGGCTTCCTCCATGGCCATCCGCATCGCGTAGACGGAACGCCCCACCGCTTCGTCGAGGCCCACCACCGCTTCCCGCAGGGCGCCGCTGGCCTGGCTTCCCCGTTCAAGCAGCCCATCTCCCAAACCGGCCAGGGTGTCGCGCATGATGTCGCGAGCGCTGGCCGGATCCGCCTGATGATCCACCAGCGCCTTCATGACCAGGGCCCGCACCCGTTCCCGCAATTGCGCCTCATCGCCCGCCGCCGCGCGTATGACTTCGGAGATTTCTGTTTTATTTTCAATGGACATGTAGCATCTCCTTCATGTTGGTTATTAACAATAACAATACCATAGTAGACAAGCCTGTCGATTTGATGGCTTAATCGCGCCACTTTTTGTGTCAAATTTTTCGACAACCCGCCTGCATGCGCCTACTGTCGCGTCGTTTTTCATTACTTGCCCTGCTGATCTCCGCCCTCGGCGTGGCCATGCCCTCGCCCGCGAGTGAAACCGATGCCGATGCGGGCATCGTGGACGGCATGAAGGCCAGGGCACAGCCGCTGCTCAAGGCCTTGAGCATGCTGGGCACGCCCTACAGGTTCGGTGGCAGCAACCCGGAAAAAGGCCTGGATTGCAGCGGCTTCGTCAAGCACGTTTACAAGGAAACCGCCGGCGTCACCCTGCCCCGTAGCGCCCGCGACATGAGCAAGCAAGGCGAACAGGTGGCGAAGAACGAGCTCAAGCCGGGAGACCTGGTGTTCTTCAATACCCGCAAGCGACCCAATTCCCATGTCGGCATCTACAAGGGCAACGGCGAATTCGTCCACGCCAGCAGCACCCGAACCAAGGCTGTGACCATCTCCCGCATGGACCAGAATTACTGGGCCTCCCGCTTCAACGGCGCTCGCCGTGTCCTGCCGGGCGAATAAGCGCCCATGCAGCAGGGATCACGCCGGACATGATCCCTGCTGAAACAAGCGCCAGGCTTTTCCTCGGCGCGATTCTTTTGCCCGCCTGGGTCTGGGCCGCGCCCAGCGAGGAAGAGATGTTCTTCAAGGGGGTTTCCGAGGTCAACGAGGGTGGCCTGCGCTTCCTGCCCTCGCCACCGGAAAAACCCGTGCACCACCATCAGAACCACGTCTTTCTCAGCGAAGACAGCCTGAATACCGGCTGGGTCAGGCTGGAACAGTGCCATCAGCATCTCGACCCGGTGCCCAGCATGCAGATCGTCTACAACCGGGAACGCATCCGTGACATCCGCGTCGAGCGTCGGGAAAACATCGGCAAGGCCTGGGTCCACGAACATACCGTCCAGATGGAACAGGTGGAAGCCAACGCCCTGATCTGCATCCGCGCCGAAACCCGGGCCCTGAGTTCCGATGGCGAGGGCATCTACAGCCTGGCGAACGGCCCCTACATGCGACGTTTCCTCGATGGTTACTACCCCATGCGGGTCAGCATGAAGGTCAGCATCGAAACCCCGAAGATCGGTTTTCTGGATGTTGAACCGCGAGCGCAACCCGGTTTCGCGGTAAGCCAGCACGGCAACGAAGTCAGCTATGACGCCTGGTTCGAAGGCCGGCTCACAACCCTCATCCGCTTCCGCCGCAATCCCGATTAAACCCTGAAGCTTGCGCTCCACGGGCCGGGGTGGCCCCCGCGCGGTTTTTTCATGGCGGTATCCGATCCTATTGTTGATAGTCATTCCCATTTGTGTTTAGATAGGGCCGCCGCATCCGCGGCCTGTTCAACCCACACCAGGAAGCTGTCATGAATTGTGTCTTGAATCGTTATGCCACCGCCCTCGTCGCCGCCCTGCTTGCCAGCCTGATGGCCTCGAGCCCGGCGCTTGCCCAGGATCCCGTCCTGAACCTGTATTCCTCCCGGCACTATCAAACCGACGAGACGCTGTATGCCAATTTCACCAAGGCCACCGGCATCCGCATCAACCGCATCGACGGCAAGGAAGACGAACTGATCCAGCGCATCCGCCGCGAGGGCGCGGCCAGCCCCGCCGACGTCTTCATCACGGTGGACGCCGCCAACCTGCAGGCGGCGGACGACGCCGGCCTGTTCGCCCCGGTACGCTCGAAGACCCTCGATACCCGCATCCCCGCCCAATTCCGCGGCGAGGACAACCACTGGTTCGGCTTCGCGTACCGCGCCCGCGTCATCGCCTACGACCGGAACACGATCAAGCCCGAGGAGGTGCGGGACTACACCGACCTGGCCAACCCCAGGTTCAAGGGCAAGATCTGCGTGCGCAGCGGCGGCCACGTCTACAACCGCACCCTGATGGCGTCCATGATCTACCACCTCGGCGACGAGAACGCCCTCGACTGGGCGCGCGGCCTGGTGGCCAATCTGGCGCGCGCCCCCAAGGGCGGGGATACCGACCAGATCCGGGCCGTCGCCGCCGGGGAATGCGACGTGGCGATCAGCAACCATTATTACTACGCCCGCCTGATGGCTTCGGACAAGCCCGCCGACCAGGACGTGATCAGGAAGGTCGGCATCGTCTTCCCCGGCCAGAAAGGCAAGGGCACCCACGTCAACATCTCCGGCGGCGGCATGCTCAAGCACGCGCCCAACAAGGCGGCGGCGGTCAAGTTCCTGGAATACCTGGCGTCGGACGAAGCCCAGGCCTATTTCGCCAACGGCAACAACGAGTGGCCGGCAGTCGCCTCGGTCAAGCTGGACAACCGCGAACTCGACGCCCTGGGCAAGTTCAAGGTGGATCAGTTGTCCGCGGGGGTGCTCGCGCAATACACCCCGAAGGCGCAGCGCTTCATCGATCGCGCCGGCTGGAAATGATCGCCCCGCATCCCGGCGGGGGTGGTGAATGGCGCCTGCCGGGGCGAGCCCTACTTTCGTCGCATGGTGCGTGACAGCAGCACCACCGGGATCAGGCCGACCGCGACGATGATCAGGGAGGGCGTCGCCGCCTCGGCCAGGCGTTCGTCCGCCGCCAGGATATAGACCTGGGTGGCCAGGGTTTCGAAGTTGAAGGGACGCAGCACGATGGTGGCGGGCAGTTCCTTCATCACGTCGACGAATACCAGCAGCAAGCCCGAAACGATCCCCCCCGACAGCAGCGGCACGTGCACCCGGGCGAGCAGCCCGGCGCGGCTGGCGCCCAGGCTGCGGGCCGCCTCGTCCAGGCTGGGGCGGATGCGCGCCAGGCTCGATTCCACCGCGTTCAACGCCACCGCCAGGAAACGGGCCAGGTAGGCGAACACCAGGGCGGTGGCGGTGCCGGTGATCACCAGGCCCAGGGACATCCCCCATTGCTCGCGGGCCCAGGCGATCAGGGCATGGTCCAGGGCCGTCAGCGGTATCAGGGCGCCCACCGCGATCACCGTGCCGGGTACGGCATAGCCGAGGGAGGCGAGACGCTTGACAGCCGCCATCAGCCTACCCGGATGGGCCCGGCCGGCATACGCCAGAAGCAGGGCGACGATCACCGCCAGCAGGCTGGCGATTCCCGCCAGACCCAGGCTATTCCCGGCCAGCGCCAGGTATTTCACGCCGAACTGGCTGTCCCCCTCGCCCACGGCCATGGCGAGCAGCAGGCCGCCTGGCAGCAGGAAGCCGCCGATCAGGGGGACCAGGCAGGCCACGGTCGCCAGGGCGGCGCGCCAGCCCACCAGGCTCGGCCGCATCGAGGGTCGACCGCCGGCATCGTCGAAGCGGGCCCGGCCGCGACTGGCCTTCTCCAGCACCAGGGCCAGGGCCACCACGGCGAGCAGGCTGGCGGCCAGCTGGGAGGCGGCGACCGGGTCGCCGAAGGCATACCAGGCGCGATAGATCCCGGTGGTGAAGGTGGGCACGCCGAAATACGACACCGCGCCGAACTCGGCCAGGCTCTCCATGATGACCAGGGCCACGCCGCCCGCCACGGCCGGCCGCGCCAGCGGCAAGGCGACCCGGAAGAAGGCGGCGCGCTGGCTGTAGCCCAGGCTGCGCGCCGCCTCCATCAACACCCCGGAGCGTTCCAGGAAGGCGGTGCGCGCCAGCACATAGACATAGGGGTAGAACACCAGGCTGAAGATCAGGACGGCGCCTTCGAGGGAGCGCACCTCGGGGAACCAGTAATCGTCGCGGGTCCAGCCGAATGCCTCGCGCAGGGTGGTCTGGACCGGGCCGGCGAATTGCAGGAAATCGGTGTAGGCATAGGCGATGACATAGGTGGGCATGGCCAGGGGCAACAACAGGGCCCATTCCATCAGGCGGCGACCGGGGAAGCGGTACATGGCGACGATCCACGCCGCCCCGGTGCCCAGCAGGGCGGCGCCAAGGCCGGCGCCCACCGCCAGGGCGAGACTGTTGAATACGTACTCGGCCAGCACCGTTTCCGCCAGATGCGCCCAGACGTCCTCCTTGTCCGGCTGGAAGATGTTGACCACGACGCTGGCCACCGGCAACGACACCAGCACGGCCAGGACCGCCGCGACCAGCGGCAAAAAAGAGAATCGGGACTTCATTTTTCGAGGCGACGGATATCGGGAGCCGGACATCGGGATAATCGGCATATTATAATGACTCTCATTTGAATATTCCGCTTTAGCCATGCCCCCTACCCTGGAAGTGATCGAACTCGGCCATCGCTTCAGCGAGAAACCCGTGCTGAGCGGTGTTTCCTTCCATCTGGAGGAAGGCCAGATCGGCTGCCTGCTGGGCCCCTCGGGTTGCGGCAAGACCACGGTATTGCGGCTGATCGCCGGCTTCGATGCCCCCCGGCAGGGTGAAATCCATCTGCGCGGCGAGCGCGTCAGCGGTCCCGGCCAGGCGCTGCCGCCGGACGCCCGCAAGATCGGCATGGTGTTCCAGGACTACGCGCTGTTCCCCCATCTCTCCATCGCCCGCAACGTCGCCTTTGGCCTGCGCCACCTCGACAAGGGCGCCCGCGCCGCGCGCGTCGCCGCCATGCTGGACACGGTGGGCCTCGCCGGCCGCGCCGAAGCCTATCCCCACGAGTTGTCCGGCGGCCAGCAGCAACGCGTCGCCCTGGCACGCGCCCTGGCCCCGGGACCCCGCCTGCTGCTGCTGGACGAGCCCTTCTCCAACCTGGACGTGGAACTGCGCGAGAAACTCGCCCTGGAAGTCCGCGACATCCTCAAGCACGAGGGCATCACCGCCCTGCTGGTGACCCATGACCAGCACGAGGCCTTCGCCATGGCCGACGTGATCGGCGTCATGAACCAGGGCGTCATCCAGCAATGGGACACGCCTTACAACCTGTATCACCAGCCGGCCAATCGCTTCGTCGCCGATTTCGTCGGCCAGGGGGTGCTGTTGCCCGGGGAAGTGCTCAACAGCCATCAGGTGGAAATCGAACTGGGCGTCCTGGAAGGCTACATCCCCTCGGGCTGCGACGAGGATGGCGGCTGTTCCTTGTGCGAGAAGGGCTGCCAGGTGGAAGTCCTGATCCGCCCGGACGACATCATCCATGACGACTCCAGCCTGCTGCTGGCCGAGGTGGAGCGCAAGGCCTTCCGCGGCGCGGATTTCCTGTACTCCCTCAAGCTTCCGGGCGGCAACCGGGTCCTGGCCCAGGTGGACTCCCACCACAACCACGCCATCGGCGAGAAGATCGGCATCCGCCTGGGCATCGACCACGTGGTGGCGTTCCGCAAATGAACCCGCCCGGGACCTCCCGCCCATGACGCCCCTCATCGCCGGACTCCTGCGGCCCGACGCCTACCCCCATGCGGCGCCGGCGCCCAGGCTGATCGAAACCCATATCTCCTGGGTGATCCTGGCCGGGGACTACGCCTACAAGCTGAAGAAGCCCCTGGACCTGGGCTTCCTGGACTTTTCCAGCCTGGACAAGCGCCGCGCCTGCTGCGAGGCGGAAATCCGCCTCAACCGCCGCTTGGCGCCGGACATCTACCTGGGCGTCGTGCCCGTCACCGGCGCAACGGACGCGCCCCGCCTCGGCGGCGAAGGCCCGGTACTGGAATGGGCGGTGAAAATGCGCGCCTTCCCGGCGGACGCCACCCTGGACCGGGAAGCGCAAGTCACCGTCGAGCAGATCGACGCCATCGCCGATCGGGTGGCCGCCTTCCATGACGCCGTCGCTGTCGCGCCGGCGGACAGCGCCCACGGCCTGCCGGATGAGGTCATGGCGCCCATAGCCGCCAATTTCACCCATCTGCGCGCCCTGCCGACGCCGGCGGATCTCCTGCCCGTCATCGACCGCGTCGAAGCCTGGAGCCGGGCCGAGGGCGAACGCCTGGCCGGCCACTTCGCCGCCCGCAAGGCCGGTGGTTTCATCCGCGAATGCCACGGCGACCTGCACCTGGGCAACATCGCCTGGGTCAACGAGCAGCCCCTCATCTTCGACGCCATCGAATTCAATCCCGACCTGCGCTTCATCGACGTCATCAACGAGATCGCCTTCCTGACCATGGACCTGCGCCACCGGGGCCGGGCCGACCTGGCCTGGCGCGGCCTGAACCGCTACCTGGAACACACCGGCGATTACCCGGGCCTGGCCGCCCTGCCCTACTACCAGGTCTACCGGGCCACGGTGCGGGCCAAGGTGGCCGCGATCCTGGCGACCCAGCGGGCCGGAGCATCCGGGGTCGACTTCGGCGAATGCCGGGACTACCTGGAACTGGCCGACCGGCTCGCCCACGACCGCCGGCCCGCCCTCATCCTCATGCATGGCGTCTCCGGCTCCGGCAAGACCTGGCACTCGCAACGCCTGCTGGAGCGCCTGGGCGCCGTCCGCCTGCGCTCCGACGTGGAGCGCAAGCGCCTGTTCGGCCTCGCGGCCGGGGAATCCAGCGCCGGCATACCCGGCGGCATCTACACCCGGGAAGCCGGCGGGCGGACCCTGGCCCGGCTGCTTGAATACAGCCGCGGACTGCTGGAGTCGGGCTTCATGGTCATCGTCGACGCCACCTTCATCCGGCGTGACTGGCGCGAGCCCTTCGCGCGGCTGGCCCGGGAACGGGCCCTGCCCTGGTTCATCGCCGCCGCCGAGGCCGCGCCGGACATCCTGCGCGAGCGGGTGGGCCGGCGCATGGCCGAAGGCCGCGATGCCTCGGAAGCCGGGCTGGAGGTGCTGGAAGCCCAGCTCGCCAGCCTCGAACCCTTCAGCGCCAGCGAACAGCCCCATGTCCTGAATCTCGGCGCGGACGCGGATGGGGCGATCAACCGTATTCGGACCACCCTGTCATGACCCCGCCCTGCCCCTTGCATACCCTTCCCGTCGGCCGCTGCGGCACCATCCTGAGCATCGACGCCCCGGCGGAACTGGCCGCCCGCATGCGCGCCCTGGGCCTGCAACCGGGCCGGCGCATCAAGGTCATCCGCCGCTCGCCTTTCCAGGGGCCGATCCAGGTCCGCGCCGGGCAAACCGACCTGATGATCCGCCGCGCCGAGGCCGCCATCATCCAGATGCAACCGTGCCCGGAGGTGGAATGCGTGTGAATTCAGAACGGGAAATGGGAAACGGGAAACGGGAAACGCGAATCCCCCGCCGTCGTCACGTTTCCCATTTCCCATTTCTCGTTTCCCGTAACAAACCATGAGCAAACGCATCGCCCTGGTGGGCATGCCCAACACCGGCAAATCCACCCTGTTCAACCGCCTCACCGGCGCCGGCGCCAAGGTCGGCAACTGGCCCGGCCTGACCGTGGAACTGCTGTCCGCCAAGCTGCTGCTGGGCGACGGCATGGTGGAACTTGTGGACCTGCCCGGCCTGCACAACCTGCACGGCTTCTCCGAGGACGAGCGGGTGGCCCGGCGCTTCGTGGAAACCCAGCCCCTCAACGGCATCCTGGTGGTGCTCAACACCACCCAGCTGGAACGCCAGCTGGCCCTGGTGCTGCAAATGAAATCCCTGGGCCTGCCCATGTTCCTGGCCCTGAACATGGCGGACGAGGCCAAACACCGGGGCATCAGGGTGCGCACCGAACACCTGGAGGCGCAATTGGGCATGCCGGTGCGGCTGATCAGCGCCAAGCACGGCCAGGGCGTGCCGGAACTGAAGCAGGCCCTCACCGCATGGTTGCGCGAACACCCACAGACCACCCACGCCAGCGCCATCGCCCTGACCGAGGACGACGTCATCGAGGACACGCTGAACGACATCCTGTCGGACAGCCTGCACATCCCCATCTGCCTCTCCCCCACCCGCACCGACCGGGTCGACCAGTGGCTGTTGCACCCCTGGCTGGGCATTCCCCTGTTCCTGCTGATCATGCTGGCCGTGTTCCAGGTGGTCTACGGCATCGGCGCGCCCCTGCAGGAGGGCCTGGGCTGGCTGCTGGACGAGGTCAAGACGCTCTGGCTCGCGCCCCTGGTCGCAGGACTACCCGCCTGGGCTTCCAGCTTCCTGCTGGAAGGCCTGTACGACGGCGTCGGCACGGTCATGTCCTTCCTGCCCATCATCGTCGCCTTCTTCCTGGCCATGGCGGTGGTGGAGGACAGCGGCTACCTGGCCCGGGCCGCCTTCCTGATGGACGCCCTCATGGCCAGGCTGGGTTTGGACGGCCGCGCCTTTGTCATGCAGCTCATGGGCTTCGGCTGCAACGTGCCGGCCATGATGGGCACCCGGGTCATGCGCGGCCGCGCCCAGCGCATCGCCGCCATGATGATGATCCCCTTCTCCCTGTGCTCGGCCCGGCTCCAGGTCTTCCTGTTCTTCACCACCGCCGTGTTCAGTCCTCGCGCCGCGCCCTGGGTGCTGTTCAGCCTGTATGTCATGAGCTTCCTGCTCGCCTTCCTCACCGCCTGGCTCATGCGCGGCCGCACCCGGCACGCCCTCGATCCCCTGCTCATGGAACTGCCGCCCTACCGGATCCCCACCCTGGCCGCCCTGGCCAGGCAGGCCTTCCGGGAATCCGGCCATTTCCTGAGCCAGGCAGGCGGCTTCATCATCCTGGGGGTCGCCCTGGTCTGGTTCCTCACCCATGTCCCCCTGGACGTTCCCCCCGCCAGCCCCGCCACCCTGGCCGGCCAGATCGCCGCATGGATCGAGCCCGTCTTCACCCCCCTGGGCATCGACCAGTTGCTGTCCATCGCCCTGCTGTTCGGCTTCGTCGCCAAGGAAGTGGTGATCGGCGCCCTGGCCGTCATCTACGGCGCCGGCGGCGACGAACTCTCCGGCCTGCTCGCCCAGCGCCTGGACTGGATCCAGGCCTACAGCTTCATGCTGTTCACCCTGATCTACACCCCCTGCCTCTCCACCCTCGCCACCCTGCGCAGCGAGTCCGGCAGCGATCGGGTCATGTGGGCTTCCCTGGCCTGGTCCCTGGGCGCGGCGTGGCTGCTGAGCTTCGCGTTTTACCAGACGGCGAGGGCCCTGTTCGGCTGAGGGCCCGACAGGCCCCGGGAGGACATGGCTTGCCGATCCGGATCATGGGTATCTGGCCAAAATTGCCGCACAATTCAGCGTAATCGCTCCACCCGCCCCGGAGGCCCGTCACCCATGCGCCGCCCACTCTTGCCCATGCTGTTAATGGCCCTGGTTTCCACCGCCCAGGCCGGAACCTGGGTGTTCGTGGGCCAGGGCGATTGCCCCGGACCCCATCTCGGCGGCAATTCAGGCAAGGAACCGGAGTTCGAACGCTGCGACGCCGAGTTCGCCGGCAAGACCGCCCTGTGCTACACGACCGTGTGCAATCCCGGCTGCGATTTCATCGATCTGCCCACCAAGGATTGCGCCGGTGGAGCCGAACTGGCGGACGTCTATACCTGCGTGGTGGAACCCCCTTCCGGCAAGCCTTGAGCGCTTCGTCGCCGGTAGCCGGGCCGGCAGCGACGCCCCCGGACACCGGGCCCGTCCATCTCGCCGTATCCCGCGCCGCTGGGTATTTAGTCCCATACGCATGGGCAACCCGGGCGCGCTAACATGACTCACCCGCCCTCCGGATCCGCCATGCCCGCCCGCATCGCCCAACTGCCGCGAAAACTCATGTCCACCGTCGGCGCCGGTTTCGGCCTGGCGCTGGTGCTCATCATCGCGCTCACCCTGGTGGGCCTGCACCAGCTGGCGGCCACCAACGCCCACCTGGAATCCATCGTCCAGGAGAACAGCGTCAAGACCCGGCTGGCCAACAACATGCGCGACATCCTGCGCGACCGGGCCATTTCCATGCTGTCCATCGTCGTGAGCGGCGACGCCTTCGACAAGGACCATGAGATGCTGCAGTTCTACGCCTATGGCGGCACCTACCAGCAAGTCCGGGTGGAACTGGACAAGCTTATCCGCCTGCCCCAGGAGAAGGCGGTCCTGGCCAGCATCGACCGCCTCACCCGGGCCAACCAGCCGGTGATGGTGCGCACCGTGGACCTGGCGGTGGAGGGCTACACCTTCCTGGCCTTCGAGGAACTCCAGCGCGAAGGCCTTCCCCTGCAAAAACAGCTGGTGAAGGAACTCGACAACCTCATCCAGATCCAGCGCGACATGACCCGCAAGGCCGCCGAGACCGCCCGCGCCGACTACCTCCGCACCCGCTGGCTGATGATCGGGCTGGGCATGGTCGCCCTGCTGGCGGCCGCCCTGGTGGCGGCGACGGTGATGCGCCGCACCGCCCGCCTGGCCGCCGCCACGGAGCGTGAGCGCACCAAGTTCATGACCCTGTTCGATACCAATACCGACGGCATCGTCATTCTCGACCGGCGGGGTTTCACGGACTGCAACCCGGCCACCCTGGAAATGTTCCACATGACCCGGGTCGAGGAATTCCTCAAGCTCCGGCCCGAGGATCTGGGCTTGGAGGACCAGCCCTGCGGCACGCCCGCGAACATCCTGGCGGCGCGGCACATCCAGGAGGCGGTGGACAAGGGCCACGCCTTCTTCCACTGGACCGCGCGCCGCCCCGATGGCGGCACCTTCCCCGCCGAGATCGCCCTGCACGCCATGAACCTGGACGGAAAACCCGTGATCCAGGCCATCATGCGCGACATTTCCGCGCGCAAGGAGGTGGAATCCGCCCTGGAGGCCGCCCGCGACGCGGCCCTGATGGCGGCCGAAATGAAATCCCAGTTCGTGGCCAACGTGAGCCACGAAATCCGCACGCCGATGAACGGCATCCTGGGCATGACCCAGTTGCTGCTGAAGAGCCCCCTGAACCCCCGCCAGCTGGACTACGCCCAGAGCATCGCCACTTCCGCCCAGGCCCTCATGGGCGTGATCAACGACCTGCTGGATTTTTCCAAGATCGAGGCCGGCCGCCTCACCCTGGAAAGCATCGAGTTCGATCTGGCCGCCCTGCTCAAGGAGGTGATCGAGCTGTATGTCCCCCGCGCCGACGCCAGGAACCTGGCCCTGCGGCTGGAGCGGAACGCGTCCCTGCCGGCCTGGGTGCGCGGCGACCCCCTGCGGGTGCGCCAGGTGCTCCTCAACCTGCTGGACAACGCCATCAAGTTCACCCATGAGGGCGAGGTGCGGCTCATCGTCGAGCCCGATGCCGACCGGCAAGGCTGGCTGCGGTTCGCGGTGCGCGACAGCGGCATCGGCATGAGCGAGGAAACCCAGGGGCGCATTTTCCAGGCCTTTTCCCAGGCCGACGGCTCGGTCAGCCGCAAGTACGGCGGCACCGGCCTGGGCCTGGCCATCTGCCGGCAACTGGCGGAATTGATGGGCGGCGAACTGAGCCTGGAGAGCGCGCCAGGACAAGGCAGCACCTTCCGGCTCATGCTGCCCCTGCCCGCCGCCCAGGCCCCCGGCCACGCCCCGGCCGGGGCGCGGCCGGACGCGACGCGCTTCCCCGGCGTGACCGTGCTGGTGGCGGAAGACAACCCGGTCAACCAGAAACTCATCCGCTACATGCTGGAAGACCTGGACGTGACGGTGCGGCTGGCCGGTGACGGCAAGGCGGCCTATGACCTGGCCGCCGAGTCCGGGGTGGATCTGGTGCTGATGGACTGCCAGATGCCGGAATGGGACGGACTCACCGCCACCCGCGCGATCCGCGCGCGGGAAGCCCGGGAAGGACGCCCGCGACTGCCCGTCGTCGCCCTCACCGCCAACGCCATGGCCGACTTCGCCGCAACCTGCCGGGACGCCGGCATGGACGACTACCTGAGCAAGCCGCTGCGCCAGGAAGAACTGGCCGAGGCCTTGTCCCGCCAACTTCCCGGCCGGGCCGTGGCCAACCGGGCGGCCGGCGCCACCGAGGCGTCCCCGCCAGCCTTGCCGCCGGAAGCCACGCCCGCGGCCGGCTTCGACCTGGAGAAACTGCGCCGCATCTGCCGCGACGACCCGGTCCAGGTCAACGAGATGCTGAGCCTGTTCGTGAGCAGCACGGAAAGCCTGCTGACGGACCTGGCGCGGGCGGTGGAGCAGCGCGACGCCGTCCAGGCCGCCCGCCAGGCCCACCAGATCCGGGGCGCGGCGGCCTACCTGGGCGCCGGCGAGGTCACCGGGCTGGCCGGCGAGGTGGAGGCCCACGCAAAGGCCCGGGACTGGGATCCCTGCGCCACGGCCGTGGAAGACCTGGAAGCCGCCTTCATCCGCCTGCGGCTGGAAATCGATGACCAGCTTGGCGGTTAGAATACGGCCCCCAAGGCAACCAACCCGAACAGAACAACCATGCTCGACATCCAACTCCTCCGCAAAGACCTCGCCGGCGTCGCGCAACGCCTGGCCAGCCGGGGCGTCACCCTGGATACCGCCCGCATCGAGGCGCTGGAAGCCGAGCGCAAGGAGATTCAGGTCCGCACCCAGGAGTTGCAGGCCCGGCGCAACCAGCTTTCCAAGCAGATCGGCATGGCCAAGGGCAAGGGCGAGGACGCCGGCGAACTCATGGCCCAGGTGGGCGGGCTGGGCGACGACCTGAAAACCGCCGAGACCCGACTGGCGGGAATCCAGGAAGACCTCTCCGGCCTGCTCATGACCATTCCCAACCTGCCCCACGAAACCGTGCCGGTGGGCAGGGACGAGAAGGACAACGAGGAAATCCGCCGGGTGGGCACCCCCCGGGCATTTCCCTACCAGCCCCTGGACCACGTGGACATCGGCGAGAACCTGGACCTGCTGGATTTCCCCACGGCGGTGAAGATCACCACCAGCCGCTTCGTGCTCATGCGCGGCCAGCTGGCGCGCATGCACCGGGCCCTGGCCCAGTTCATGCTCGACGTGCACAGCCGCGAGCACGGCTACGAGGAGGTCTACGTGCCCTACCTGGTGAACGCCGACTCCATGCGCGGCACCGGCCAGCTGCCCAAGTTCGAGGAGGACCTGTTCAAGCTCTCCAACGGCATGTACCTCATCCCCACCGCCGAGGTGCCGGTCACCAACATCGTGCGCGACGAGATCATTCCCGCCGACAACCTGCCCATCAAGCTGGTGGCCCACACCCCCTGCTTCCGTTCCGAGGCCGGCTCCTACGGCAAGGACACCCGGGGCATGATCCGCCAGCACCAGTTCGACAAGGTGGAGATGGTGCAATTCGTGAAGCCCGAGGATTCCTACGCCGCCCTGGAGGAACTCACCGGCCACGCCGAGGACATCCTGCAAAGGCTGGACCTGCCCTATCGCGTCGTCGCCCTGTGCTCGGGCGACCTGGGCTTCTCCGCGGCCAAGACCTACGACCTGGAGGTCTGGCTGCCGGGCCAGGACACCTACCGGGAAATCTCCTCCTGCTCCAACTTCGAGGCCTTCCAGGCCCGGCGCATGCAGGCCCGCTACCGAACCGACAACGAAGGCAAGCCGGGCAAGCCGGAACTGATCCACACCCTCAACGGTTCCGGCCTGGCGGTGGGCCGCGCCCTGGTGGCGGTGCTGGAGAACTACCAGAACCCGGACGGCAGCGTCACCGTCCCGGACGTGCTGCGCCCCTACATGGGCGGCCTGGACAGGATCGCCAAGGAATAAATCTCCCGCCCGGCGCCGTAGTCGAATCCGCTCAGTCGAAGCCGAGAATCCCCCGATTGGGGCGCTCGTATTTCCGCAGGATGTCGTAGTAGATCCGCACGTTCTCGGCGAAGGCCCGCGCCTCGCCCCCCCGGGCGAAACCATATTTCAGGCCGCGCGCATGCTCGCCGCGGCTGAGCAGGGGCAGGACGGATTTCATGTCGCGCCACTGGTCCGGGTTCTTGCCGAGCTTACTGGCCAGGCTGAGGGCATCGTTCAGGTGGCCCATGCCGATGTTGTAGGCCGCCAGGGCGAGCCAGGTGCGGTCCGGCTCGGGAATCGTCTCCGGCAGCGCGGATCTGAGCTGCACTACATATCGCGCCCCTCCCAGGATGCTCTCGCGGGCGTCCAGCCGGTTCTTGACGCCCAGGTGATCGGCGGTGTCCTCGGTCAGCATCATGATGCCGCGCACCCCGGTGGGGGATACCGCGTGGGCATCCCATTGGGATTCCTGATAGGCGATGGCGGCCAGCAGACGCCAGTCCAGGCCCGTCTCCCCCTCGGCGTCCTGAAAGTGCTGGCGCAGATCCCGCAACAAGGTGCCGCGCTTCTCCAGCACCCCCAGCACGTCCGCCTCCCGCAGCCGGGTGACATGGCCGAAGTAGCGCTCCCTGAGCCGGACCAGATCGCCGCCTTTCTCCATGGCCTTGAAGAACGCCACCACCTGGCGGGAAAACTTCAGGTCCATGCCGCGCCCCAACACCCAGGCCTGGGGCTGGGCGCTCTCCAGCACGAAAGCCGGCCGCAGGGCGGGGTGGAAATTGCGCGCCACGTCCAGGCTGTCGGAATCCACCACAGTGCAGTCCGCCAGGCCGATGTCCAGCCGTTCCAGCAATTCCTCGGAACCCGGCGCCGCCATCTCCACCCAGTCCAGCCCGGGCAGGCGACGCCTGTGGAGCCGGAGCCGGTCGGCGTGGCTGCTGCCCGCCACCACTTCCAGGCGCAGGCCGATCAGGTCTTCCAGCCTGTCTGGCCGGGGTCCGCCCTGACGGCAGACCACCCATTCCTTCACCTGGCCATAGTTCGGTCCGAATCGCAGGCGGGCGCGACGCTCATCGCTGGCGGTGAGGCCGGCCGCGGCGAGATGGGCGCGCCCGTCGGCCATCGTCTCGAACAACGCCTCCAGGGTATCCGCCACCACGAAACGCACCGTCCAGCCATGCCGCTCGGCAAACATCGTCACCAGGTCATGCTCGAAACCCGCCGACTGCTCCTCCGCATCGAGGAAATACGTGGTCGGGCTGTTGCGGGTGGCCACCACCAGTTCGCCGGACTCCTCGGGCGGCGGCACCGGACCGGGCGCGCACCCCGCCAACAGGGCCAGACCCAGCGTGACCGCCAGGAAAACCGCGTCGCGGACCCGCGCCAAACAGCTCATCATTGTTATGCCGTCTCCTTGGGAATGCGGTTAGAATGCCGCCCTTTCCCGCGCTTGACCACCCCCGGCGGGAATGTCCGCGGAGAGGTGGCAGAGTGGTCGAATGCGCCGGACTCGAAATCCGGTTCAGTGCTTGCACTGACGCGGGTTCGAATCCCGCCCTTTCCGCCAGACCCCAAGTTTCTGTCACTACCCTTCTATTCCCGGCTCAAGCCGGGAGAACTCCCCTCCTGCGTAAGCGGGTTACTTGCCGGCCCGGCGCTTCAAACCAACCTGGTTGCTGGAGGCCCGGTGTCGGGCCCCGTATTGTTACGCCGCATCGAACAACCGGAACAGACCATGCTGTCCATCCTCACCCTGGCCATCGCCGTGCCCCTCGGCATCGCCATCATCCTGGCGGTACGCGAGAACGACCGCCCCGAGACCGGCCTGGCCATCCATCCCACCCAGCCGCCTCGGGTGTTCTCCAACCTGCCCCAGGTGGAGAAGGTGGATATCCGTGCTCTGTTCAGCAAATGGGAGGACTGATTAGGCGGCGGGGGCGATGCCGACCGCCAGGACGACCTCGCGGGCCATTTATCGGATCTGGCCCACCCTCCACATGACCCTCTCTCCATGGCGACCGCGCAAGCGCGGTATTCGATGCCCGGCCCCGGTGGCCGGGTTTTTTTGGCTGTTCGCGCGTTATCCATGAATGCCCTTGAAAGCCTCGAATCCTTGGTTCCCCCACCAGGATTCATGCCGCCCTTGGTTCATGCGCCAGCCACTCGACCAGGTGGCAGCGCCCGGGGGTCAGTTGCCATATCCCGTATTGGCGGGGGCTCTCGGGGCAGAGCCCGGCGCAGTCGTGGTCGTGGATCTCCAGTTCTCCGCTTCGCCAGTAATGTTGCAGGACGGTTTCCAGGGGTGCCGCCGTCGCCATGGCCAAGGGGGCGCGATGGTCCGGCGGCCGGCCACTGGATGCCAGGTCATGCCAGCTGGCCCAGCACACGCCGGACAGGGCTCGCGGCAGGCTCGCCAGCCAGGCCCGGCGGTCGAATCCGGGGCTTTCGCCCACCAGTTGCTGGCCGAGGAGATTGCAGAACAGGAACGCGGCATCCGGCCAGGCTGCCGCCAGGCGCGTGCATCCGACAGGGCTGGCCAGCCAGGGTGCGTGGGCCCAGGTGAACGCCGTCGCCGGAAAACGCCGGCGCAGTATGAGCCGGGCCAGCGGATCGGGCTCCAGCACGGTGATCCGGGAAAAGCGATCGAGGAACGGACGGGTCAGGGCATAGCCGCCGCTGGGGCCCACCAGGACCAGGTGGGCCGACGCCGGCCGCCAGTCGGTGAGCCAGCGCCGTACCTGATCATGAAATGGCGCCCACAGGGCGCGACGCCAGCGCCAGGCACGCAGGTGGTAAATCAGGCCGCCGCTGGGGTACAGGATGGGCATGAAGGTGCTTGCGCATGGGGTGGCGGCTAGCCGCCGAATACCAGCTTGGCCACATCCTTGTAGTGCTTGACGAAACTGACCGACAGGCCGGCCTTCACGTAGTCCGGCAGGCGGTCGAAATCCGGCTGGTTGGCCTGGGGCAGGATCAGTTCGTGCACGCCCACCCGCTTGGCGGCGATGACCTTCTCGCGGATGCCGCCCACCGGCAGCACCTGGCCGGTGAGGGTGAGCTCGCCGGTCATGGCCAGGGGCCGGCCGATCTTCTCGTTGCGGGCCAGGGACAGCAGGGCGGTGGCCATGGTGATGCCGGCGGACGGACCGTCCTTGGGGGTGGCGCCCTCGGGCACGTGCAGGTGGACGAAGGCCTCGTCGAAGAACCCGGGGTCGGCCTTGTAGGGCTTGAGGTGGCTGGAGATGTAGCTGTAGGCGATCTCGGCGGATTCCTTCATCACCTCGCCCAGCTTGCCGGTGAGCTTGAAGCCCCGGTTCAGGGTGTGCACCTTGGTGGCCTCGATGGTGAGCGTGGCGCCGCCCAGGGCGGTCCACGCGAGTCCCGTCACCACGCCGATGCCGGTCATGGGCTTCTCGGGCAGATAGGGCGGATCGGTGAGGAAGGTTTCCAGATTGGCGGCGTTGACCTGGAGCTTGTCCGCTTCCTTGCGCACGATCTTCACCACCGACTTGCGGATGACCTTGCCCAGGTTCATTTCCAGTTGCCGCACGCCGGCTTCCCGGGCGTAGCCCTCGATGATCTTGCGCACCGCCGCCGCGCTGATGCTCACCTGGCCGCGCTTGAGGCCGCTCTTCTTGAGTTGCTTGGGCCACAGGTGGTGCTTGGCGATGGCCAGCTTCTCCTCCATCAGGTAGCCGGACAGGCGGATCACTTCCATACGGTCCAATAGCGGCGCCGGAATGGTGTCGATCTGGTTGGCGGTGCAGATGAACAGGGTCTTGGACAGGTCGAAGCGCACGTCCAGGTAGTGGTCGAGGAATTCGCTGTTCTGCTCCGGGTCCAGCACCTCCAGCAGGGCCGAGGCCGGGTCGCCCTGGTAGGAGGCGCCGATCTTGTCCACCTCGTCCAGCATGATGATGGGGTTCTGGGACTCCACTTCCTTGATGGCCTGGATGAACTTGCCCGGCAGGGCGCCGATGTAGGTGCGGCGGTGGCCCTTGATCTCGGCCTCGTCGCGCATGCCGCCCACGGAGAAGCGGTAGAACTTGCGCCCCAGGGCCCGCGCCACGGACTTGCCGATGGAGGTCTTGCCCACCCCCGGCGGCCCCACCAGCAGCAGGATGGAACCGGCCACCTCGCCCTTCATGGCGCCCACGGCGAGGAATTCGACGATGCGTTCCTTGACGTCGTCCAGGCCGTCGTGGTCCTGGTCCAGGATCTTGCGCGCCCGGGCCAGGTCCAGCTTGTCGCGGGTGTACTTGCCCCAGGGCAGGTTGGTGAGCCAGTCCAGGTAGTTGCGGGTGACGGTATATTCCGGCGAACCGTGTTCCAGGCCGGAGAGCTTGTCCATCTCCTCGCCGATCTTCTTCTCGGCATGGGGCGGCAGGGTCAGCTTCTTGATGCGGCCCTGGTACAACTCCAGGTCGGCGGTGCGGTCGTCTTTCGCTATCCCCAACTCCTTCTGGATCGCCTTCAACTGCTCGCGCAGGAAGAATTCCCGCTGCTGCTGGGTCATCTTCTCCTCGACCTTTTCCCGGATCTGGGTTTGCAGCTTGGCGACTTCCAGTTCCTTCTTGATCAGCACCAGCACCTTTTGCATGCGCTTGCGCAGGTTCAGGGCCTCCAGCACCTCCTGGAGCTTCTCCTTGGGGGCCGTGGTCAGGCTGGCGGCGAAGTCGGTGAGCTGGGCCGGCTCGTTGGGCGAGAAGCGGTTGAGGAAGAACTTGAGCTCTTCCGAATACAGCGGATTGAGCGGCAGCAAGTCCTTGATGGCGTTGATGATGGCCAGGGCGTAGGCCTTGATCTCCTCGCCGGTGGTGGCCTGGCGGGTCTCGGCCGGGTACTCGACGCGGGCGTAGTAAGGCGCCGTGCCGGAAATCCACTCCGACACCTTGAAGCGGGTGATGCCCTCGGCGATGAACTGGATCTTGCCGTCCGAGCGCATGGGGTGATGCATGCGCACCAGGGTGCCGATGCGGTGGAAATCCTCGGGCCGGGCGTCGTCGGAAATGTCGCCGTGCACGCAGACCAGACCCACCAGGTGGTGGCCGGAATCGCCGATGCGCTTCACCGTCTCCATCCACGGCCCCTCGTTCATGATCAGGGGCAGGGTCTGGGCCGGGAAGAAGGGCTTCTCGGTCAGGGGCAGGATATGCAAGGTGGCCGGCAGGGTCTGGGCCGGCAGGTTGGGTGACGGACGCTACATCCGAACCGCCGACCGTCTCGCCGGGAGGGATGATTTCGCCTTCGATGGGGGGAGTATCGTCTTTGGGCATCGTCATATCGTTCAGGGTATACCGAATGGTGGATATGGCCGGAGCATGCCATTTCAAGTACTCGCGCCCCGATTCGCGGCTAGGGGAGCATGGCATGCCATGTTATGTCAGCAACATGATCTTGAGATACGATTGTGCCCATTTCGCCTTCGGCACGATGGGTCGAAGGAGGGGGATGGCGGCAAAACCCGGGGGCTTCCCGCCGCGCGCGACTCGCGACCCAATCCGTTAACCGACCGGAGCCCGACCGATGCAGCGCATCCTCGCCCTATCGCTCTCTTCCCTACCCGCGATTTCCACCGTACCCGTCCATGCCGAGGACCGCATCCTGCTGGCCGACAACGGCGCGGTCGCGGCGGCCTGGTCCCAGGCGGCCCCATCCGCACCCGTGCCCGAGGTGGTTACCCCGCCGGATGGAGGTACCCGCATCGAATGGAGCGGCGGCGTCAGCCTGGACATCCACAACAACGATGCCAGCGGGGGCGCCACCCTGAACCCGAACCCGAACGGAAGCTTCTTCCAACTACGGGCCCAGGGCGACCTACGCGCCAACCAGGCCGACGGTGGCCTGAACTGGTTGCAATTCAACGCGACCCGCTCGGACGACCGCGCCCTGCAGAGCGTCAACACGCTGATTGGCTCGTTCCAGGGCGGTTTCTCGGGTAAGGACTACCAGGTCATGCTGGGCGACGTCACGCCCGATTTTTCCAGCCTCGGCACCCAACTGGGCATTCGCGGCCTGATGGCCCGGAAAATGCTGGGGCAGACCGTGTTGTCCGGCACGGCGGGTACCCTCGCCCCAATCTGGAACGACCTGTGGGACCGGGACCATCGAGCCCAATACCTGCGCCATGTGGCGGCGGTCAAGCTGGACACCCCCCTGGGCGATGCGACACGCGGATTCGTCACCATGCAGGGCTACAGCGATGACACCGGCAGCCTCGGCGGCGCCGCCAACGGTTTCATGGAAGCGGCGGACGGCCAGCTGGCCACGGCGGGCATCGTCTATCAGAAGGACAAGCTGTCCGTGGTGTCCGAGTTCGGCCTGTCTCGCTGGAACGCCGATAGCCAGTCCAGCGAGGACGACCGCGCCTTCCTGCTGGATGGCGCCTGGAGCGACCAGGGCTACACCCTGCGCGGCGGCCATCACGACCTGGGCCAGTATTACACCTCGCTCTCTTCCCAGGTCACGCCCGGCATCCGCGAGACCTACCTGGGCGGCGACTGGCAAGCCGCGACCTGGCTCGCCCTGCGCGGCGACCTGCGCCGTTCCCGCAACGAGCAGGCCAAGGCCGTCGGCTCGGCGGCCGCCCTGACCACCAACTCCGCCGCCCTGGGCCAGGTGATAACCTTCGGCGCGGACTGGCCCAACCTGACGCTGACGCTGAACCAGGACATCTCCGACGGGGAAACCCAGGCCGACGACGACATTCGCTACAAGGGCTACGGCGTCCTGCTGGGCTACACCGCCCAGAACTGGAACGGCAGCCTGGGCATCAATCAGCGCTGGGTGAGCAATGATGCCGATGTCGCCAACGACAGCCGAACCGATGGCGCCACCCTGCAAATCGGTCGCATGTTCATGGATGATCCGGGCAACCCGACCTGGAGCCTGGGGCTCCAGGCCAGCGTGGGCTACCAATTCCAGAAACTCGACGCCGGTGGCGACAATCAAACCATCCAGTACGGGCTTGGCCTGGCCGCGACCCGCCAGGGCTGGGGCAGCCTGAACGCGAACTACACCCTGGGGATGGTGGATCCCACCACCGGCGCCGACCTCAAGAACCGGGGCTATCTCATCGAGGCCATCCACCCCCTCAAGGAAAACAAGGGCGAGATAAAGCTCTATGCCCAGGACAACCGCAACTTCTCGGGCAACTCCAGCCTCTACAACCGCACCCGCACCCTGGGCGCGCAGGTCTCGCTGCCGTTCTGACGCAAGGAGAGACAAGGTGATCAAACACGCATCCCTCGCCACGCTCATCCTGCTGGCCTGTTCCCTGGCCAGCGCGGACGCCCCGCCCGCGCCGGGCGCTTCCGCCGGCGACCCGGCGTCCGAGGCCCCCAAGGCCGCCGCCCCGGTCGCCGACATGGACCAGGCGCGGAGGGCCAGGGCCGCGCTGGACGCGCTCATTCGGGCCTATGAAAACGGTGACATCGGCTATGTCCGCGGCCAGCTTTCGCCCGCCATGATCGGCTATCAGCGTTTCATCGACGGTATGACGAACGACGCCAACAAGCTCAAGCAGATCCGCGTCCACCTCTTCGACACCCAGGTCACCGCGGGCACGGACATCGCGGTGATCCAGACCGGATGGGAAAAACGCTTCCTGACCCTGGCCGGATTCACGCCGGGCCTGTTCACCGGCCGCGGCATGTTCCTGCTGCACCGCGACGGGAATGACTGGAAGGTGGCGGCCCTGGCCGGCGACAACCTGTTCGCCACCCAGTCGGGCGTGGCGGGACAAGTCAGGGTCAACCCGGCGCGGATCTCCTGCCCCGCGCCCTGCGCGCCCGCCATCACGATCACGGTGTTCGACCCGGATCTTGCCGGCCAGCCCGGGGTGAGCGTCCAGGTGATCTCCAGCAAAGGCGAGCGCGAAACCTTGACCCTGCCGCCGAGCGGCTTGCCCGGTACCTTTTCCACGGTGGAAGTGCTGGACATAGCGGGCGGGTTCGTCGTGAACAACGGCGCCATCGAGGGCGACTGGGCGACCTTGCCGCTGGATTTCACGGTGCGCTACCTGGATCAGACCCCCGGCAATAATCGTCCGCCGACCTACATTCACAACAAATTCCGCATCGTGCCTTGATGTTACGGTTTCGGTGTCCCGCGACTGGGGTGTCTGGCATGCCGCGGCTGCCCATCCCGCTCAAATGCGCCGCCCTCGTCAAGGGCGTCAACCCCGGCCCTCTGGGCGGGGGTGGGCACGCGCACACGCACCGGGTCGAAATCACCGTCTTCAACGATCTGCACGGGCGGACCCTGGCCGCGGGCGAAAAAATACAGTGGTCCACCAGCCTGTCGGCCAATCCGCATGTCCACACCCTGGCGTCAGCCCTTGGGCCCGGACAAGGCGTCATGGTGCTTTCGATCAACTCGCCCGGTGCCTACAACCCCTTGTTCCCGACGACCTGCGAGGCCAAGTTGCTGCCGTGACCGCGCGCCGGTCGATCAAGCTGAAATGACGCCGGGCGCCCGGCAGTCCGATGGCGCGAGGCAAACGCACTATAAAAGAATAGAAAAATACTCAACCATTGGCGATTCGCGTAGCGCCGGTGTGTTGCCCACCGAAATGGAGGTTGCCATGAGGCGTTTCGGCGTTCCCATCGGAATTCCCGGCACCCCGCCCTTCCCGTACCCAGCCGTGGGGTGGGGAGCGCGCACCGGACACCCACCCCGTTCAAGGAAGGAGAATCCCATGAGCGCATCGCGTCATCTTTTGATTCTGGTCGCGTTTTTCACGCCCCTGTCCGCCATCGCGGCGGAGCAGCGCGGGGCGCCGCCGCCGCCCGCGGTAAACCTGCCGGCTGTCCAGGCGCCCGCCGCATCGGCGAGCCTTCCCGCCGTGCAGCTGCCCCCCATGGGGGTCATGCCGCCCCAGCCGGGCAGCTCACCGCGGCCGGGGCTGCAGCCGGTGAAAGCGCCGGCGAAGACCTTGTTCACCTCGCTCTCGATGATGCAGCTCCAGGTCGTGCCGACGCTGTGCGAATCGGTCCCGGCAGCGGCCTGGGCCGTCAACGATGCCAAGCAAGGCTTGAATCTCGAAGGCACCGAAGCGGGCGGGTACGACCAGATCTGGCATTTCGGCACGCAGGTCAGGAACCAGTGCTGCATGGCCAGTGTCTCGTACTCGGTGGCCGACCAGCAGGCGGCGGGCTGCGCGGGCGCGGACACGGTGAACGCATGCATGCAGAAGCTCACGGCCAAATGCATCCGCAAACAAGCCGACATCAAGAACATGCACATGCGGACACAACAGATCTCCCAGGGCGCGAAAAAGCTGAGCGCCAAGGCCGACGACCTGGCCAAGAAGGCCGACAAGCTCCACGGCCTGCTGCCCTGACGGCCTGTCACGCTTCTCGTGGCATTCGATCATCATGCGCCGCCGCTTCCTGCTCCTGGATGTGCTTCTGCCCGGCGTGGCCCTGGCCGCCGTCCTCGCCGGCTTTCACCTGAAATTGCCGGCGCTGATGTCCGGGGGCGCGCTGATCCTGGGCCTGCGCTTCGTGGTGGCGGGCGGGCTGGCCATGCGGGATCGGCGCATCCCGGTCTGGAACCCCAACTACCGCCGTTTCGACGAGGCGATCCGCGAGTACCGGGGCGCGGCCGCCGTGCCCATGGGCCTGGCCGGCCTGCTGGGCGGCGGCGTCCTGGCCGCCCTGGCCATGGCCCATCTGGCCGGCGTCTCCCTGGAGGCGATGCGCCAGGCCGTCCTCGCCCGACCCGCCCTGGCCATGGTGCCGGTGGGCGGAGTGCTGCTGCTCTATGGCCTGGGCTTCCTCATGGGGTTTCGCGACGACGGCGACACGGCCACCGGGCCGGTGGCCTGGAACATCTTGCTCACGCTGCCCGGCCGGCTGGGCGGGCTGGTCCTGTTCATCCTGGGCGCCACCCTGCTCGGGGCGGGGGGGTGGATGGCCCTGCACCCCGATGCCTTGTCCAGCCTGGACCTCCCGCTCTCCTCCCGGGCGGCGGGCGCGCAAGCTTGATCCGGGGTGGAGAAGGCGAATGACCACGTCGGCCGGTTGCGATGGCAAGCCGGCGCCATCCGGACCGTCGGCGATGGGATCTGATCCGTATCTGTCGGAAGAAGGAGGAGGAAAGATGAAACCCAATATGAAACCTCATGCATGGCATGGCACGAACCCTTCCGGGACACGCTCGCGTGCGAGCTTTCCGGCTTCCCTGCTGGGCTTTTTGCTGGCGTTTCCCGCCTCCGTCCTGGCCTTCGACGTCACCAATCCGGGCGGGTGGATCGAAGACGGGATGAAGGCGACGGGCAAATTGAATCCTTTCGATTACAGCAGCACTACCTCGCATTCCTCCGACACCGGCGCGCCGCCGGAGCCGGCATTCCCGTGTGACGGCAAGGTCATCCGCCCCGACAGCATGGGGAATTTCATGTTCTCGGTACAACCGGGCGGCGCAAAGCAGTTCGGCATCGAATTTTCCAAGAACGGCGCCGACTGGAACGTGCCCATCAACGGCGCCATGGGGCTGGAAGCCGTGCAGGGCCAGGAGATTCCCGTCAACGCGGGCAAATTGCTGCTGGCGAGCAAGACCTGGTTCTGGCGCGCCCGCGCCACGGCGGGAGGCAAGACCCAGT
>JADJYY010000020.1 GCA_016719465.1 Hydrogenophilales bacterium
GTCTGCTGCACAACCTGGGCGCCCTGCTGGTGAACCACTTCGCGCCGGATCCCTGGCGGGAACTGGCCGTGGAACCGATCGGGAGCGACACGCGGCTGACGCGGGAACGGGAAATCTTCGGCTTCGATCACTGTGAGCTGGGCGCCGACATCGCCGGCCAGTGGCATTTCCCCGAGGCCATCCAGGCGGCCATCCGCCACTATCCCCGCCCGCCCGATGACCCAGGGGAACGGCTCACCGATCTGGTGCATGTGGCCTGGGTGGTCGGCGCTCCGGAGCAGCCGGGCGCGGGCCCGGTTTTCGCGCCCGGTGTCGCGAGCCGCCTCGGCCTTGCTTCGCCGGAGGGAGAAGACGGCCAGGCGATCCTTGGCCAGGCCGCCCGGGCCGCGCGAGATGTCCATGTGCTCTGAGGGCGGCTGGATCACCGGCCGAAAACCACGCCTGGAAGAACTGCGTCCGCTTTTCCAGCGTGGTGGCCGCCGCTATTACGGCGGCGCCTTTCTGGTCTGGGACGGCGAGTCGATCGACATCGACCATTTCGAACTGCCGCTGGGCGGCGAGGCCGGGGGACGGAGGGTGGAGGAAGGGTACTGGCATCACGCCGAGGTGCGCGCCTGGATGCCGCTGCCCGCGCCGCCAATTTCATGACGAAGGGAGATAAGCATGGTCTACATCGATGAATTGACCGGCGCCCGCGCGGAGCTTGCCATCCTTGACGAGATGTCGAGCAAGGCCGGGGGCATGTTCCCCGTCCTTCCGGACGCCGGCTGGCTGGCCGGCGTGCTGGATGCGCTGGCGGCCCATATCGCGGTGCTCGATCAGGATGGGGGGATCGTCGCCGTGAACCAGGCCTAGACCTGCTTCGCCGAACAGAACCACGCGCACCCCGGGGACTTCGGTATCGGCGTGAACTATCTGGCGACGGTGCGCGCCAGCGCCGAGCGGGGCGACACCATCGCGGCCGAGGCCTTGGCCGGCCTGGGTGGGGTGCTGACGCGCCAACTGCCGAAATTCGAACTGGAATACCCCTGCCACTCCGCCCAGGAGGAACGCTGGTTTCTCATGCAGGCTTCTCCCCTGGCCGATGGTTGCGTGGTCTCCCACATCAATATCACCGCCCGGGTGGTCGCCGAGAATGAGCAGTCCAGACTGGCCGCCGAGTTGCGCCACGCCTTCGAGGATCTGAAGGCCCTGCATGAGGCGTTGCAGCGCACCCAGGAACAACTGGTGCAATCCGAGAAAATGGCCTCCATCGGCCAGTTGGCCGCCGGCGTGGCCCACGAGATCAACAATCCCATCGGCTATCTGAACTCCAACCTGGGCACCCTGGGCCAGTATGTCGGGGATATCCTCGGCGTGGTGGCGGCCTATGAGGCCGCCATGCCCGCCGTCGCCGACCCGGCGCGGCGGGAGGCCCTCGAACAGGCCAAGCGCGAGACGGATTTCGGCTTTCTGCTGGAGGACATGCCCAAACTGCTGGCGGAATCCCAGGAGGGCATCCAGCGGGTGCGCAAGATCGTCCAGGACCTGAAGGATTTCGCCCACGCCGGCGACAACGAGGACTGGCAATGGGTGGATGTGCGCCACAGCCTGGCGCGCACCCTCAACATCGTGCACAACGAACTGAAGTACAAGGCCGAGGTGCGCCAGGCCTACGAGGAGATTCCGGAAATCCGCTGCCTGCCCGGACAGCTCAACCAGGTGTTCATGAACCTGCTGGTCAACGCGGCCCAGGCGATCGACCAGCGTGGCGAGGTGGGAGTGCGCGCCTGGGTGGAAGGGGAAGAGGTCTGCGTGGAGGTGACGGACACCGGCTGCGGCATGCCGCCCGAGGTGGTGAGGCGCATCTTCGAGCCGTTCTTCACCACCAAGCCGGCGGGCAAGGGCACCGGCCTGGGTCTGTCGATTTCCTACGGCATCGTGAAAAGACATGGTGGGCATATCGAAGTCGATAGCGAGGTCGGCCGGGGTACGACCTTCAGGGTCGTCCTGCCGGTGATCGGCCCGTCCGGGGCCGAGACATGAACCCGGCCGCGGACGACGGCGGCGACGCGCGCGACATCCGCGCCGGGCGATCGACCCGCCCACTGCTGGCGGGGCTGCTGGCCATCCTGTTGCTGGCTTCCGTCGGCATGGGCATCGGCATCCACCAGTTGCGCCAGATGGGGCAAACCCTGGAGAGCGTGGTGCGCGAGGAGGACGCGGCGCGTGGCGCCATCGTCGCCATGCTGCGCACCGCGCGGGAACGCATGCTGACCCTCGACGAGGCGATCGGCACGCAGGACGCCTTCGAACGCGACGAGAAGCTGCTCCGCTTCGAGCAGCTGGCCGGTGAATTCGGCGCGGCGCGCATGCGCATGGCGGCCCTGCCCTTGAGCCGCGCGGAACAGGCCGTGCGAGCGCGCCAGGATGTGCTCATCCTGGAATTAGTCGGGCATTTCGACCAGATTGTCCGCCTGGCCCGCCAGGACGATCTGGCGGCCGCCCGTGAATTGCTCCAGCACGCCGCCATTCCGGCTCAGAGCCGCGTGCTGGATGCCCTGATGGAGTGGGTCGAGCTTCGCCAGGACCAGGAAAGCGCGCGCGCCGAGCATGCCCTTGTTCACCAGAAACAGGCTGTGGTCTTGATGTTCGGTGTCGGCGTGGCCTCGATCGTGCTGGGACTGCTGGTGGCGATGCTGGTGTATCGCTGGAATACCCGGCTGATCGGCCGGCTGTCCGACAACCAGGCGCAACTGCGCGCCACCCTCGCCGAACAGACCTTCCAGCGCCAGACCCTGAACAAGCATTCCATCGTCAGCGTGACCGATGCCGGCGGACGCATCACCGACGTCAACGACAAGTTCCGCGAGGTCAGCGGCTACAGCCGGGAAGAACTCATCGGCGCGGACCATCGCATCGTCAAATCGGGCTTCCACCCGCCGGAATTCTTCCAGTCCCTGTGGGACACCCTCCGCGCCGGCAAGGTGTGGCGCGGCGAGGTGAAGAACCGCGCCAGGGATGGCCGGCATTACTGGATGGCGACCACCATCGTGCCCATGCTGGACGAGTCCGGCGCGCCCGCGCGGTATATCTCGGTGTCCACCGAGATCACCCACATCATGGAACTGGAGGAGGCGGTGCGTCAGGCCAACGTCATCCTGCAAAGCAACGTCATCGAACGCACCCATGAACTGGAGCTGGCCAAGCAGCAACTTGAACAGGAATTGGCCGACCGGGTGCGTACCCAGGCCGCCCTGCAGAACAGCTATGACGAGTTGCGGGGCCTGCACCGGCAGTTGCAGGAGGCCCAGCAATACCTGCTGCAGTCGGAGAAGCTCGCCGCCGTGGGCCAGTTGGCCGCCGGCATGGCGCACGAAATCAACAATCCGATCGGCTTCGTCTCCTCCAACCTGGCCATGTTGAGCCGCTATCAGGACAGCCTGGCGCGGATCCTGGCGCTTTACCGGGAGACGGAAACCGGCCTGGGCGAGGAGCCGCGCGGGCGCATCGCGGCCCTGCGCCAGAAAATCGATCTTGACTTCGTGCTGGAAGACACCCGCGCCTTGCTCGAGGAAACCCGCGCCGGCATCGAGCGGGTGCGGAAGATCGTCCAGGACCTGCGCGATTTCTCCCGGGTGGACAGCGCCGGCCAGCGCCAGTGGGCGGATATCAATCAATCCCTGGAGACCACCCTCAAACTGCTCGGCGAACGCCTGGCGGATGACGTGGAAATCCGCCGCGAATACGGCCAGCTTCCCCAGGTGGAGTGCGATCCCGCCGAACTCAACCAAGTGTTCTTCAACCTGCTCAACAATGCCCTGCAAGCCCTGCCGCAGGGTGGTCGCGTCACCCTGCGCAGCGGCTTGGACGACGCTCGGGTCTGGGTGGAGATCGAGGACAACGGCGTGGGCATCGCCGAAGATGCCTTGCCGCACATCTTCGACCCCTTCTTCACCACCCGGCCGGTGGGCCAGGGCGCCGGCCTGGGCCTGTCCCTGGCCTATGGCGTGGTGCAGCAACACCAGGGCAGGATCAGCGTGGACAGCATGGTGGGACGCGGCAGCGTATTCCGCGTCACCCTGCCGATCCGGCGGAGCGACGACCCGGCCGGCGCATCCGATGGCAAGCCCATCGAAGGTGGAACAGATTGATCGAGGATCGAGAAAACCATGAGTGAATCCGTCGCGACCCAGCCGGATGGCCCGGCATTGACCCTGAGCTTCGAGGACATCGGCTTGCGGGTGGGCACCCCGTTGTACATGCGCAGCCAGGATCCGGGTGTCTCCCAGACCCGTTACCAGGTGGAATACATCGGCGCCATCCGTGGCAAGAGCCTGCTGGTGACCTTGCCCTTGTTGAATGGCAAGGGCGTTTTGATGCCGGTTGGCCAGGAGTTCGTGTTCCATGCCGTGGAGGGCATGTATATCTATGCCTTCACCAGCCGGGTCCTGCGCCCCCGCAACAGCCCGGTGCCCTACGCCCATTTCGCCTACCCGTCGCGCATCGATGCCCGCCAGGTGCGCAAGTCCTACCGGGTCAGGATGCGCCTGCCGGTGGCGGTCGCGGGTGGTGGCGCGGGTGGCGACGCGCGCGGCGACGCCCTGCTGCTGGACCTGAGCATGACCGGCGCCCTGCTGGAAGCCCCCGCCGATGCCTGGCGGGAAGGCGACGCCCTGAGCCTGGTCCTGCCGGTGGCGCTGGAAGAGGCCAGCAGCCGGTTGACCCTGTCCGCCAAGGTGCGCAATCGCGCGGAAAGGCCGGGCGGCCAGGCTCATTACGGCGTGGAGTTCGCCGAATTGCCCCAGAACGATGCCCTGCTGCTGCATTACTACATCGACCATGCCATCGCCGCGCGGATCGGGTGAGGGGCATTGCTCCCTTTCCCCTCCGGGGCAAGCCCCCGTCGAGCGAGGATGAAGCTTGGTAATGAGGGAACAACGCATCCATGACCCTATTCAACGACCGGATTCAGGTTCAACAAGATTCGCGATCCGCCGATACAGGGGGCATGCCTTGCTGACCGAGCCATGAACCTGGACAACTCCTTCAAGCGTTCCATCCTCATCCCCTGGGCGGGGTGCTGGCGTTGCTGCTCCTGCTGGCGGTCTACGCGGTGGATCGCATGAATCGCCTGCATGTCGCCGAGGAAATGCAACATATCCAGCGGACGGCGGAAACCCTGTTCGGAAAAAAGCTGGAGAGCGAAGCCGCTTCCCTGGGCGCCCTGCTGGAAGCGCTGGCCCGCGATCCGCGCTTGATCGATGGCTTGCGGCGCCGGGACAGGGCCGCGCTGCTGCGCGATACGGCCGATCTCTACGGGCGTTTGCGCGAAGGGCACGGCATCACCCACTTCTATTTCACCGGACCGGATCGGGTCAATCTGCTGCGCGTGCATGACCCCGAGCGCCACGGCGACGTGATCGACCGCGTCACCACCCGCCAGGCGGAGCGCGATGGCCGCGAAGCATGGGGCATCGAACTGGGGCCCCTGGGACTGTTCACCCTGCGCGTGGTGCGCCCGGTCTACGCCCAGGGCCAGCTTCTGGGCTACCTGGAACTGGGCGAGGAAATCGGCCATGTCATCCGCGCCATCGCCGCGGCGGCCAACGTGGACATCCACGTGCTGATCTTCAAGCGCTTTCTGGATCGCGGGCAATGGCGGGCGGGAAACGCGCTGATGGGACGCGCGGGCGAGTGGGATCGCTTCCCGGACGTGGTGCTCACCGAATCGACCGGGCCGCTGCCCGCTGATCTGGTCGCCAGCCATCGCGCGTTCCATGACCACGACTACGGCCGGCCCGCGACGCTGATGAGTTGGGAGCAGGCGCGCCGTCCCCTGTTCCAGACCTTGCGCGATACCGCCGGTCGGGAAGTGGGCGAAATGGTGCTGGGGATCGACGTGGGCGAGATGGCCCGGCAATCGCGCCAGCTGGTCCTGATGGTGGTTGGCGTGAGCCTGCCCGTCGGCCTGGCGCTGCTGGTCCTGTTCCATTTTCAACTGCGCCGCATCCAGCAACGCTTCCAGGCCGCCGCCCTGGAGCGCGAGACGGAGACGGCTCGGCATCGGCGGGCGATGCAGGCCCAGGATGCCCAGTTCCGCCTGCTGCTGGACTCCACCGCCGAGGCCATCTATGGGGTGGACCCGGAGGGGCGCTGCATTTTCGTCAACCCGGCCTTTCTCGCCATGCTGGGCTATGCCAGCGCCGAGGAACTCCTGGGCCACGACATTCACGCGCTGATCCACCACCACCACGCCGACGGGCGTCCATATCAGGCGGTGCAATGCCCTATCCACGAAGCCTTTGCCCAGGACCGGCCGACCCATGCGGACGACGAGGTGTTCTGGCACCGGGATGGTCACGCCATCCCGGTGGAATACTGGGCTCACCCGATCCGCCGCGACGGCCAGGTGGTGGGCGCGGTGGCGGCTTTCCTCGACATCAGCGCGCGCAAGCGGGCGGAAGCCGTGTTGCAGGCCAGCGAGGCGCGTCTGAAGGAGGCCCAGCGCCTGGCGCAACTGGGCGATTGGGAGCTGGACCTGGTCAATGACCACTTGATCTGGTCGGAGGAGGTCTATCGCATCTTCGAGATCGACGCCGATCGTTTTGATGCCACCCTGGAAGCCTTCCTGTCGGCCATCCATCCCGAGGACCGGGCCGAGGTGGAGCGTGCGTTCGCCGCCGCGTTGGCGGAACGGCGTCCCTATGACATCGTCCACCGCCTGCTCATGTCCGACGGGCGCATCAAGCATGTGCGCGAGCGCGGCGAAACCCGTTATGACGAACAGGGGCGCCCCCTGCGCTGCATCGGCACGGCGCAGGACATCACCGCCAGCAAGCAGTCCGAGGCACAACTCGTGCGCCTGGCCCATTACGACGCGCTGACCGGCCTGCCCAACCGGGTGCTGTTGCAGTCCCGCCTGCGACGCGCCATGGAGCGCGCCAGGCGGCATGGCGCGCGGGGCGCATTGCTGTTTCTCGACCTGGACCATTTCAAGAACGTCAATGACAGCCTCGGCCATACGGCCGGCGATGAACTGCTGGTCGAGATCGGCCGCCTCATCGCCGGGCGCATCCGCGAGGAGGACACCCTGGCGCGCCTGGGCGGCGACGAGTTCGTGGTGTTGCTGGAATGGCTGGAGCGGGCGGAGGACGCGGCGGTGCTGGCGCGGGATCTGATCGAGCGGCTGAATCAGCCCTTCACGCTGGCCGACGGGCACACCCTGTATATCGGTGCCAGCATCGGCATCAGCCTGTTCCCCGAAGACAGCCTGGAGTGCGACGCCCTGATGCGCAACGCCGACGCCGCCCTGTTCCAGTCCAAGGCGGCCGGGCGCAATACCTATCACTTCTATACCGAGTCGCTCACCTTGGCCGCCAAGGAGCGGCTGGATATGGAGCTCGGCCTGCGTCGCGCCCTGGAGGCGGGCGAGTTCCTCCTGCACTACCAGCCCCAGGTGGCCACGCCGGACGGCCTGACCCTCGGCGTCGAGGCCCTGGTGCGCTGGCAGCCGCCCGGCCAGGCGCTGATCCCGCCGGCCCGTTTCATCCCCATCGCCGAGGAGACCGGCCTGATCGTTCCCCTCGGCGAATGGGTGTTGCGCGCCGCCTGCGCCCAGGCGCGCGCCTGGCTGGATGCCGGCCTGCCCGCCATGACCGTGGCGGTGAACCTGTCGCCGCGCCAGTTCCGCGATCCCGATCTGGTGGCGAAGGTGCGCCGGATACTGGCGGAAACCCGCCTGCCGCCCGGCCATCTGGAGCTGGAAATCACCGAGAGCGCGGTCATGGATCAGGGTGATCGGGCGCTGGCCCTGCTGCGCGAACTCAAGGATCTGGGGCTTTCCCTGTCCATCGACGACTTCGGCACCGGCTATTCCTCCCTCGCTTACCTGAAGCGCTTCGCCATCGACAAGCTGAAGATCGACCAGAGCTTCGTGCGCGACATTCCGGACGACCTGGACAGCATGGAAATCACCGCTTCCATCATCGCCATGGCCAAGAGCCTGCGACTCAAGGTGCTGGCGGAGGGGGTGGAAACCGAAGATCAGCTCGCGTTCCTGCAAATCCACAACTGCGACGCCTGCCAGGGTTATCTGTTCAGCCGTCCGCTGCCGGCGCCCGAGCTGGAGCGCTGGCTGGCCGCCCAGGCGGCGCCCTGAGTAGCATCGAGACCATCCGACAGGAGAAGAAGCCACCATGTCCGACCCCGCCGAATTGCCGCCGCCACGCCTGCTGCTGGTGGACGACGAAGCCAACATCCTGTCCAGCCTGCGCCGTTTGCTGCGCGCCGAGGGCTACGCGATCCGTACCGCCGAGGGGGGCGCCCAGGGACTGGAACTGCTGGAACAGGAACCCGCCGACGTGATCATTTCCGACATGCGCATGCCCGGCATGAGCGGCGCCGAGTTCCTCAAGCAGGCGCGGGCGCGCTGGCCGGACACGGTGCGCATTCTGCTCACCGGCTTCGCCGATGTGGCCTCCACCGTGTCGGCGGTGAACGAGGGCGGCATTCACAATTATCTGAGCAAGCCCTGGGATGACGCGCAGCTGCTTCAGGCCGTGCGCGGCGCGGTGGAGCGCAAGCGCCTGGTGGATGAGCGCGACGCGCTGCTGGAACTCACCGCCCGGCAGAACCAGGAACTGACCTTTCTCAATGAAGGGCTGGAGGATGCGGTGCGGGCCCGCACCGCCGAACTCAAGCAGTCCGCCGCGTTTCTGGAACTGAGCAACCGCAAGCTGAAGGAATCCTTCCTCATTACCTTGCGGGTGTTTTCCAACCTGATCGAGCTGCGCCAGAAGAACCTGGGCGGGCATGGCAAGCGGGTCGCCGATCTGGCGCGCAGGATCGCCCTGCGCCTGGAGATGCGCGAGCAGAAAGTGAACGACATCACGGTGGCGGGGCTGTTGCACGACATCGGCAAGATCGGCTGGCCCGACGAGCTGATCGACAAGCCCCTCAGCCTGTTCACCCCGGACGAACGCCGGCTGGCCATGAAACATCCCGCCATCGCCGAGTCCGCCCTGATGGAACTGGAGGCCTTGCGCGGCGCCGCGCGCATCATTCGCCATCACCACGAGCGCTTCAGCGGCAACGGCTACCCGGACGGCCTGGCGGGCCTGCAAATCCCCATCGGCGCCCGCATCCTGGCGGTGGCCAATGACTATGACGGCCTGCAACTGGGCACCATCACCCAGCGCCGCCGTTCCCCGGCGGAAGCCCTGGAGATGATCCGGGAAGGGCGCGGCATGCGCTACGACCCGGCGATCGTGGACCTGTTCCTGGAAGTCGTGGGCAAGACCCCGGTCGTGGAAGCGATCGGCCCGGCCCGGCCGGTCGGTTCCGCCGAACTGGCGCCGGGCATGAGACTGGCCAGGGATCTGATCAGTCCAGACGGCGTGATGCTGTTGAGCAAGGGGTATGTGCTGGATGCCTTGCTGGTGGGACAGCTCAGGAAACTCGAGGAAACCCTGGGCCAGCCGCTGGAACTGATGATTTCCCTCGAATCGGCGTGAGCTACTGGGTCAGCATGCGCGCCGTCTGGTAGAACGCGAAGCTCAGCAGCCATGCCGCGCCCAGGGACCAGGCCAGGGAAGCCCACATGACCCGATCGCTGCCGGAATCGCTGCGCAGGGTGGCGAGGTGGAGAGGCGGGGGTGTAGATCAGGGTGAACAGCATGAAGCTGTAGGCCTGCACCCAGTCCAGGCGCTGGGCGAACAGGCCGGAGAGTTCGCTGCGCCGCCGGCGCCCGTAGATGACTACCAGGGCGCCGATCCTCCACTTCCTTGGCGACGAAGCCGAACAGCGGGGCGATGGACAACTGGTCGATGCCAGGGGGTGAACGAGGCTCGATCCATGCGGCGATCTGGCCGGCCAGGGTGGCCGGGACCAGCAGGGGGAACGTCACGGGGACATGGGCGAGGCCAGACCAGGGCGACCCACAGGATGATGAAGCCGCCGGCCTGGCTCAGGAAATGGCCGGATTCCCGGAAGGCCTGCCTGCCGCCAGGGCGGCCAGGGTGGGGATCGGTAGGGCGGCAGTTCCATGAGCAGGGTCGAGGGCGTGTCGGGTGCGGCCACCCAGCAGGCCAAGCGGTGAGGAAGGCGAGCAGGAAGCTCGCGACATACAGGCTGAACAGCACCCAGGGCGCGGCGCGAGGACTGAACACGGCGGTGGTGAAGAACAGGAAGACCTGGAGCCGGGCCGAGCACAGGGAGAGGGATCATCATCATGGCGGCGTTGCGCTGGGCGCGGCCGCGCATGACCAGGTGCCCATCATGGCCGGCACGTTGCAGCGAAGCCCATAGTGCGCCCGACAAAGGCGCGGCCGTCCAAACCCAGCCTGGCCATGAGGGCGTCCATCAGGAAGGCGGCCCGGGCCGGGTAGCCGCTGTCCTCCACCACCGCCATGGCCGGGAAGAAGGCGACGATGATGGGCGGGGAGGGACATGACCGTGCCGACGCCGTCGTACACGCCTTCCAGCGGGAAGCTGGAAGCCCAGGCCGGTAGTCCTGCGACCAGGGGCGCGAGCCAGAGCGTCTTGACCTCGTCCAGCAGCCAGCCCAGGCCCTCCTGCGGGGGCGCGCCGATGCCGTAGACCACCTGGAACACGGCCAGCATGATCCAGCAGGAACAGGGAATGCCCAGCCAGGGTGCAACAGCCACTGGTCGACCCGGTCGGTGCGGGTGGGGGAGAGGCAGATGGGGATGTGCAGGCTGTCCGACAGGATGTCATTCAGCGTGTCCTCGATGACGTCGTCCTCGGTCAGGGCGATGGCGCTGGCGTGGGTGGTCTGTGGGTGTTCGCGCAACCATGCGGTGAGGGCCTGCTTCAGTTCCGGCACGCCCTGGCCGTGCTTGGCGCTGATCAGCCGCACCGGCATGCCCAATTGCGCCTCAGGTGTTCGGTGCGCACCCTGATGCCCCGGTGTTTGGCCTCGTCCGCCATGTTCAAGGCCAGGAACATGGGCAGACCCAGGGATTTCATTGCAGCACCAGGGCCAACTGGCGTTCCAGCTGGGTGGTGTTGAGCACCACCAGGATGCCGTTGAGGGGCTGGGTTTCCACGAAGCGCCGGGCCACCCGCTCGTCCTCGGAGAAGCCGTGCAGGTTGTGCAGGCCGGGCAGGTCCACCAGTTCCACCATGCCGTCGCCCAGCAGCAGCCTGGCGGACAGCAGTTCCACGGTCAGGCCGGGCCAGTTGCCGACCCGGGCGCCGGCGCCGGTGAGGCGGTTGAACAGGGTGGATTTGCCGGTGTTGGGCATGCCCACCAGGGCGATGCGTTTGCTCATGGCGGGGAAATAGGCGTGGTGAGGATGGCGGAAAAAGGTGAAAACCTGGCTTCCCCCTTTGTAAAGGGGGTGAGGAGGATTATTGCCCGGCGGGGGGCTGAGGTTGCCAAATCCCCTGTCCGCTTGCAAGGGGGGAACTGGATTGCGGGAATGTGGTTCCAGCCATCACACGCATTCCACCTCCGGGCACGGTTGCATCTGGATGATGGCGGCCTCGGCGCGGCGGATCATCAGGTCGGTTTGCCCGGCGCGGACCTGGATCGGCCCCCCTGGAAGGCGAGCGGCGGATGACCTTGATGCGCCGGCCCGGTTGCAGGCCCAGGGCGCGCATGCGGGCGGCCAGTTCCGCCGGGGCGTCGATGCTCAGGATGGTGCCGCAGCGGCCGACGGGAAGGGTATGCAAGGGGCAGGGCGGGGTCATGACAGGGTGGTCCGAATACGGTTGATCGCCCCATCCGCGTCCGGGCCGAGATTCAGGACATGGGGCTGTTCGCTTGCGCTGAAGGGTTCGAGGCTGGCGAGTGGGCTTCCAGCACTTCCAGCCCGGCTTCCGAGGCATCGCGGCCTTCGGCCATACGCCGGCCCACTCGCTCGCGCAGGATGTCCAGCGCGGCCTCGGCGGCGGCGATGAACCGGGGCAGGGCCCGTTCCCGGGCCAGCCGCGCGAAGGGCTCGCGCCAGTCGCGCCGGATGAAGGTGGCGTCGACGATGACCATGAAGCCCGACTCAGCAGTCGCGGGCTGTATTCAAGCAGCCGGGCCAGGGTCCGCCCGCCGGCTTCCGGGTGTAGATGCCGCCGGGTATGCCGGCGCTGGATTCCCCGGCCGCGAGGCCGAACAGGCGCTGCGCTCCACGTCGGAGCGCAGGCGGACGGCGCCCAGGCGCTCCAGCAGGCGTTGCGAGTGCCAGGTCTTGCCGGAGCCGGAGACGCCATGCATGAGGATGAGGGGGGGCCGGCGGTCGTGGGCGAGCCGGTCGGCCAGTTCAGGTAGTCCCGGCATTCGCCGAAGTCGACCCCGGATGCTCCGGCCCGCTGGGTCGCCAGGATCGCGGCCACCTTGGCCCGCACCGTGGCCCGGTAGACCTGGTAGTAGGGCAGGGCGGCCAGGCCCGGGTAATCGCCGGTGTGTTCCAGGTAGCGGTTCAGGCCGCGCCAGGCCAGGTCGGCCCGGCCCCGGGGGCGCAGGGCCATGGTCAGGAAGGCGATCGTTGATGACGTCGATGAAGCGCAGGTCCGGGATTGAATTCGATGGCGTCGAAGATGAGGGGCTGCTCGTTGGCCCAGGCGATGTTGCCCAGGTGCACGTCGCCGTGGCATTCGCGGATGAAACCACCGGCCTTGCGGGCGGCGAAGTGGCCAGCCAGGCGTTCGCCCTCGGCCCGGCTCCAGGCTTCGACGCGGTCGATGACGGCCGGGGAGATCCGCCGGCGTCGGCAGGGCGCGCAGATGGGTGAAATTGGCGGCTATGGGGCGCCATGACCTCATCCGGCAGGCCGTGGGCGCTGTCCGCCGGCGCGACAGCGACTGCGTCATGGAAGGCGGCCACCCGATCGGCGATGGCGTCGATCTGCTCGGCAGTGACTTACGCTTTCCCGGTCAGGGTGGCGTCCGCCAGGAAGGCGCGCATTTTTCACCGCCCATTCCAGTACCGGGCCTTCGCCGCCGAGGCGGGCGCGTCCGTTGCGCCGGTGACGGGCAGACGCCGAAGTAGATGTCCGGCGCCAAGCCGCGGTTGACGGATTTCCGCCTCCCAGCAAACGCAGCGCTTGTCCAGGCTGGAAAGTCCAGGAAGCCCAGGTCCGGGGGCTTCTTCAGCTTGTAAGCGTAGTCCCCGGCCAGGATCCCCAGGAGATATGGGTTTCGATCAGCCTGGGCGCGGGCGCCGCATGGGATAGGCCTCGGGCCGCAGGAGTCCGGCGATGAGGGGCGTCATGGGTGGGAGGTCATGGGCGGGGTCATTTGCGGAACGCCACCACGTGGTCGATGCCCAGGCGGATGCCGATCTTCTCGCCGATGGCGTGGTTGTGGTGGGAGTCCACCTGGGCCAGGACCCGGTTGCCGCCCGGAAGCTTGAGGGAGTACAGGAAATCCGCGTCGGAAGGCCTTGCGCTCCACCTCGGCCAGCAACAGGCTGGAATCGTCATGGATGATGTCGTCCGGGCGGATCAGGACTTCCACCTGGCAGCCCCTTCTCGCACAGGGAACAGCCGCCATCCTCGTCGCAGCCCGAGGATGTAGCCTTCCAGGACGCCCAGTTCGATTTCCACCTGATGGCTGTTGAGCACTTCCCGGGCAACAGCACCACCGCCCGACGAAGTCGGCGACGAAGCGATTGGCCGGCTGGTGATACAGGTTGTAAGGCGTGTCCCATTGCTGGATGACGCCCTGGTTCATGACACCGATCACGTCGGCCATGGCGAAGGCCTCGTGCTGGTCATGGGTCACCAGCCGAGGGCGGTGGTGCCCTCGTGCTTGAGGATGTCGCGGACTTCCAGGGCGAGTTTCTCACGCAGTTCCACGTCCAAGTTGGAGAAGGACTAGTCCAGCAGCAGCAGGCGGGGTCCCGAGGCCAGGAGCGCGGGCCAGGGCGACGCGTTGCTGCTGGCCACCGGACAACTCGTGGGGATAGGCTTCGGCGCGGCCGGAGGGGAATACCGTGTCCAGCATGGCGGCGACGCGCGCGGCGCGGGCGCCCATATCAATGGCGCAGGCCAAAGGCGACGTTGCGGGCGATGGAGAGATGGGGGAACAGCGCGTAGTCCCGGAACACCATGCCGATCTTGCGGGCGTCCGGCAGCAGCGCCTGGCCGGGACCGCTGACTCGCTCGCCGCGCAGATGGATGTCACCCTGCCGGGGCATCGAAGCCGGCGATCAGCCTTGGCCGTGGTCTTGCCGCAACCCGAGGGGCCTTGAGCGGCCGATCTGGCCTTCCTCCAGATGGAAGGAAACACCGCTCAGCACAGGTTTCTCGCTGAAGCGATGGCCGGTTCGATCTTCCAGGGTGGGGGCATGGCTAAAGCGGAATATTCAAATGAGTCATTATAATATGCCGATTATCCCGATGTCCGGCTCCCGATATCCGTCGCCTCGAAAAATGAAGTCCCGATTCTCTTTTTTTGCATGGTCGCAGCGGTCCTGGCGCCGATAGGTGTCGTTGCCGGTGGCCAGCGTCGTGGTCAACATCTTCCAGCCGGACAAGGAGGACGTCTGGGCGCATCTGGCGGAAACGGTGCTGGCCAAGTACGTATTCAACAGTCTCGCCCTGGCGGTGGGCGCCGGCCTTAGCGCCGCCCTGCTGGGCACCGGGGCAGCGTGGATCGTCGCCATGTACCGCTTTCCCGGCCGCCGCCTGATGGAATGGGCCTGTTGTTGCCCCTGGCCATGCCCACCTATGTCATCGCCTATGCCTGCACCGATTTTCTGCAATTCGCCGGTCCGGTCCAGACCACCCCTGCGCGAGGCATTCGGCTGGACCCGCGACGATTACTGGTTCCCCAGGAGGTGCGCTCCCTCGAAGGCGCCGTCCTGATCTTCAGCCTGGTGTTCTACCCTATGTCTATGTGCTGGCGCGCACCGCCTTCCTGGAACGCTCGAGGTGTTGATGGAGGCGGCGCGCATGCAGGCTACAACCAGCGCGCCGCCTTCTTCCGGGTCGCCTTGCCGCTGGCGCAGCCGGCTGCGTGGCGGGCGGCGTGGCCCTGGTCATCATGGAGAGCCTGGCCGAGTTCGGCGCGGTGTCGTATTTCGGCGTGCCCACCTTCACCACCGGGATCTATCGCGCCTGGTATGCCTTCGGCGACCCGGTCGCCGCCTCCCCAGCTGGCCGCCAGCCTGCCTCGCCGTGGTGGCCCTGGCCCTGGTGCTGGAGAAGGCCAGCCGCGGCCGGAGCCCCTTCGACGATACCGGCGGTCGACCCTCATTGCAGCCGAGCCTGGTGGGCGGGCGCGCCGCCCTGGCGACCATGGCCTGCCTGGTCCCCTGATCGGCGGCTTCCTGCTGCCAGGCGGCCTGCTGCTCGCCATGGCCGTGGGCGAGGGGACCAGCCAGTTCGGCGTAGAAATACCTGGCGCTGGCCGGGAATAGCCTGGGTCTGGCAAGAATCGCCAGCCTGCTGGCGGTGATCGTCGCCCTGCTTCTGGCGTATGCCGGCCGGGCCCATCCGGGTAGGCTGATGGCGGCTGTCAAGCGTCGCCTCCCTCAGCGCTGCCGTACCCGGCACGGTGATCGCGGTGGGCGCACAGGATACCGCTGACGGCCCTGGACCATGCCCTGATCGCCTGGGCCGCGAGCAATTTGGGATTTCCCTGGGCCTGGTGATCACCGGCACCGCCACCGCCCTGGTGTTCGCCTACCTGGCCCGTTCCTGGCGGTGGCGTTGAACGCGGTGGAATCGAGCCTGGCGCGCATCCTTTACCGGAACCTGGACGAAGACGGCCCGCAGCCTGGGCGCCAGCCGCGCCGGGCTGCTCGCCCGGGTGCACGTGCCGCTGCTGTCAGGGGGGATCGTTTCGGGCTTGCTGCTGGTATTCGTCGACGTGATGAAGGAACTGCCCGCCACCATCGTGCTGCGTCCCTTCAACTTCGAAACCCTGCCCGCGCAGGTCTATATCCTGGCGGCGGACGAACGCCTGGCCGAGGCGGCGACGCCCTCCTGATCATCGTCGCGGTCGGCCTGATCCCGGTGGTGCTGCTGTCACGCACCATGCGACGAAAGTAGAACTCGCAACGGCAGGCGCCATTCACCACCCCCCGGGATGCGGGGCGATCATTTCCAGCCGGCGCGATCGATGAAGCGCTGCGCCTTCCGGGGAGCCTGTGCGCGAGCACCCCGCAGACGCCTTCGGTCCACCTTGAACTTCGGCAGGGCGTCGAGTTCGCGGTTGTCCAGCTTGACCGAGGCGACTGCCGGCCACTCGTTATTGCCGTTGGCAGAAATAGGCCTGGAAGCCCCGTCCGACGCCAGGTATTCAAGACTTGACCGCCGCCGCCTTGTTGGGCGCGTGCTTGAAGCATGCCGCCGCCGGAGATGTTGACGTGGGTGCCCTTGCCTTTCTGGCCAGGGAAGACGATGCCGACCTTCCTGATCACGTCCTGGTCGGCGAAGCTTGGCCGAAGCCATCAGGCAGGCGTAGTAATAATGGTTGCTGATCGCCACGTCGCATTCCCCGGCGAGCTAGCCCGGATCTGGTCGGTATCCCGCCCTTGGGGGCGCGCGCCAGATTATTGGCCACCAGGCCGCGCCCCAGTCGAGGGCGTTCTCGTCGCCGAGGTGGTAGATCATGGACGCCATCAGGGTGCGGTTGTAGACGTGGCCGCCGCTGCGCCGCCGCACCAGATCTTGCCCTTGAACCTGGGGTTGGCCAGGTCGGTGTAGTCCCCCTCCTCCCCGGGCTTGATCGTGTTCGGGTCGTAGGCGATGACGCGGGCGCGGTACGCGTAGCCGAACCAGCGGGTGTCCTCGCCGCGGAATTGGGCGGGGATGCGGGCATCGAGGGATTTGGAGCGTACCGGGGCGAACAGGCCGGCGTGGTCCGCCGCCTGCAGGTTAGCGGCGTCCACCGTGATGACTACGTCGGCGGGGCTGGCCGCGCCCTCGCGACGGATGCGCTGGATCAGTTCGTCCTCCTTGCCCGTCGATGCGGTTGATGCGGATGCCAGTGGCCTTGGTGAAATTGGCATACAGCGTCTCGTCGGTTTGATAGTGCCTGGAGGAATACAGGTTCAGGACGGGATCCTGGGCAAGCGTCGGGCTCGATCCCATCAGGCTGGCGAGCAGGGTGGCGGCGAGGCGATTTTTTTTAACGATTCAATACACGATTCATGACGCGATTCATGACAGCTTCCTGGTGTGGGTTGAACAGGCCGCGGATGCGGCGGCCCTATCTAAACACAAATGGGAATGACTATCAACAATAGGATCGGGTATCGCCAGGAAAAAACCGCGCGGGGGCCACCTCGGCCCGTGGCGCGCAAGCTTCAGG
>JADJYY010000021.1 GCA_016719465.1 Hydrogenophilales bacterium
TGAAGATGAACATCAAGGTGGAGGGCGAGGCCGCCCTGAAGGCCTTCGAGGATGGCAAGAAGACCTTCTACAGCCGCGCCGGCCAGCTCAACTTTTCCTGCGCCAGCTGCCACGTGGACAACGTCGGCAACCGCCTGCGTTCGGAGGTCATGTCTCCCGCCGTGGGCCAGGCCGTCGGCTGGCCCGTGTTCCGGGGCGGCGATCAACTGGTCACCCTGCAGAAGCGCTACGAAATCTGTCACCAGTATGTCCGCCATGTGCCGGACAAGCCCGGCGGCACCCGCTACAACAACCTGGAGTACTTTCACGCCTATCTCAGCAACGGCCTGGTGATGCGGGCGTCCGTGTTCCGCAAGTAGCGGGCGGGCCGGCGGGCTGTCGTATTCAGGCCCGGGCCGGCCTGATTGCCGATGCGGCTAGTCTGATCAGCCCGAGCGGGTGGGCCATCGTTACCATTTACCAATGCGGTGCGCGCCGTAAGAATGCCCCCTGCCCAGACAATCCAGGAGACCTCAGTCATGTCCATGAACCGCCGCGAATTCCTGCAAATCCTCGCCGCCGCCAGCGCCGCCGGCTTCGCCCTGGATAGCCGTCAGGTCCTGGCCGGCAACGCGCCCGCCAACTATTACGACCTGCCCACCTTCGGCAACGTGTCGCTCATGCACATGACCGACTGCCATGCCCAGCTGAAGCCCATCTATTTCCGCGAGCCCAACGTCAACCTGGGCATCGGCGACTCCGTCGGCAAGGTGCCCCACCTGGTCGGCGAGCATCTCCTCAAGGCCTACAACATCAAGCCGGGCGGCATCGACGCCCACGCCTTCACCTACATCGACTTCACCGCCGCCGCCCGCACCTACGGCAAGGTGGGTGGCTTCGCCCACCTGAAAACCCTGGTGGACAAGGTGCGCGCTTCCCGCCCGGGTTCCCTGCTGCTGGACGGCGGCGACACCTGGCAGGGTTCCGCCACCGCCCTGTGGACCAATGCCCAGGACATGGTGGACGCCTGCATCGCCCTGGGCGTGGACGTCATGACGCCCCACTGGGAAATGACCTACGGCGCCCAGCGTGTCATGGAGATCGTCAACGGCGACTTCAAGAAGGCCGGCGTGGACTTCGTCGCCCAGAACGTGGTCACCAACGACTTCGGCGACCAGGTCTTCAAGCCCTACGTCATCCGCAACATCAACGGCGTCCAGGTCGCCATCATCGGCCAGGCCTTCCCCTATACCCCGGTGGCCAACCCGCGCTGGATGGTGCCGGACTGGTCCTTCGGCATCCGCGACGACAACATGCAGAAGTTCGTCGACGAGGCGCGTGGCAAGGGCGCCCAGGTCGTGGTCGTGCTGTCCCACAACGGCATGGACGTGGACCTCAAGATGGCCAGCCGGGTCACCGGCATCGACGCCATCTTCGGCGGCCACACCCACGACGGCGTGCCCCAGCCCATCCAGGTCAAGAACGCCGGGGGCACCACCCTGGTCACCAACGCCGGCTCCAACGGCAAGTTCCTCGGCGTCATGGACTTCGACGTCAAGGGCGGCAAGGTCCAGGGCTGGAAGTACCGCCTGGTGCCCGTGTTCTCCAACCTGCTGGCCGCCGACAAGAAGATGGACGCGCTCATCACCAAGATCCGCGCCCCCTTCGAGTCCAAACTCAACGAGAAGCTGGCCGTCACCGAGGACCTGCTGTATCGCCGCGGCAACTTCAACGGCACCTACGACCAGATGATCTGCGACGCGCTGATGAAGGTGAAGGGCGCCGACGCCGCCTTCTCCCCGGGCTTCCGCTGGGGCACCAGCCTGCTGCCGGGCGACGTCATCACCATGGAACAGTTGATGGACCAGGTGGCCATCACCTATCCCCAGACCTCGCTGACCAACATGAGCGGCGAGACCATCAAGATGATCATGGAGGACGTCTGCGACAACCTGTTCAACGCCGACCCCTACTACCAGCAGGGCGGCGACATGGTGCGCGTGGGCGGCATCCAGTACAGCGTCACGCCCAACGCCACCATCGGCAACCGCATCGGCGACATGACCCTGAAGGGCAAGCCGGTCGATCCCAAGAAGACCTACAAGGTCGCCGGCTGGGCGCCGGTGGCCGAGGGTGCCCAGGGCACCCCGATCTGGGACGTGGTGGCCGAGTACCTGCGCGATGTGAAGGTGGTCAAGCAGGTCAAGCTCAACCAGCCCAAGGTCATCGGCATGGGCAACAACCCGGGCATGATTCTCTGACCCGCGTTGGTCACCCATGAAAAAGGGGGCGCGAGCCCCCTTTTTTCTTTGGCGGCCGCCGCAAGCGGATGGGCTTCCTCCACGCTTGCCCGGCCTTCATGGAAAATCCGGGAATCTCATCTGTCCCCTTTCCCGACCGACATGACCCCCAACACCCTCCGCGCCCGCCTGGATTTCTCCTTCAAGGGCGAGTCGTACGAATTCGACACCGCAATCGACCTGGATCGTTGCTCCGCGGAACCCGGCGAGGCGCCCAACTTCCATCTCCTCCTGGCCAAGGAGGGCGGCATCGACCCCTATTCCTACCTCTACGAAGTGCTGGAATCTCACGACATCGCGTTCTCCGACCCGACGGGCGTCGCGGTGATGTGTTGCCGGGACGGCATCTTCGACTGGTCGCAATTCGAGCGGCTGCGTCAGGAGGAGGCGGACATGGAGGTGGTCCGGGCGATCGCGGAACGAACGCTGGGCGTGGATGACCTGTATGCGCGCGCGGACCTCAAGGCGGCCATGCTGGCGGCCTTGCTGGTGGCATATCGGGCGGGGAAGGCGGAGAGGGACGGATGATCGGGATGGCTACATAAAGCCGTTCCTGGAACTGTTCGCCTGCCCGAGGACGAGGAAGTCCGCGATGACCCATCCACAGTGACCCATCCATTTTCCGCTGCGGGGCGTTGGCAAATTCAGGCGCGGGTTTTCAACCTTGTTCGGGCCGGATCAATAACAGCCAGCGTCAGGGCCGGAGCGGGCTCCCGATGGCACCGCCGGCCGCTCGTCACACTGCCTTGATCGAGGATGTGAATCGTCACCATTGGTTTAATTCAATAGAAGCAGTCATGCCCCGCGACTAAGCTTTCTATCGTGACAGTCCGATTCACCGTGTTGATAGGAGAACAATCCATGAGCAGCGAAAACAAGTGTCCATTCACCGGCATGCACGGCGCGCGCACCACCACCGGTACCCAGTCCAACAGCGACTGGTGGCCGAACCAGCTGAACCTGAAAATCCTGCACCAGCACCCTTGCAAGTCCAACCCGCTGGGCAAGGATTTCAACTACGCCGAGGAATTCAAGAAGCTCGACCTGGCGGCGGTGAAGAAAGATCTCTACGCCTTGATGACCGACTCCCAGGACTGGTGGCCGGCGGACTGGGGCCATTACGGCGGCCTGTTCATCCGCATGGCCTGGCACAGCGCGGGCACCTACCGCATCTCCGACGGCCGCGGCGGCGCCGGCCACGGCAACCAGCGCTTCGCGCCGCTCAACAGCTGGCCCGACAACGTCAACCTGGACAAGGCGCGCCGCCTGCTGTGGCCGATCAAGCGGAAGTACGGCAACAAGATCTCCTGGGCCGACCTGATCATCCTGGCCGGCAACTGCGCCCTGGAATCCATGGGCTTCAAGACCTTCGGCTTCGCCGGCGGGCGCGAGGACATCTGGGAGCCGGAGGAGGACATCTACTGGGGCAGCGAGGCCGAGTGGCTGGGCGACAAGCGCTACAGCGGCGACCGCGAACTCGAGAACCCGCTCGCCGCCGTGCAGATGGGCCTGATCTACGTGAACCCGGAAGGCCCGAACGGCAAGCCCGACCCGGTCGCCTCGGCCCGTGACATCCGCGAGACCTTCGCCCGCATGGCGATGAACGACGAGGAAACGGTCGCCCTCATCGCCGGCGGCCACACCTTCGGCAAAGGCCACGGCGCCGGCGACCCGCCAGCCACGTCGGCCCGGAGCCCGAAGCGCGCCCGATGGAGCAGGGCCTGGGCTGGCACAACACATTCGGCACCGGCAAGGGCGGCGACACCATCACCAGCGGCCTCGAGGGCGCCTGGACCACGCCCACCCAGTGGGACAACAGCTACTTCGACACCCTCTTCGGCTATGACTGGGAACTGACCAAGAGCCCGGCCGGCGCCTAGCAGTGGGGCGCCCAAGGGCGGCCGGGGCCCACGGTGCCGGACGCGCACGACCCGTCCGAAAGGCCACCCCATCATGACCACGGCGGACCTGGCGCTGCGCATGGACCCGATCTACAAGCCGATCTCCCAGCGCTTCCACGAAAACCCGGACGCGTTCGCCGACGCCTTCGCCCGCGCCTGGTTCAAGCTGACCCACCGCGACCTGGGCCCGCGTTCCCGCTATCTCGGCCCCGAGGTGCCGGCGGAGGCGCTGGTCTGGCAGGACCCGGTGCCCGCCGTGGACCATCCCCTGATCGACGCCGGGGACGTCGCGGCCTCAAGGCGAAGGTCCTGGCCTCGGGCCTCCCGGTGGCGGAGCTGGTATCCACCGCCTGGGCGTCGGCCTCCACCTTCCGCGGCTCGGACAAGCGCGGCGGCGCCAACGGCGCGCGCATCCGCCTGGCGCCGCAGAAGGACTGGGAGGTCAACCAGCCCGCCCGGCTGGCCAGGGTGCTGGCCGTCCTGGAAGGCATCCAGGCCGGCTTCAACGCGCCGGCCGGGCGGCAAGAAGGTCTCGCTGGCCGACCTGATCGTGCTGGCGGGCTGCGCCGCGGTCGAGCAGGCCGCCAGCAAGGCCGGGCATGAGGTCCAGGTCCCGTTCAGCCCTGGCCGCACGGACGCGACCCAGGAGCAGACCGACGTCGTCTCCTTCGAGGTGCTGGAACCCGTCGCCGATGGTTTCCGCAACTACCTCAAGGCGAACACCGGTGTATCGCCCGAGGAACGCTTGCTCGACAAGGCGCAACTCCTCACCCTCACCGCCCCGGAGATGACGGTGCTGATCGGCGGCCTGCGCGCCTTGAACGCCAACGCCGGCCAGCCCGCCCACGGCGTCTTCACCAGCAGGCCGGGCGCTCTCTCCAACGACTTCTTCGTGAACCTGCTCGACATGGGCACGGCCTGGGCGCCGACCTCGGAGGCCAGGGACCTGTTCGAGGGACGCGATCGCACGACCGGCAAGCTGAAGTGGACCGGCACCCGCGTCGATCTCGTCTTCGGCTCGAACTCCCAGTTGCGGGCGCTGGTCGAGGTCTATGCGCAGGACGACATGAAGGAGACCTTCGCGCGCGACTTCGTGGCGGCGTGGAACAAGGTGATGAACCTGGATCGCTTCGACTTGAAGTGATGCCGGGCAAGGCGTCCTGGCGGGCCTTCCAGGCGGGTTCGCGCCGGCTTCCAGGACGCCTTGAGGAGGTCAAGTCTCTGGCGGGGACGCAAGGCCGGCGCTTGCGGATCGACACCCATGGCGGCTTGCCGGCGGGAGACCGGGGGCTTCCCGGTCACCGCCAGGGCCGCCTAAAGAAGCTGATTGTTTGAAAGCGCGTCCTTGCGCTTGATCTCGTCGATCCGCACATGCCGCACTTCAACCAGGGGGGAGCTTTCTTCCCCGGTCTGCCTGGACTGGACGCCGCATCGTCCGCTCTTGCAGCTTCCCGGGGCCGCCGCTTCCACGCCATCCCGCCCCATGCTTTTCAAGAGCAGATAGACCCCGGTCACGGACACGGCGATCAATACGAGGGCGATGAGCAGGGCGGTCATGGTGTGGACTCCGAAATTCGCGACCCCGAAAATGTATCTGAACCGGGTTCTTCCCGGAACAAATAAACCATCGTGCCCTGCCATTGAGTGGGGGAACATTCCGGGCATGTCCTCTGCTTCGATTCATGCGGGGCCTCGTGACAGGAATGTCGGCGCGCTCCCCCTCCTGGCCTCCCCCGCGAGCGGGGGAGGAACTGATACCTTCCCGGTCGTCCTGGTGGGGTGGGGAGTCGTGCTGGCGCATTTCGTGAGAGGCATCGCTTTCGAAAAAATTACCAGATTCTTCCTGGCCGCCCTGCTGTCTCTGCTGGCGGTCGGTACGACCTCGGCCGCGCCCCTGGCGAACCGCCTGTCCGGTCACGCCTCGCCCTACCTGGCCATGCACGGCCAGGACCCGGTGGCCTGGCAGGAGTGGAGCCCAGAAACCCTGGCCCGGGCGAAGCGGGAGAACAAGCTGCTGTTCGTTTCCCTGGGCTATTTCTCCTGCCACTGGTGCCACGTGATGCAGAAGGAGAGCTACCGGGACCCGGCCATCGCCGCGCTGCTTAACCAATATTTCATCCCGGTGAAGGTGGACCGGGAGCTGAACGGCGCCCTGGATAGCGCCCTGCTGGATTTTTCCGAGCGCCTCAACGGCGTTTCCGGCTGGCCCCTCAACGCCTTCGTCACGCCGGAAGGCTATCCCGCCTACGCCGTGCTCTATATGCCGCCCGGCGACTTCAAGACCCTGCTGACGCGTCTGGTGGCCACCTGGAAGGAGCGCGGCGAGGCCTTCCGGCAGGCGGCCCGGGATGCGGCGCCGCCCCCGGCCACCGCCCAGACCCAGGCGCCCGGGGGCGAAACCGCCCGGCGCCAGCACCAGGCCTACCTGGCCGCCGTCTGGGGCAACGCCGACACGCTGCAAGGCGGCTTCTCCCGGGTCAGCAAATTCCCCATGGCGCCCCATCTGGCCGGGCTGCTGGAAATCTACCACCGGGATCGGGACCCGCGCCTGGGTGGCTTTCTCCAGCTCACCCTGGACCAGATGGCCCGCCGGGGCCTGTGGGACCACGTCAACGGCGGCTTCTTCCGCTACACCGTTGATCCGGACTGGCACACGCCCCACTTCGAGAAGATGCTGGCCGACAACGCCCAGCTCGCGCCCGTCTATGCCCGCGCCGCCGAACTGTTCCAGCGGCCGGACTATCTGGAAACCGCCCATCGGGCCCTGGATTTCATGCTGGAGACCCTGCGCTCCCCAGAGGGCGGCTTCTACACCGCCACCTCCGCCCTGGACCGGCGCGGCCGCGAGGGCGGCGCCTACCTGTGGCGGCCGGACGCCCTGCGGCGGCTGCTCTCCGCCACGGAATTCGGGCAATCGAGCAAGGTCTGGGGCCTGGACAAGCCGGCCCCCTTCGAGCTGGGCTACCTGCCCATGGAAATGGGGGAAATCAGCCCGGCCGAACGCCAGGCCCTGAAACCCATCCTGGCCAGGCTCAAGGCCACCGGCCGCAACCGGGAAGCCCCCATCGACACCAAGATCAACGCCGGCCTCAACGGCCTGGCCCTGAGCGCCTTGGCCCAGGCCGGCCGGGGCGCGCCGCGCTTCGAAAAGGCCGCCCACGAACTGCGCGCCTACCTGGAAAAACGCCTGCTGGTCCGGGGCCGGCTCGCCAAGACCCGGGCCGGCAAACGCCTGTTCACCGACGCGGAACTGGACGACTACGCCTACGTCATCGCCGGCCTGAACGACTACGCCCGCGTTTTTCGGGACGAGTCCGCCGGACGCCTGTCCCGGGATCTGGCCAGCCAGGCCTGGGGCCGCTTCTTCACCGCCGCCGGCTGGCGCCGGGAAGAACGGCCCCTGCTCGCCACCCTGCATCCCGAACCCGCCCTGGCCGATGGGGCACTCCCTTCCGCCTCCTTCCACCTCATCGCCGCGACCCAGCGCCTGCTCGAAGCCCGGCCGGATCCGAGCCTCGCCGCGTCCATGGCCCAGGCCCTCGCCCTAGCGGTGCCCGCCATGGCGAAGACGCCCTTCGACTTTCCCGGTGGATTGGAAAGCCTCAAGGTACAGGCGAAATAGCCGCCGTATCACGGCCGCGACCGTATCCCCGGGTCGCCTCGGCGTTCATCCCCGAATGCCCATGATCGGCCGCCCGCCGGGCGGTTATCATGGCCGGCGTTAGCGGAGGACGGTGCATGGATTACCTGGTGGGGGCTTTGTTGGGGCTGGCCGTGGGGCTGCTCGCCCTGTTCTGGCAGCGCGGGCGCTGGCTGGCCGAATCCGCGCGCCTGACGGAACAGGCCTCGGGCCTGGCGGCGCAACTGGAGCAGGAAAGGCGCGGGGCGGAGGAGAAGCAGGCTGTGCTGCGCAACGCGGAAAAGCAGCTGGCCGACGCTTTCAATGCCCTATCCGCCGAGGCCCTGGCGCGCAACAACCAGGCCTTCCTGGATCTCGCCACCCAGAACCTGGCGGTGTTCCAGGAAACCGCCAAGGGCGACCTGGCGGCCCGCCAGCAGGCGGTGGAAGGGCTGGTGAAGCCCCTGTCCGAGGAACTCGCCAAGCTGGCCGGCCAGACCCAGGCCCTGGAGAAGGCCCGGGCCGAGAGCTACGGCCAGATTTCGGAACAGGTGAAGGGCCTGCTCACCGCCCAGCAGGATCTGCGCGGCGAGACCGGGCGCCTGGTCAACGCCCTGCGTCGGCCCGAGGTGCGCGGCCGCTGGGGCGAGGTGCAGTTGAAGCGGGTGGTGGAAATGGCGGGCATGCTGGACCACTGCGATTTCCACGAGCAGGAAGTGTCTTCCGACGGCAAGCGTCCGGACATGCTGGTGCACCTGCCCGGCGGCAAGACCCTGGTGCTGGATTCCAAGGCCCCGGTGGCGGCTTTCCTGGAAGCCGCCGAGGCCCTGGATGACGCCGCCCGGGGCCGCGCCCTGGAGCGCTTCACCCAGCACGTGCGCACCCACATCCAGCAGCTTTCCCAGAAGGCCTACTGGGACCAGTTCCCGGAGGCGCCCGAGTTCGTGGTCATGTTCCTGCCCGGCGAGTCCTTCTTCAGCGCCGCCCTGCAACAGGACCCGGAACTCATCGAATACGCCAGCGAGCGCAAGGTCATCCTGGCCACGCCCACCACCCTGCTGGCCCTGCTCAAGGCGGTCTACTACGGCTGGCGCCAGGAAGCCCTGGCCGACAACGCCCGCCGGGTGAGCGAACTGGGCGCCCTGCTCTATGAGCGCCTGGCCAAGCTCGGAGAGCACTGGGCCGGCGTCGGCAAGAACCTGGGCCAGGCGGTGAAGGCCTACAACGACGCCACCGGTTCCCTGGAAAGCCGGGTCATGGTCTCGGCCCGGAAGTTCGAGGAATTGCAGGTGGCGCCGGCGGGCAAGAAATTGCCGGAGTTGAATCCGGTGGATCACGCGCCGAGGACGTTGCAGGTGACCGACGAGGGTGGCGTGTGATGTCGGCAGCAACCCGGATTGTTCCCCCCTTTTGTAAAGGGGGGCAGGGGGGATTTGACGCCGTCCAGGAAAGCCAGCGCCGGAAAAATCCCCCCCACCCCCCCTTTGTAAAAGGGGGGAGTGAACCCACCAGTCCCCGCTAGCCATGGCTTCCACCTGGATGCTGGTGGCGGGGCTCTGCTTCGCCCTCATGAGCGTGGTGGTGAAGAGCCTGGGCCACGCCTTTTCCGGCGTGGAACTGGTGTTCTACCGATCCCTGTTCGGCCTGCTGGCCATCGTCGCCATCCTTTATGCCCAGCAGGGCGGGGCGGGCGTACGCAACCTGCTGGGGGAACACATCGGCCTGAATATCCGCCGGGGCATCGTGGGCTTCATCGCCCTGGCCACCTTCTTCTATGCCCTGATCGAACTGCCCATGTCGGTGGCGGTGACGTTGAACTACGCCTCGCCCCTGTTCCTGGCCCTGCTCATGCCCTGGCAACTGGGGGAGCGCCCGGGCGCGGCCCAGTATGGTTCGGTGGCCCTGGGCTTCGTCGGCGTGGCCCTGTTGTTGCGGCCCTGGGAGGCCCATTCGGGCGAGTTGTTCGCCGGCCTGGTGGGCCTGTTCTCCGGCGTGATGGCGGCCTTCGCCTACATCCACGTGCGCCAGTTGGGGCGGCTGGGCGAGCCGGAATGGCGCACGGTGTTCTGGTTCGCGGCGGTGGCTCTGGCGGGGGCCGCGGGCGTGGCCACCGCGACCGGCTGGCATGCGCCGGGGCTTGGCGATGCGCTACCCCTGCTGGCCCTGGGCGCCCTGGCCACCCTGGGCCAGCTCGCCATGACCCGGGCCTATCGCAAGGGGGACACCGTGGTGGTGGCCAGCTTTGCCTACAGCACCGTGGTATTCAGCGGTATCCTTGATGTCGTCATCTGGCGGGAGGCCATGCCCGTCGTGGCCTGGAGCGGCATGGCGCTGACCGTGGCCGCCGGCATCTGGGCCGTCAAACTCAACGCGAGGAGCGCAAAGTGATTGCCATCAAAACCCAAGAGAACCTGATTTCCGTTTCCGTCATGGGCGAGTTCACTTTGGCGGACTACAAGGAATTCGAGCAGGAAGTGGAGCACGACATCCAGTTCCAGGGCGGCGTGAACCTGCTCATGGATTTGCGCGACATGGTGCGCTACACCCTGGATGTGGCCTGGGAGGAGATCAAGTTCTCGCGCCAGCATCGCTACGACTTCCGCAAGATCGCCGTGGTGACCGGCGACGAGTGGATGGTCTGGGCCGCCTGGATGAACCGGCTGTTCGTGGACGCGGAACTGCGCGTGTTCGACGAGCCGGCCATCGCCCTGGAATGGCTGGAGGCGGCGGAAACTGCCTGATCCCGCCCGAGGGTCAGGCCGGAGCCGGCGTCGGCTCCTCGATGATCTCGAAGTCGTGGCTCATCTCGGCGGTCTTGCCCAGGATGATGCTGGCCGAGCAGTACTTCTCGGCGGACAGCTTGATGGCCCGTTCCACGATGTCCGGCTTCAGGTTTCGGCCGCGCACGGTGAAGCGCATGTGAATCTTCGTGAATACCTTGGGGTGGTCGGTGGCCCGCTCGGCGGAGACTTCCACCTCGCAGCCGGTCACGTCCTGACGGCTTTTCTTCATGATCATGATGACGTCCACCGAGGTGCAGCCGCCGGCGCCCATGAGCAGCATTTCCATGGGGCGCGGCCCCATGTTGCGGCCGCCGATGTCCGGCGAGCCGTCCATGATCATGGCGTGGCCGCTTTCCGATTCGGCCATGAAGCAGACGTTTTCGACCCATTTGACGCGGGATTTCATGGGGGTTCTCCTGAGGTGGTGGGGTTAATCGCGGATGCGGTACCAGAGCAGGCCGATCCATTCGTGCATGGCCAGATAGCTCTGATCGAGGGCTTTGCCGTTGGGCAGGAAATCGAGGAGGGTAGGCGCGCTTTCCAGGAAATATCCGGTGCCGGCCGGCACGACCTTGAGTCCCGCCGTCTCGAATTCCGGAATCGCGCGCCTGAGATGCCAGGAATGCGTCACCAGGTAAATGCGCTGGATGCCTGCCTTGCCCAGGATATCGGCGGTATTGCGGGCGTTTTCCCGGGTATTGCGTGAATGGGGTTCCATCCATTCGGTCGCCACGCCGTATTCGTCGCCCAGGGTGGTGGCCATGATCTCGGCCTCGCTTTTCGAGCCGCCGTCCGGGGCGCCGCCCGTCACCAGGACCGGTTTGCCCAGGCGCTTGGCCAGCCAGGCGCCATAGCGCACCCGCTCGATGGAAAACCGGTTCAGGGTATCGCCGCCGAATTCCAGGCTGTCGCGGTTGCTGCCGCCACCCAGGATGATGATGGCATCCGCCTCCCGCCCGGTCAGGGCGACCGGGTCAGGTTTCAGGCTGTCCAGCAATGTGGCGGAAATCAGTGGTGTGGACAGCAGCCACAAACCTCCAAGGGCGATGGCGATCAAGGCTTTCCCCAGGTTGCGCTTCCGCCCCAGCAGCCAGTATCCCGTGGCGCCGATCAGCAGCAGGTTCAACGGCGGCAACAGGAAGGCGGCGAGGAGGTTGGTGAGCAACCAGGAATTCGACATGCGGGAATTATCCTTGCGATCATCCCGACCTCAAAGCCAGGTTTGACAGCGCGGGATCGGCCCCATAAAATCCGCGTTTTTCCGTAGTCCCCTATTTGGATCGCGACATGAAAACCTTTTCCGCCAAGCCCCACGAGGTCCAGCACGACTGGTACCTGGTGGACGGCACCGACAAGGTGCTGGGCCGTCTGGCCTCCGAGATCGCCCGCCGCCTGCGCGGCAAGCACAAGGCCATCTATACCCCCCACGTGGATACCGGCGATTTCATCGTCGTGGTCAACGTCGACAAGATTCGCGTCACCGGCAACAAGGCCGAGGACAAGAAGTATTATCGCCACTCCACCTTCCCGGGCGGCATCTCCGAGACCAGTTTCGGCAAGATGCAGGATCGTTTCCCCGGCCGCGCGCTGGAGAAGGCCGTGAAAGGCATGTTGCCCAAGGGTCCCCTGGGCTACGCCATGATCAAGAAACTCAAGGTCTACGCCGGTGGTGAGCATCCCCACGCCGCGCAGCAGCCCCAATCCCTGGAAATCTGAGGAATCCGAGCATGATCGGTAACTACTATTACGGCACCGGCCGCCGCAAGAGCTCCGTGGCTCGCGTGTTCATGAAAGCCGGCTCCGGCAAGATCGTCGTCAACGGCAAGCCCGTGGACGAGTACTTCTCCCGCGAAACCGGCCGCATGATCGTGCGCCAGCCCCTGAAGCTCACCGAGCGCGACGCCAACTTCGACATCATGGTGAACGTCAACGGTGGCGGCGAAACCGGCCAGGCCGGCGCCGTGCGCCATGGCATCACCCGCGCCCTGATCGAGTATGACGCCGGTCTGAAAGGCAGCCTGAAGAAGGCCGGCCTGGTGACCCGCGATGCCCGCGAGGTGGAACGCAAGAAGGTCGGTCTGCACAAGGCTCGCCGTCGCAAGCAGTTCTCCAAGCGTTAATTTGCAAGGTTTCATGCAAAAAGCCGCCGAATGGGCGGCTTTTTGTTTTGCACAAGGAGCAATTCCATGATCAAGGCAGGCATCGTCGGCGGGACCGGCTACACCGGCGTCGAACTTCTGCGGCTTCTGGCCCAGCATCCCAATGTGGAACTCGCCGCCATCACCTCCCGCAAGGAAGCGGGCATGCCGGTGGCGGACATGTTTCCCTCCCTGCGCGGCCGGGTTTCCCTGGCGTTCTCGACCCCCGAGGACGCGCCCCTGAAATCCTGTGACGTGGTGTTCTTCGCCACCCCCAACGGCGTCGCCATGCAGCAGACACGGGAACTGCTGGATGCCGGGGTCAAGGTCATCGACCTGGCCGCCGACTTCCGCATCACCGATATCGCCGAGTGGTCCAGGTGGTACGGGATGGAACACGCCTGCCCCGACCTGGTGGCGGAAGCGGTCTACGGCCTGCCCGAGATCAACCGGGACAAGATCAGGGGCGCCCGCCTGATCGCCAACCCGGGTTGCTACCCGACCGCCGTGCAGCTTGGCTTCCTGCCCCTGGTTGAAGCCGGCGTGGTGGATACCGGCTGGATGGTGGCCGACTGCAAGTCCGGCGTGTCTGGCGCCGGGCGCAAGGCCGAGATTGGCGCGCTGTTCGCCGAGGCTTCCGACACCTTCAAGGCCTATGCGGTGCCGGGCCATCGGCACTGGCCGGAAATCCGCCAGGGCCTTAACCGCATGGCCGGCTTCGCGGGGGAAATGAGCGTGGGGCTGACCTTCGTGCCCCACCTGACCCCGCTGATCCGTGGCATCCACGCCACGCTTTACTGCAAGCTGACCAGGGACGTGGATTTGCAAGCCCTGTTCGAGCAGCGCTACGCCAACGAATATTTTGTCGACGTGCTGCCCGCCAAGTCCCATCCGGAAACCCGTTCCGTGCGGGCCTCGAACCTGTGTCGCATCGCCGTGCATCGCCCCCAGGGTGGAGACACCGTGGTCATTCTGTCGGTGATCGACAACCTGGTGAAAGGCGCGGCGGGCCAGGCGGTTCAGAACATGAACCTCCTGTTCGACCTGCCGGAAAACACGGCGCTGACCCAGATTCCGGTAATGCCTTGATTTCCCGCCGTTTAGCCTTACTTACCCCGTGGTTGACGGGCGCCGACCCGGCGCCAATAATCCCCGCATCCAGACCTGACATAGGAGTATCGCGATGAATGCCGCGACTGAAATGAGCCCCTTCAACTTTACCGACAGCGCCGCCAACAAGGTCAAGGCCCTGATCGAGGAGGAAGGCAACCCCGACCTGAAACTGCGCGTGTTCGTCACCGGCGGCGGCTGCTCCGGCTTCCAGTACGGCTTCACCTTCGACGAGGTGACCAACGAGGACGACATGGTGCTGCAGAAGAACGGCGTCACCCTGCTGATCGATCCCATGAGCATGCAGTACATGATGGGCGCCGAGATCGACTACACCGAGGGCCTGGAAGGCGCCCAGTTCGTGATCAAGAACCCCACCGCCGTGTCCACCTGCGGCTGCGGTTCCTCCTTCTCGACCTGACATTCCTCCCCTCTCCTCCGGGGAGAGGGTGGCCGCAAGGCCTGGTGAGGGAGAGCGGCGCAAGCCGCTTTTTCTTATTTGGAGACTTCGATGACAGAGAAAGTCAAGGTGGTGGCTTGCCCCACCTGCGGCAAGGACGTGGAATGGCGGCCGGAGAACCCATGGCGCCCGTTTTGCGGCGAGCGCTGCAAGATGATCGACCTGGGGGAATGGGCCACCGAGAAGTACAAGGTGCCGGTGGCGGAGCAGGACACCTTCGACAATCTGGAGCCGCGGGGCTGAACCGCCCCGCGTCCAGTTCGAGAATCAGCGTGTCAGGGTCTGTACCCCGTCCGGCGTGCCCATGAGGAACACATCCGCGCCGCGCCGGGCGAACAAACCCACGGTGACCACGCCGACGAGCTGGTTGATCTCGGCTTCCATGGCCACCGGGTCCAGGATGCTCATGCCGTGCACGTCCAGGATGACGTTGCCGTTGTCGGTGGTGAAGCCGGCGCGCAGCACCGGGTTGCCGCCCAGTTTCACCAGTTGCCGGGCCACGTAGGAGCGGGCCATGGGGATGACTTCCACCGGCAGCGGGAATTTGCCCAGCACGTCCACCAGCTTGCTCTGGTCGGCGATGCAGACGAACTTCTTGGCGCAGGCGGCGACGATCTTTTCCCGCGTCAGAGCGCCGCCGCCGCCCTTGATCATGGCCATGTGGCGGGTGATCTCGTCGGCGCCGTCCACGTAGACCTCCATCTCGCCGGCCTCGTTCAGGTCGATGACGCGGATGCCGTGCTTCTTGAGGCGTTCGGCGGTGGCCACGCTGGAGGCCACGGCGCCGTCGATGCGGCCCTTGACGTCGGCTAAAGCGTCGATGAAGAAATTGGCCGTGGAGCCGGTGCCGACGCCGATGATGCCGGCGGGAACGTACTGGATGGCGGCGCGGGCCGTGGCTTGCTTCATTTCATCTTGGGTCATCATGGCGCGATTCGCTTTGTCGTTTGGTCGGAAACCCCGAGAATAGCGGCCTTTATCGCCCCCATCAAACGCGAAGCATGACTGATTATCTCGAGCGCATCCTGCTCGCCCGCGTCTACGACGTGGCCATCGAGTCACCCCTGGAAGAGGCGCCGAATCTGTCCCGGCGGCTCGGCAACACGTTGTTGCTGAAGCGCGAGGACATGCAGCCGGTGTTCTCCTTCAAGTTGCGCGGCGCCTACAACAAGATGGTCGGGCTGACCCGCGCCCAGTTGAAGCGCGGCGTGGTGGCGGCCTCCGCCGGCAACCATGCCCAGGGCGTGGCCCTCTCGGCCCAGGTTCTCGGCTGCGAAGCCACCATCGTCATGCCCGCCACCACGCCGGCCATCAAGGTGGACGCGGTGGCCAAGCGGGGCGCCACCGTGGTCCTGCACGGCGACTCCTACGACGACGCCTACAAGCACGGCAAGGGAGATCGCCCGGGCCGAGAAGAAGACCTTCGTCCATCCCTACGACGATCCCGATGTGATCGCCGGCCAGGGCACCATCGGCATGGAATTGCTGCGCCAGTCGCGCGCGCCCATCGACGCTGTGTTCGTGCCGGTGGGCGGTGGCGGCCTGATCGCCGGCATCGCCGCCTACATCAAGCGCCTGCGCCCGGAAGTCAGGATCATCGGGGTGGAACCGGAAGAGGCCGACGCCATGGCCCGCTCCCTGTGCAAGAAGGAGCGCATCGTCCTGCCCCAGGTGGGCATCTTCGCCGACGGCGTGGCGGTGAAGCAGGTGGGCGAGGAAACCTTCCGCCTTTGCCAGCAATACGTGGATGAGGTGATCCGGGTGGACAACGACGCCATCTGCGCCGCCATCAAGGACGTGTTCGAGGACACCCGTTCCATCCTGGAGCCCGCCGGCGCCCTGGGCGTGGCCGGCGCCAAGGTCTGGGCGGCGCGGGAGAAGGCGAGGAACAGGAACCTGGTGGCCATCGCCTCCGGCGCCAACATGAACTTCGACCGCCTGCGCTTCGTGGCGGAACGGGCGGAACTGGGCGAGAAGCGGGAAGCGGTGCTGGCGGTGACCATCCCCGAGAAGCCCGGCAGCTTCAAGTCCTTCTGCACTTTGATCGGCGGCCGGGTGATCACCGAGTTCAACTACCGGTTCTCCGATCCCGCCGAAGCCCATGTCTTCGTCGGCCTCCAGGTCCACAACCGGGCCGAGGTGGACAAGTTGCTGGTGTCCCTGGAAAAGCACCAGTTGCCGGTGCTGGACCTGTCCGACAACGAGATGGCCAAGTTGCACATCCGCCATCTGGTGGGTGGCCGCGCCCAGGCCGAGAATGAAGTGCTCTACCGTTTCGAGTTTCCGGAACGGCCCGGCGCCCTGATGAAATTCCTCAACAGCATGAGCCACGCCTGGAACATCAGCCTGTTCCACTACCGCAACCACGGCGCCGACTATGGCCGGGTGCTGGTGGGCATCCAGGTGCCCGCGAACCAGAAGACGGCGTTCCAGAAGTTCCTGGATGGCCTGGGCTACCGCTACTGGAATGAATCCCGCAACCCGGCCTATCGCCTGTTCCTGAAATGACAACGCCCCCGTACGGGGGCGTTGTTTTCCCGGTCTTGCCCGCTTACTTGTCCAGAGGGCAGGTGTTCATGCCCAGCAGCGGGTAGAACGGACAGAATTTGAACAGCCCTGTGGCGAGGGGCACCACGCCGATCCAGGCCCAGACCGGGCCTCCGATTACCGCCCAAACGATCAGGGCCAGCCCCACCAGAATACGCAGAGTGCGATCGATACCGCCAACGTTCGCTTTCATGACCATCCTCCAATCAAGTTGATCCAACTACCGTTTCTCCGGAACACCCTGTTCCGAAGCTTGGCGGAAGCTTAGCCGGCGGAACATTCCGCGCTCAGTGACAAAAGTTCCATAACCCGCGATCGAGATTGGCTGCCGGACCATGGGGTGTTCCGCGCTGTCGATCATTTGCTGCTATCCATGATGATAATTCTGGACTAATTTAGTCATATATAGCTTTTTTTCGCGGCAAAACATTCAAGGTCAGGGTGATATCCCCCGCATCCAGGCGTTACCGGATATCAATATCAGGTTTTTCCCGATTTAACAGCCGGGTATTCCTACTTAAGCTACGGCGTTTTCCGGATGTCGGAATCGGCTGTTGTCAGCTGGGAGTACGGATGAGATGAGAAGCCACGCGCCAGATACGGAATTGACCCAGGATATGGTGAAGGCCATGGATTGGGTACCGGCCATGGTATGGGTGGCCGGCCAGGATGCCCAGTGCAGGCATGTCAACAGCGCCTGGCGGGAAGTCACCGGCCGCTCGCTGGAGGAATGCCTCGGCTCCGGCTGGCTCGCCGCCATGCATCCCGACGATGCGGCGGCCTGGCCGGAACAGATCAGCCAGGCCATCAAGACCCTGCAGCCATTCAGTCTGGAATGCCGCTTGCGCCGCAAGGATGGCCGCTACCGCTGGTTCATGAAGACCGGGCGTCCTTACTACAACGACAAGGACGAGTTGCTGGGCTTCATCGGGTATTGCACCGACGTCACCTCCCAGAAACACGCCCTGGATGCCCTGCGGCAGGCCAAGGAAAAGCACCGTTCCGTGTTGAACAACCTCAAGGAGGCGGTCAGCATCATCGAGGACGTGCTGCGCACCGACGAGCCCGGCCCGACGGCACGCGGCGACTATCGCCTCACCCCCCGCCAGCGGGAGATCCTGCACCTCATCGCCCGGGGCTATGCCACCCGGGAGATCGCGGTCCAGTTGCACGTCAGCGTGAAAACGGTGGAAAGCCACCGGGCCCAACTCATGCAGCGCCTCAACATCCATGACGTGGCGAGCCTGACCCGGTTCGCCATCCGCAACGGCATCGTCCCGCCGGACTGCTGACCCGCTCCCCGCTCGCTTCCGCTCAGTTGCCCGCTGCCTGGCGCCGCAGCCCATCCGGGTCGAGCAGTTCGACCCGTTCCCGTCCCAGTCGCACCCAATCCTGTTCCTCGAACTGCTTGAGCAGGCGGGACACGATTTCCCGCACGCTGCCGAGTTCGTCCGCGATGGCCTGATGGGAGGTCGCGATGGTGGGGCCCCGGCTCAGGAGCCACGCGGCAAGGCGCCGGTCCAGCTTGCGAAAGGCGACTTCCTCCACCAGTTGCATGAGGCCGGTGAGGCGTTCGGCGAACAGATTGAAGGCCATTTCCCGGAACGGCGGGTGTTCCGCCATCAGGCGCAGGATCAGCGCGCGCGGCAGAGCCACGGCGGAGAGGGCGGTTTCCGCGACGCCGGTGGCGGGATACGGTTCGCCGCCCAGCAGGCAGCTCACCGTGACGATGCAAAGCTCCCCCGGATGCACGCTGTACAGGCGAATCTCGCGGCCGTTATCCGCCCGCTTGCTGACCTTGACGCGGCCGTCCAGAACCAGGGGCAGGGCCTGGCAGGCCGCGCCGGCGTCGAACAGCAGGGTGCCGCCCGGGACGTTCATCTGGGTGGACTGGCGTTCGACTTCCCGCGCCAGGGCCTCGGGCAGCCGGGCCAGGGCCGGGAACAGGCGGTGGAGATCCGAATTCATGGTTTTACTTCCAGGCTGTCCGCCACGGCCGCCACGCGCGCGGCGCGGATGGCGCGGGGAATATCCGCTGGCCGCGCGCTCCGGGCGATGCCGCCCGCATCCACGCCGCGGGCTGCCAGCAAGGCCCCACGCAGGCGGTCGGCCTGGGGATAGGGCAGGTTTTCGTGGCCCGGTCGGCCGCGAAAATCGGCGGCGCAGGCGGACAGGAACGCCTCGAACCGTTCCGGACGGCGAAAGGCGTCCAGCCGTTCCAGGAGTTCCACCAGGGTGGCGGGGCGCAGTTCCAGGGCGCGGTGGGCGTTGCCATGGTCCCGCGCCACCAGCACGGCGAGATCGCGGCATTCCGACGGCGCCCGCAGGCGCTCGCAGGCGGCCTGTACCAGGGCGACGCCGCGCCCTTCGTGGCCATGGTGGCGGGGCCAGAATTCGGCCGGCGTGGCGCCCTTGCCCAGGTCGTGCAGCAAGGCGGCCCAGCGCTCGGGCAGCGCGAGTCCCCGGGCGGCGGCCTCGTCCACCACCCGCATGGTGTGGATGCCGGTATCCACCTCCGGATGATGCTTGACGGGCTGGGGCACGCCGAACAGCCGGTCCAGTTCGGGCAGCAGCCTGGCGAGCGCGCCGCACGCCCGCAGCACCAGGAACATCCGGGAAGGCGTCGCCTCCATCAGGCCCCGCGCCAACTCCTGCCAGACCCGCTCCGGCACCAGGGCATCCACCTCGCCGTCGTCCACCATGCTTCTCATGAGGACGAGGGTCTCCGGGGCCACGGCGAACTCGCCGAAGCGGGCGGCAAAGCGGGCCACCCGCAAGATGCGCACCGGGTCCTCCACGAAGGACCGGGAGACATGGCGCAGCAAGCGGGCTTCCAGGTCGGCGCGGCCGCCGTGGGGATCGATGATTTCGCCGTCCTCGGTCTCCGCCATGGCGTTGATGGTGAGATCGCGGCGCTTCAGGTCCTCCTCCAGGCTCACGTCCGGAGCGGCGTGAACCGCGAAGCCCGTGTAGCCCCGGGCGGTTTTCCGCTCCGTGCGGGCCAGGGCGTATTCCTCCCCGGTTTCGGGGTGGAGGAATACCGGGAAGTCCTTCCCCACCGGCCGGAAGCCAAGGCGCGCCATGTCCTCCGGCGTCGCCCCCACCACCACGTGATCCCGATCCCGCACGGCCAGCCCCAGCAAGCGGTCGCGCACGGCGCCGCCGACCACATACACCCGGATGTGGGGCGGGAAGATCATCCCGGGATCATGGGCGGATCAGCGTCCCGCCCCGCGTCGGAAGCCGTGGTAATGCCCGCGCGGATGGGCCTCGCGGAGATAGCCGATCACGCTTTCCAGGGGCGTGGGCTTGCCGAACATGACGGGATGCCCCTCGGCGCAGACATTGTCGGTGAGCATGGCGTAGTGGTTGTCCCGGGTCATGATCTTGGCGCCGGGCTTCAATTCCATGAGACGGGCGAACAGGAGGGAGGCGTCCCGGCCCAGGGGCAGGACGAAGCGGCGCATGCCCAGGGTCTTGGCCGTCAATTGCACGAGTTCTTCCAGGGTGTAGACCCTGGGACCGCACAGGTTGTAGGCCTGGCCGAAGGTTTCCGGCTTGTCCAGGGCATCGGCGAAGGCGCGTGCCACGTCGGCCACGTAGATCGGCTGGAAACGGGCGGCGGCGCCGGCCAGGGGCACCGCCGGGGCGAACCGGAGCAGGCCCGCGAACAGGGTGAGGAAACTGTCGCCCGGCCCGAAGATCACCGAAGGCCGAAATACCGTCACCGCCAGCTGTCATCCCCGGCCCCCAGCACCAGGGACTCGCCCTCGGCCTTGGAACGCTGATAGGCACTTTGGGAGTGGGCATCGGCGCCCAGGGCGCTCATGTGCAACAGGCGGCCGACGCCGGCCTCGCGACAGGCGGCGACGACCTTGCGCGGCAATTCCACATGGGCCTGGCGGAAGCCGCCCCGGCGGGTCTTGTCGGATTCGGCGGCGCCGGAGGCGGTCTCGTGCAGGATGCCCACCAGGTTGACCACCGCCTCCATGCCGTCGAGCAGGGAGCGCAGGGTGGCCGGATCGTGGATATCCGCCTCGAGGACCTCGACGCCGGGCAGGACCAGGAGATCCTTGGCGTCCTCGCGACGCCGGGCGGGAACGCGCACCCGGAAGCCCCGGGAAGCGAGCAGGGTGACGAGATGGTGGCCGACGAAACCGCCACCGCCGAGAACGCAGACTGTCTTGATGGCCATGATGAGCTGGGAGGGCTGTGAACGGGTTCATTCTAACGCCCGTCGCGCCGCCCGCCCCAACCTCTGGCTAGGAGCCTGTCGGACTTGAAGAATCGAAGCGAAAAAAAGGCCGAACGAGGACAGTGTTTGACGATTTCGCCGGGCAATAGTCGTTCTATTGCCCAAGAAAGCGGCGAAAAATGGACCGTTCCGCCATTTTTGCAGCCGATTACCTTTAAGTCCGACAGGCTCCTAGGGCCGGGCACTTATTCAGCGAGCGGCGCCGTTTCCTCCTGGTCGGCCGTAATCTTGATCTTCCGGGCGGGAATGACGCCGAGCCGATCCTTGAGCGATTGGGATGCGCCCCCAAAACGGTCGCGATAGAACATGGCGTTGGCCTGTACCTTCTTGACGTATTCCCGGGTTTCCGCGAAGGGAATGCTTTCCACGTAGATGGCCCCCTCCAGGGGGGTCTCCGCCTGCCACCCGCGGGCGCGCCCAGGCCCGGCGTTGTAGCCGGCGGTGGCCAGGACCACCGATTGGTCGAGGCTGTCGAAGATGCGTTTCAGGTAGTAGGTGCCGAAGCGGATATTGGTTTCCGGCTTGGCGACCTCCTTGTGGGCGTTCTTCTTCAGGCCCATTTGCCGCGCGATCCACTTGGCCGTGGCCGGCATGATCTGCATCAGGCCCTGGGCCCCGGCCACCGAGCGGGCGTAATCCACGAAGCGGGACTCCTGGCGCATCAGACCGTAGACCCAGGCCTCATCCAGGCCGTTGTCCTGGGCATAGGCGGTGGCCAGATCCCGGTACGGCGCCAGATAGCGCAGGTCGAAGTCGTGTGTTTCCCGCGTTCTTTCCGCCGTGTAGATGGCCCGGTCGTACCAGCTCTCGCGGCGGGCCAGTTCCGCCGCCGCCAGGAGCAGGCGGTCTTCCAGGCCGCCCAGGGCCCGGTTCCATTCCGCCACCGCGTTGCCGGTGTCGCCCAGCTTGCGCAGCAGCAAGGCGCGCTGGAGCGCGGGCAGGGACTCCGCCGCCTTGAGGTCATCCGGGGTGACCTTGTAGCCAAGGGGTCTCGCTTCCAGTTTCGCCGGCAATTCCTCCTCCGCCAGCAGGCCGTAATAATGGATTTCCCGCGACAGCCTGGCGAACAGCACGTTGGCGGGAAACGCCGCGTTCATGGCTTTCAGGGCGCGCGCCTTCCAGTAGCGCCATACCGGCTCCTCCTGGAGCGCCTCCGGCATGGACAGGATGGTGCGGTAGGCCTCCAGCCAGTTGCCGGCCCGCAGGCTGGCGCGGGTCTTCCACAGCAGCTGGGGTTCGGTGCGCGACGTTCCGGCCCTGGCGAACCAGGCCAGGGCTTGCGGATCGTGGCGACGGGCGGCGTGCAGGCCGATCTGCCCCCAGCCGTAATGCTGCTCGCTCTCGGGAAACGCGGCCTGGTGCTGTTCCCATAGCCTGGCGGCCTGGGCCGGGTCGTTCCTGGCGATCTGGGTCAGCGCGTGGAGGGCGGCTTCGCGCTGGCCACGGCGTTCCATGGGTGTCGCCAGCAATTTTTCGTCGCCCTTCTGTCCGCGGTCGAGGGCATCCGCGTCCATGCCCTGTTCCTCGGGCAAGCGGGCGTTCAGTTCCCGGGCCAGGCGCAGGTTGCCGGTATCCAGGGCCAGGCGCAGGCGGATGAAGCGTTCCTCCAGCGTGAGGATGCCGCGCTCCGCGAGCGCCGCGAACAAGGGGTCGCAGGCGGAGGGCAGGTCGCGGGACGTGCGCCACAGGGCGATGCCGTCCTTGCCCGCCTCCTGCCGGCCCTCGCTCAGCCGGGCGCGTACCTCGAAACACTGGAGTTCCTGGTCGGGCTTCACCAGGGCCTGAAACTGTTGCCGGAAGGCGGGCCAGTTCTCACCCTGGCCGAACAGCCGGGCGAGATCGGCGCGGACGCGGTCGGAGAGCTGGGTATCCGGATAGCGCTCGATGAACGCCAGCTGATCCTCGACAGTGGGTGAGTTGGATTTCAGCCGCCAGTACTGGATATAGGGTGCCAGCAGGTGATCCTGTGGAACCTTTGCGGCATGGGCATGGAAACGATCCATGCGCCCCTTGTTGAAGGCCTCGCGGGCGGCCTGGTAGCTCGTCTCGACGGAGGCGAAGGCGGGGGAAGCCGCCAGCGCGGCCAGCAGCGCCAGGCGGATGATGAAGCGGTTTCGCACGCCTTACGGGCTTTCTCGAAAAGGGCGCACTGTAACCGCATGGCCCCCGGGCTTCAAATACGGCGCCAGGGCCGGAGCGCTTCGGCTACGGACGATCGCCGTCGCGGTTGTGGCGGCGGCCGAAAAAATCACCCGGATTGGGCATGGGGGCCGGAGGCGCGAAGCGTTCTTCCTCGAAGCGGCGACGCTCGAAGCCGGTGCCGAAGCTGCCCTCATCGTTGTAGCCACCCCGTTGACCCCGGCTGTCGCGGTCGCCTCGCGCGCGATCCCGCTCGGTGGGCGGGAGTTTCTTCTCGGCCATTTCCCCGCGGCTCTCGAAAGGCATCTGGCGCATGCGCTCCTGGCGATCCAGGAACTCCCGGCGCAGGCGCAGGCGCTCCTCGGGGCCCGCCTGTTCCCAACGCTCGCGCAGGGCGCGACGCTCTTCCGGGCTGAATTGCGCTATCTTGCCGAGGGCGGCGCCGAACTGGACGTAGGCATGCTCGCTCGCCGAGGCCGGCGTGGCGGCCAGGGCCAGGAGCAGGGCCATCAGCAGTTTCGTACCGGGTCGGTGGCGGGGTTTCATTCGCATCTCCTTGTTGCGCTTCCCATGCTAGTCGGGGGCGGTAACACGCGGGTGTCCGCATCGGATAAATTTGTAACAGAGTGTTTCGGAGGCAAGGCTGTGAGCGACAACCCCCAGGTGCTGGTGGTGGATGACGACGCGGGCATCCGCGATCTGTTGGCGGATTATCTGGCCAAGCAGGGCATGAGCGTGGCCACGGCGCGGGATGGCCGGGAGATGGACGAGCGGCTCGCCGCCTTCCAGCCCGATCTCATCGTCATGGACCTGATGATGCCGGGCGAGGACGGGCTGGCCTTGACCCGGCGGGTCAAGTCGGCCCGGGACGTGCCGGTGATCATGCTGTCGGCCCGGGGCGAGGACATCGATCGCATCGTCGGCCTGGAGGTGGGCGCGGACGACTACCTGGCCAAACCCTTCAATCCGCGGGAGTTGCTGGCCCGCATCCGGGCGGTGCTGCGGCGGGGCAACGCGGCGGCGAGACCGGACGCGGAGGGCGGCGAGGTGGTCCGCTTCGGCCCCTTCGCCCTGGATCTGGCGGCCCAGAGCCTGGCGCGGGACGGCGCCGAGATCGCCCTGACCCAGGCCGAATTCACGCTGCTTAAACTGTTCGTCGAGCACCCCAACCGGGCCCTGTCCCGGGATCAGATCATGGATTGGCTGAAGGGCTACGAGCGCGATCCCTTCGACCGCTCCATCGACGTGCGCGTCACCCGCCTGCGCAAGAAGCTGGAGGATGACCCGGCGAATCCGGTCTACATCCGCACCGTCTGGGGCCAGGGTTACCTGTTCTCGCCCAAGGGCAAGGCCGTTTGAGATTCCTGCCGCAAACCCTGTTCGGTCGCACCGCCGCCGCCCTGCTGGCGGCCTTCCTGGTGTTCGAGGCCCTGGCCTTCGCCGTGGTCTGGAGCATGGTGATCCGGCCCCTGGCGGAACGTTCCGCCGACGACCTGGCGGCCAAGATCATCCTGGCGGCCCAGACCTGGGTGGAGTTGCCGCCGCAAACCCGGGCCGATTACGAGATGGAGCTGTTGTTCCGGCACAACCTGGAGCTGGGGGAGGCCCGGAAACGCCTGGAGCGGTCCGCCGACACAGGGTATTTCGCGGAATTGATCGAGTCCGCCCTGAGCCGGCGTTCCGGCCAGGACATCGATCTCAAGCACGGGCCGGACCCGGGCTGGGACTGGCTGGAAATCCGGGTATCGGACAAGTTGTTGCGGGTGGGCTACGACCGTCAGCGCTACGCCCTGGAGGCGCCCCTGGCGGCCATAGGCGTGTTCCTGCTCGGCGCGGCCCTGACGGTCGTCACGGCCCTGGTCATGGCCCGCCAATCCAGTCGGCGCCTGCGCGGCCTGGCGGAAAAGGCCGGGGAAATCGGCAAGGGCCGCGATCCGGAGCGGCTGCCGGAAACCGGCGCCAGCGAAATCCGCGACCTGACCGTCGCCTTCAACCGCATGGCCGACGAGGTTCGCGCCCTGCTGGAAAATCGCACGGTGCTGCTGTCCGGCATCTCCCACGACCTGCGCACGCCCATCACCCGCCTCAAGCTGGCCCTGTCCATGCTGGAGGGGGCCGATGGAACCCTGGTGGCCCGCATGGAACGGGACCTGGACGAGATGAACCGGCTCATCACCGACATGCTGGCCTTCGCCCGCGCCCTCAAGCTGGACGAGTTGGCCGATGGGGACCTGAACCGCCTGGTGGGCGAACTGGCCGACCAGGCCTCCCGGCTGGGGCCGGTGGAGTGGACGCCGGGCCCGCCGTGTCCCGCGCGCATCGGCGAGGCGGCCTTCCGGCGGGTGGTGGGCAATCTGCTGGACAACGCCCGCCGCTACGGCGGTGACGCGCCGGTGGGACTGAGCCTGTCATGCGGCGGGAAGGAAATCCGCGTCGGCGTGCTGGATCGGGGGCCGGGCATCCCGGCGGCACAAAGGGAGGCGGTATTCCGCCCGTTCTATCGTCTGGAGGGTTCCCGCAGCCGGGAGGAGGGCGGCAGCGGGCTGGGGCTGGCCATCGTGCGCCAGCTGGCGGATGCCTACGGCTGGCGTATCGAACTGGCCGACCGGGAAGGCGGCGGACTGGCGGCGATGCTGGTCATTCCGGTCTGACCGGAGGCGGTTTCACCGGGCGCTTACTTGCCGTGGTACTTGAACACCATCACTTCCATCTTCAGGAAGGACAGGCTGGTGATGGACAGTCGCCGCGTGTGGGTGTGGATGACCCGCGAGGCGTTGTCGGCGGCGCGTCGGATGCGAATCGTCAGGCTGGGGGTCAGGGTCAGGGTCATGGTGTCCTCCGTTTTCTCCACCATGACCTTGCAAGCCCCATGCCGGACCATCAGCAGGCCTGAAAGCAAGCATCCATGCGGCCTCCGGCCGAACAGGCCGCTGCCCGGCCGGCGAACCGCCATGCATCCCGTCAATATTCCGTCAATGGGCTCAGCCTGCGCCCATGTTTCCCCAGTCCGCGGTGAGGGCGGACTGGATGCGGCCGCGCAGGGCGCCCACCGACAACCGGATCAGCCAGGCCGCGCCCAGGCCGGCCAGGCCCAGCAGCAGCCAATCCTCCGACCCCATCACCGCGAAGCGGGTGAAACTTTCGCCCGGCCTGAAATAGGAAGGAACCGCCTCCATCAGCCGGCCGGCAAGCGTGAAGGCGATCAGGCCGAGGCTGCCCATCACCACCCAGCCGAACAGGGGAATCAGCCAGACCGTGGCCAGGGCGAAGCAGAACATGAGCAGGGGCAGGAACACGTCCAGGTCGTATTCCTCGTGCAGGGCGAAGATGGGAAAGCTGGCCAGCGCCACCAGCGCGGTGCGGCCCAGGTAGGCGGGCAGCGGGGATTTGCCGGGAATCCTTTTTGCCGTGTCGTGGCGGCCCATTTCCCGCTCGACCAGCGCGGCCACCCGGGCATAGTTGTCTTCCAGGCATTGCACCAGCATCAGGCTGCGCCAGGGACCCTTGAACACGATGAGATGCCGTTCCGGACGCTGAACGGCCCGGAACGCGCCGTCCCATTCCACCGCTTCCGCCTCGCGCGAACGGCCGATCAGGCCGGCGCCCAGCAGGCCCGGCTTGCCGGAAAGCGCGCCCAGGACGATGGCCAGCCGGTTGGATTTTTTGGCCACCGTATCCAGGGTTTCCATCAGGATGCCGGTTTCCGAGGCGGTATAGCGCACCCGGAACTTGCCCCGGAACAATACCGCCATGACCAGGAAGCCGAGCACCCACAGGCCGGCCACCACGGCCAGGAACACCAGGGCCATGTCCGCCAGGGCGTCCGTTTCGCCCTGGGCCAGGAAGACGATGCCCAGGATCAGCATCATCACCACCCAGGTGGCCACCATGGCCAGGCTCCAGCCCTTGAACATCTCTGGGCTGAACAGGCGCAGATCGGTTTCCCAGACGATTTTTTCCCTGCTACTCATCTTGGTGCTCATGGCGGACTCCGGTCGATGGGGGGCGGAACAGTTGGATAACCCGGCGATGGGTGGCGGGAGAAGGCCCCCTCGTTGAGCGCGCGCAGGTTTCGCGCGGCGCGATCATGCCGGGGATCCAGGCGCAGGGCCTCCCGGAAGGCCGCGCGGGCCGGTTCCGCCTGGCCGGCCAGGGCATGGGCATAGCCCAGGTTGTTCCAGACCCGGGCCTTGCCGGGCGAGCGGGCGGCGGTGGCGCGCCAGAGACTGATTTCGTCCCGGTAATCCGCGTTGCGCAGTGTCGTGAACAGCATGCCGAGGAGGGTCAGGCCGGCCACCATGCCGATCCAGCGCGTTGTGGGGCGCAATGCCGGCAGGCCGGCCAGGGCGACCCCGGCGATCCAGTAAAGCCCCAGGGCGGCGAGATAGAAATGCCGCTCGCTGGCCAGGTCGACGCGGGGAATCAGGCTGTGGGTGGGCAGCAGCAGGAGCAGCCACCAGGCCAGGCCAAAGAACAGCCAGGGAAGACGCCGTCGGGCGCTCCAGGCATAGGCCAGCAATGCGATCAGGGCCGTGGCTTCCAGCGTTGGCGTGGGCGACCAGCCGGAGTATTCCGGCAGGTCGGGATCGATATTGAGCGCGTGGGGCTGGAACAGTTGGCCGAGCAGATAGAACAGGGCGTGGGTTTCCGAGGCCAGGTTGGCGGACAGGCCGCGGGGCGGAGGCGCGCTGAGGAGATAGCCATAGCCGAGCAGCCAGAGCAGCCCCAGGAGCCCTGCCAGGAGGACGCCCACGGTCAATGGGGGCCGGATGAGGCGGGTGGCGGCCACGGAGGGATGAAACAGGAACAGCGCCAGGGGCAGGACCAGCGCCACCTCCTTGATGGCCACGGCGGCGGCGAACAGGACCAGGGACAGGCCGCGCCAGGCAAGCGGCCACCGGTGCCGTCCGGCCTCCAGCCAGGCCAGCAGGGCGGCCAGTCCGAACAGGGCCATCAGGCCCATGGAACGGCCGCTGATGTAGGTCACCGTCTCGGTCTGGATGGGATGCAGGGCGAACAGGAGGGTGGTGACCAGGCGGACCCGCTCGCCGTGACCTTCATCCCAGGCGCGGGGAAGGGGGAAGTGGGCGCACAGGCGCCACACCAGCCCCACGTTGGCCAGATGCAGCAGCACGTTGACGGCATGAAAGCCGAAGGCGGCGGGGGTAACCGACCAGTTCAGGGCGTAGGACAGCTTGAGCAGGGGCCGGATGCCCGGCATGGCCGCCCACCAGGCTTCCAGGCCATGGGCCTTCGGGTTGTCGACGATGACGCGGAAATCGTCGAACTGGAAGGACGCTTCCAGGGCATTGAGATAGGCCAGGCCGGCGGCCACCGCCAGCCACCAGGGAAAGGAGGTGCGGCGGCCGGCGGTGTTCATGTCACCACTTGAACAGGTTCTTCAGGTCCTTCACCGCATCCATGAGCTGCTGGCCCGCCTCCTCCAGGGGTTGCGCATCGCTGGTGGTGGAGGGCGCGGCGGCCGGGTTCTGAGCCGCCTGGTCCCGGTAGGTGTAGTCGCGGCCCCCATCCTGATAGGTGGTGTCGCGACCGCCGTCGATGGGAGGATTCGATGCCTCGCCCCATCCCATGACCTCCACCTCGTCCAGGTGGAACCAGTTGGGCTCGTTCAACCGCAGGCGCACGTGGCGGGCCGTCTCGCCGTTCAGGCTCACCACGAGGGGTTTGCCGTCCTTGCCACCGAACACCGAGCCATTGTGGCGGTAGGCCGTGCGCCAGGCGCGACCGTCTTCGGACAGCAGGATCTGCACGGTGCGGGCCCGCTCGCCGCAGCAATCGAGCCGGTTGTACAGGCGGACCTCGCTGAGCCGATAGGGCGCGCCCAGGTCCACCTGCCACCAGGGGTTGGCCTGGTTGCCGGTGTGGAAGGCGTAGCCGCCGTTGATGACGCCGTCCACGGCGCCCTGGGCGTCGTTGGCGCGCGACCATTCCGAGGTGCTGCTCTGGCTGGCCGGCTTGCCGAGCGCCAGGTTGACCCGCCCGGCGGCGCCGGATTGGGGCGCATCGCCCAGGCGCAGGGTCTGGCGCGCCACCTTGCCGTCGGCGCCTTCCACTTCCAGCAGGAACCATTGCCCCGGGTTGAACCAGCCGGAACTGTTGGCGTAGAGGTCCAGGCTGACCCGGCTCGGGAATTCGCCCAGGCTGGCCACGTGGCTGGCGTTGAGCTGGCGGCCGTCGCGGAACACGCCCAGCATCCAGTTGTTGCCGTTCCTCGTGTGCCAGATCTGGCCGCCCGCCTTCTCGCCCTTCTCGTTGGCGCTCCAGACCGACAGGCTGGTCAGCGCGAACTTGCCCGGGGCATCCAGGGTGAGGCGGAAATGGCCGTCCCTGGTGCCGTTTGGCTTGCCGTTGCCCCAGTCGCCGACCCGATCCTCGTCCATGCCGAGCCAGGCGAATTCGGCGACGCGCGGGCTGCCGGCAGGCGCCACCGTGGCGCCGGTCCGGGTCATGGACCAGTTCCAGGTGCCGCCGCCGTCGAAGCTGCCGCGCACCTGGTCGCCCGAGTAGGTCCCCGTGTAGCGCTGGTTGGGCCCGGGGCGCAGGAAGCGCAGGGTACGGCCATCGAAGCTGAAGTCGCGCAGGTCTTCCCAGACCCGGTGGGCGTCGAACCAGACCCGGCCGGACAGGCGTCCGCCGGCTTCGCTCAATTCCAGCTTGCCGGTATAGCCGTTGGCGTTGATCGCCCAGGTGCCGGCCAGGCCGCCGGCATTGGCGGTGGTTGAAGTCGCCGCCGGGGTGGACGTGGCAGCCCCGGCCGCCGCGCTGAAACGCCAATCCCGGAAGGTCACCGAGATGGGGTCGTTGGTGGCGTTGTTCTGCAGCACGAATTGCAGCCGGGTGAGGGCGGCCTTGCGCGGCGCGGACCAGATGGCGCGGCCGTCGCAATAGCCGGTGACGGTTTCGCCGCGCCGCTCCATGCGCAGGACGCCGGCCTTGCCACAGGGCGCATCGCCCTGGAGGTTGGGCGCCCAGATGTGGCTGCCGCCGCGTTCCCGGTCCCGCACCACGTAGAAGATGCTGCCGTCGGCGAAGGTGGCCTGCAGTTCGATCTGGTTGAGGCCGCCGTCGATGCGCGCGTCGGCGAAACCGACCTGGGCCGAGAAGTCGCCGGAGGCGGGCAGGCCCCGGTTCAGGCGCAGCCCCGCGTACTGGAGACCGCCGGGATTGTTGGCCTGGCGCGCGACGCTGGCCTCGCTCGCGGAACGCTCCAGGCGGTACATGCCGGGGGTGGTTTCCACCACGGCCCATTCCTCATTGGATGTGGCGCCGGCCGATTTGCCGCCGGCCACCGCCGTGCCGGCGGATGAGCTGGAGGAAGAGCTGGCTGGAGCAGCGTAGCCGGGGGGCACGTCGCCGCTCCGCTCGCCGTTCCAGCCGCCGCCGCCCGCCACAGGCTTGTCGCAGTAGCTCCAGTTGCCGGTGAACTTGCCGCCTTCGAAGGTCCAGCGGATGCGGCCCCAGTGGTGTCGACCGTTCTTCGCCGTGGCACAGCGCTCCGAGGAACCGTTCTCGATCCAGTAGCCCTCCAGCACGTTGCCGTTCATCTCGCCGACGATCTCGCCGCCGTCGCTGGTATAGCTGCCCTTAACATCGCGTCCGCTCTGGACCAGGATCACCTCGCCCTCGCTGCTGCGCCATTTGCCGCTTACCTTGCCGGCGATGGCGCTGACGCCCGCGCCGCTGTTCGCGCCCGCGCCGGTCTTGCTTCGGCTTTCCGCCTCGGCCTGGTCGATCACCTGGGCAATGCCCCGGGCCCAGTCCTCGTCCGCCGGGATCAAATGGGTCTGGCGCAGGGCCGCCAGCTTGGCGCGGGCACCGTCGTAGCGCTTGGCCTGGAGGTCGGCGGCGATGTCCTTGCGCTTGGCATCCACCTGGCGGGTGTAGGCGGCCTGGCCATCCTGGTAGCGCTTGATCAGGTCGCGGGTCTCCGGCGTGAGGCCGCCGGGCAGGCCTTCATCGATGATCTTCAGCTCGGCCTGGCTGGTTTCCGCCAGGTGCCAGTCGCCCCGGGCGATGTGGCCGGCCAGTTCCTTTTGCTTGGCGACCATGGCGTCCTGGCGCTGCTGGTAGGACACGGCGTTGTTGGCGCCGATGTGGGCGTCCTGGTCATTCCGGTCGATGCGCCTGGCGGCCCCGAACAGGCGACCGGAGGTCTTGAAGTCGCGTTTCTTCTCGGCGGCGGCCGCGGCCTGCTTGGCCTGGTCGCGGATCTGCATGGCCGCCGGGCGGGCGGTGTCCGCGTCGTGCTGGTTGGCTTCCTCCACCGAGTTGGCGGCGCCTTCGTAATCGCCCGCCTTGGCCTGCTGGCTGGCCTGGGCCGCCAGCTTGCCGGCCTTCTCCTTGGCGATGTCGCGGGCGCTGGCGACGACGCTGATGTCCATGCGGGCCGTACCGGTCTTGCCCTTGCTGTCGGTGACCGTGACGCTGACCGTCTGGTTGCCGGTCCGGGTTGTCGCCAGGGTGGCGTGGGCATCCTGGCCGCTGGCGCCTTGCCAGGCATAGCGATAGGGTGGCTTGCCACCGGTGGCGTTGGCGCTGAAGGAGACCGTCTGGCCGCGTTCGGCGCTGGTCCGGTCGGCGGACAGGCTGACCGTGGGATTGAGCGGCGCCGGCGGGGTGTCGCGCACCTCGATGACGCTGGCGGAGACATCGCCGCCGCCCAGCACCGCCCCCTCGCTGTCGCGGGCTTCCACATGGGCCTGGATGCCGCCCGGACTGCTCCGGGATACCGTGGGGGTCTGGGAGATGGGATTGGAGATCGTGGTGCCATCGTTCACGGTCCAGTTCCAGCGCACACCCGCCGGAGGGCTGCCACCCTGAAGTTCGGCGCGCAAGGGAATGCGCTCATGGGTGGCGTACTGCCCCTTGGGCACGGGTTTCAGGCCGCCTTTCACCGGGTCCCACATCATGGGTCGGGTGCCGGGTTCCTCCACCCAGGCCTTCACCTCGAACTGGAGGCCGGTGTAGGTGGCGCCGATGTCGGCGATGCTGTCGCCGTGGTAGGGCACCCGGGCCAGCGCCTTGAGCACCACGGGCTTGGCGTCCTTGACCTTGAAGCCGATCTCCCGGGCGTTGCTGGTGAGTTCCAGGCGGTTGGCGGTGGCCGGGTCGAACCAGCGGAAGTCGATCAGGTTGTCCGCCACCTCGGGCTGGCTGTCGATGCGCAGGCGGATGTCCTGGCCGATGCGGCCCTGGCCTTCCGGTGGCGTGAACGACACGCTGAATCGCGGCGCGACCACGTTCACCGTTTCCTGGTCGCACTCGCCCACGGTATGGAAGGCGCCTTCCAGCATTTCCTGGATTTCGCACCAGAGCTTTACTTGGCCCATGCGGCTGTAGGTGACTTCGGTGCGGCCGTTATCACTTGTTGGGGGCGCGAAACCCAGGGCCGGCTCGGCCTGCCAGACCACCTTCTGCTTGCCGGCGCGCGGCGCCGGCCCGGTTTCGGGCAGGGCCTGGACCTGGTTCGGGTCGGAAACCATGCCGGGGGCCGGCGGCGCATAGCCGGGTGAGGCGGTGGACACCGACTTCAGGTCCTTCACGTCGATGCGCAGGCACTCGTCGTAGGGATTGCGGCCGGTGTAGCCGCGGCCGGCGCAGGGATCGGCCACCGGCGGCGGGGGTTCCTGGCCGGGCAGGGACAGGACGGCCCGGCTGCCGTAGAACACCTGGGGCTGGGTGCCGTTCATCCTCACCTTGGCGGGGGACACCATCAGGGTGCCCTGGCCCTCGCCGGTCTTGCCGTCGGCATCGGTGGCGGTGACGGTCAGCGTCCATTCCCCGGCCCAGCGCGGCGTCACGGATGCCCGCTGGCCGCTGGCGCCGGTGGACCAGGCGTAGGTGTAGGGCGCCTTGCCGCCGCCGGCGCTGGCATTCAAGGTCACCGGCTTGCCGTAGGGCACGATGGCGCTCGGAATTTCCACCCGGACCTGGATGGTCGAGAGGCTGTCCTGGGGTTTCTTGCCAGCCGTCAGATCCACGCTGGCGCAACTCAGGGCGTACTTCAGGCGCGGGGTGACGGGTTTCGGGTAGGGGAAGGGCAGCTTGTGCTTCTCGGCCAGGGCTTCCACCGCCTCGAACCAGTTGCGGAAGCCGCCGTAGCCGGCGCTGTGCAGCAGATGCACGGCATCCCCCAGTTCCTGCTTGGCGATGCGGATACGCTTCATCTCTTCCCAGTGCTGGGCCGGCCAGGTGCCGACGCAGCTTTCCTCGAACTTGCGGCCTTCGGTCTGGCAACGGGCGATGCGCTTGTCGGTGGCTTCGCGGTCGCTGCTGTTGTCCCAGCAACGGCGTTCCACTTCATTGCGCTTGGTTTCTACCTGGCGCGTGAGTTGGTCCCAGGTGAGGGAGTCGATGTGATCGAGGGCGTCGATATAGGGTCGCCAGGCCAGGGCCCAGTCCATGCGCTCGTTCTTCAGGGTGGTCAGCGCCACGCCCAGGGCGTCGATGTTGGCTTGCCAGGCGACCACGTTCTTCATCTTCAGGTCGCTCTTCTTCTCCGCGTCCAGGCGGTCGACCAGGCGCTTCCAGTCGCGCGCCTTGAGGGCGGCGTCGATCTCGGCGGCGAGGTTGGCGCTGGCGGCGGGCGGCTTGCCGCCGCTCGGGTCCTTCACGGTCACCGCGCGGACCGCTTCGCCCAGCTTCTTCTCGCCGCCGGAGGCCTTGCTGGTGGCGCTCAGCATCAGGTTCATGCCACCCGCCTGCTCGGCCTTCACGTTCACCTTCTCGCCGGTTCCGGCGGACTGGCCGTTCACCGACCAGTTCAGGACCAGGCCGGGGCGCGACTTGTCCTCGGGCTTGGCGAACTTGGCGGAGAAGTCGGCGCTCTCGCCCAGCTTCATTTCCGCCGGACCGGTGATTTCCAGCGTCAGGGCCTGGTTGCCGGCCGCCAGCTTGGCGAGGTAGTCCTTGTAGAGTTTCACGCGCTGTTGCAACGCCGTTCTCACGCCCGCCTCGCAATTGGGCGCGGCGCGGCCGGCGCAGTCGTCCAGCAGGTGCTCCCATTCCAGGCCGATCTGGCCCAGGGCCTTGAGGTGATCCTTGTCCTTTTCGGCGTCCACGGCCCGGTCCAGGGCGGTGGTCAGGTCGGCGCGCATGGATTCCGCCCGGGCCCGATGGGCGGCCAGGGTGTTTTCGGCGAGTTCCACGTCCTTGGCCGGGTCGCCGGTCAGGGCGGGGGCGCCGGACTTGCCGCCGATGAGCAGCACCTTCATGGGCTTGCCCTGGGCGGCCACGTAGTCGATGCCGAAGCCGCCGTGCCAGACGTCCAGCACGATCTGCTTGCGCAGGGCCTCGACCCGCTCGTAGGCCTTGATGGTCTTGTCGTAGATCAGGGCGACGGCATAGGGGTTTTCGCCGCGCAACAGGCTGGAGTTCTGGCGGATTTCCTGCTTGATCCTGGCGATCAGGCCCTTGTTCTTGCCCAGGTCGTCGTCGCCCAGGCTGAGGTCTTCCTCGTACTTCTTGACCTTGGTTTCCAGTTCGCCCACGTTGACCGAGCGGGCGGCGGATTCCAGCATGTCCGCCATGGCGATCCACAGGGTCTCGGTCAGTTGCGTCTCCATGCGTTCCAGGGCGGCCTGGCGCTGGGCCGTGAACCGGTCCTGGGGCATGGCGTCGCTCTTGGCCTTGAAGTTCTCCAGCATGACGGTCATGTAGCGCACGTCCTCGCTCAGGCCGAAGAAGCGGCGCAGGTTCTGCAACTTGTTCTCGTAGCGGCCGAAGCGGTCGTCCTGCCTGGGCACCAGGGAAGACCAGTAGCGGAAATTGGGTGAGGTATAGAAGGTGCCGTCGTGCTTGGTGAACAGGGCGACGATGGCCTTGCGGTTGCCCGGCGGCGAGATGGTTTCGCTGTCGATTTCCTTGCCCAGGATGTTGCGCAGGCTGAAGCCGGTGATCTTGCCCCGGGTGTCGAACTCGGTGGTTTCCAGCACCTTGTTCAGGGCGTTGTAGAACTCCGTGTCGCGTATGCCCACGTCGGCCCTTTGCATCATTCCGCTCACCATGTAGGTCTGGCCGGCGAAGGGGAAGTACATGAAGGCCACGGCCATGCCCAGTGGCTTGGGCGATCCGCTCTTCAGGCTGTCGTAGACCGCGAAGGGAAGCTGCAGGCTGGGAAACTGCATCTGCGCGCCAATGCGTCCCATGGCGATGCCTGCGTTCAGCAGGGCATCGCTGGCGTCGCTGTTGAGATAGGCCTCGTACACCGCGAAGCCGTTGTCGGCCCAGTCCGCCGCCTTGAGCAGGAAGGAGCCTGAGGTTGTCTTCTCAAGCTGCGCGTTGAGTTCCACGACCTTGCCGTGAAAGTTGGCCACGTTGGGGAATTTCTGCTTGGCCTTGTTGGCGAATTCGTCGATGGACTTCTCGATCCAGCCCAGCTTGCGCAGATAGGCCTTCAGCTTGAGCACGCCGTCTGACATGAGGACGCGGTCGATGACCGAATCGGGCAGCTTGTAGGCGTCGTTGAGCAGCTTGTGCAGCTCGTTGGCCTTGGCCTCCAGCTCGGCCGGCGGCAGCTTGCCTTCCATGACCGCCTTGGCCATCTCCTGGGCGTCCACCATGATTTTTGGCGGTTCGCCCGAACTGTCGCGGAAGGTGTCCAGTTCCGTGCCCAGGTCGCGCCACAACTTCTCGGCCGCCTTCTGGCGGGTGTCGTCCGCGTCGATCCTGGCGATGGCGTTGAGGCGGAAGGCCAGGGCGCGGGCGGCGTTGTCGTGCATGGCGGTCTTGGCCCGCGCCAGCAGCTTGTCGGTGACCGCTTCCACGTTGTCGGAGGTGATCTCCTCGCCGGACAGGGCCCGCAACAGGTCCGCCACCTTTTCCGGATCGTTCTTGTTGGCGATGATCTTTTCCGCCGCCTGGGCCAGCAAGGGGTCGTTGGCGGCATAGGGGTTGAAGCCGAACTCCGCCACCGCCTTCTTGCTCATGAAATAGCTGCGTTCGGCGTACTTGAGCATCTTGATCAGCTTCTGGCCCCGCGAGTAGGGACCATGCTCGATGTCGTGGATGCCGTGGCGCAGCATCTCCAGCGACAGCATGGGCTCCTTGGCCAGGTCCATCTTGGGGAATTCCACTTCGGCGAACTGGCCCGCCTCCAGCTTGCGGAAGGCCACTTCCCAGAACAGTTGCGTACCCGGTTTCTCCACCAGGCGGATCCTGGGCTGGCCGTTCTCGTCCAGGGCCAGGCTGCCGTCCGGATTCTTCTCGACCTTGATCACCTTCCACTTGGAGCGCTTGAGCATGTCCAGCTCGGCGAAGGTCTTGCCCCAGTCGCCGATGAACACGTCGGCCGTGGCCTGGCCGTGGGCCGTGAGCAGGGCGTCGGCCTGGACCATGTCGAGCGAGGTGTGCTGGCGCAGCTTGGACTCGAAGCGGTCGACGATCCAGCGATTCAGGTCCGGGTCAATGGAGACGCTGGAAAAATCGATATCCGCCTGAAAGCCAAGGTCGCCCAGGCGCATCTTCACCCAGGAGCCGATGTCGATCTCGCCGAACACGGCGGCATCGGGATTGCTCCTGAAGGTGTCCCGCAGGGTTTCCATCCAAAGGCGTTGCACCAGTCGGGCGCGGCCCATCATGAGGGCGCGCTCGGTACCCAGGAAGCTGTTATCCCAGGCGCCCTGGCCAGGGAAGAGGGCACTGCCGCCCGGACCCGCGGCCTTGTACTGTTCCTTGAACTGCTGCAGGTCCCGCACGCTCAGGCCCATGCCGCCCAGTTCCTGGAAGAACTTCTCCGTGATCCGGGCCAGATTGCGCTCGGTCAACTCCCCCATGGCCGGGGTCCGGTCCTTGTTCGCGGCCTTGTCGAACAGCTCACGGATACCGCCCAACTCCGTCTCGTAGCGCTTCAACAGCTCGCCGATTCGCAGCATGCGCGGGTCATCCAGAGCGGGGCGCCGGCCCGGATCGGCGCCACCGTCCTTGATGACAGGCGTGATCGGCTTGCTGGCGCCGGACGTCACGTTCAGCGAGATGGCGTAGGTCGTGGTACCCAGCTTCCAATCCACCGTCGCGGACACCTGGACCTGCCCTGGGCCCATGCCCTTGACCGTGGCTTCCGTCCGCTCCTTGTCCGTGAACTGGATGACCCCGGCGGGGCTTGCGCGCCACTTCGGCTTGAGCACCCCCAGCGCATCCGGGATCTTCAAGGTGACCGTTTCCCCCACCGCGAACTCGGTGCGATCGGCCAGCAGTTCCTCCGCCAGGGCGGGCAGGGTGGCGAGGCAGGCGAACAGCAGAACCCACAGGGGGAACCAGGGCAGGCGGGGCCGGGCGCGCGACATTTTTCTT
>JADJYY010000022.1 GCA_016719465.1 Hydrogenophilales bacterium
CTTGGGACCGATGAAAGGGTGAGCGACGCTGACGATCTCTTCCCGGATCGGGTCGATGGGCGGAGTTCGTCACACGGGCGAACAACTGCTTCGAAATGATTGTACAGGGCTTGTTCTTGTCGGACAGGACCGGCGGGGCCCCGTCGTTGCCCATGGAGCCGGTGGGCTCCTCGCCGTTCTTGGCCATGGGATGAGGACGACCGCGACGTCCTCCTGGGTGTAACCGAAGGCCCTGCTGGAATATCGAGAACAGAAGCTGGCGCGAGTTCGGTCTTGCTCTCGACGGCTGCGGCAATTCCCGCCCGAGTGAACGCGGGATTCGTCGATCCACTGGCGGGTAGGGTTCGGCGGTGGCCGGAATCTGCTTCCAGTTCGGTGTTGTCGATGATGCGGCCCTGTTCGAGGTCGATGAGGAACATCTTGCCGGGCTGCAGGCGCCACTTCTTGACGATCTTTTCTTCCGGGAAGGTGAGCACGCCCATTTCCGAGGCCATCAGCACGATGTCGTCCTCGGTGACGAAATAACGGGCCGGACGCAGGCCGTTTGCGGTCAGGGTGGCGCCGATCTGGCGGCCGTCGGTGAAGAGCCACGGCGGCGGGACCGTCCCAGGGTTCCATGATGGGCGCGTGGAATTCGTAGAAGGCGCGCCGATCCTCGTCCATGAGCGGTTGCCGGCCCAGGCTTCCGGGATCAGCATCATCATGGCGTGGGCCGTAGAATAGCCGCCACTTGAGCGAGGAGTTCGGGGCGTTGTCAGAAGCAGGCCGAGTCGGACTGGCCATCCTCGATGAGGGGCCACAACGTTCAGGTCCTCGCCCAGCACGGTGGAGGACATGGCCTTCTGGCGCGCCGCCATCCCGGTTGATAACGCCGCGCCGGTGGCGTGATCTCGCCGTTGTGGGCGATCATGCGGTAGGGGTGGGCCAGCGGCCACTCAGGCATGGTGTTGGTGGAGTAGCGCTGGTGCACCAGGGCCAGGGCCGAGGTGAGGCGCTCATCCTTCAGGTCCAGGTAGTACTCGCCCACCAGGTGCGCCAGCAGCATGCCCTTGTGAGCCAGGGTACGGGGGGGACAGGGAGGGATTGCAAAGTGGTCCACGTCCGACAGGTTCAGGCGCGCCACTCCCAGTTCGATGCGGCGGCGGATGACGAACAACGCGCCTCGAAGGCGTCCTGGTCGTTGCAGTTGGAGCCCCGGCCGATGATGAACACCCGGCGCACCACCGGCTCTTCATCGCGGGCGGCTTCCGCCAGTCCGGCGTTGTCGCGGGGCACAACGCGCCAGCCCAGGTTCTGGCCTTCCGCGTAGATCAGACGCGCCACCACGGATCCGCAGGCCATGCAGAAGTTGGCGGACTGGGGCGGGAACACCATGCCGCAGGCGTATTCGCCCACCACCGGCGGGCTCAGGCCGATGCGGGCGGCTTCCGAGCGCAGGAACTCGTCGGGCATCTGGATGAGGATGCCGGCGCCGTCCCAGAAGCGGGTCGTAGCCGGTGGCGTCTCCGGTGGGTCAGGTTGTCCAGGATGCGCAAGCCCTGCCGAACGATGTCGTGCTCTTCTTGTTCTTGATGTGGGCGACGGAATCCGACGCCACAAGCGTCGATCGAGGGAAGGATCGTACAGACTCCCGCCGGCCGGGCTGGCCTCCCACGGGTGTATCACAGTGCTTCACGCTCAGCATCCCCAAAAACTGTTCAGCATCCGGCCGGGCCGAAACCCCTGTCCAATTAAGCCGCGCCAGGGTTTCCGGCGCAGCCAAAAGCCGGTGCGAGCACCGGCTGCTGTCGGTTCGGGGCGCGGACGTGGATAACCGAACCCCAATAACGGGCTTGGAATTCTAGCGTGTAGGACGGGTATCGCCAACCGCGCTGAAATTCGTACCAAATTGGCGCAAAAAACGCTCGCTGGATGAAAAATCAGATCCGCTACCGAGGATCGCGCCCTGATGGCGAAAATCGTCCAGGCAATTCCGCGCCAGGGGCGCAGGATGCCGGACGGGAGGACAGGTCGAACTCCAGCGCCGCGATCGCTTCCAGGCCGGACAACTCGGGGTTTTCCAGAAACAGGTTCAGGAGCCGGGCCGTAACCGGGTTGATCAGGGTAAAACGCACCCGGTGGCCGGCATCACGAAACGCCAGGATGAAGGTGGGCTGCCCGGTGGCTCGACCGGCTGGTGACGCGTGAGCCGGCCGGCCAACGGTAGGCGAGCACCCGCAACAGGGTTCAACAGGGCCGGCCCGCGGCGAGGTCGCCGGCCGGATCGTGGGGTGGCAGGATCGGTCCCGGTCGGAAGTATCCAGTTCCAGTTCCACCCATTCGTAATGGGCCAGTTCCGCAGGAACGGGGGAATGTCCTCGGCGGGCTGCCAGCCGCCCAGCAGGTATGTCAGAACTCTTCGGGAACCCGCCGGAAAGGGCGTGTGGCAGGCATGGTCGCGGAAGAAAAGCCCGCGCCAGCCGATCCCAGCGGCGTTTGCCGAGGATCTTGCGGCATACCGGGAAGCACGCCAGCAGGAAACCTTCCAGATTGTTGTAGAGCAGCGCTGTAAACCTTCATGCGCCTTGCCGGCACGCCCCTTGGGCCGGCCCGCCGACCTCGGATCGCGGATGTGGGCGGTGGTCTCGCGCTGATATTGCTGGAATTTCATGTTTCTCAAGCGCCGGCGGCGGGAGGCGTGGGCGGCCTGAAGCCGGGCGATGCGCGCCACCTCCGGCAGCAATTCCGCCAGGGGCGGGATGCCTGAAGTCCCGCTCGGGCAGGTAGGATGCGTGCCGAGCAACGAGTAGGCGGTATCCAGCAATTGCCAGACCGGATCCGATGATTTCGGCGCCATGGGTGTCGATGATGAGATCGGGGTGCTTCCGGTGGGTGGCCGGCCATGTGCGTAGGGACGATGCGCTATCGGCGGGCATGCGCCTGAGGTAGTCGACCGGATCGAACTTGAAGTTCACGCTGTTGACGTAGAGGTTGTTCACGTCGAGGTGCAGCCAGCAGTCCGCCTCTTCCAGCACGGCGTTGATGAAGGCGGGCCCGTCCATCTCGTTGATGGGCGCGGCCACGTAATAGCTGGCGTTCTCGATGGCGATCCGCTGTTCCAGGATGTCCTGCGCCTGGCGGATTCGGCCGGCCACGTACTTCACCGACTCGGTGGCGGGAATGGGCATCAGGTCATACAGGTGACCGTGGTCTGTACGTAGGACAGATGCTCGGTGGAGAAGGGGCATCCGGTGCCGGCCATGAAGGCCCTGATCTTGCGCAACAGCACTTCGTCGAGGGGCGTCATGCCGCCCAGGGAGAGGGACAGGCCATGGCAGACGAAGGTGTGGCGTTCAGTGAACTGGCATAGATCACGGGCATGGCGGCCGCCCATGTCGATCCAGTTTTCCGGCGCGAGTTCGAAGAACTGGATGGCCTGGGGGAGCCCGGATTTCAACGCGGTCAGAAGTTCCGGAATCAGATCGCGCCGAAATCCGAGCCCCGCGCCATGCGGGCGCGGGATTTCAGGCATGGTTCAGGTTTATTTCCCGCCGCACTTGCCTTCCTTGCCCTTCATGCCACCGCACTTGCCCTCCGTGGCCTTGTCGGCGGTGGTCTTCGCCCTCCTCGGCCTTCCTGGCATCGCCCTGGGCCTTCTTGGCGCCACCGCACTTGCCATCCTTCATGTTCTTGGTGCCGCATTTGCCTTCGCCGCACTTGCCCTCTTTCATCATCTTCTTGTTGGCGGCTTCGTCATCGGCGCTCTTCATGCCGCCGCACTTTGCCTTCCTGGCCTTATCGGCCCCCGGCCACCATGTAGCCCTTTTCCATGGACCGGGCGGCAAAGGGGTTCTCCGCCGCGGACACCGGCGCGGCGGTAAAGCGAGACATGGCGAAGGCGGAACCCAGGGCCAGGGTCAGGGCGGTTTGCTTGTTGATCTTCATGACAGACTCCTCATCGATATCAGACGGACTTCTGGGGGTTGTTGTTTGCCTTGAGCGCGCGAATCCGGTTTTCGTCACCGGGATTCGGTAGCGGGCGCAACGGAATTTAGGGGCGCCACCCCTGTCCGCAAGTAAATTTTTGTTTATGAATTAACAAGATACGGAAGTCTCTTGGACGGCTTGATTGTTGTCGGAGAAGGCCCATATTGAGGGTGAGAGCGGTTCTCTCGATACAAGTCCCCTGGAAAAGGAGGTCGATATGACAAACATCGTTAGACGCGATCCCTACGCCATCGACAACATGCTTGACGATCTCTTCAAAGGGTTCTTTGTCCGTCCGGTGCGGTATTCCGGAGAAATGCCGGAAGTGCCGATGATCAAGATGGACGTGAAGGAAGGCGACCGGGATTTCACCATCCATGCCGAGCTCCCCGGCGTGGAGAAGGAGGACATCCACGTCACAATCGACGGCAACACGGTATCCATCAGCGCCGAGGTGAAGAAGGCCAGCGAGGAAAAGGAAGGTGACAAGGTGTTGCGCAGCGAGCGCTACCACGGCAAGGTCTATCGCAGTTTCAGCCTGGGCCAGGATGTGGACGAGGCCGGCGCCAAAGCCAAATTCGACAAGGGTGTGCTCGAACTGGTGCTGCCCAAGAAAAACCGTGACGGCGGCCAGGAAGCTGGCCATCGAATAATCCCTTTCAAGCCGGCGGGCGGCTTCGGCCGCCCTTTTTGTTTGTAGAATTCGCGGGTTCGATTTCCACGAAAGCCCGCCATGTCCATCGCCGATCTCACCCCACCGCAAAGCCAAGGTCATCGCCGAAGCCCTGCCCTACATCCAGCGCTTCTGGGACAAGACCGTGGTGATCAAGTACGGCGGCAACGCCATGACCGACCCGAAACTCCAGGCCGCCTTCGCCCGTGACGTGGTGCTGCTCAAGCTGGTGGGCCTGAACCCGGTGGTGGTGCACGGCGGTGGTCCCCAGATCGAGGACCTGCTGAAACGGGTCGGCAAGAAAGGGGAATTCGTCCAGGGCATGCGGGTCACCGACGCGGAAACCATGGACGTGGTGGAAATGGTGCTGGGTGGCCAGGTCAACAAGGACATCGTCAACCTCATTAACCTGGCCGGCGGCAAGGCGGTGGGGCTGACCGGGGTGGACGGCACCTTCATCCGCGCCAAGAAGCTGATGATGCCGCACAAGGATAAGCCGGGCGACGTCATCGACATCGGCCAGATGGGCGAGATCACGAAAATCGATCCCAGCCTGATCGCCTTCCTGGATTCCGGCGACTTCATCCCGGTCATCGCCCCCATCGGCGTGGGTACCCATGGCGAGACCTACAACATCAACGCGGACGTGGTGGCCGGCAAGCTGGCGGAAGTGCTGAAGGCGGAAAAGCTGGTGCTGCTCACCAACACCCCCGGCGTGCTGGACAAGGACGGCAAGCTGCTCACCGGCCTGACGCCCAGGAAGATCGACGCCCTGGTGGCGGACGGCACCCTGTCCGGCGGCATGCTGCCCAAGATCGCCTCGGCCCTGGACGCGGCCAGGAGCGGCGTGAAGTCGGTGCACATCATCGACGGCCGGGTGGAGCACGCCCTGCTGCTGGAAATCATGACCGACCAGGGCGTGGGCACCCTGATCCAGTCCTCCTGATCAGTGCTCGGGCGCGATGGCGTCCAGCCAGGCCTCGATCTGGAGGCCGGCCGCGTCGCCAAGGCGGCCGTGCAGCGCGAGGAAATCCGCCGACACGCCCGACCAGCGTGACAGGCCATCCCTGACTACGGTTCGCAGCGCGCCGGGATCGCCGGTTTCCACCCATTTCCGATAAGCCGCCGCCAGTTCCGGGAAAAGCTTGCGCCGCATGCCGGTGAAATTGGCGAAGAAGAAGTGGATGGCGGCCGGATCATCCCGTTCCAGCAAGCCCGGCAGGGTGGACAGGCAATCAGCATAGAGGTCGCGCACCGCCCGGGCGACGATCTCCGCCCGGGTGCGCATCAGGCTGGCGAGCAGGCTGGACCAGGGTTCGCCCAGAATCTCGCCTACCCGGGCCTCGCCCAGTTCATGCAGGATGACCGATTCGGTCTCGGTGCGGGTCATGGCCTCCAGCGCCGCTTCCGGGTCCCGCTCGAAACCGTAGCGGGCCACCGCCCGGCCCATGGCCTCGTTGCGCCTGTTCCAGCGCCATTCCTCGTACTTTTCCCAGAGCCAGCGTTTCAGGGACTCGGTACGCACGAAGATGGTGTTGTCCAGCATCATGCCCGGCGGCGCATCCAGGTCCCGGGCGAACTCGCAACCGGCGACATAGACCTTGAAGCCCTGGCGTTCTTCCTGCCGCTCCAGGTTGCCCAGGAAGAAATGGGGCTTGCAGGAACGGCCGTAGCCGCCGGAATACACCAGCCCGAGGGGAGCGAGATCCCGGTTGGCGGCGGCCACCTCGAAGGGATCGACGGAGGCATCGGGCAGCGGCAGGGCTTCGTAGGGGGCGGTTTCCACCGTCTCCCACAAGCGTTCCCGCTCGTTCATCCAGTCGCCCACGGCGCTCTTGGGCATGTCCTGGGTGAGCGGGATGTCGTGCTCCCAGCGGTACAGTTCGCGCATCTTCAGCAGGAAGGTGCACAGGGTCAGGTCGCTGGCGAACTGGGCATCGGAAATATGGCAGTTTTTCTGGACGGCGCTGACAATCGCGCCCACGTTCAGGTCGTTCATGGCAAACCCTCTTGAATAACCAACCGATTTAGTCGGATTATGCGCCGACGTTTTCATACAAGGAACCCGCTATGCGTTACTGGCTCATGAAATCGGAGCCCTCTGAATTCAGCATCGACGATCTGGCACGGGACGGGCATGTGGCCTGGTTCGGGGTGCGCAACTACCAGGCGCGCAATTTCATGCGCGACCAGATGAAGGTGGGGGACGGCGTGCTGTTCTACCACTCCACCTGCGCCGAACCCGGCATCGCCGGCCTGGCGGAGGTGAGCAAGCCGGCCTATCCGGACGAGAGCCAGTTCGAGGCGGACGGCAAATACTTCGACCCCAAGGCCACCCGGGAGAATCCGCGCTGGTTCAACGTGGAAGTCGCCTTCAGGAAGAAAACCCGGCTGATGTCCATCGCCGAATTGCGCGGCTATCCGGAGCTGGCCACCCTGCGCATCCTGGCCAAGGGCAACCGTCTGTCCATCACGCCGGTGGACCCGGACGAATGGAAGTTCATCCTGGCGAAACTGGGCGTCTGACATGGATGTTTTCCTGTTCGTCTACCTGGCTCTGGGCCTGGTGGCCGGATTCGTCGCCGGCCTGCTGGGCGTGGGCGGCGGACTCCTCATGGTGCCGGTGCTGACCTGGGCCTACGCCGCCCAGGGCTTTGCGCCCGCCTTCAATATCCACCTTGCCCTGGGCACCTCCATGGCGGTCATCGTGCTGACTTCCCTGTCCAGCCTGCGCGCCCACCACGGCCACGGCGCCGTGGACTGGCCCACGGTGCGGCGCATGGCGCCGGGCATTCTGGCCGGCACTCTGCTGGGCAGCCTGGCCGCCGCCTGGCTGTCCGATGCCGGGCTGAAGATATTCTTCACGCTGTTCCTGTTCTACGCGGCCACCCAGATGCTGCTGGGCTTCAAACCCAAGCCCAGCCGGCCCATGCCGGGCCTGCCGGGCATGAGCCTGGCGGGCGGCATCATCGGCCTGGTGTCGAGTTGGGTGGGCATTGGCGGCGGCACCCTGACCGTGCCTTTCCTGATCTGGTGCAACACCGACCTGCGCCGGGCCATCGGCACCTCGGCCGCCGTGGGCTTTCCCATCGCCGTGGCCGGGACCCTGGGCTATGTCATTTCCGGCCACGCCGTCGACGGGCTGCCCGCCGGCAACCTGGGCTTCGTCTATCTTCCCGCCCTGGTCGCCATCGCCGCCGGCAGCTGGCTCACCGCTCCCCTGGGTGCCCGCGCCACCCATCGCTGGCCCACCGCCATCATCAAGAAGATATTTGCCGGTTTGTTGTATTTGCTCGGTGTACGAATGGCCTATGGCCTTATGCCGGGTTGATCAGACAAAGTCCAAACTTTCGTTCGAAAGGAGAACCGTCATGCGCACGCTTTCCCTGTTTTTTGCCCTTTTGCTTGCCCTGCCTTCCCTGGCCGCCGATTACGCCCGGGAAAAGAAGTGGGCCGAGGAAGTCCTCCCCGCCGTGCTGACTGGCGACCCGGTCTGGCTGGAGTTGGGCAACGGGCACAAATTCCTCTCCCTCTACACCGAGGCCGCCAAGCCCAAGGCCGGTGTCATCATCGTGCACGGCACCGGCGTGCACCCTGATTGGGGGCTGATCGCTCCCCTGCGGCAGCGCTTGCCGGACATGGGCTATGCCACCCTGTCCGTGCAGATGCCGGTGCTGGGGGCCGAGGCCAAGGCGGAGGAGTACGCGCCCACCTTCGGCGAAGCCGAGGAACGCATCCGGCTGGCCATCGCCTTCATGAAGTCGAAAGGCTACGAAAAAATCGCCTTGATCAGCCACAGCATGGGCTACAGCATGGCCGCCCGCTTCGCCGAGGCGAACTCGAATGCGGATCTGGCCGCCTGGGTCGCCATCGGCGCCACGGCCATGATCGACTTCGCCAAGCTCAGGATCCCGATGATGGATCTGATCGGCGAAAACGATTTCCCTCGGGTCCTGGAGGCCGCGAAGATTCGCGCCAGGACCCTCCCGCCGGGCGGAAAATCCACGCAAGTGGTGGCGCCCAAGGCCGACCATTTCTTCGAAGGAAGGGATGATCAGCTGGTGGGACTGGTGCGGGAATTTCTGGACAAGAGCCTCTAGGCCGCGGGTGGCCGGAGGATGCCCCGCCTCCCGGCCAGGTCAGATGATGTCCAGGTGGTCGAGTCCCGAGGTAGGCGACTCGCCCTTGCTGTCCTTGAGATGCAGCTTGATCTTGAGGCGAAGGTCGTTGAAGGAATCGGCGTTGCGCAGGGCATCCTCGCCGCTGATGATGCCGATGGAGAACAGGTCGAACAGGGACTGGTCGAAGGTCTGCATGCCCAGGTCCCGGGAACGCCCCATGATCTCCTTGATCTCGTCCAGGCGGCCTTGCATGATCAGGTCGGTAATCAGGGGCGAGTTGAGCAGGATCTCCGTCGCCGGGATGCGCCCCTTGCCGTCGGTGCGCGGAATCAGGCGCTGGGAGACGATGGCGCGCAGGTTCAGGGACAGGTCGAGCAGCAGTTGCTCCCGCCGCTCCTGGGCGAAGAAGCTCAGGATGCGGTCCAGGGCCTGGTTGGCGTTGTTGGCGTGGATGGTGGACAGGCACAGGTGTCCGGTCTCGGCGTAGGCCATGGCGTACTGCATGTTTGCCCGGTCGCGAATCTCGCCGATCATGATGACGTCCGGGGCCTGGCGCAGGGTGTTCTTCAGGGCCGACTCCCAATCGTCGGTATCCAGGCCGATCTCGCGCTGGGTAATGATGCTCTTGCCATGGGTGTGCACGAACTCGATGGGATCTTCCACCGTGATGATGTGATCCTGGGCATTCTGGCTGCGGTGCCCCACCATGGCCGCCAGGGTGGTGGATTTGCCCGAGCCGGTGGCGCCCACCATGATCACCAGGCCGCGCGGCATCATGGCGATGTCCTTCAGCCCCGGGGGCAAGTGCAGTTCCTCGATCTTGGGGATGGTGGTGTTGATGTGGCGCATGACCACGCCGGTGCGGCCTTGCTGGACGAAGATGTTGACCCGGAAGCGACCGATCTCCGGCTCGAACAGGGCGAAGTTCGCTTCATGATGCTTGGCGAATTCCACCTGTCGTTTCTCGTTCATCAGGGCCTTGGCGAACAGATCCGTGTCGGTGGGCGTCAGGCTCTGCTTCGAGATGGGCGTGACCTTGCCGTTCAGCTTCAGGGCGGGGGGAAAACCCGCCGTGAGGAACAGATCGGAGGCCTTACGCCCCACCATGAAACGCAACCACTCGTAGATTCTCGTCAGCGCATCCATTTTCCGGTCCGATGCTTGGGATTCGTGAATGAGCCCCTGGATTACAGGAACATGTCCTTGTTGACGGCGACGGCGCGCGCATCGTTGGTATCGATCACATTGCGGCGCACCATCTCCACCAGGGCCTGATCCAGGGTCTGCATGCCCAGGGATTGTCCGGTCTGGATGGAGGAATACATCTGGGCCACCTTGGCCTCCCGGATCAGATTGCGGATCGCCGGCGTGCCCAGCATGATCTCGTGCACCGCGACGCGGCCGCTGCCGTCCTTGCGCTTCAGCAGGGTTTGGGAAATCACGGAGCGCAGGGACTCGGACAACATGGCGCGCACCATTTCCTTTTCCGCCGCCGGAAACACGTCGATGATCCGGTCGATGGTCTTGGCCGCCGAGGAGGTGTGCAGGGTACCGAATACCAGGTGGCCGGTTTCCGCCGCCGTCAGGGCCAGGCGGATGGTTTCCAGGTCGCGCATTTCGCCCACCAGGATGACGTCCGGGTCTTCCCGCAGGGCCGAGCGCAGGGCCTCGGCGAAGCCATGGGTATGGGGCCCCACCTCGCGCTGGTTGACCAGGCAGCGCTTGCTCTTGTGCACGAATTCGATGGGATCCTCGATGGTGAGGATGTGGCCATACTGGTTCTCGTTGACGTAATCGACCATGGCCGCCAGGGTGGTGGATTTTCCGGAACCGGTGGGTCCCGTCACCACCACGATGCCCCGGGGCGTATCGGCGATTTCCTTGAAGATCTTCGGCGCCTCCAGTTGCTCCAGGGTCAGCACCAGGCTGGGAATGGTCCGGAACACCGCGCCGGCGCCCCGCTCCTGGTTGAATGCGTTGACCCGGAAGCGGGCCACGTCGCGCAATTCGAAGGAGAAATCCAGTTCCAGGTGTTCCTCGTAGCCCTTGCGCTGGGCGTCGCTCATGATGTCGTAAATCATGGCGCGGACTTCCTGATTGTTCAGCGGCGGCACGTTGATGCGGCGAATATCGCCATGCACCCGAATCATCGGGGGCAATCCGGCCGAGAGGTGAAGATCGGAGGCCTTGTTCTTGACCGAGAAGGCAAGGAGCTCGGAAATTTCCATTATAATTCCCCGAGTTACGTGATTTTTTCCGAGGGAGCGCGGGGCATTATGGGCGCAATCGCCGCCGCCTTGCAAGCTTGCAGAGCCCGCATCGAAGTCGCCTGCGCCGCCTCGGGTCGAGGCCCGGATTGTGCCCGCCTTCTGGCGGTGAGCAAGACTTTTCCCGCCGAGGCGGTCAGGCAGGCGCATGCCGCCGGGCAAAGGCTGTTCGGCGAAAGTTACGCGCAGGAAGCCCTGCCCAAGATCGAATCCCTGGCCGACCTGCCCCTGGAATGGCACTTCATCGGCCCCTTGCAGAGCAACAAGACCCGCGTCATCGCCGAGCATTTCCATTGGCTGCACAGCCTGGATCGCGAATCGCTGGCCCGGCGCCTGTCGCGGCAAAGGCCGGCGCATTTGCCGCCGTTGAATGTCTGCATCCAGGTCAACGTGAGCGGCGAGGCCAGCAAGCATGGCGTCCCGCCCTCGGAGGCCCTGCCCCTGGCCCAAGCGCTCGCCGCCTTGCCCAATCTGCGCCTGCGGGGCCTGATGGCGATCCCGGAGCCGACGCCGGATCTCGCCCGCCTGCGTGGCCGTTTCCGCGAGGTCGCCATCCTGCTGGAACAGGCCCGACGCCTGGGCCTGTCGCTGGACACCCTGTCCATGGGCATGTCGGCCGACCTGGAAGCCGCGATCATGGAAGGTGCGACAATGGTGCGAGTGGGCAGCGCGATATTCGGTGCCCGTGACTACAACACGAATCAGGAACAGTCATCATGAAACTGGGCTTCATCGGTGGCGGCAACATGGCCGCCGCCTTGATCGGCGGGCTATCGCGCAAGGGATTCGCGGCCGACGCCATCCGCGTCGCGGAAACGAATGCCGAGCGCCGCGCCTGGCTGGCGAGCGAATTCGGGGTGCGGGTGGAGGAAAGCGCGGCCGAAACCCTCGCCGCGGATGTCGTCGTGCTCGCGGTCAAGCCCCAGCAATTGTCGGCCCTGCTGCGCGGCCTGCCGCCCCTCGAGCCCGGCCAATTGGTCCTGTCCATCGCCGCGGGCGTCCGCGCCCTGGACATCTCCCGCTGGCTGGGCGGGCACGCCGCCGTGGCCAGGGCCATGCCCAACACTCCCGCCCTGGTCGGGGCCGGCATCACCGGCCTCTATGCCCTGCCGACCGTCAGCGAGACGCAGAAGGTCCAGGCTCGCCAGGTCCTCGAGGCCGTCGGTGAAGTGGCCTGGGTCGACGATGAGTCCCTGATCGACGCGGTCACCGCCATTTCCGGCAGCGGGCCGGCCTATGTCTTCTTGTTCATCGAGGCCCTGGAACAGGCCGCAATCGACCTGGGCCTGCCCGCGGCGACCGCCCGCCAGCTCACCCTGCATACCTTCCTCGGCGCCGCCGCCCTGGCCATCAAGGACCGGGCGCCGCCGGCCGAGTTGCGGGCGCGGGTCACGTCCAAGGGCGGGACCACCGAGCGCGGACTGCTGGCGCTGGAGGAAGGCGGCGTGCGATACGCCATCGGCATGGCCGCCCGGGCCGCCGCCGAGCGCGCCAGGGAAATGGGCGAGATACTGGGGAAGGATTGATGTTCGCGGATGCCGCCCAGTTCCTGCTGCGCACGGCTTTCGACCTGCTGGCCTGCGCCTTCTTCATGCGCTTCTGGATGCAGGCGGCCCGGGTCCCCTTCCGCAATCCATTCGCCCAATTCGTGATCAAGGTCACCGATTTCGCGGTGCGGCCGTTGCGGCGGACGCTGCCGGGCCTGTTCGGCCTGGACTGGGCCAGCCTGGTGTTGTTTTTCCTGGCCGAGCTGCTCATGGTGCTCGGCACCGCCTGGATCATGGGCTATCCCTTCGCCATCGCCGGCGGCGCCGTCTTGCCGGGGTTCCTGCTGATGGCGCTGGCCAGTTGCCTGCGTCTGGGGCTTTATGTCCTGATGGGATTCATCCTGATCCAGGCGGTGCTGTCCTGGGTCAATCCCTTCTCCCCCCTGGCGCCCGTGTTCTATGCACTGTCCCGGCCGGTCCTGGCGCCGTTCCAGCGCCTCATCCCCGCCGTCGGGGGCATGGATCTGTCGCCCCTGGTGGCGCTCGTCGTGGTCCAGCTGATCCTGGTCGCGCCGGTGGCCGCCTTGGAGCGCCTGGCGCGCGGCATGGTATGGTGACCTCCTGGCTCCGGCCAGCCGGGGATGGCGTGGAAATCGCGCTGCACATTCAGCCGGGGGCCTCCCGTTGTGAAATTTCCGGCCCGCACGGCGACGCCCTGAAGATCCGCGTGGCCGCCCGGGCGGTGGAGGGCGCTGCCAACGGCGCGCTGCTGGAATTCCTGGCGCAATGTCTTGGCTTGCAGCTGAGAGCGGTTAGAATCCTGCGTGGTGAAAAATCCCGTCGCAAGGCGGTCTGGGCTGCGATCAGCCCGGACGAGGCCGAGCGGCGGCTCATGGGGAAAACTTGATGAATTATGGTCTGGAAAGCGGCATCACCCGGTTCAGGAACCGGCGTGATCGGCTGGTGAAGGTGGTCACAGCCTACAAGGAATGGCTGGAACACCATACCGAGGCCGAGCCCGAGCAGTTGCTGCGCCTCTACGACCTGACCGAGAACCTGAAGCGGGACCGGCTCATGGTGGCCTTCGTGGCGGAATTCAGCCGGGGCAAGACCGAACTCATCAACGCCCTGTTCTTCTCCGACTTCAAGCAGCGCCTGCTGCCCTCGGATGCCGGCCGCACCACCATGTGCCCCACCGAGATCTATTACGACCCGGACACCGAGCCCTATATCCGCCTGCTGCCCATCGAGACCCGCTTCCGCGACGACAGCATCAACGCCCTGAAACGCCTGCCGGTGGAGTGGAGCACCATCAGGCTGGATGTCTCCGACCCCAACGCCATGGTGACCGCCATGCGCAAGCTGGCGGAAACCAAGGTCGTGTTCAAGGTGGAGGCCCGGGCCCTGGGCCTGTGGGACGAGAACGACCCCAACCTGGGCTACATGGTGAAGGACCAGGACCGGGTGGAGATCCCGGCCTGGCGCTACGCCATGATCAACTATCCTCACCCGTTGCTGGAATCGGGCCTGGCCATCCTCGACACCCCCGGCCTCAACGCCATGGGCGCGGAACCGGAACTGACCATTTCCGCCATCCCCAACGCCCACGCCCTGCTGTTCCTGCTGGCCACCGACACCGGCGTGACCCAGTCCGACTTCGAGATCTGGAACAAGTGGGTATCCAAGCACGCCAGCCAGCACTACGCCGTGCTGAACAAGATCGACATGCTGTGGGACGACCTCAAGACGCCGGAGGAGATCGGCCGCACCATCCAGCGCCAGATCGAATCCACCGCCACCCAGCTCAACATCTCCGCCGCCAGCGTCATGGCCATCTCCGCCCAGAAGGCCCTGGTGGGCAAGATCCGGGGCGACCAGGATCTGCTCAAGCGTTCCGGCATCCAGGCCCTGGAAGTCATGCTGGCGCGGGAAATCATCCCGTCCCGGGAAAAGATCATGCGGGATTCTGTGACCCGTGAAGTGGGCCCGCTGCTCACCGAGGCGCGGGAAACCGCCCACAACCGCATCCAGGCCTCGCGTCAGAACCTCCTCGACCTTCAGGCCCTGTCCGGCAAGAACCAGCAGATCGTCGGCCAGATGCGGGAAAAGATGCTGTACGACAAGCAGGTCTATGACGAGACCACCCGCAACTTCAACGTCACCCGCAAGGTGGTGGCCCAGCAGGGCTGGGAATTGCTGGCCCGGCTGGACGACGACCGCATGGACAAGATCATCGAGGAGTCCATGATGGCCATCAACGACAGCTGGACCACGGCCGGCCTGATCAAGGGCATGCAGTTGCTGTTGCGGCGCATGGGCGCGGAATTCGATTTCGCCAACCAGCAGTGCGGCGGCATCAAGCAACTGCTCAACTCCGCCTATCAGCGCTTCCATGAAATCCACGGCCTGGAGCGCATGGATCCGCCCACGCTGGATCTTTCCCGCTACCGCGCCCGCCTGGACGAACTGATGGTGAGCACCCAGGAGTTCTGCTCCGACCCGCTCAACATCATGTTGGAAAAGCGCTTCATGGTGAAGAAGTTCTATATCGCCCTGGTGACCCAGGCCCGCATCCTGTTCCAGCAGGTGCGCATCGAGGCGGAAACCTGGCTGCGCCTGACCCTGGACCCCATCGTGGTGCGCATCACCGAACACAAGGCCCAACTGGAACACCGCCTGGAAAACCTGAACAAGGTACACGCCAACCTGGGCTCCATCCAGGAACGCAGCGCCACCGTCAGCCGCGAGATGGTCAAGATCAAGGCCCAGGTGGACCAGATCGAGGACATCGCCAAGGAATTCTCCCTGCTCACCGGCGTGGCCTTCCGCCCCATGGGGGATGGCTCGGACACCGGCGTCGCCGCGCCCGCGGCCGCCTGAGACATCCGGCCGGCGCCGCCCCGCCGGGGCGGATCACAGCAGGATGATGTCGTACTGCTCCTGGGTGAACAGGCTTTCCACCTGCAGCGAAATCGGCTTGGTGATGAAATCCGACAGTTGCGCCAGGCTCTGGGATTCCTCGTCCAGGAACATGTCGATCACCGTCTGGGACGCCATGATGCGGAACTCCCGGGCGTTGAACTGACGCGCCTCCCGCATCAGCGCCCGCAGGATCTCGTAGCAGGTGGTCTGGGCGGTCTTGATCTGGCCACGTCCCTGGCAGATCGGGCAGGGTTCGCACAGCACGCGGGTCAGGCTTTCGCGGGTCCGCTTGCGGGTCATTTCCACCAGCCCCAATGACGTGAAGCCGTTGATGGTCATGCGGGTGCGGTCCCGCGCCAGAGCCTTCGACAGCTCCGCCAGCACCGCCGCCTTGTGTTCCTGGCTGTCCATGTCGATGAAGTCCAGGATGATGATGCCCCCCAGATTGCGCAATCGGAGTTGCCGCGCGATGGTCTGGGCCGCCTCCAGGTTGGTCTTGAAGATGGTTTCGTCGAAGGTGCGGCCGCTGGTGAAACTGCCGGTGTTGACGTCGATGGTGGTGAGGGCCTCGGTCTGGTCCACGATCAGGTAGCCGCCGGACTTCAGATCCACGCGCCGTCCCAGGGCCCTCTCGATCTCGTCCTCGACGCCGTAGAGGTCGAACAGGGGCCGCTCGGCGGCATAGTGGCTGATCTTGCCCGCCACGTTGCGGGTGAACTCGGACGCGAAGGCATCCATGCGCTGGAAGGTTTCCCGGGAGTCCACCAGGATGCGCGAGGTCTCCGAGGTGGAAAAATCCCGCATGACCCGATGGGCCAGATCCAGTTCCTGATAGATCAGGGCCGGGCCGGGCCGGTTTTCCGAGCGGGCCTGGATGGCGTCCCACAGGGTGTGCAGGTACTCCACGTCGGCGGCCAGTTCGGCATCCTCGGCCATGTTGGCCATGGTGCGGATGATGAAGCCGCCATGGGGGTCCTGGGGCAGCACCCGGGTCAGGCGTTCCCGCAGCAATTCCCGCTCGCTCTCGTCCTCGATCTTCTGGGAAATGCCGATGCGGGTTTCCTGGGGCAGGTAGACCAAGAAACGGCCCGCCATGCTGATCTGGGTGGACAGGCGCGCCCCCTTGGCGCCGATGGGATCCTTGATGACCTGCACCAGGATGCTCTGCCCCTCGTGCAGCACCTTCTCGATGGGGCGCGGGCAGTTGTCGCAGCGGGCCTCGACGATGTCGCCCACGTGCAGAAACGCGGCCCGGTCCAGGCCGATGTCGACGAAGGCCGACTGCATGCCGGGCAGGACCCGGCTCACCTTGCCCAGGTAGACGTTGCCCACCAGGCCCCGCTGGCTGGTGCGCTCGATGTGCAGTTCCTGCACCGCCCCCAGGTAGATGACCGCCACCCGGGTTTCCTGGGGCGTCACGTTGATGAGAATTTCCTCGCTCATAGGATTTCGAAGCCCACGGTTTTCAATAATTCGGATGTCTCGTACAGGGGCAGCCCCATGACGCCGGAATAGCTGCCCGAGAGATGTTCGATGAACAGGGCCGCGCGACCCTGGATGCCATAGCCGCCGGCCTTGTCGAAGGCCTCCCGGCTGGCGAGGTAGGCGGCGATCTCCGTCTCGGAGAGCGGCTTGAAGGTCACCACGCTCTCGGAATGGACCACGCGCGCATTGCCCCGATATACCGCCGCCACCCCGGTCAGGACGGTGTGGGCGCGGCCGGAATAGCGCCGCAGCATGGCGGCGGCCTCGGCCCCGTCCGCCGGCTTGCCGAGAATATGGCCATCCAGGGTGACGGTGGTATCCGCCGCCAGGATCGGCCAGGGTGGCAGCCTGCGGCCGGCCTGGGCGAGCACGCCCGCTTCCGCCTTGCCGCGGGCCAGTCGCAGGACGTAATCCAGGGCGGGCTCGTCCGGCAGCGGCGTCTCGTCCACATCGGCGCGGCCGGATGCGGTGCGCAACGGCAGCACCGTCGGTTCCAGGCCGACCTGGCGGAGCAATTCCAGCCGGCGCGGGGATTGCGAGGCGAGGTAAAGATGCTTGAGGGAAGGCGGGCTCATGACGAGGGCGAGTTTACCCGCTAATGCGGCGCTTCCGTCCGCCACCCGCGTGGCGAGCTGGGCCGGGCCCCGCTACTCGCGATGGTAGGGATGATGATTGAGCAGGCTCACGGCCCGATAAAGCTGTTCCGCCAGCAGCACGCGGGCCATGGCATGGGGCAGGGTCAGGCGGGAAAGAGCCAGGGTGGCTTCGGCCCGGGCCAGGATGGCGGGCGCGAGTCCATCGGCGCCGCCGATCACCAGGCAGGTATCCTGGCCCGAGGCCATCCAGCGGGCCAGCAAGTCCGCCAGTTCGCGCGTGCTGACCTGGCTGCCGTGCTCGTCCAGGGCCACCAGTCGGCTGCCCGGGGGCTGCTTGTCCAGCAAACGCGTGGCCTCGGCCTGCCTGAGGGCCTCCACCGCCTGGCCCGCCCGCTTCTGGGGCTTGACCGTCGCCAGTTCGACCCGGGCTTCGCGCGGCATGCGCTTGAGGTACTCGGCGGTGGCCGCTTCGGCCCAGGCCGGCAACTTGTCCCCGACGGCAAGGAGCGTCAGGCGCATCGGCATTGCTCCACCAGTTCCACGACCAGCCGCGCCTCCCTGGCCGGATCGAACAGGGGCGCCCGCTCGGCGCACTGCCCGGCCAGTCGGCGATAGAACAGGGGATCCGTCTCCGCCCTGGAGATCAGGCCCGCCAATGCCACCGCATCGCCCAGGGGGAAGTAGCCGGCATAATCCGCGCCCAGCATGCCGACATTGCCGGGCACGCGGGAGGCCAGCACCGGCGTGCCGGCGGCCACCGCCTCGCAGATGACATTGGCGCCGCCCTCCATGCGCGAGCTGAGCACCAGCGCATGGCTGCGCGCCATGAGGCGGCGCGTCTCGCCATGAGGCAGGGAGCCCAGCCAGCGCCACCGGGGGCAAGCGGCCGCCATCTCGAGCGCCTTCGCCGCCATGCCCTCTTCCAGGGGGCCACCCACATGACGGATGCGAACCCGGCTGTCGGCGGGCAAGCGCCGGGAGGCCAGGGCAGCCAGGAAGGGATCCTTCTCCTGGCGCAAATGGGCCACCACGCACACATCGAAGCTGCGAACCGGCCGCCGTGGCGCCGCGAGACGAGGGGAAGACTGATGGATGACGCCAACCCGATCGCGCAGCTCGGGGGGGAGTTCCAGCACGCCATGCTCCTGCAGGACCACGATGCGATGCGCGAGCCGGAGGGAGGATTTCGCATCGGCGTCGGCGCGGATGTCCCGGTAAAGATCCGTCCCCGTCAGCACCAGAATCAGGGGGCGATCGGGGTGACGGGCGGCGAACCGGGCCAGGGACGCGTGGCTGCGACGGGCATGCAGAGCGATCATCAGGTCTGCGGGCTGGCCGTCCCAGGACGCCGCCAGATCGACGCGATGCCCCGCCCGGCGCAAGAACCGCCACCAGCGCAATGCCGTGTGGCCGTTGCCGTTGCGGGCGGCGGGGGGATAAGGCGTGATCAACGCGATATGCATGGTCCGACTATATCGCGGAGATGAAAAATCTTCCCGTCCGTTACCAAACCCTCTTTACAACAGGGCGCTCGATCCCTAGAATGCGCGGCTCGCGTGTGGGGGTATAGCTCAGCTGGGAGAGCGCTTGCATGGCATGCAAGAGGTCAGCGGTTCGATCCCGCTTACCTCCACCAGTAACACGAGAAATCCGGGCAACCGGGTTTCCGGCCTCATCAGTCCCTATCGTCTAGAGGCCTAGGACATCGCCCTTTCACGGCGGTAACCGGGGTTCGAATCCCCGTGGGGACGCCAGAAAAATCAACGGCCTACAGCAATGTAGGCCGTTTTTGTTTGTACCGTCGCCAGGCTGCCAGCCGGAAAATGGCGAGCCGGCTTGTCAGCCACCAAACCTCCAGCGCTCCTCGCGTATCCACGGTTACCGCGAACGGAGCTCTTTTTTCCTGGCAGCAAGAATAGTCCGGAAGGCGCGGGGGATACCGGCTGTTCTGGCCCGCCACCTCCCGCTACCAGCCCCCCCCCGCTCGCGGAGAAGGCGATTGCTCCCTTCCCGCGGGCAAGGGGGTGGGGGTGGGGGGGGGAGCCCGAAACCAGCCCCCCCTCCTTTCTCTTGAATATGGGGGCTTCTTAAAAGCTTTCTCCAGCAGGGAGAACAAAGCACCTCATCTGAAACAGGCTTTCCGGGTTGTCCACCATACCTGTGGATAACATTGTGGAAAACCCCGTTTGGATCCGCAAAAAATGCTTTGGAAACGGGGGCTTATTCTCCTGGCCCAGATTTTATGCAGACAATTACATCCAATAAAACAAGTAGTTACAAACGACCTGGTTTTCCCTTGGCTTACGCGCGGGGATTCGGTCTGTCAAGCGGGATTATGTGCATAAGTACCTCCTGATTTTGCTAAGCACAAATCCCTCGGGCCGGCGCATGACGCTTCCGCGTTATCGAAATGACCGAGGGCGGAGCGTCGGTCCTGAATGGGGCGGCATCCGCCCCTCCAACCCAAAAAAAACCCCGATCGCTGTCGGGGGCTGGACGGGGGCTTGGGGCGACAAGGTTCAGTCGCCCCGAATCCGGGACCTCAGTTGAGGATGCGCAGTTCCACGCGGCGGTTCTTGGCGCGGCCGTCGGCGGTGGCGTTGTCGGCGATGGGCTCGGCCTCGCCGTAGCCCTTGGCGGACAAGCGATCGGCTTCCACGCCCTTGCCCACGAAGTAATCCATCACCGTCTTGGCGCGACGCTGGGACAAATCCAGGTTGTGGGCATCGGAACTGGCGCTGTCGGCATGACCCGCGATTTCAACCTTGAGCGCGGGATAACGCTTCAGGGTGGCAACCGCATCGTCCAGGATGGCGGTGGCATCCGGGCGCAGGGTGGCGTGGTCGTTGTCGAAATTCACGCCCTTGAGGTTCATGACCTTGGGCAGCGAGCAGCCCTTGGTATCCACGCGGTCGCCGGCCGGGGTATTGGGGCACTGGTCCATGGCATCGATGACGCCATCGCCGTCGGAATCCAGATCGCAACCCTTGTCGTTGACCTTGCGGCCGGCCGGGGTGTTGGGGCACTGATCCAGGCGATCCACCACGCCGTCGCCATCGCTATCGAGTTCACAGCCATCGGCATTCACCTTGGCGCCGGCGGGCGTGCCAGGGCACTTGTCGGCGGCGTCGCTCACGCCGTCGCCATCGCTGTCGAGCTCGCAGCCGTCGGCGTTCACCTTGCGACCGGCCGGGGTGGTGGGGCACTTGTCGAGACCATCGACCACGCCATCGCCATCACCATCCAGTTCGCAGCCGCTGGCGTTCACCTTGCGGCCGGCCGGGGTGGTGGGGCACTTGTCGAGGCGATCCACGACGCCGTCCTTGTCGCCGTCCAACTCGCAGCCGGTGACGTCCACCTTGGCATCCTTGACGGTGGCGGGGCAGAGATCCTTGTCGTCGATGACGCCGTCGCCGTCGCTATCCTTGGGCTTGGCTACGGGCGCGGCCTTGGCCTCCAGGGGCTCCTTGCAGGGCACATCCAGGATGCCCTTGCCGGGACAGCCGATGGTCTTGTACAAATCGTAGCCGATGGTCTTGCTGGTGCTGCTCGCGGCGTTGGCCGGGTTGTAATAGGGATCCGCGGCGTGGGCCTGCATGATGCCCGCGGCCAGCAGGGCCGCGCCGAGGGTTGTGAGCATGGATTGGCGGGTGTGCATTATCTTCTCCTGTACATGGTTGTGTGGATGTCGCGCGCATCGCGACGGATGGGTTTACTGCTCACTGTCACTTCAACGATCCGAATACCTTGCCCAGCAATACGCCCCCGTGCCGTTCGGGGTCGGCGCGGATGGCGCGCTCCTCTTCGGAAATCAGGGCGTAGATGCCAGCCAGCGCTTTTTCATTCACGTAGTTCTCCACCGTGGACAACTCGCTCTTGATGCCCGCCAGGCTGACCAGCCTGGCGGATAGAACACGGTATGAGCGCGCCAGGCCGCTGGTGTCGGCGACGCTTCTGACCACAGGCAGCAACGCCTCGGCGAGTTGCGCCTCCGTGGCCTTGCGGAAATAGGCCGTGGCGGCATCGTTGCCGCCGGAGAGGATGGCCTTGGCATCCGCCACCGTCATCTTTTCCACCGCGTCCACCACCAGGTCCCGGGCCTGGGGCGCGGCCGCCTCGGCGGCACGGTTCATGGCCAGGATCAGATCGTCCACCTGTTCGCCCTGTCCCAGGGCTCTCAGGATGCGATCCGCCTTGGCGAATTTTTTCGGCAGGACGATCTTGACCCTGGGGTCGGAAAAATAGCCGTTTTCCTTGCCAAGCCTGGCGAGAGCGGCGCGGGCGCCTTTCTCCAGGCTTTCGCGCAAGGCCTGGTCGGCCTCGCTGCCGGTGATGGTCTCCAGCCCGCCGGCCCGGGCCCGGAAGGCCATGGCCAGCAAGACGAGGCCGACAAGGAAGTGTCGGCGGTCCGGGGTCATTTATTCAGGGCGTCTCGAATTTCCCGAAGCAGCAGGATATCTTCCGGCGTCGGCGGCGGCGCGGCCGGAGCCTCCTCCTGCTGGCGCTGGAGCTTGTTGATGGCCTTCACCACCATGAAGATGGCAAGGGCGATGATGGTGAAATCCACCATGCTGTTGATGAAGGCGCCGTACTTGATCAACGGCGCGCCGGCCTTCTCGGCGGCCTCCATGGTTTCATAGCTGACGCCGCCGAGGTTGAGGTAGAGGTGCTTGAAGTCCACGCCACCCATCAGGGCGCCCACCGGCGGCATGATCACGTCCTTGACCAGGGAATCGACGATCTTGCCGAAGGCGCCACCGATAACCACGCCGACCGCCAGATCGATCACGTTGCCGCGCATGGCGAACTGCTTGAATTCCTGAATGAAGCTCATGGTGTTCTCCTCTCTGTTGGCCGGGCATGTCGCATGCCTGACACATGGAAACACAGGAAAGATACCAGCACTGTGAAATATCTCACTCCAGCGCCCGAAGCCACAAGAAACCGCTCAATCGCCGCTGCGTCCGGCCACGGTAATCCCGGTGCGGGCGGCGAACTCCAGCATGCGGTTGATGGACACCACCGCCCTGGTGCGAATCGACTCCGCCACATGGATCTCGTTCTCGCCGGTTTCCAGCACATGACGCAGCCCGCGCAAGCCGTTCATGGCCATCCATGGACAATGGGCGCAGGACACGCAGGTGGCGCCGCGTCCTCCGGAGGGCGCCTCGATCAGGGTCTTGCCCGGCGCCATCGCCCGCATCTTGTGAAAAATGCCGTTGTCGGTGGCGACGATCAGCACGGTGTTGGGCAAATCCGCCGCCGCGCGAATGAGTTGCGTGGTCGAGCCCACCACATCGGCCAGTTCGATGACGCTGGCGGGTGATTCGGGATGCACCAGCACGGCGGCACCCGGGTACCGCGCCTTGAGTTCGCGAATGCCATCCGCCTTGAACTTTTCATGCACCACGCAACTGCCTTGCCAGAGCAGCATGTCCGCCCCGGTGGCCTTTTGAACGTAGTCACCCAGATAACGGTCCGGTGCCCAGATCAGTTTCTTGTCCTGGTCCTTCAGATGGGCGGCCACCTTCACCGCGATGCTGGAGGTGACCATCCAGTCGGCGCGCGCCTTGACCGCGGCCGAAGTATTCGCATAGACCACCACCACCCGATCCGGATGGGCATCGCAGAATTGTCCGAACTCGGCCGCCGCGCAGGACAGGTCCAGGGAACATTCGGCATGAAGGTCAGGCATCAACACCCGTTTTTCCGGATTGAGGATCTTGGCGGTCTCGCCCATGAAGCGCACGCCGGCCACCACCAGGGTGCGCGCCTTCGAGGCATGGCCGAAGCGGGCCATTTCCAGGGAATCGGATACGCAACCGCCGGTTTCCTCGGCCAGTCGCTGAAGATCGGCCGAGGTGTAGTAGTGGGCCACCAGCACCGCGTCCCGCTCCACCAGCAAGGTCCTGATGCGCGCGACCAGATCCTCCCGCTCGCCGGAACCGAGCTGCTCCTCCACCACGGGCGGAACATCGGTCACTGCCCGGGCCGGGGGAATCACGGGAGATGGCTGGGAAATGTTCATGACGCCGGGGAATGATGGTGATGACGCGTTGTAGTGGCGGGGTATGGCGCTGTCAAGTCGCGTGACCGGTCCGGAAGGGCAATCACGGACTGGTAAAATGGCTCCATGCGCCAATTGATCCTCGACATCCGCCCCGACGCCCCACCCGATTTCGACAATTTCCTGCCCGGCCCGAACATCGAGGCCTGTGCCGTCCTACGCGACCACGCCGCCGGGCTGATCGACGAACCCGTGCTCCACCTCTGGGGGGAGGCGGGCACCGGCAAGAGCCATCTCCTGGCCGCTTGGGCGAAACTTGCCGGGGCCATTACTTCCACCCCGCTTCCGGAACCGCCTGTTCGCTGGCTTGCACTCGACGATGTGCAGCACCTGGATGCCGATGACCAGATCCGCCTGTTCAGCTTGGTCAATGCCGCCAGGGAAGGCGCCGGCAGGATCCTGACCAGCGGCCCCCTGCCGCCGAGCCAACTGGGCCTGCGTCCCGATCTCGCCACCCGGCTTGCTCAAGGCCTGGTTTTCCGCCTTTCGCCCCTGGGCGATGCCGACAAGCTTGCCGCCCTCCATGTGCGCGCCGAGGCGCATGGCCTGCATCTCCCCGAAGAAGTGACCCGCTATCTGCTGACCCATTGCCGACGCGACCTGCCCCGGCTCCTGGCGACGGTGGATGCCCTGGACACTTATTCCCTGAGCCGCAAGCGTCCGGTCTCGGTGCCTTTGCTCAAGGAAGTCCTGCTCCAGATCCAGGCATGAAGCTGCTGGCGGCCATCAGCCATCACGGCCTGGGTCACCTGGCCCAGGCGGCGCCGGTGCTCAATGCCCTGCATGTCCTGCAACCGGATCTGGAGTTGACCGTATGGTCCGGACTGAGCCGGGCGGCCCTGCAAGCCCGGTTGCGAATTCCCTTCGTGCATCGGGCGGAAGCCGCGGATGTCGGCCTGGCCATGACCGATGCCGTGCGCGTCAACGTCGCCGACAGCCGCGCGGCTTATCTGGCGTTCCATGAAAACTGGGATGCGAGGGTCGCCGATGAAGCCGCCTGGCTCAAGGCGCGGGGCTTCGACGGCGTGTTTTCGGACGTGGCCTACCTGCCGCTGGCCGCCGCGGCGCTGGCGGGCATTCCCGCCGTGGCCCTATGTTCATTGAACTGGCGCGACATCGCCGGCGCCTACCTTGCCGGCCATCCCGACATGGCGCCGCTGCTGGAGCGGATGAGGCAAGCCTACCAGGGCGCCCGGGCCTTCCTTTGCCCGACGCCGGCCATGCCCATGGCCTGGCTGGACAATCGAGCCGTCGTCCCGCCCATCATGGAACGAGGCGTGGACCGGCGGCATGAACTGGCACAAGCATTGGAGCAACACCGGGATGGACGGCGGCCCACCCGCCGGGTGCTGGTGGGCTTCGGCGGCATCGGCTACCGGGGCATGGGGCGGCTTCCCGAGTTGCCCGGCGTAACCTGGCTCGCCCCCGACGACTGGGCGGAAAACCGTCCGGACCTGGTCGCCATCGGCACGACGGGCATGCCCTTCATCGATCTGCTGGCCTCCTGCGATGCCCTGCTTACCAAGGTGGGCTATGGCGGCTTCGTGGAGGCGGCGGCCCACGGCATTCCCGTACTCTATGTCGATCGACCGGACTGGCCGGAAACCCCCCATCTGCGCGACTGGCTGGAACGCCATGGGAACTGCGGGGCAATCGGGGAGGAGGAATTGTTCAATGAGGAAATCGGCCGGCGTCTGGAACAACTGTGGGCCCTGCCGGCCAGGAAGGCGGTGGTGTCGGACGGCGCGCGATACGCCGCCCGGCGCCTGAAGGAACTGCTGAACTGATCAGGCCTTGCCCTTCGCTTCTTCCGCGGCGATTTCGGCATGCACCTGAGCCATGTCCACTTCCTTGGCGCGCGCGATCAGATCGTCGAAAGCGCCCGCCGGCAAGGCACCCGGCTGGGCATAGATGATGACCTTCTCGCGGAAAATCAGCAGGGTGGGAATGGAACGGACCTGGAACTGCGCCGCCAGGGACTGTTGCTCTTCCGTGTTGACCTTGGCGAAGATCACGCCCTCGTGTTTCTCCGACGCCGCCTCATACACCGGCGCGAACCCCCGGCAGGGGCCGCACCAGGGCGCCCAGAAATCGATGACGACGAAATCATTGTTGAGGATGGTCTCCTCGAAATTTTGATCATTGAGCTCAAGGACTGCCATGGGGATTCCCTATGTTCGGCTGGGTTGGGGTAAAAATCGCGGATAAAAAAAACGGCCGACTTGGAGTCGGCCGAGGCATGTTACCACGCTCAAGGAGGGATGAATCTCTCAGGCGATCTTGGCCCGGTGCCTCACCCCGCCGCTGCCAGGCGGGGCCGGGACTCCCCCGAACACGTCGGGACCTCCACCGGACGCGTTGGCGCGTTGCCGCCGCGGCGCCACATGTTCGGACTGGTTTTCAGACTGGCTTTCACTTCCGCGCGATTCACCGCGGTAATCAGGTCGGTTGCCAGCGCCCGCGCCTGGGCCGGCGTAAGCGCCAGCACATTCTCAAGCCCCTCGGCCATCACGATGGCAACCCGGTCGGAACCATCGTCGCCGCAAATCAATGAAACCGTCATCTTGTCTACCTCAGCTTGTCTCATTCCAGGCTCCCTTGCCATTCAGATATTACCCTTGCTCTTCCAGTAAGCAGGTTACGTGCCACACCGATCAACGAGACCGGGCGGCGAACTGCCACATGAAATCATGGGAATATGTTTTTTATATGTTCGCCCCAATGGGGATGGCCGACATGTGCTCGACAGACCTGTCGGACTTTCGACACTTCATCATTGCCATGCCTGAAACTGGCGAGGCCATGGCCTCGCTTCACGCCAGCATGATCACCTTCGCACCGCCGTTGCTCTCGTGGACTGACTCAACAGCACCGCTACCGCTTGCACCGCCCGGCCTTTCCGGCCGGGGATCGGCGTGCCACTGACAACACGTTGGTGAACTGACGCTACCCGATGCTGTCGGCACATGGGCATGCGGGCCAGGGGAACGTCCTGGCCTCGATTTCCGGGCAAAAAAAAAGGCGGGGGAGAACCCCCGCCTCAGACTGCGGAAAATTGTACCGTCAGACCTAGGCTTTCTTGGCGGCGGCCTTCTTCGCGGGTGCGGCGGCCTTCGGCGCTGCGGCTTTCTTCGCGGGTGCGGCGGCCTTCGGCGCTGCGGCCTTCTTCGCGGGTGCGGCGGCCTTCGGCGCTGCGGCCTTCTTCGCGGGCGCTGCGGCCTTCTTCGCGGGCGCTGCGGCCTTCTTCGCGGGCGCTGCGGCCTTCTTCGCGGGCGCTGCGGCCTTCGGCGCTGCGGCTTTCTTCGCGGGTGCGGCGGCCTTCGGTGCGGCGGCTTTCTTCGCGGGCGCTGCGGCCTTCGGTGCGGCGGCTTTCTTCGCGGGCGCTGCGGCCTTCGGTGCGGCGGCTTTCTTCGCGGGCGCGGCGGCCTTCGGTGGCGGCTTTCTTCGCGGGCGCGGCGGCCTTCGGTGCTGCGGCTTTCTTCGCGGGTGCGGCGGCTACGGCTTTCGTGGCTGCGGTTTTCTTGGCGGTGGTCTTGGCTGGGCTTTTTGCGGTATTGGCAGCTGGCATTTGTGACTCCTCTAATGATGAAGGGTAATCGGCCGGAAAGCCTTATGCCTCAAGCATTTCCACGCGCTCATGAGGCGTGCCCGGATTGTAGAACAAAAAAAAGCGCGCACCGCAAGTGGGTGCGCGCGATTCATTGAATAACTGTCGCGAAATCGCGATCAGGGCAATATTTTTTCATCCGCGAAGAGTTCGCTCACTCGCTCTCTTGCCCTGATTTCACTGGGCTTCGCGCCGTCCACCATGATCTCGGCGGCGCGTGGTCGCGTGTTGTAGTTGGAGCTCATGCTCATGCCGTATGCGCCACTGGAACACACGGCCAGAAGGTCGCCCTCCGAGAGCACGAGGGGCCGGTCGTGCCCCAGGAAATCACCGGTTTCGCAGACGGGCCCGACGATGGCATAGCGACGGGGATCGCCCCGGCGTTCGATGACGGGCAGGATGTCGTGCCAGGCATCGTAGAGGGCGGGCCGCATCAGGTCGTTCATGGCGGCATCGACGATGGCGAAGTCCTTGGCCTCGCCATGCTTGAGGTACTCCACCCGCGTCAGCAGCCAGCCCGCGTTGCCCACGAGAGAACGACCGGGCTCGACGATCAGGGTTTCGCGGCGCCCCGCGATCCGGCTCAACAGCACCCGCGCGTAATCGCTCAACGCCGGCGGCGTCTCGTCGCGATAGCGAATGCCGACGCCACCGCCGATATCGATGTGACGCAGCCGGATGCCCGCCGTCTCCAGCGCATTCACAAGCTCCAGCACCCTGTCCAGGGCCTCGGCGAAAGGCGCGGCTTCGGTAAGCTGGGAGCCGATGTGGCAGTCGATGCCGACAACCTCGATATGGGCCATGGCCGCGGCTTCGCGATAGACACGCAGGGCCTGGTCGTGGGCGATGCCGAACTTGTTCTCCTTGAGGCCGGTGGAGATGTAGGGGTGGGTTTTCGCATCCACGTTGGGATTCACGCGCACGCTCACGGGCGCGCGCCGGCCCATCTCGCCGGCCACGCGATCCAGCCGGGTCAGTTCGCTCTCCGACTCCACGTTGAAGCAATGGATGCCGGCGCCAAGCGCGGCGCGCATTTCCTCCTCGCGCTTGCCCACGCCGGAAAACACGATCTTCGCGGGATCGCCGCCGGCCGCCAGAACTCGGGCCAGTTCGCCGCCGGAAACGATGTCGAAACCGGCACCCAGGCGGGCGAAAAGATTGAGGATGGCAAGGTTGGCGTTGGCCTTGACCGCGTAGCAGATCAGGTGGTCGTGGGCGGCCAGGGCGCCGTCATAGGCGCGATAAGCGGCTTCCAGGGCGGCGCGGGAATAGACGTAGCAGGGGGTGCCGAACTCCCTGGCGATCGCCTCGAGCGGCACATCCTCCACGTGGAGCGCGCCGCGCCGACGGGAAAGGGCATTCATTTCTGGGCGGGTTGAGTCGTGACAGGTTGGCCGGGATTATCGGGCATGTACAACGAACCCTTTTTACCGCAGCCGGCCAACAGAAACAGGGAGAAAAAGAGAGCGAGCAAACGCATGGCAAACCCTTAAAATCTGGGGCGAGTCTAGCATGGAGATGACCGTGGACGAACGCGAGTATCAGCAACTGGCCGATGCCGCGCTGGCGAAAATCGAGGCGCGCCTGGAAACGGCGGACGTCGACTTCGAGATCGTGGCCGGCGGCATCCTGCGGATCGATCTGGATGACGGTTCCCAGATCATCGTCAACAAGCAGTCGGCCGCCCAGGAAATCTGGGTCGCCGCCCGCAGCGGCGGCTTTCATTACCGCTGGAACGGCGGCGCCTGGCTGGATACCCGCGGCGGCGAGGAACTGCACGCCGCGATAGCCCGCCTGGCGCCGCCCTGAGCAAAACGGCCGGATCCGGCCAGACCGCGAAGAAATGGAAACGACATGATCGAACAGGCACTTTTCTCCCATCTGCCCGAGCTCACCGATCAACTGGGCGTCGAACACATCAAGCCCCTGCTGGACCGCATCACGACGCACACCGTCCCCCAGGGAGCGATTCTGGTTCGGGACCAGACCCCCATCGACGCCTTCCATCTGGTGCTGTCCGGGCGCCTGTCCCTGGCCGTGGAAATGGGGGACCACGGCATCGTTCTCGGCGAGTTGCTGCCCGGCAACTGGTGCGGCGAACTGGCTTACTTCAGCGGTGTTCGCCGCGCCTCCAGCACCGTGACGGCGAGCGAGGACACCGAGGTCGCGCGCCTGAAATTCGTGGATTTCGAGGCGCTCATGGCCGAGGATTCCATCGCCGTGTGCCGGCTGACCCACGCCTTCATCCAGATGATGATGCGGCGACTGCACGCGACGGCCAACAATCCGGTGATCGACCCTCACGGAGAGATGCTGATCATGGGCGACCTCTCCATCCCCTGGTCCGAATTGGGGCAACAGCCCCACGGCGTGGTCGAGTTCATCAAGAAAATGTTCGGGGGCCGCTGATGCTGCTGCGTAACTTTCTCCGCTCTCTCCCCAGCTTCCAGTACCTGTCCGATTCGGACGTGGACCATGTGGGCGCCGCCATGCGCGTGGAGGAATATCCCAACCATCACGTCTTCATCTACCAGGACAAGCTCAACAAGGACCTGTTCCTGCTGCTGGACGGCAGGATCAAGGTGGGCCACTACGGCACCGGCGGCCGCTACTACACGCTCAAGACCATCGAGCCCGGCGAATTCTTCGGCATCCCCTCCCTCTCCGAGGGCAAGCCCGCCGTCGCCACCTGCCAAGCGGACGGACCGGTCACCGTGGCCAGCATGCCGTTCTCGGCCTATCTGCTGCTCTATCAACCGGATTCGGATATCGGCTGCCGTTTCCAGTTCGTCATCGCCAGCCAGTTGGCGAAGGACCTGCACGACCGCCACGACGCCCTGCGCAAGCTGCTTGCCCAGGTTTATGGCGACGCCCCGAAACCCGCCGCCTGACCCCGGCTCCCGACGCGGCGCCGATCCCGTGATCGGCCGTCTCCGGCTCCCTTGAGCATCACCCTCATCATCCTGCCGATCTTCGCCCTGATCCTGCTTGGCACCTTGCTCAAGCGGGTTTCCGGGGTCACCGAGGATGGCTGGCGCGGATTGGAGCGGCTGATCTATTTCGTGTTCTTCCCGGCCCTGCTGTTCCATTCCCTGTCCCGCGCCCAGATCGATTTCGGCGCCGCCCTGCCCATGCTGTTCACCGGCCTGCTGGTCACCCTGATCGGCATGGGCTTGGGCTATCTCAGCAAAAGCCTGTTCCGGGATCCGCCGAAGGTATTCGCCTCGGCGTTCCAGTGTTCCTTCCGCTTCAACAGCTACATTGGCCTGGCCGTGGCCGGCGCCTTGCACGGCCAGGCGGGCATCGCCGCCCTTGGCCTGTTGATGGGCTTCATCGTACCCCTGGCCAATGTGGCCTCGGTGGCCGTGCTCGCGCGCCATGGCGACGCGAACTGGTTGCGCGAGATCCTCGGCAATCCCCTCATCATGGCCACGGCCGGTGGGGTTGCCTTCGCGCTGCTGGGCTGGTCATTGCCGGATATTCTCAACCAGACCATCGGCCTTGCTGGCCCAGGCATCCCTGCCCATCGGCCTGGTGGCGGTGGGCGCCGGCCTGCGTCTGGACAGCTTGTCCCATGCCCGGGGCCACCTCTGGTATGGCGTCACGGTGAAGCTGCTGGCGCTGCCCGGCATGGCCTGGTGGATCGGCGGCCTGTTCGGGCTTTCCGGCCTTCACTTCGAGATCGTCCTCCTGTTCGCGGCGCTGCCCGTATCCACCGTCGCCTACGTCCTGGCCGTGCGCATGGGCGGCGATGGACGCATCACCGCGACCCAGGTTGCCGTCACCACCCTGCTCTCCATGGTCACCCTGCCCCTCTGGCTGGCCTGGGCAAGAACCTAACGGACATGGCTTGGAAGAAACCAAGCCGGAGCCGTTTCCCCCCCTCTCCCGCCGCGGGGGGGAGGGCCCCCCCCCCCCCCCCCCCCCCCCGCTGATAGCCGCCATTCGGAATCGGATCGATGAAACTTACGGACGCCGATCGCGTCTCTCCTGTTCGACATTCCCCACGAGGTCCATCGTGAAACCCAGAACGACACTCCTGGCCCTGATAGGTTTCCCGCTCATGGCGGCCGGCGCCGGGGCCGACGAAGCCCCCGCCCCGGTTACGGAACAGGCCGCCACGCCCTCCGCCACGGTCACCCGCTGGGCCGACCGCTGCGCCAACTTCACCACCAACGGCTGGGCCTTCAAGGCGCCGCGCAACTTCCTGCAATGGCTGGATGTGTTCAGCGATCCCGGCGTCCACCAGGAATTCGCCCGGCGCGGCCTGGACCCCCAATATTTCCTGGCCAGCCTGGACAGCCTGCTGGACCCGGGCACGCCCCGGAATTACCTGGAATGGACCAATCCAGACCTTTACGCCCAATGGGCCCGGGCGGCGGCGGACCCCGAGTTCTATACCGCCGTGAACGGCATCGTGTTCGACCCAGGCCGCCTGATGCGCTGGATCATGCTGCCACTGGACGGCAAGACCTGGGAGCTTGCGGGCACCGCCATCAACCCGACCACCTGGGTGAAATGGCTGAACGCGCCCAATGACCCCAGGACCCAGGCCCTGTTCGCCAAGGCCGCCGATCCGGCGACCACGCGCCGCTGGCTCGAAGCCCTCGGGGACCCGAACAACGCCCCCTGGCTGCATCCGGCGCCGCGCCCCGCGCCGATGCCAACCGGCAACCCGGCCACCAGGATGAAGTCATAGAGAACCCGGCACGATTCGGATCGGGCCCCGGATTCACCCGGGACCGTCGCGAATCAACGCCCCATCCGGATGCGCCCCGCATCCAACATTCAGGAGACTTGCCATGAACGTATTCAACCTCCCCCTTCGCACAGCCATGTTGCTGGCCGCCCTCACCTCTCCCGCCGTCGTGCTGGCCCAGGCCGCTCCCGCCGCGCCGGCCCAGGACACGCCAGCCGCCGAACAGGCCACCGCAACCCCCAGCCAGGCGGAGCGCATGGCGCTGATGCAGACCATGCGCGCCCGCATGCAGGAGATCATGAAGACCCAGGATCAGGCCAAGCGCCAGGAATTGCTCGAAGCCCAGGCCAAGGACATGGAGGCGATGATGAAAATGGGCTCGCCCGGCCCGGGCATGGGCATGATGATGGGCCCCGGCGGCATGGCCAAGGGACCGGGCATGATGATGGGCCAGGCCGGCAATCCCGATTGCAAGATGGGTCAGGGACCCGGCATGGGCATGATGATGGGGGCCGGCGGCAAGAAGGACTGCAAGATGGGCCGGGGTGGGAATTGTGACCGGCGCGATGACGCCACCGATACGCGCCTGGATGCCGTGGAAAAGCGCATGGACATGATGCAGATGATGATGAAAATGATGATGCGCGATTGAGGGGCCGATCCAGACAGTCCGTGCCCGCACGCCCAACGAAGAACGGCGCCGATCGGCGCCGTTCTTCGTTGGGGAGAGTCCGATCAGACGGTGAACAATTCCATGAACTCGCTCACCGGCGTGGCTTCCAGCCTGGCCTGATCGCCGCACAGGGCATTCAGCGCGGCGCACTTCTTGGGCGAGAGTTTCGCGGCGATGGCGGCCTCGAACTTCTTTACCAGGATGGGGATGCCCTCGGCCCGGCGCTGGCGGTGGCCGATGGGGGCGTCGATGCTCACCTTCTCGGTGTGGGTGCCGTCCTTGAAGAACACCTGCACGCTGTTGCCGATGTAGCGCTTGTCGGCTTCCAGGTATTCCTTGGTGAAACGCGGGTTTTCCCTGACCGTGGTGATCGATCGCAAGTGGTCGATGCGCGGGTCGGCGGCCGCCGCGTCGGTGTAGTCGTCGGCGGTCAGGCCGCCCTTGATCAGGGGCACGGCCACCATGTACTGGATGCAGTGGTCCCGGTCCGCGTAGTTGTTCAGCGGCCCGGTCTTGTCGATGATGCGGCAACCCGCCTCCTGGGTCTCGATCTCGATGCGCGCGATCTGGTCGATGCGGTCCTTGACCCGGGGATGCAGGGCCATGGCGCATTCCACGGCGGTCTGGGCGTGGAATTCGGCGGGGAAGCTGATCTTGAACAGGATGTTCTCCATCACGTAGCCGCCGAAGCCCTGGCTGAACTTCAACTCGTTGCCGCGAAACAGGGCGTCCTGGAAGCCCCAGGTCTTGGCGGTGAGGGCGGAGGGATAACCCATCTCGCCGGTCAGGCAGATCATGGCCAGCCGGGCGCCCCGGGAGCTGGCGTCGCCCGCCGCCCAGGACTTGCGCGAGCCGGTGTTGGGCGCGTGCCGGTAGGTGCGCAGGGAGCAGCCGTCGACCCAGGCGTGGGACAGGGTGTTGAGCACTTCCTCGCGGCTGCCGCCCAGCATCCTGGCGGCGACGCCGGCGGAGGCGATGCGCACCAGCATGACGTGGTCCAGGCCCACCCGGTTGAAGGCGTTCTCCAGGGCCGTGACCCCCTGCAGCTCGTGGGCCTGGATCATGGCCGTGAGCACGTCCCGCATGGTCATGGGCGCCTTGCCTTCGCTGATGCGCTTGCGCGAGAGCCAGTCGGCGATGCCCAGGATGGCCCCCAGGTTGTCCGAGGGATGGCCCCACTCGGCGGCCAGCCAGGTGTCGTTGAAGTCCAGGAAGCGCACCAGGCAGCCGATGTCCCAGGCCGCCTTGATGGGGTCCAGCTCGTAGGAGGTGCCGGGCACCCGGGTGCCGCCGGCCATGCCCGCGCCGGGCACCACGGGGCCCAGCAGCTTGGTGCATTCCGGGTAGTCCAGGGCCATGAGGGCACAGGCCAGGGAATCGATCAGGCAGTAACGGGCGGTTTCCATGGCCAGGGCGGACTGGCTGGCGTCGTAGTCCATGACGTAGTCGGCCATGGACTGCAGGATGGTGTCGAAGGGCGGGCGCTCGGCGGAGCGGATGTCGTGGGCGGACATGGAGGGTTCCTCAGGTGGCGGGGTTTTGGGTTTTGCTTCCCCCTGTCTTAAAGGGGGACCGAGGGGGATTTAGCAACCGCTACCTATTGGACAGGTCGGAGAAATCCCCCCTAGCCCCCCTTTACGAAAGGGGGGAACACATCAGGTCAGGGTCTTTGGTCACGGTCTTTGGTCAATCGGCACGAACTTCAGATCCTCCGGCCCGGTGTAGTTGGCCGACGGCCGGATGATCTTGCCGTCGAGGCGCTGCTCGATGACGTGGGCGGCCCAGCCGGTGGCGCGGGAGATGATGAACAGGGGCGTGAACATGGCGGTGGGCACGCCCATCATGGCGTAGGACACGGAGCTGAACCAGTCCAGGTTGGGGAACATCTTCTTGATCTCCCACATCACCGCTTCCAGCCGGTCGGCCACGTTGTAGAGCTTGTGGTTGCCGTTGGCGTCGGCCAGGCGCTTGGCGACGGCCTTGATCACCTTGTTGCGCGGATCGGCGATGGTGTAGACCGGGTGGCCGAAGCCGATGATGACTTCCTTCTTCTCCAGCACCCGGGCGCGGATGTCGGCCTCGGCCTCGTCCGGGGTGTCGTAGCGGGACTGGATGCCGAAGGCGGCCTCGTTGGCGCCGCCGTGCTTGGGTCCGCGCAGGGCGCCGATGGCGCCGGTGATGGCGGAATACATGTCCGAGCCGGTGCCGGCGATGACCCGGCCGGCGAAGGTGGAGGCGTTGAACTCGTGCTCGGCGTAGAGGATCAGCGAGGTGTGCATGGCCCGCACCCAGATCTCCGGCGCGGCCTTGCCGTGCAACAGGGTCAGGAAATGGCCGCCGATGGAATCGTCATCGGTCTCGCACTCGATGCGGCGGCCGTTGTGGCTGTAGTGGTACCAGTACAGCAGGGCCGAACCCAGGCTGGCGATGAGCCGGTCGGCGATGTGCCGGGCGCCCAGGATGGGCTGCTTCTCCTCCTCGGGCAGCACGCAGCCCAGGGTGGAGACCGCGGTGCGCATGACGTCCATGGGGTGGGTGGCGGCGGGCAGCTGCTCCAGCACGTTCTTCACCACCGTGGGCAGGCTGCGCAGGCTCTGGAGCCTGGTCTTGTAGGCCTTGAGTTCCTCCCGGTTGGGGAAGTGGCCATGAATCAGCAGGTGGGCGACCTCCTCGAATTCGCACACGTCGGCGATGTCCAGGATGTCGTAGCCCCGGTAGTGCAGGTCGTTGCCGGTGCGGCCCACGGTGCACAGGGCGGTGTTGCCGGCCATGACGCCGGACAGGGCCACGGACTTCTTCGGCTTGGGGCCGGTGGCGGCTGGAGTTTGCGCAGGGGTGTCGCTCATGGTTTCTCCTTGTGAAGCCCTTCGTAGGGCGGCTTAGCCGCGAAGCGGCGTAACCCGCCATCCATCCGGTGGGTTACGGCCTGGCGGCCTAACCCACCCTACAAAATCCGGGTCGATCAGTCCTTGCCGGACGCGAACAGCGCATCCAGCTTCTGCTCGAAGCCGTGGTAGCCCAGGTGGTCGTACAACTCCATGCGGGTCTGCATGGCGTCCACCACGTTCTTCTGGTGGCCGTCGCGGCGAATGGCGCCGTACACGCCCAATGCCGCCTTGGCCATGGCGCGGAAGGCGGACAGGGGGTAGAGCACCAGGCCCACGCCGACGCCGCGCAGTTCCTCCACGCTGAACAAGGGTGTGGCGCCGAACTCGGTGATGTTGGCCAGGATGGGTACCTTCACCGCTTTGGAGAACTCGGCGTACTGGGCCAGTTCGGTCATGGCTTCCGGGAAGATCATGTCGGCGCCGGCTTCCACGCAGGCGCAGGCCCGGTCGATGGCGGCCTGCAAGCCTTCGGCCTGGAGCGCGTCGGTGCGGGCCATGATGACGAAGTCGGAATCGATCTTCGCGTCCACCGCCGCCTTCACCCGATCCACCATTTCCGCTTGCGACACGATGGCCTTACCGGGCCGGTGGCCGCAGCGCTTCTGCATGACCTGGTCCTCGATGTGCACCGCCGCGACGCCGGCCCGGGTCAGCGCCCGCACGGCGCGGGCGATGTTGAAGGCGCCGCCCCAGCCGGTATCGATGTCCACCAGCAAGGGCAGGCCGGTCACGTCGGTGATGCGGCGGGCGTCCACCAGCACGTCCTCCAGGGTGGTGATGCCCAGATCGGGGATGCCGCAGGAGCTGGCCGCGACGCCGCCGCCGGAGAGGTAGAGGGCCTGGAAGCCGGAATGCTCGGCCAGCAGGGCGGCGTAGGCGTTGATGGCGCCGACCACCTGGAGAGGTTTCTCGGCGGCGACGGCGGCGCGGAACTTGGCGCCGGCGGAGGCGGGTTGGGTCATGTCAAATCCTTACGGGTCGTACTGCTACGCAATTCCCCCCTTTTAAAAGGGGGGCTAGGGGGGATTTCTACAAGGTTCGCAGTTCGACGACCGTTGCAAAATCCCCCTCGGTCCCCCTTTACAAAAGGGGGAGGAAAACCACCATCACTTGCCCACCGCTTTGCGGATCTCCTCCAGCGCATTGGGATCGTCCAGGGTGGACAGGTCACCCGTCTCCCGTCCCTCCGCCAGCGCCTGGATGGAGCGGCGCAGCAGCTTGCCGGAGCGGGTCTTGGGCAGGGCGCTGACGAAGTGGAGCTTGTGGGGCTTGGCCACCGGGCCGAGCAGTTCCGCCACCTTGTCGATGCAGGATTTCTCCAGGGCGGCGCGTCCGGCCGCGTCGGCGATGAGGCTCGGGTCCTTCACCGTGCAGAAGCCCACCGGCACCTGGCCCTTGAGTTCGTCGGAGAGGCCCACCACCGCCACTTCGGCGATGGCCGGGTGGGCTTGCAGGGCTTCCTCGATCTCCCGGGTGCCCAGGCGGTGGCCGGCGGTGTTGATGACGTCGTCGGTGCGGCCGAGGATGAAGGTGTAGCCGTCCGCGTCCCGCACCGCCCAATCGGAGGAGGTGTACAGGAGTTCCTTCTCGAACTGGCCGAAGTAGCTGTTGATGAAGCGCTTGTCGTCGCCCCACACGGTGGTGAGGCAGCCGGGCGGCAGGGGCGGCACCACGGTCAGCACGCCCTTTTCATTGGGACCACAGTCGGCGCCAGTCATCTCGTTGACGATGCGGATATTGAAGCCGTAGGCGGGGAAGCCGGGGGAGCCGAAGCGGTTGGGCTTCAGGTCCACGCCGGGGAGATAGGACAACATGGCCCAGCCGGTTTCCGTCTGCCAGTAGTGGTCCAGCACCGGCACGCCGAGGCCGTCGGAGATCCAGCGGGAGGTGGGTTCGTCCAGGGGCTCGCCGGCCAGGAACAGATAACGCAGGCTTTTGAGATCGTATTTCTTCAGCCAGGCCGGGTCCTGTTTCTTCAGCACCCGGATGGCGGTGGGCGAGGAGAACATGGTGGAAACCTTGTGGTCCTGGACAATCTTCCACCACACGCCCGGATCGGGGCGGATGGGCAGGCCCTCGTAGACGATGGTCGTCATGCCGTGGATCAGGGGGCCGTAGATGATGTAGCTGTGGCCCACCACCCAGCCGATGTCCGAAGTGGTGAACATGGTTTCGCCGGGCTGGGCGTCATAGACGTACTTCATGGTGGAGGCCAGGGCCACAGCGTAGCCGCCCACGTCCCGCTGCACCCCCTTGGGCTTGCCGGTGGTGCCGCTGGTGTAGAGGATGTAGCTGGGTTCATTGGATTCCAGCCAGGTCACCGGTACCTCGGCGTCGCGGAAGTCGTCGCGCAGGTCCCAGTAGTCCTCGTCCCGGCCGGCGACGCGGCGCATCTCAGGATCCAGGCCGCGATCGACGATGAGCACCTTGGCGGGCGGGAACTTGGCTTCCTTGACGGCCTCGTCCACCAGGTGCTTGTAGGGCACCGGCTTGCCACCGCGCATGCCGGCGTCGGCGCAGATCAGCAGGCAGGGCTTGGCGTCGTCGATCCGGAGCGCCAGGTTGTGGGCCGCGAAGCCGCCGAACACCACCGAGTGCACCGCGCCCAGGCGGGCGCAGGCCAGCACGCAGAAGATGGACTCGGCGATCATGGGCATGTAGATCACGACACGCTCGCCCTTTTTCACGTCCAGGCTTTGCAGCACGGCGGCGCAGCGGTTCACCTCGCGATGCAGTTCGGCATAGGTGTACTGCTTCTCCTCGCCGGTTTCAGAGGACAGGTAGATCAGGGCGGGCTGCTCGGCGCGGGCGGCGAGATGGCGGTCCACCGCGTTATGGCAGAGGTTGGTTTCGCCGCCGACGAACCACTTGCGGAAGGGTGGATTGCTGTAATCGAGGATCTTGTCCGGGGGGCGATGCCAGTCGATCAGCTCGGCCTGCTCGCCCCAGAATGCCTCGGGCGCGTCGATGGAACGGCGATGGAACGCTTCGTACTGCATGGGTCGTCTCCTCCGGATCTGTCCGGTATGTCATCACGTCGCATTGTGCGCTGCGGGGTGGATTTTGTAATAGATGGCCACCAAGTGTCATAAGCCTGATCAAACCCAAGCATTAAAGTTGGGTATGCGCGGATAGGTGTATGCGCTTGGACGTTCGCCCGGGGAATAACCGTTGACCCCTCCAGACTTGCCACGCCGGGTTGTAATATCACGCGAGAAGCTTGCGCCGACCTTACGCGACTTGTCCGCCTCGGTCGATCCAGGCTCGAGCCGGGCCGTGATGGCGGCCTAAACGCCCGGCAAGATCAAGACCCGACGGTTTCCCTGTGGAGGGATGCATGCGATTCCCGCGCGCGCGGAGGTTCATCCAGACCCTCATCATCCCATTGGGCTTGATGGGCGAACCGCTGCCCGCCGCCGGCGCGGAAGCGGAAACGTCGCCCCCGCGAGCGCACGCCATCCGCGTCGGCGTGCTGGCCAATCGGGGGATGGACTATGCCCGCAAGGAATGGACGGCCCACGCCGACTATCTCAACGCGGAACTGGCCCCGCTCCGCTTCGAGATCGTTCCCCTCTCCTTTTCCGGGCTGACCGGCGCGGTCCAGCGCCGGGAGGTGGAGCTGGTCATCACCAACAGCGGGCACTACACGGAAATGGAGATGAGCGGCGGCATCAGCCACATGGCCACGCGCCTCGTGGCCGGTCCCGGCGGCCCCCTGGACCAGTTCGGCGGCGTGGTTTTCACCCGCGCCGACCGCGCCAGGATCAACCGCTATGCCGACCTGCGCGGACTGCGGCTGGCGATCCCCGACAAGTCCAGCCTGGGGGGCTGGCAGGTCCACCTGCGCGAGGCCCTGGAACAGGGCATCGACCTGGAAGAGGATACCGGCGCCGTCCTGCTCACCGGCGACCACGAGAAAGTGCTGGAAAGCGTGCTGGCGGGGAGGGCCGATGTGGGCCTGGTGCGAACCGGCCTGCTGGAATCCATGGCCCGGGAAGGCCGCCTGAACCCGAGCGCGCTGCGCATCGTCAACCAGCGTCATGTCCCCGGATTTCCCTACATGCTCAGCTCGCGCCTTTACCCGGAATGGCCACTGGCCCGGGTGGCGGGCGTCCCGGACCAGCTGGCCAAGGACGTGCTGATCTGCCTGCTGGCGCTCCCCCCGGATCATCCCGCCACCCGGGCCGCCGGCATCCTGGGCTGGACCCTGCCCCTGAATTACCAGAGCGTGCACGACCTGTTCCGGACGGCGCGTCTCGGCCCCTATGCCAATCTGCCAATCGGCTTTGCCGACGTGCTCTCCCGCTACAGCCGCCCCCTCGCGGCGGCCATTCTTCTGGCCTTTCTCGGCCTGGGCGGCGTGGCCTGGTACGTCGCCGGCGTGAACGCCTCACTGAAGCAGGAGATCCGGCGCCGTATCGAAGCCGAACACAGCCTGGAGGAGAGCGACAGCCGTTTTCGCGACATGGCCGACGCCCTCCCCAGCCTGATCTGGCTGGCCGGCACCGACAAACGCCGCACTTTCTTCAATCGATCCTGGCTGGACTTCACCGGACGCGCCCTGGAACAGGAAACCGGTGATGGCTGGACCAAGGGCGTGCATCCTGAGGACCTGGAACGCTGCCTGCAAACCTATGCCGCCGCATTCGATGCGCGCCAGCCTTTCGAAATGCAATACCGCTTGCGGCATGCCAGCGGCGAATACCGCTGGATCGTCGACGCCGGCACCCCCCGCCATGGCCCGGACGGCGTGTTCCGGGGCTATTTCGGCCACTGCATGGACATCACCGAGATGCGGCGCCTGAACGAGGCCCTGGCGGAAGGCCGGGAACGCTATGCCCTGGCCCAGCGCGCCGCCCACATCGTCAGCCTGGACTGGGACGTGGTCACCAACCGCCTGCAGTGGTCGGACGAAATCGAATCCATGTTCGGTTTTCCCCCGGGCGGATTCGCGCGCACCTACGAGGCCTTCCTGGCGTGCGTGCATCCGGAGGACCGGCCCGCGGTCGAACTGGCGGTCAGGTCCGCCATGAAAAACGATCACCACTACCACATCGAGCACCGGATCGTGTGGCCCAACGGCAGCGTGCGCTGGGTGGCGGAGACCGGCGACGTGGTGCGCGGAAAGAACAACCGCGCGATCCGCATGATCGGCATCATCCGTGACATCACGGACCGCAGGCGGGCCGAGGAAGCCGCGCGCCAGAGCCACGAGCAACTCACCGCCTCCCTCGCCGCCCTGCAAATTCATGCCCGAGATCTCGCCCGGATCAACGAAATGAACGAACTGCTCCAGTCCTGCCTCAGGGAAGAGGAAATACACCGGGTGTTCGGCCATATGGCCCAGACCCTGGAACTGGGCGGTGGCGGCATGCTGGCCATGGCGCGCGGACCCGGCGAGGATTTGCGGGCCGTGGCCGCCTGGGGCAATACCGACGGCATGGATACCGAGTTCAGGGCGGATGCCTGCTGGGGCATTCGCCGGGGCCAGGCCTACGAACCCTCCCTCACCCAACCCAGGCTCTACTGTACCCACTACCCGGCCGACGCCGGCCTCCTCAACCTTTGCCACCCCCTGGTGATGCATGGTGAAAACCTCGGCCTCATCACCATCAGGGCGGGATCGGACATCGACAAGACGGCCTGGTTGCGGATCCGCCAGCTCAGCGTCACCCTGGGCGAAGCCCTGAAGCTGGCGCTGTCCAACATCCGCCTGCGGGAAGCCCTGCGTGAACAGGCCACCCGCGACCCCCTCACCGGCCTGTTCAACCGCCGCTACCTGGACGAGACCCTGCCCCGGGAACTGCACGCCTGCCTGCGCGACGACCAGCCCCTCGCCCTGGCCATCCTGGATATCGACCACTTCAAGCAATACAACGACACCTGGGGCCACGAAGCCGGCGACCTGGTGCTGATCGAAGTCTCCCGCATCCTGAGCGAACACCTGCGCGCCTCCGACATCGCCTGCCGCTACGGTGGCGAGGAATTGCTCGCCGTGATGCCCCGCGCCGAACTCCACGAGGCCCGCGAACGCATCTCGCGCATCGCCAACCTGGTGCGCAACGCGGAGGTCCACATCCACGACCGCCCGCTCCCCGCCGTCACCTTCTCCGCCGGCATCGCCATCTCCCCCCTCCATGGGGAAAACGCCGAAACCCTCCTGCGCGCCGCCGACCAGGCCCTGTACGCCGCCAAGCAGGCGGGCAGGGACAAGGTATTCTCGGTGGAGCAGGCGGGCTGAGGCGAACATTGTCCCGCCAAGCCGCCCGATCGGTTTCACCCGCGCCCAATCTGCATGAAAATGCGGGGATTCCATTCACCCGCTTCATGGGCGGCTGCGTGAACCCGGCAAAGGATTTGAGCGCCATGCTTCTGATGATCGACAACTACGATTCCTTCACCTACAACCTGGTCCAGTATTTCGGCGAACTGGGCGAGGACGTGCGCGTGCATCGCAACGACGAGATCAGCGTGGAGGCGGTCGAGGCCATGCGGCCCGAGCGCATCGTCATCTCGCCCGGCCCCTGCACGCCCAACGAGGCGGGGGTGTCGGTGCCGGTGATCAAGACCTTCGCCGGCCGCATTCCCATCCTGGGCGTATGCCTGGGCCACCAGAGCATCGGCCAGGCCTTCGGCGGCCGCATCGTGCATGCCAAGGCGCTGATGCACGGCAAGACTTCCCCGATCCATCACGCCGACAAGGGGGTGTTCCGGGGCCTGCCCAACCCATTCACCGCGACCCGCTACCATTCCCTGGTGATCGAGCGGGAGACCCTTCCCGACTGCCTGGAGATCACGGCCTGGACCGACGACGGCGAGATCATGGGCGTGCGCCACAAGACCCTGGCGGTGGAGGGCGTGCAGTTCCATCCGGAATCCATCCTGACCGAACACGGCCATCAATTACTGAAGAACTTCCTGGAGGATGCACGCCCATGACCGCGCCCATGAAACCCCAAGACGCGCTGACCCGCATCATCGAGCATCGCGAGATCTTCCACGACGAGATGCTCAGCCTCATGCGCCAGATCATGACCGGCGAAATGAGCCCGGTGATGATCGCCGCCCTCATCACCGGACTGCGAGTCAAGAAGGAGACCATCGGCGAGATCGCCGCCGCCGCCATGGTGATGCGGGAATTCGCCACCAAGGTGCCGGTGACGGAAACCTTCCGCCTGGTGGATACCTGCGGCACCGGCGGCGACGCCGCCCACACCTTCAACATCTCCACCGCCGCCGCCTTCGTGGCCGCCGCCGCCGGCGCCCGGGTGGCCAAGCACGGCGGCCGCTCGGTGTCGTCGAAATCCGGCAGCGCCGACGTGCTGGAGGCCCTGGGCGTGAACATCAACCAGACCCCCGAGCAGGTGGCCCGCTGCATCGAGGACGTGGGCCTGGGCTTCATGTTCGCCCCCAACTTTCACGGCGCCATGAAGTTCGCCGCCCCGGTGCGCAAGGAGTTGGGCATCCGCACCCTGTTCAACATCCTGGGACCGCTGACCAATCCGGCCGGGGCGCCCAACCAGGTCATGGGGGTGTTCCATCCCGATCTGGTCGGCATCCAGGTGCGCGTGCTGCAGCGTCTTTACAGCGAGCGCGTGCTCATCGTGCACGGGCGCGAGGGCCTGGACGAGATTTCCATCTCCGGCGAGACCCTGGTGGGTGAACTGCGGGATGGCGAGGTGCGTGAATACACCGTGCATCCGGAACAGTTCGGCTTCAAGACCCACGACATCGCCACCCTGCGAGTGGATACCGTGGAGGAATCCAGGGACAGGGTGCTGCGCGCCCTGGACAACACCCCGGGGCCGGAACGCGACATCGTCACGCTGAACGCCGGCGCCGCCATCTATGCGGCGGGGGTGACGGACAGCCTGGCGGAAGGGGTGGAACGGGCCCGCACGGTCATCGCTTCCGGCTCCGCCCTGGCCAAGCTGGCGGAACTGGCCGCATACCAGCCGGGGTAGTCGACCGTCCCGGGTGGCCGAAGGGCTGCCCGGGGGGCGCATCCAGGATGAGCGGGCTAAGCCCGCCCGATGCGCGCTCCGAGGGTCCCGAGAACGCCTCCCAGCCTGCTCATGGCCAGGGAAGCGCCGGCCCTCGCCAACTCGGCCGGGCCATAGCGTTCGCGCATGTTGCAGCCATCGCACAGTTCGGGGATGGCCGCCATGCCCTCGCGGCGTGACAGCACGTCATGGACGCTGTGGCTGGAGACATGCCCGAGGGGATGTCGGTGGCCGATGTCGTTGTAGCAATAGAGGTATTCCCCGTCCGAGGAGACGAAGAGATCCACGTTGCGCGGTATGCACTTGAAACCGTTGCCGCGCCACTGCCGGACGATTTCCCGCGCGCTCGGGATGAAATCGATCTCCTGGGAGCGAAGCCGGTGCAGCCGGATCAGCCGCCGTAGTTCCCGGGTCGCCAGTTCATGGTCTTTCAGGCTGCCGCCACGGTTGTAGAGCGTGGGTGACATGGTCAGCGTCTCCACGCCCTGGCCGCGCAACCAGGCGATGGTGTCCGGCAGGGAGGGCAGGCATTCGGGCATGGGGGTCAGGCTGATCGCCAGGCGGGTGTGCTTCAACAGCCTCCGCGCCGCGCGGATATTCTCCATGACGCGAGCCTGATCGAGATTGACGTGGACGCGCCCGTACACCTCCGGATCGATGCTGGAGAAGGAAACGATCAGCAGCCCGATGGCGCCATCCAGATGGCGGAGCTTGTCTTCATCCAGCAGGTGGCCGTTGCTCACCATGTCGAAGCGGACTGGATGGCCGCGCGCGTCCTCGACGTAATCGAAGAATTTCTTGTGGGTCGTGGGCTCGCCGTAGCCGGCGATCACCACGCGGAACACCTCCCGGGGAGAGAGCCGCGCCAGCACCTGACGCCAGGTCTCCGGCGCCATGAGCCGGGGGTGCTCGATGAGTTCCCGCGGGCACATGGGGCAAAGCGCGTTGCATTTGCTGGTCCATTCCACATTGACGGCGATTCTGTAGTCTCGGGGCATCCGGCTTTCCTTCAGGCGGCGGGCATCAGTCTCGGGATGTGCTTCGGGCAGTTGGGCACCACCTGGTCGATATCGACCCGCACCACCCGCGCGCTGCCGGGGAACAGGGCGAGCAGATCACCCTGATCGAGGATCTCGGCCCTGCCGTTGACCCGCAGGCGGCCACCGTCCTCGAAGTCGATGAACAGGCAGCCGACATGGGGATTGAGCAGAATATTGCCCAGGCTCATGAAGGCGCCGTTGCCGTCGAAATCCGGGAAGGCGAAGCATTTCTCGTCAAGGATGCGGATCAGACCCGGGCCCCCTCCCTTGAACGAGCAGTCGCAGCGGCCGTCGGGGGAACTCGTGGCCAGAAAGAAAAACGGGGCGCCCTCGATCCGGGCATGAAACTCGCCGGGGATGCGGTCCCACAGCAGGCGCTGGCGGCGGGCCTCGTCCCAGAGATCGGCCGTGCCCCAACGCTGTTGCGCGGCCAACTCGCCCGGATTGAACGGCGGGAAATCCATCGGTGAACTCCATGATCTGTAGGGGTCTGCGTCATCGGCGGCGATCCGCCCACCTCCGACGCCCCAAGTCTTGCCCGGAATGATTAAGTCTGGCTTAACACCGACCGCCGGGTTTTCACCAGCCCGGGAGTACCGGGGAAAGGAGCGCTTTCCCGGCGTATGCGGCAGCGTCCACCTGCGCGGGAAATGCGCGCGGTCCCGGAGAAATTGTGAAGGCCCCAAACACTGCGGGGTCCGGAGTGAAACCGGGTACCTTCCGCGAAATGCCCGAGTCGTGATGGATTGGCGCCCCCGACACGAATCGAACGTGTGACCCTCCCCTTAGGAGGGGGATGCTCTATCCACTGAGCTACGGGGGCATAATGGGGCGCGATTCTACCTCAGGCCCGCCCGCCTCGGCCGCCTCTCCGGATGACTTCCTTGAGCAAAACCCTGCTGCTCCTCATGCTTTCGGCTGGCGCCGCTTACCTGGCGTTCCGCTGGGCCGGGCGTGGCGCGCCGCCGACGGAGGGCGGCCCGGCGCCCACCTTCGAACTCCGTGATGCGGAAGGACGCGCGCATCGCCTGGCGGATTACGCCGGCCGCTGGCTGGTGTTGTATTTCTATCCCAGGGACGAGACGCCGGGATGTACGGCCCAGGCCTGCGGTCTGCGCGACGGTTTCGCCGAATTCCAGCGCCGCGACGTGGCCTTGCTGGGGGTTTCCCTGGACGACACGGGCAGCCATGCCGCCTTCGCCAAGCATCACCGGTTGCCCTTTCCCCTGCTGTCCGATCCGGGCGGCTACGTGGCCCGGACTTATGGCGCCTTGTGGGCACTGGGTCCGGTCAGGTTCGCCAAGCGCCACACCTACCTGATCGATCCCCGGGGTCGCCTTGCCCGGGCCATGCTGTCCGTCACTCCGGGCACCCACGCCGCCGATGTTCTGGCGGAAATCGATCGGATCGGGCTTGAACCTCGTCCGGCCGGCACCAATAATCCAGACATGCCCCTCCGATAAACGGGTTCATCCCGAGTTCACCACGAGTCCATCATGAGCCACCTGACCAAGAAAGATCGTCTTGCCATTCGCGCCGCCCTGGAAGAACAGCGCGCCAATTTGTTGCATGGCCTGAAGGCCGCCCTGGAGGAAAGCGGCCAGACCCAGTACGCGGCGGTGCTGGGAAAATCCTCGGGAGACAGCGCCGACGAGGCGCTGGCGGTGACGCTGGGCAACCTCTCCGCCGCCCGCATGGACCATGAAGTCCGCTCCCTGCAGGCCATGGAGGATGCAGCCGGCCGCCTGGATTCGCCCGATTTCGGCATTTGCGAGGACTGCGGCGCCCATATCCCCGCCGCGCGACTGATCGCCAACCCCACCGCCACCCGTTGCGTCGCTTGCCAGGAACGCCACGAACACACCTACACCGGCCAGACCCACGGCTCCCTGTAAGACCCATTCGCATTTTCCAGGCCGGGGCTGACCCGGCCTTTCTCTTTTTTCACCTTTTCTGCTCCTGTTCCCCGCCCCATGCCCTACCTCACCATCGACCGCGTATGCCTGGCCTATGGCCACTGGCCCCTGCTGGACGGCGCCGCCCTGGTCATCGACAAGGGCGAGCGCATTGGCCTGATCGGCCGCAACGGGGCCGGCAAGTCGAGTCTGCTGAAACTGCTGATCGGGCTGATCCAGCCGGATGATGGCGTGGTCTGGCGCATGCCCCATCTGCGCATGGCTTTCGTGCCCCAGGAGC
>JADJYY010000023.1 GCA_016719465.1 Hydrogenophilales bacterium
GCCCAGGAGAGGACTCGAACCTCCACGCCCTTGCGAGCGCTAGGACCTGAACCTAGTGCGTCTACCAATTCCGCCACCTGGGCCAAGAAGGCGCGCATCTTAACGATCTACCCAATTTCATGTCAACGAAAAAAACATCTCCCAAAACCTCTTCCCCCGAATCCGGAACCGCGTCGGCCAGCCCGAAAAGCGCCGCCCCGGCCACTAAAAAGAAGTCCCCGCGCGGCCAGAAATCCCTGCGCTGGCAAGATCCCCATCTGGAACGCGAGCGGGCCAAGTACGGCCAGGCCCTGCCCAGCCGGGAATTCCTCCTGCAATTGCTGGTCGAGGCCGGCGAGCCGGTGGAGCCGGACGACCTGGCCTTCCGCCTGGACATCGAGCCGGAGGAGGCGGAGGCCTTCACCGCCCGGCTGCGGGCCATGCAGCGGGACGGCCAGCTGCTGTTCAACCGGCGCGGCGCCCTGTGCCTGCCGGAAAAGATCGAGGTCAAGGCGGGCCGCGTGGAGGGCCACAAGGACGGCTTCGGCTTCTTCGTGCCGGATGACGGCTCCGGCGACATGGCCCTGCCCGAGAAGGAGATGCGCGGCGTGCTGCACGGCGACCGGGTCATGGTGCGGGAGCACGGCGTGGACCGGCGCGGGCGCAAGGAAGGCAAGGTGGTGGAGATCCTGGAGCATGCCAACACCACCCTGGTGGGCCGCCTGTACCGGGAGCGCGGCTACCAGTGGGTGGTGGCGGAGAACAAGAAGATCAGCCAGGACATCCTGATTCCCGACCACCAGGACCTGGGCGCGTCCAACGGCCAGGTGGTGATCACCGAGATCACCGCCCAGCCCAGCCGGCACGCGCCGCCGGTGGGCAAGGTGATCCAGGTGCTGGGCAGCTATGCCGACCCGGGCATGGAAATCGAGATCGCCCTGCGCAAGCACGATCTGCCCCACGAGTTTTCCAAGGCGGTGCTGGCCCAGGCCAAGAAGCTGCCCAAGGGCGTGACCAAGAAGGACCTGGAGCCGGTGGACGGCCTGGCGCGCGAGGACATCCGCGAGCTGCCCCTGGTGACCATCGACGGCGAGGATGCCCGCGACTTCGACGACGCCGTCTATTGCCAGCCGGAAGGCCGGGGTTTCCGCCTGTGGGTGGCCATCGCCGACGTCTCCCACTACGTGAAGCCGGGCGCGGCTCTGGACAAGGAAGGCTACGAGCGGGGCAACTCGGTTTACTTCCCGCGCCGGGTCATCCCCATGCTGCCGGAGGAGTTGTCCAACGGCCTGTGTTCCCTGAATCCCAAGGTGGACCGGTTGTGCATGGTGTGCGAGATGGAGATTGCCAGCACGGGCAACATCAAGAAGCACCGCTTCTATCCGGCGGTGATGCATTCCAAGGCCCGCCTGACCTACAACCAGGTCTGGGACTGGCTGTCCGGCGCCGGCAAGCCGCCCGAGGACCAGGCCTGGCTGATGGACCCCCTGCGCCACCTGCACAAGCTGTTCAAGGTGCTGCTGAAGGCGCGCGGCATTCGCGGCGCCATCGACTTCGAGACCCTGGAAACCAAGATGCTGTTCGACGCGCACGACAAGATCGAACGCATCGTGCCCTCGTCCCGCAACGACGCCCACCGCCTGATCGAGGAATGCATGCTGGCGGCCAACGTGTGCGCCTCGGAGTTCCTGGCGAAGAAGAAGCACGCCGCCCTGTACCGGGTGCACGAGGGGCCGACGCCGGACAAGCTCAAGGCCCTGCAGGCGTTCCTGGCCGAGTTCGGCTTCTTCCTCACCGGCGGCGACGATCCCCACGCCAAGGACTACGCCGAGCTGCTGGCCAAGATCAAGGGCCGGCCCGACGAGCAGCTGCTGCAGACCGTGCTGCTGCGCTCCCTGCGCCAGGCCATCTACAGCCCGGACAACGTGGGCCACTTCGGCCTGGCCTACGAGGCCTACACCCACTTCACCTCGCCCATCCGCCGCTATCCGGACCTGCTGGTGCACCGGGCCATCAAGGCTTGCCTGAAGAACGAGACCTACAGCCCGGGGGACTGGTCGGCCGTGGGCATGCACTGCTCCATGACCGAGCGCCGGGCCGACGACGCCACCCGGGACGTGGTGGCCTGGCTCAAGTGCTACTACATGCAGGACAAGCTCAACGAGGAGTTCGACGGCGTCATTTCCGCCGTGGTCAGCTTCGGCGTGTTCGTGGCCCTGAACGAGGTGTTCGTGGAGGGCCTGGTGCACGTCACCGAACTGGGCCAGGACTACTTCCACTTCGACGCCGCCCGCCACCAGATGATGGGCGAGCGCACCGGCAAGCGCTACCGCCTGGGCGACAAGGTGCGCATCCGGGTGGTGAGCGTGGACATCGAGACCTCGCGCATCGACTTCGCCCTGGTGCGGGACGAGATTCCCGTGGTCAAGCCCGCGCCCCAGGGCGGGAAGCGCGGCGGCAAGCGGGGATGATGGACGTGGCCATGCTGAGCAGTCATGCGGATGGCCCGGGGTTTTTCCTGGATCGCCACGGCCCCGCGGGCCTCGCGATGACGCCGATGGGGATGTCATTGCGAGGAGGCGAAGCCGACGCGGCAATCCAGGCTCTTTCCCGCAAGGCGATCGAATCCCGATCCCGCGTTCAGGCGTTGCAGCCATGAGCCAGCGCCAACTGATCCACGGCTTCCACGCCATCACCGCCCGCCTGCGCCACCATCCCGAGAGCATCCAGGTCATCTATCTCGACCAGTCCCGCCGCGACCGGCGCGCCAAGGACCTGGCGGCCGCCGCCGAGGCGCGGGGCGTGCGGGTGGTGCTGGCGGACGGCGCCCGGGTGGAGGAAATGGCCCGGGGCAAGTCCCAGGGCGTGGTGGCGTCCGCCGATCCCATCCAGCTCGCCAAGGACCTGGATTCGGTTCTGGAGGACCTGACCGAGCCCGCCCTGCTGCTGGTGCTGGACGGCGTCACCGATCCCCACAACCTGGGCGCCTGCCTGCGCTCCGCCGACGCCTTCGGCGCCCACGCCGTCATCGCCCCCAAGGACCGGGCCGCCGGCCTCTCCGCCGTGGCCATGAAGGCCGCCAGCGGCGCGGCGGAGTCGGTGCCCTACCTCACCGTCACCAACCTGGCCCGCACCCTGCGGGAACTGAAGGACCGCGACATCCTCATCGTCGGCACCGACGACGAGGCCGCCGGCACGGTCATGGACGCTGATTTCTCCGGCCCCGCCGCCCTGGTCATGGGCGCCGAGGGCGCCGGCATGCGTCGCCTGACCCGGGAGCACTGCGACCTGCTGGTGCGCATCCCCATGTTCGGCCAGGTGGAAAGCCTGAACGTCTCGGTGTCCGCCGGGGTCTGCCTGTACGAGGCGCGCCGGCAGCGCGGCGTGGCGGGGTAGGGATGGTCGTTTCCCCAGGCCCTTCCGCGTGGGCGTCCCCCCCATTCCCAAAGGGGGGGCAGGGGAGATTCTTCCCGGCATGCCAGTGCCTGAACCGTCGCGAAATCCCCCCCAGCCCCCCTTTGCAAAGGGGGGAGTCGGGCATCACCCAGGCTGTCCCGATGCCCGCCGGGGTCTGCCTGCGCGTGGCCCGGCGCCAGCGTGGTGTGGCGGGGTAGGGATGGGCGTTTCCACAGATCCTTCCGCGTGGGCGTCTCCCCCATTCCCAAAGTGGGGGGAGGGGAGATTCTTCCCGGCATGCCAGTGCCTGAACCGTCGCGAAATCCCCCCCAGCCCCCCTTTGCAAAGGGGGGAGTCGGGTATCGCCCAGGCTGTCCCGATGCCCGCCGGGGTCTGCCTGCGCGTGGTCTGGCGCCAGCGTGGTGTGGCGGGGTAGGGATGGGCGTTTCCACAGATCCTTCCGCGTGGGCGTCCCCCCTTTCCCAAAGGGGGACAGGGGGGATTTTTTCCGGCGTGCCAGTGTGTGAACCGTGGTGAAATCCCCCCCTTTGAAAAACGGGGAAGCAGGTATCACCCATGCCATCCCTGATTCCCATGGATAAAGAAATCAACGACGCCTGGGCGATTCTCAATCGTTCGGAATTGATCGTCGGCGCCACCGAGGTGGAGCTGGCCCTGGACCGTCTCGCCGGCCGCATCACCGATGCCCTGGCCGACCGCTTTCCCGTCGCCCTGTGCATCATGGGCGGCGCCGTGGTGTTCGCCGGCAAGCTGCTGCCCCGGCTGGGCTTTCCCCTGGAGTTCGACTACCTGCACGCCACCCGCTACCGGGACGGCACCCGGGGCGGGGAGATCGAGTGGTCGGTGCTGCCGCGCAAGTCGCTGGCGGGGCGTTGCGTCCTGCTCATGGACGACATCCTGGACGAAGGCCACACCCTGGCGGCGGCCAGGGCGAAACTCCTGGAATTGGGGGCCGCCGAAGTCCACATCGCCGTGCTGGCCGACAAGGCTATCGGCCGGGACAAGCCGGTCGCGGCGGATTTCGTCGGCCTCAGCCTGCCCGACCGCTACGTGCTGGGCATGGGCATGGACGCCTACGGCCTGTGGCGCAATTTGCCGGGCATTTACGCGCTCAAGGCGACTTGATGATTGATGGATGCCGAGTGGTAGTCTTCGCCATCCAGACGCAGGAGGTGTGACATGTACGCTGAACGCATCATTCTTGAAACCGATTCAGCCGGTCATTTGAAGGAGGCGCCTCGCTTGCCTCCGAACCGGGCGATCGAGGCCATATTTCTGGTACTTGACGAGACGGAACGCGACGCTATTCGCCGGCCCCACCCCGATATAGCGGGCAAGGTGCGCGTCATGGGCAATATTCAGGACAGCATCGCCGAATCGGATTGGAACCTGCCGCGATGATGGTCCTGGATACCCATGTGTGGCTTTGGTGGATCAACCAGGATATGAATACGCTCAGGCCAGGCTGGAGTGAGGCGATCCAGCAAGCCCCCAGGCTTGGCGTGTCGGCCATCAGTTGTTTCGAGGTGGCCTGGCTGGAAAAGCATGGCCGCATCGAGTTGCCATGTTCGCGCGGAATCTGGTTCGAAAAGGCGCTTGCCGGGTCCGGCGTCGAACTCTTGCCCATCACCCCGGAAATTGCCGGGGCGGCGGTTGATCTCGTAGAGCATCATCGCGATCCCCAGGATCGCATCATCATCGCCACCGCGCTGGTCCATGATGCGCAGCTTCTGTCGGCGGACGGCAAGTTTGTCCTCTACGAAGAACTGGCCGGAAAGTTGATGGCGTAGACAGTAAACCTCTTAGACACAGCCAGAACTCATCATGCTAGGCATCATCGGCGGTACCGGTCTCACCAAGCTTCCCGGCCTGTCCATCACCCATCGGCAGGTCATTCGCACGCCCTACGGCGAGCCCTCCGGGCCCCTCACCTTCGGCGCCCTGGACGGGCATCCCGTGGTGTTTCTGGCCCGCCACGGCTACGGCCATACCATTCCGCCCCACCTGGTGAACTACCGGGCCAACATCTGGGCGCTGCACGCGGAAAAGGTGAGCCACGTGGTCTCCGTGGCCACGGTGGGCGGCATCCATGGCGACCTGATTCCGGGCCGTTTCTGCGTGCCGGACCAGATCATCGACTACACCCACGGGCGGGAGACCACCTTCGCCGAGTACAACGGCAAGCAGGTGGCCCACCTGGACTTCACCTGGCCCTATTGCCCGGACATGCGCGCGCGCTGCATGCAGGCCCTGGCCCGGGCCGGCGAGGATTACCTGGCGGCGGGGGTGTACGCCACGGTGCAGGGCCCGCGCCTGGAAACCCGCGCGGAAATCGAGCGCCTGGCCCGCGACGGGGCCGACATGGTGGGCATGACCGGCATGCCGGAAGCCTATCTGGCCCGGGAAATCGGCCTCTGCTACGCGGCCATCGCCGTTTCGGCGAACTGGGCCGCGGGCCGCAACGACAGCGCGGAAGGCATCTCGCCGGAGGTTATCGAGGCGACCCTGAACCAGGTCGTGGAGCGCATGCGCGCGGTGCTGAAGAATCTCGCCTGCATGGATTATGGCGAGGACGCCCCGGTTGTCTCGGGCGGGGCGTGCGCGACCTGAAGCGGCTGTCTTGGGAACTTCCCCCCTTTCCTAAAGGGGGGAGAGGGGGGATTTTTACAAGGTTGTCGGGAACCGAGCCCGGGTTAAATCCCCCTCAATCCCCCTTTACAAAGGGGGAAGACAACCACGACCGCGAACAGTGTGATTCCATACTTGACGTGAACTGAGCCTTGAAAAAGGGGGGAGACCGACAAGGGGCTTACTTCACCCGGTTGCGGTACTCGCCGGTGGCGGTGTCGATTTCGATCTTGTCGCCGATTTCCACGAAGGCCGGCACCTGGATGGTGTGGTTGGTGGGCTTGATGCGGGCGGGTTTCATGACCTTGCCGGAGGTGTCGCCCTTGACCGCGGGCTCGGTGTATTCCACCTCGCGCACCACCGAGTTGGGCATGTTCACGGAGATGGCCTTGCCTTCGTAGAACACCACTTCCAGGGGCATGCCGTCGTCCAGGTAGGGCAGGGCGTCGGCCATGTTGTCGGCCTCGATCTCGTACTGGTTGTACTCGGCGTCCATGAACACGTACATGGGGTCGGCGAAGTAGGAGTAGGTGCAGTCCTTGCGCTCCAGGTTCACCGTGTCGAACTTCTCGTCGGCCTTGTAGACCGTTTCGGTGCCGCTGCCGGTGAGCAGGTTCTTGAGTTTCATCTTGACCACGGAGGAGTTGCGGCCGGACTTGGAGAATTCGGCTTTCTGCACCACCAGCGGGTCCTTGCCAACCATGATCACGTTGCCGGCGCGGAGTTCTTGAGCGATTTTCATCGGGAGTTCCTGGGAAGGGGATTTGAAAAGCCCGCTATTCTAGCTTTTTTTTGCAAAAAATCAGCAGGTTGGATGCGGTATCGGAATGTTCGGCGAGGCGGTCGCACCACATTTTCGCGTGCCGGCCCAACTCCGGCAGGGCGTCCCGCCAGGCCGGCCAATGGACGGCGACATCGGTTTCCCGGTTCCATGCGCGCCAGACCTCCCGCGTCAGCGCCGCCAGTTCGGCATCCATGCCGGCCACGTACAGGTCGAGAAACGCTTCCAGCTTGGCGAAATGGGCCTCCGCCTCCTGGCGATAGGCCTGCCACACCAGGGGCCGAGCCGCGAACTGGGCGCGGACGAAGGAATCCTCGCCGCGCACGAAGTTGAGGTCGCAGGCCCACAGCAGCCGGTCGTAGGCGTCCTGGTCCAGCATGGGCAGGACATGCAGGGTCAACGCGCCCCGGCACAGGGTCGCGCCCGGTTCCGGCGCCGCCGCCAGGCCGAACCAGGCGGAAATCGCCGGCCAGGCCTTGCCCACCGGAACCAGCAGGCGCGGGGGCCGGTCGTCCGCGGCCCAGGCCGCGAGCAGGCCGGGGAGGGCGGCGTTGTCGTAGCAGAACAGGGAAACCCGCGTTTCCCCGGCGATTTCGGGCGGCAGGCCCAGGCCGGCCCAGAACGCGGAGCGGGCCGCCGGGTTCGCCTGAAAGCGGTCACGCTCACCCGTCAGCCAGGCCTCCCGGGTCAGTCCGCCGGTGCCGGGTCCATAGCCCGGCATGAAGAAATATTTGGTCAGGGGCAGGCGCGGATGGGGCGAGGGCAGGCCGTGCACGCCAGCGGCCCAGGCCTCGGCGGTGAGGTATTCCAGGTTCAGCCACAGGGGCCTGGGCGCGCGCGCGGCCATGCGCGCCACGAAGGCTTCGGGCAGGTCGCAGGCCAGGGCTTCGATGACCACCTCGCCGGGCTCCACGTCGGCCAGCGGCGAAGTCCAGCGCCGGATCTCCACGCCGTCCAGCCGCTGGGTGGCGCGCCCGGGATCGATTTCCGGGCGGATGCGGTGAAAAGCCGCCAGGTCGTCCACCCACAGTCTCACCGGGATGGCATGTTCACGCGCCAGTTGCCGCGCCAGGCGCCAGGTGACGCCGATGTCGCCGTAGTTGTCGATGACGGTGCAGAAAATGTCCCAGGTCATGGCGTTGGGGGCGTAGGTGGGGGCTGTGGTTGATCGCGGCGCGAGCGCGCGCGAAGGCGGAGAGTATGCCTGATCGCCGGCCTCCGCCTCGCGCCCGCAAGCGGGAGGGGCCGCTATTGGGCCCGATCCAGCAGGATGCCGAACAGGCGGTCGATTTCTTCCGGCGTCATGCGCCGCAGCAGTTCGAGGGCTTCGCGGGCCGCCGCGTCGTCCCGGGTCTGGTAGTAGCCGACCATCAGGCTGTACCAGGCCGCCGCGAGTTCGGGGTTGACGCGGCGGACCCGCTCGACGGCGTCGATGACGCCGACCTGGCCTTTCATGACGTAGAACGTCCGCCCCAGGTTGTTCCAGGCCGGCAGGTAGTCGGGATTGATGCGCACCGCTTCGCGGTAGGCCAGCAGGGCATCCCGGTAGCGCTTGCTGTCCCGGTAGGCGTTGCCCAGGTTGTTGCGGGCGAGGATGTCGCCCGGATCGAGATGGAGATTGCGCTGATAGGCGGCAATCGCCTCCGGATAGCGTCTCAGCCCGTTGTAGGCGCGGCCGAGCACGAACCAGGCCAGGGCGTTGTCGCTGTCGGCCCAGGTCCATTGCAGCCCGAGGGCCATCAGGCCTTGCCAGTCGCGGTGTTTCTCCAGCGTTCGGGCCCGCGCCAGCCATTCCGCCTGGCTGGGGGCGGCGGCCCGGTCATGGCGATCCGCGCGCGATGGGCTTGCGCGCGCGTCGTCGCCGGACGAGATCGGCTGAGCAAGAAGCGCCGGCGCCAGGCCGCCGAGCAGGCAGATCAACAGCGCGCGGGATCCGGGCGGGCGATGGTGTCGTGCCATGGCTTGGCGATGGGCTCAATTCGGCGGCAGCACGGAGAGCATGTAATCCACCGCCGCCCGGACTTCCTCGTCCGTCAGGTCGGGCTTGCCGCCCCTGGGTGGCATGGTGCCGTAGGCGCCCTTGAATCCGGTGATCGCATGCCGGTAGAGCTGTTCGTTGCCTTGCGCGAGCCGGGGTTTCCACTGGTCCGGCTTGTCCAGTCGCGGCGCGCCGCCGGCGCCGGTGCCGTGGCAGGCCTTGCATACCTGCTTGAAGATGCCCTCGCCTTTCGCCAGGTCGGTGGCCGCCGGCGTCCTGGCGGGCGGTGGCGGCGGGGCTTGCTCGCAGGCGGCGAGGGCGAGGACCAGGCAGAGGAGGGCACAGAAGCGGGCACAGAAGCGGGCACAGAAGAGGGCGATCGGGTTGCGCATGGCGATCTCCTTCATGGCAAGGGCCATTCATGGGTCATTCATAAGCCATTCCCGGCGTCGCGCCGCCGGCGCGGAAAGCCGATCGATCAAGTCGGGAAAGGGTGTTCCCAGTTTAGATGGTCGTGGGGCGATGGCCAGCCTGGGCCGGGTCGATCACGCCATGACATGACGCGCGCGATGACCGCGACCGGGGAACCGGGCCCGGCCTTTCCGCTCAACCCGGCAGGGCGATCTTGCCGTCCTTGCTGAACTGGTAGTCGTGGAACACGTGTTCGGCGCTGAGCAGGGCGTAGCCGCCGTCCGCCTGCTTCACCGAGGTGTCCTTGAGGCGGTAGGTGTAGTGGCCGCAGGTCCACAGGTCGAAGTCGCGCATGTGGGTGCACAGGCAGGTCTTGTCCATGACCTTCACCTTCTTCTCGCCGGGATGGGCGGCCACTTCCCGGTTGTAGGCGTCGATGTAGGCGCAGCGGCCGTTGGCGTCCAGCAGGTAGCCGAAGGATTCGCAGTTGGGGTGGGTGCCGGCGCCGATGGCGGGGCTGCTCTTGATCATGCGCATGGGGTAGCCGGTGGGGGAGATGCCGTTGACCTCGATGTCGTCCTCGTCGGCCTTGAAGTATTCCTGCTTGATCGGGTCGGGCAGGCCGCATTCCCGGGTCACCGTGAAGCGGGTGGCCACCTGCACGGCGGCGGCGCCCTGTTCCAGGAAGCCGGTGGCGTCGGAGCCGGTGAAGATGCCGCCGGCGGGGATGATGGGGATGTCGAGCTGTTCCGCCTTCAGCCAGGCCTGGATCTCGGCCACGATGGTGGCCAGGTCGTACTGGGCCCAGTCCATGCCGAAGCCCAGGTGGCCGCCGGCCAGGGGGCCTTCCACCACCACGTAGTCGGGCAGCCGGTTGGTGCGGGCGCTCTTGCGCAGGAAGAGCTGCAGGGCGCGCAGGGAGGAGACGATGATGCCCAGTTTGGCGTCGCGGAAGCGGGGGTGCTCCTCCAGCAGGCCGAAGGAGCCCAGGTGCAGGCCGGCGGCCAGGGTGATGCCATCGATGCCGGCGTCCAGGGCGGCGTTGAGCCTTACCTTGAGGGTTTCCCTGGGGGCGTTCATGGTGAGCTTTTCCATGCAGTTGATGAACACCATGCCGGTGCCGCGCTTGGCGTCCATGGCCCGCCGCACGTGCATGCGGGTGGCTTCCTCCAGCTCGCCCAGGTGGAACTTGACCAGGGATTTGTCTTCCAGGTTGGTGACGTTGGCCTTGTAGAGCTTGAGCTTGTCCTTGACGAAGCGGGTCTTGAAGTGGCGATCGATGACCGTGGGCACCATGGCGTCGGAGATATGGCCGACGCCCCCCAGGCGGGCGGCCTCCAGGGCCAGTTCCACCGTGGAGATATCCACGCCCATGCCGCCGATCATGATGGGCACCAGCTCGTGCTGGCCTAAGCGGAGGCGGAAATCATCCACGCATTTCATAGCGGTCCTGGGTATCGAGGGGCCCCGGGTAAATATCGGGCCGAAAAGGTTGTCTGTGGGCTCAAGGCGGCGGATGGGGGATGGAAAGGCCGTGTGTCACCGGGAATAGGTTCAGGATGATAAGCGTTTAACCGAGGGGCAGCCAGCATGGCATCCCCGGGCGGGGTTCGGCTCAGACGCGTCCGCCGTGGGCGCGGAACAGGCGGACGGCGCTGACCAGATTCCAGCCCAGCCAGGCCGAGGAAGCCGCCAGCAGCAGGCCGCCGGGAACGGCCAGGGCGGGCGCGAAGGGGGTCGCCAGCAGGCAGGCCAGGGCCGCCAGGTAGGCGCGGAACTGGCCTTGCGCCCGCGACTCCGGCAGGTAGTCCTTCATGCTCGGCCGTCCGGCGGCGGGCAGGCCTTTCTGGGCGTGGAGATGAAACCAGGCCAGGAAGGGCACGATCTTGTAGAGCATGCCGTTCACCACCGACACGCCGAATCCCGCCACGAACAGCATGCCCGCCGTCATCCGCGCCGCTTCCGGCAGGGGCAGCGGCGACAGGGCCGCGGCGAGGGCCAGGCAGATCATGCCCAGGCGCCAGAACCGCAGGGTGGTGTCCCCGATCTTGCGCTTGCGCCGCCGCTGCAGATCCAGGGTGGCCAGGGCGAAGACGACGAGGCCCAGGGCCAGGCCGGCTTCGCCGACGATTTGCCAGGGCGCCGGCGGCAGGAGGGCGGCGGGCAGGGCCAGGGCGAAGCCGATCAGCAGAGCGCGGGTGAGGCGGGGCGGGTAGGCCGGCGTCAGTTGCAGCATGGGCACCACCTGCCAGGCCGTGCCCACCACCAGGACGCCCACCCATCCCGCCAGGCCGGCCAGGGCATGGCGGCCCAGCAGGTCGATGGGGTCCGCCGGCGCCCAGTGCCCGGCCAGCCAGGCCGTCAGGGACAGGCCCAGCAGCACGGTCACCGCCAGGGCCGCTACCGACAGCGCCATGGCGCGGACGCTATCCAGGGCCCGCGCCCGGGCCAGGCTGATCGCAGTGGGGATGAGGAACACCGTCAGGCCGAGGCCGAGGGCGAGGCCGGCGGCATTCAGGATGGCGGCCTCGCCGCTCGCCAGCCCCCAGGCCAGCAGCGGCGTGCCGATGGCCAGTCCGGCGTGGGACACGGCGGCCACCGGGCCGACCGCGGGCACGGGCGAGCCCGCCACCACCGGCAGTATCTGCATCAGCGCGCCCAGCATGACCATGCCGAGGAAGCCCAGGGTGACCAGATGGGTCAGGGCCAGGCTGACGGGCGCCAGCGGGGTGCCGCTCCATCCCGTCGACCAGGCCGCGAGCAATCCCGCCGCGGCCAGGAAAACGGGTGCCGTCAGGAAGAAGCGCAGGGGCGCGGAAAAGGGCGGCGCCTGTTCCAGGGCGAGGCCGGGGCCCATCACCGGCCGCCGTCCGCGCGGGGCTCGATGCGAATCTCGAAGCAGCCGTCCCCGAGCATGTGGGTGCGATGGCGGTAGCCCATGTTTTCCAGGAGGCCGTAGAGCGGAAAGGGTTCGCGATGGATCAGGAAGCGGATGTGCTGGCCGGGCCGCAACAGGTCCACGGCGGCCAGGACCTTTTCCATGGGTTCGGGCGGTTCCAGCCCGCGGCCGTCCACCAGAATCTCCTGCTTCATGGTTGTTTTGGCGGTTCCGCCCGGGTCAGGCCTGGATCGGCTCCATGCGCGCCACCAGCGTGTCCGACTCGTCGGCGAGGGCCTGATCGGCCATGGGATAGAGGATGTTTTCTTCCTTCATGTTGTGCTGGCGCATGAGCATGAGCAGGGTTTCCGACTGGCCCAGGTAGGCCGCGCCGTCCGCCCGTTCCAGGGCGGACCGCATCTCCGCCAGCAGATGGTTGATCTGCTGGTGCTCGCTACGCATGACGAAGGTGGGGCCGCCACTCATGCCGGTGCGCGCCTCGAAGGCGGGAAACAGGACCTCCTCCTCCCGGGCGAAGTGGCGTCGCATGCTCGCCGTGAAAGCGTCGAACTGGTCGCGGGCCCCGGGCCAATCCTTCGCCGCCACCGCGTTCTCGGCGGCGACGAAAAGATCATCGCAGGCTTTGTGGTCGTCGCTCAGGTACTGGTTGATCGTGCTCATGGAAGCTTCCGTGGGTTGCGGGACAGGGGCGATGCTCCATCCGTCCCGGCATCGGCTCCTTGACGTTGGACAAGGAAGTTTTCGCCAATGCCGGATGCCGATCACGCCGCCGGCTTCGGAGCGCGCGCGGCATGCGTAAAAAACGGGCATAAAAAAACGCTTGACTTGCCCGAATCACGCGGGACATCATGCGGCGCGCGTTATTTCTAGCTCAGTGTCTTTCGTCAGCTGTCATCGCATCCCAGTCGGTTAATCAGTTGCCCGTTATTTCCCTGTTCTGAGATTTTCGTGCCAAGCGGGTTCGCCCGAATTCATCATCTTTTTTTGGAATACTCAAACATGGCAACTGGTACCGTTAAGTGGTTCAACGAAACCAAAGGTTTTGGTTTCATCTCCCCTGACGATGGCGGCGAGGATCTTTTCGCCCACTTCTCCGCGATTCAATCCACCGGCTTCAAGACCCTCCGGGAAAACCAGAAGGTGACCTTCGACGTCACCCAGGGTCCCAAGGGCAAGCAGGCGTCCAACATCCGTTCCGCGGACTGAGTCGTCGCTTCACCTGAAAAAGCCCGGTTCGCCGGGCTTTTTTGTTTCCGCCGCCCGAATAGGCTCTAATCCCGCCATGGCGAAAGCGACCACCCTCTACGTCTGCGCCCAGTGCGGCGGCCAGACCAGCAAATGGCAGGGGCAGTGTCCCCACTGCCTGGCCTGGAACACTCTGTCCGAATCGGTCCAGGAAGCCAAGCCCCGGCGTTTCCAGGCCCTGGCCGCCAGCGGCGAGGTGGTGCGGCTGTCCGCCGTGCAGGCCATCGAGACGCCGCGCCTGGCCACCGGCCTGCCCGAGTTCGACCGGGTGCTGGGCGGCGGCCTGGTGGGCGGCGGCGTGGTGTTGCTGGGGGGCGACCCCGGCATCGGCAAGTCCACCCTGCTGCTCCAGGCCCTGGCGGAGATCAGTACCCGCGCCCGGACCCTCTACGTCAGCGGCGAGGAATCCGCCGCCCAGATCGCCCTGCGCGGCAACCGCCTGGGCCTGAACGCCGACATCCCCCTGCTCACGGAAATCCGCCTGGAAGCCATCCTCGGCACCCTCAAGGCGGAAGCCCCCCAGGTGGCGGTCATCGATTCCATCCAGACCGTCTATACCGAGCAGCTCCAGTCGGCGCCCGGCAGCGTCGCCCAGGTGCGGGAATGCGCCCAGGAACTCACCCGCCACGCCAAGCAGGCCGGCATCACCATCCTGCTGGTGGGCCACGTCACCAAGGAAGGCACCCTGGCCGGCCCCCGGGTGCTGGAGCACATCGTCGACACCGTGCTGTATTTCGAGGGCGACACCGGTTCCAGCTTCCGCCTCATCCGTGCCTTCAAGAACCGCTACGGCGCTGTCAACGAGCTGGGCGTGTTCGCCATGACCGACAAGGGCCTCAAGGGCGTGGCCAACCCCTCCGCCCTGTTCCTGCAGCGGGACGACCGGGAAGCCCCCGGCTCCTGCGTGGTGGTGGCCCAGGAAGGCACCCGGCCGCTGCTGGTGGAAATCCAGGCTCTGGTGGACGCCGCCCACGCCCCCAACCCCCGCCGCCTCACCGTGGGCCTGGACGGCAACCGCCTGGCCATGCTGCTGGCCGTGCTGCACCGCCACGGCGGCGTGCCCTGCTACGACCAGGACGTGTTCGTGAACGCCGTGGGCGGGGTCAAGATCACCGAGCCCGCCGTGGACCTGGCCGTGGCCATGGCCGTGGTGTCGTCCCTGCGCAGCAAGCCGATTCCCCACAAGCTGGCGGTGTTCGGCGAAGTGGGCCTGGCCGGGGAGATCCGCCCGGTGCAGCGCGGCCAGGAACGCCTGAAGGAAGCCGCCAAGCTGGGCTTCAGCCAGGCCCTGTGCCCCAGGGCCAACCTGCCCAAGGGCAGGATTGCCGGCATGGAGGTGAAGGGCGTGGGCAGCCTGGCGGAGGCGCTGGAGTACTTCCGCTCGATCTAGTTGCCCACTGCCGCGTCATCGCGGGGCGCGAATCGACACGGCAATCCTGAGGAGTGGGCGGCATGCCTGGGAGGGTCGGTCAGACCGCTGGATTGCCGCGTCGTCTGCGCCTCCTCGCAATGACGGCAGGGGGCAAGGTGGCGGTGGGGTGGGTAGCGTTTTTTGCCGTCATTGCGAGCGCAGCGCGGCAATCCAGGGGAGTGGGCGGCATGCCTGGGTGGGACGGTCAAACTGCTGGATTGCCGCGTCGGCTTCGCCTCCTCGCAATGACGGCGGGCTTCGTCGACTTCCGCCCCGGACGGTTCAGCGCGGCTTGTGGAAGATCTCCCCCAAATGCAGGGGATACCGACCCGTCTTCCGATCCGCGTAGTAGTGCATCAGGGTGCGATGGATGGTGCGGAAGGCCAGCGCGTCCCAGGGGATGTCCGCCTCGCCGAACAGGCTGGCTTCCAGGCTTTCCTCGCCGGGGGCGAAATCCAGGTGCAGCAGCCTGGCGCGGAACACCAGATAGACCTGGTTGATATCCGGCAGGCTGATCATGCTGTAGAGGCCGAGGATTTCCACCCGCGCCCCGGCCTCCTCCAGGGTTTCCCGGGCGGCGCCCTCGGCGGTGGTCTCGCCGTTTTCCATGAAGCCGGCCGGCAGGGTCCACAGGCCGTATTTCGGCTCGATGGCGCGGCGACAAAGCAGGATCTTGTCCTCCCATTCCGGGATGCAGCCCACCACCATCTTGGGGTTGTGGTAGTGCACGGCGCCGCAGGCCGGGCAGACGTGGCGCGGGCGGTTGTCGCCCGGGGGCACCTCGAAGCGCACGGCGGTGCCGCAGTGGGAACAAAAATTCATGTTTGACGGCCCTTGGGGTTTGGACGAAGTTTGCAGCAACAGCGTGAGGAGGCAAAGCCTATGGCCGAGGACAAGTGGGTGGTGGACGTGGCGCGCGAGTTGCGCCAGGCGCGGACCCGGGCCGATCTGCTGGAGGTCATGGAACGCATCGAGGACCAGTACGACGCCTTTTCCGGGCCGGGTCAGGAACTGATGGATGGACTGTTGGACGAGGCCCGGCGGCGCCTGCGGGAGTTGGGGTGAATGTCGCGTTTCGGTCGATAATTGGACGATGGCGCCTTGCCCCGATCCCGCGGGGCGGGCGCCCATACCAGGATGTGATGACTTGTACCCGGTCTATTACGCATTGCGCCGCGTGAACCCCTTCCGGGGGGTGGTCCAGCATGTGGATGTGGGCGAGGCTTCGGCTTCCAGCCACGATGGCCTGACCTGGCATCTGCGGGCCGACGATGGCTATGGCTGGGTGCGGCCGGTGGGCGTCTGGCGGGAAGGGGAAGGCCTGAAGATCGGCCAGGCCGGAGGGCTGGAGGATCTGCTCGCCGCCCTGGAGACCCGTCCCGCCTTGCCCTTCCCGATTTTCGATACCCATGAACTGTGGCTGCTGGATCGCGAGCGGGGCCAGCCCCTGGCCCTGCTGGCCAGCGATCGGGGCGCCGCCCCGGGCGGGGCGAAAACGGAAGCGGAGTGGCTTCCCTTCGTCTTGTCCTACACGGGGTTCCATTCGCCCGCGCTGGCCGGGCGGGATGCCTTGATCCGCCAGGCCGGGGATGCCCATCGCGACGTCCTGGCCCGGATCGTGAATCATGCCGCCCGCCCCTATGCCATGACCCAATGGTTCCGGCGCGGACAGGATGGCGTCGGCAAGGGGGAATCGGGCCTGCGCCTGCCCCACGAGTGGCGCGGGCGGGAGGTGCCGGCCGAGTGCTTCCCGGAATTGCTGGTGCGGGAAAAATGGAATAGTCGACTGGAAGAGTCGGTTATTAGCGATTATCATCGCTGGCTGGCGCCCTTGCTGCTGTTGTGGCCCCGTCTGAGCCTGGAAACCCGGCGCCGGCTGGAGATCCAGGCCTGCGAGAAGCCGCGCTGGCTGGCCCGGATACGGCGTCTGCTGCCCGACCTGGTGGACCCGGCGCGCATTCAGGCGGCCCTGGTGGCGGCCCGGATGGAAGATGCCCTGTCCGATGCCGATCCGGGCCAGGACGAGCTTGTGTAATGTGTTTGTATAACGTGAATAACCTGACTGTGAAACGAAGACCATGCGTCCCTCTCATATCGAAACCATCCTCGACCGTGAGTTCTTGAGCTGCACGGCGGGCCAGCACACCCCGGTCATGCTGTGGGGGCCGCCCGGGGTGGGCAAGTCCCAGATCATCGCCGGCATCGCCGAGCGCCACGGCGCGCCCCTCATCGACCTGCGCCTGTCCCAGATGGAGCCCACCGACCTGCGCGGCATTCCCTTTCGCAAGGGCGACAACGTGGAGTGGTCGGTGCCCGCCATGCTGCCCGACGCCGAGCGCCACGGCCCCGCCGGCATCCTGTTCCTGGACGAGATCAACGCCGCGCCGCCCACCGTGTCCGCCGCCGCCTACCAGCTGATCCTGGACCGCCGCCTGGGCGAGTACGCCATCCCCGAAGGCTGGGCCATCTTCGCCGCCGGCAACCGCCAGGGCGACCGGGGCGTGACCTATGCCATGCCCGCGCCGCTGGCCAACCGCTTCACCCATTACGACATGGAAGCCAACCTGGACGACTGGATCGGCTGGGCGCTGAACCATGGCATCGACGCGCGCATCCTGGGCTTCCTGCGCTTCCGCCCGGACATGCTGTTCAACTACGACGCGGCCCACAACCCGGTGGCCTTCCCAACGCCCCGCTCCTGGGAATACGCCCATCGCGCCCTGAGCAAGTTCGGCGACCGCCCGGACCTGCTGTCCGACGCCCTGCAGGCTTGCGTCGGCCAGGCCTGCGGCGTGGAGTTGAAGGCCTTCGTCGACAACCTGGAAAACCTGCCGGACATCGACGGCATCCTCGACGGTAGCGTCGCCGACGTGCCCAAGGGCATCGACCTGCAATACGGCGTCGCCGCCGCCCTGGTGCGGCGGGCGAAGGAATCCGCGGGTGATGTGGGCAAGCTGGCCAACATCCTGAAATACGCCCGCCGCTATCCCCAGCGGGAGATGGGCGTCATGCTGGTCACCGACCTGCACCGGGCCGTGGGCAAACCCCTGTTCGCGGTGCCCGAGTTCGTGGACTGGGCCAATTCCGTGGCGGAATTGATGCTGTATGACTTCAAGCCGACCGCGTAGGGTGGGTTAGCGCAGCGTAACCCACCAACCTGGCGGGTTACGGCCTGGCGGCCTAACCCGCCCTACCTATTCCGCTAAGCATCCCATGGCCCACGATCTTCCCGCCCTCGAAACCAAGCTGGCCGCCGCGCGCACCCGGCTGATCCTGGAAAAGCCCTTCCTCGGCGCCCTGGTCATGCACCTGCCCCTGAAGGCGGCGGATGCCAAGTGGTGCAAGACCACGGCCACGGACGCGCGCAATTTCTACTTCAACCCTGATTACATCGCCCGCCTGACCCTGGAACAGACCCAGTTCGTGCTGGCCCACGAGGCCATGCATTGCGCCCTGTCCCACTTCGCGCGCCGCAACCACCGGCAGAAGCATCGCTGGGACGTGGCCTGCGACTACGCGGTGAACATGATCCTGGACGAGGAGCGCATGGCGCCGCCTGACAATGCCCTCATGAGCGCCAGCTACCGGGGCCTGACGGCGGAGGAAATCTACCCCCTGCTGCACGAGGATCCGCCGGAGGAAACCCAGGACACCCACCTGTTCGACAACGACGCCAGCGAGAGCGGCGGCGAGGACGAACCCCGGGAACAGGATCAGCGGGATGACGGGCGCGGCCGGGAGAACGAGTCCGAGCCCGAGGAGCGCGAAGGCGACGGCAAGCCCGAGTCGGACGAGGAAAGCCGGGGTGAGGCGCAACAAGCCCGTGAACGCGACAATCCGCCGCCGCCGCCCGCCGATCCGGACAAGCTCGACGAGCAGTGGAAGAGCCGGCTGGCCGCCGCCGCCCAGGCCGCGCGCCAGGCCGGCAAGCTGTCCCAGTCCCTCATGCGCTTCGTGGACAACCTGCTGGCCCCCCAGTTGCCCTGGCGCGCCCTGCTGGCCCGCTACATGATGAACGCGGCCCGGGATGACTACAGCTTCCAGCGTACCTCCCGGCGGGAAGGGGAGGCCCTCATGCCCCGTCTTTACAGCCAGGGCGTCAGCGTGATCGTGGCCCTGGACACCAGCGGTTCCGTCACCCGGGAAGAACTCCAGGCCTTCCTCACCGAGATCGACGCGCTCAAGGCCCAGGTTCGGGCCGACGTCACCCTCCATGCCTGCGACGATAAGCTGGACCCGGCCGGACCCTGGAAGTACGCCATGTGGGAAGCCATCACCCTGCCCGAGCAGGTCTCCGGCGGCGGCGGCACGGACTTTCGGCCCGTGTTCGAATGGGTGGCGCGCGAGGCCATGGGCCCGGACCTGCTGGTCTATTTCACCGATGCCGAGGGCCGCTTCCCGGAGCGGGAGCCTTCGTTTCCGGTGGTCTGGCTGGTCAAGGGCAAGGCCCCGGTGCCCTTTGGAACACGCATACAACTGAATTAACCCGGATGTTTCATGAATCCTCACGCGCCCTCGCTTGTCCCTTGCCCGCACAGGAAATTCCGCTCCACCCGCAAGGGGTAGGCCGAATCCGTAAGCGCTGAAGCGCAAACGGCTTCGCTCAGTCGGGCGTATGAATCACTACGCCGCTCCTTCCCGGCATTCCCTGTACGAACAATGTCCTGCGCGATCATCACGTGAATTCATGAAACATCCGGGCTAAAACTGATCTGGCTCATGACAAATCGTTGGATTTCATGTCATTGTTCCGCCCCGTCCACCGTCCGAATGTCTGGCGTGGACTAGTCAGAAAATATCAGGCGCGAATGTACACCCGGGGCGTCTGATTGGCGTTTAATAAGCGCTCGTTGAATGTCGTCGTAACCGGCCCGCGGGTCGGAACGGGCATAACCTGGAACTAACGTTAATGGAGATTTGCATGAACAATCTGCGCAGGAACGTATTGAAAGGCGCCGGCGGCGCCAGCGTGGTCACCGTCGCGGTGATGGCCGGCCTGCTGAAGCCTGGCATGGCTCTGGCCGACTGGAACAAGGCCGGCTTCGACGCCAAGGACCTGAACGGCGCCCTGGCCTCGATCGGTGGCGGTGGTGCCGCGGCCAGCGGCGACATCAGCGTCAAGGCCCCCGACATTGCCGAGAACGGCGCCGTGGTGCCGGTGGAGATCACCTCCAACATCGCCGGCACGGAAGGCATCGCCATCGTGGGCGAGAAGAACGCGCTGCCCCTGATCGCCGACTTCAAGATGATGAACGGCGCCCAAGGCTTCGTCTCCACCCGCATCAAGATGGGCACCACCTCCAACGTCACGGCCATCGTCAAGGCCGGCGGCAAGGTCTACAAGGCCAGCAAGGAAGTGAAGGTCACCATCGGCGGCTGCGGCGGCTAAGCGTGTAACGCATCAAGCTGCTGCGCGACTGCCTGTTGGCGCTGCGATGCTCGCTGTACAGGTGTACAGCTGCGCTTCTCCCGCCAACAACCAGCCGCTCGCGACGCTTGCCGCATCACACGCTGTCCTTGAACCACTGAACTGAATTTAGGAGCAAGAAAATGGCAGAACCCATGAAGATCCGCGCCTCGCTGGCTGGCGACACCGCCGAAGTGAAGTGCCTGATGAACCACCCGATGGAAACGGGCCTGCGCAAGGACGCCAAGACGGGCGCGATGGTCCCGGCCCACCACATCACCAACGTCACCGCCGCGCTGAACGGCAAGCCGGTGCTGGACGCCCAGTGGGGCGGCGGCATCAGCAAGAACCCCTACCTGGCGTTCAAGGTCAAGGGCGCCAAGGCCGGCGACACGGTGACGGTGAACTGGGTGGACAACACCGGCGACAAGAACACCGCCGAAGCCAAGATCGGCTGATTCATCCCGCGTTGTGAAAAAGCCGGACTCAGGTCCGGCTTTTTTTTTCAGGCCTTGTCGCCGACGAAGGGATTGCCGCGTCGCTCCCGGCCGAAGGTGCTCATGGGGCCGTGGCCGGGCACGAAGGCCACGTCGTCGCCCAGGGGGAAGAGCTTGTCGCGGATGGCGTGGATCAGGGCGCGATGATCGCCCCGGGGGAAATCGGTGCGGCCGATGCTGCCCTGGAACAGCACGTCGCCGACGAAGGCATGGCGGCTTTCCGGTTCGAAGAACACCACATGGCCGGGGGTGTGGCCGGGACAATGGATGACCCGGAAGCGCAGTTGCCCCAGTTCCACCGTGTCGCCGTCATGCAGCCAGCGGTCCGGGCGAAAGGCCTCGGCTGGCGGGAAGCCGAACATGCGGGCCTGGTCGGGCAGGGCGTCGAGCCAGAAGGCGTCGCCTTCCTGGGGGCCGTGGATGGGCAGGTCCAGGCCCCGGGCCAGTTCCAGGGCGCCGCCCACATGGTCCAGGTGGGCGTGGGTGAGCAACAGCTTGTCCAGCTTGACGCCGGCCTTCTCCACCGCGGCCAGCAGCCGGTCCGCGTCGCCGCCCGGGTCCACCAGGGCGGCCAGGCCGGTGGTCTCGCACCAGACCAGGGAGCAGTTCTGCTCGTAGGGCGTGACGGGGATGATCTGGAAGCGCATGCCGGCCCTCAGCCCAGGAACGGATAGTCGGTGTAGCCCTTTTCGCCGCCGCCGTAGAAGGTGGCCGGGTCCGGCGGGTTGAGGGGCGCGTCGCGGCGGTAGCGCTCCGGCAGGTCCGGGTTGGCGATGAAGGGCACGCCGAAGGCCACCAGGTCGGCCTTGCCTTCGGCCAGCGCGGCGTTGGCGCGGGCCTTGTCGTAGCCGGCGTTGGTCATGTACACGCCGTTCCAGACCCGGCGCAAGTCCAGCGGATCGAAGAACGGGCCCGCGGCGCCGGGGGCGTCCCGGCCCATCTCGGTGACGTGGAGGTAGGCCAGGTCGTAGGCGTTGAGCCGTTCCACCACCCGGGTGAAGGTGGCGAGGGGATCGGAGTCCCGCATGTCGTTGAAGGGCTGCACCGGCGACAGCCGGACGCCGACCCGGCTGGCGCCCCACGCGCCGCATACCGCGTCCAGCACTTCCAGCAGCAGGCGGGCGCGGTTGTCGACGGCGCCACCATAAGCGTCGGCGCGGAGGTTGCTGCCGTCGCGCAGGAATTCGTCCAGCAGATAGCCGTTGGCGGCGTGCACTTCCACCCCGTCGAAGCCTGCGGACAGGGCGTTCCGGGCGGCGATGCGGTAGGCGTTGACGATGCCCGGCAATTCCTCGCCGTCCAGGGCGCGGGGGGTGACGAAGGGCTTCATGCCCTCATAGGTGATGGCCTCGCCGGCTGGCGCGATGGCGGACGGCGCCACGGGCAGCCGGCCCTCGGGTTGCAGATCGGGATGGGAGACCCGGCCCACATGCCACAGTTGGCAGAAGATCTTGCCGCCCGCGTCGTGGACCGCCGCCGTGACCTCGGCCCAGCCAGCCACCTGGAGGCCGTTCCAGATGCCCGGCGTGAAGGGGTAGCCGACGGCCTCGGGCGAGATGCAGGTGGCCTCCGACAGGATCAGTCCGGCCGTGGCCCGTTGCCGGTAGTACTCCACCTGCAGGGGGCCGGGCACGCCTTCCCGGCTGGCCCGGTTGCGGGTGAGGGGGGCCATGACCAGGCGGTTGTTCAGGGTATGGGGACCGATTTGCACCGGGGTGAATAGATCGATGTCGGGCATGGCTTGGTACCTCGTGGAGAAGGCTGCTAGCCTAGCGTTGTTCCCAGCCGCCCGCCAGACCATGCAGATACCCGCTCCGCCCGATGCCCTGATGCTCATGTCCGGCCATTGCCCCCACTGCCCGGCCCTGCTGGCCGGCTTGTCCGAACTCTTGAAGCGGGGCGGCATCGGCCGGCTGGAAGTGGTGAACATCGAGGTCCATGGCGAGGTGGCGGCGAGCCTGGGGGTGCGCGGCGTCCCCTGGGTCAGGCTCGGTCCCTTCGAACTGGTCGGCGCCTTGTCGTCGGGCGAGTTGGCGGTCTGGGCGCGCCGGGCCATGTCCCCCGAAGGCATGGCCGATGCCTTCCACGACCTTCTCAAGACCGGCGGCGCGCTCCAGGTCCTGCGCCTGGTCCGGGACGATCCCGGCCGCCTGGCCGGGCTGCTGCCCATCGTCGCCAATCCCGATGCCAGCCTCAACGTGCGCCTCGGCGCCGGCATGGTGTTCGAGGCGTTCGCGGCCAGCCCGGAACTGAGGCCACTGGTTCCCGCCCTGTGCGATCTGCTCCGCCACGACGATGCCCGGGTGCGGGCGGACGCGGCCCATGTCCTGGGCCTGTCCCGGGATGCGGCGGCCCGACCCTGCCTGGAACCCCTGCTGGGCGACGCGGACGCGGATGTCAGGGAAATCGCCGCGGACAGCTTGGCGGGTCTGTAGGGGCTTCAACTCAGTCCGGGCTCGATCCCGTCGATCCGGGCCACACCCTTTTCACCCGGCCCCGCCCGCGCCCCGTGGCACGTCGGAAAACGGTGCGTTGCGACTTGACCGAGCGGCTCCTGTCATCCGCTATCTCACTGAAAATATTGATGTAATTGACAATATTAGAAAATGTAAATATTCTGCGCGGGCTGGATTTCCCTCGACCCTTCCCCCTTGGAGCACCCCATGAAGACCCTGACCGCCGCCCTGTCCGCCATCGCCCTCGTCGCCGCCATGCCCGTCCTGGCGGGCGACCCCGTCGCCGGCAAGCAGAAAGCCACCGCCTGCGTCCTCTGCCACGGCAGCGAGAACTTCGGCGGCATCTTCTACACCCTGCAACTGGCCGGCCGCAACGCCGACAAGCTGGCCATCAAGACCAACAAGTACAAGACCCTCAAGGTCCTGCACCCCATGATGAACATGGCCACCGCCTTCTACACCGAGAAGGAAATCGAGGACGTGTCCGCCTACTACCAGTCCATCGGCAAGCCCTTCTTCACCTCCCCCCTGTTCACCATCAAGGGCGATGACGAAGCCAAGCCGGCCGCCGCCGCGGCAGTCCCCGCGCCCGCCGCGCCCTACGCCGTCGCCGCCAAGTAAGCCGCCATGGATCGGCAGGTTCTGGTCCGGGAAAAGGTCTATGACCCGGTCATCAGAATCCTGCATGCCTGGAACGGCCTGGCCATCCTGCTGCTGGTGATCACCAGCCTGGCGGCGGAAGCGCTCCGGTACTCGCCGGAGGCCGCCGCTCTCTGGCGGTTCCACGTCTGGACCGGCTACGCCCTGATCCTGGGCCTGGTGGGCCGCGTCGCCTGGGGCATCAACGGCCCCGCGCATGCCCGCCTGTCCGCCCTGTGGCAGTGGCGGGCCTGGATCGACGCCGCGCGCAGCCGGCGGTTCTTCACCGAACCGCAAGGCTTCGGCCACCATCCCCTGGCTTCCGGCGCCTACCTGGCTTTTTATGGGATCGTCCTGGTCCTGGCCGTCACCGGCCTGGCCCTGGCCGCCATCGACCAGGGGCGCGGCCCCCTCATGACCTGGCTGGGCCACGACGTCACCCTGAAGCACCTGTTCAAGTCGCCCCACGATTTCCTGGAGGAATTCGTCTGGGGTTTCGTCATCCTGCACATCGCCGCCCTGATCCTGCATGAGGCCCGCCATGGCGCGCCCATGGCCCAGGCCATGGTGAGCGGCTACCAGTACCGGAAGGAAAAGGAATGAAGCGACTCGTCGCCATGATCGCGCTGCTGGCCACGCAGCCCGCCGCCGCGGAAACCCCCCAGCAGATCCTGGATGCCCTGGTGGCCCAGGCCGGCCCGGCCTCCGCCGCGCGCGGGGAACAGCTGTACCGGGCGAAATCCGCCGCCGGCAAGACCGCCAACGCCTGCACCGCCTGCCATACCGACAACGCCAAGGCCGCGGGTCAGCACGTCAAGACCCACAAGGCCATCGACCCCCTCGCCCCGGTGGCCCAGAAGGACCGTTTCACCGATCCGGCCAAGGTGGAGAAATGGTTCAAGCGCAATTGCCAGGAGGTCCTGGCGCGGGCCTGCACACCCCAGGAAAAGGCGGATTTCACCGCCTACATGATCTCGATCAAGTGAGGCCGCCATGGAAACCTCGGGCATCACCTGGAAGAACCTTTCGACCCTGATCCTGGCGGTGGGCGCCACGGCCTTCGCCATTTCCCAGGCGCCGGCCAACGACGAGGCCATCTTCCCCATGCCGGCGGGCAAGACCTACGTCGAGGAATGCGGCAGCTGCCACACCGCCTTCGCCCCGGGCCTGCTGCCGGCCCGTTCCTGGCGCAGGATGATGGGAGAACTGGCCAACCATTTCGGCGAGGACGCCAGCCTGGAGGAACCCCGGCGCCTGGCCATCCTGAAGGACCTGGAAACCCTGGCCTCCGACAGCCCCCAGGCCAACATGCGCATGCGCCGCATCAACGGCGCCATACCCGCCAACACCGCGCCCCAGCGCATCGCCGACACCGGTTATTTCAAGTACATGCACGACGAGGTGCCCAAGCACATCTGGCAGCGCAAGAAGATCGGCACCCCGGGCAACTGCATCGCCTGCCACACGCGGGCCAACGAGGGGCGCTACGGCGAGCGGGAAGTGCGAATCCCCCAGTAATCGCCATCACTCCCCCTCCCAACCTCCCCCGCAAGCGGGGGAGGGGAGCTCCGGCCCCGTTTGCTGGGAGGGCCGGGGTGGGGAGGCGGGGGATGTCCGTCAGTCCTTCCCGAACAGCTTGTCCAGTTCGCGCCGGGCGTCAGTCATCATTTGGCGACGTCTGTTCACCGATTCACCGGTTGGTCAGTCAACCGTTCCCACCTTCGCCGGCTTCATGCAGTACAGCCCGGATCAGCGCCGGAGATAACCAGAGACCGGCGTCAGTCAGGGCACGCAAGCCAGGTTCCACGGTGGTAATCACCCCGCGTCGTTTGGCCAGTACCAGCACGCCACAGGTGCCCAAGGTGCGCACGCCGAGACTGCGCGCGCAGCGCCGGGCGTAGTCATCATCGACGATCGCGCGGACATCCGGGTTGGCGCGGGCATAAGTCAGCACCTCGGTTTCGCCGGGGCCGGCATCCCAGGCCAGGACCAGTGGGTCGAGCGGCAGCGGGGCGAGACGCTGGGCCCAGGGTGCGTTGGCCAGGCCTCGCGCGGCTTCATCCGCATGGGACCCAGCCACCACTTCTCGCCAGACCGCGTCGGGCACATGAATCGACGCGAACAACGCCGGCAGAAGTTGGGCCTGGCCGCTCTTGAACAGGGTGATCAAGGGCGAAGCGTTGACCACTACGCGCTCAATCCGCATCGGCCAGTTCCTCACGCAGGCTTTCGTCATGGGTCTGGAAGGGTGAAACCCGCGCGGCGGACAAGGCTTCGATGAATGCCACCCGCGAAAGCCCGGCGATTTCCGCCGCCTTGTCCTGGCTCACCCGCGCCTGGGCATACCACTGGATGGCGGCCGCGATGCGCATCTCCCGGGCGAAGGCATCCGGATCGAGGTGTAACGCCGAGAAGGCGGATTCGGGGAGGGGGATGGAGAGGGTGGTCATGGGGTTGACTCCTGATTGGATAGGATGGTTTTCAGGTCAAACCAGTGGGTGCCGACAAAATGAAGACTATGTTCGTGGCCGGCAAGGCGGATAGGGATTTCGACGGAAGATGCTTGATCCCCGGCGGGGTGTTCGATGATGCGACGGCGAAGGGCGGCGTCGTCGATTTCACGCGCGTGTTGATACATGGCTGCGCAGGTAGGGCAGAGCGCGAGCCGGTTCTGGAAGTGCAGTGTTTCCTTGTCACCAATGCACTGTTTAGCTTCGAAGTAATGCTCGCCGGAGTTCAGCTTGAAGGGCATTTCCTTACGGCAGCACTGACATACAAGCTGACCCTCGTTGTTCTTGTATTTCGCACGGAGGTAGGCTCTTGCTTGCGCGGTAACTTCACTAATGCCTTTTTGAATCGAACGTTCCTCTGAACGCATTCTCTGCTGGGTGCATCTACTGTGTTGGCTAAGACATTCCTCCGACGACGCTCGGGGTCAGGAACGGATTGCGTGGGCTGCTCGATTTGCCTCTGCTGGGTAGCCAATGAACGGATTTCTTCCAGAGTCACACCTGCCTTGAGGAGCCTTGCGACCTCCTCAGCTTCTTCCACTGAGTGAAAGCCCATTCTTTGTGCACCACGATCTCTATCTTGGTATTCCTCGCTACGCTTCTTAACGTTCTCCCCAAAACTAATGGCGGTCAGCAGGCCATTACGATTATCGTAGGGGAAGTCCATGCGCAGGTCGTCCTTAGTCATATCCTGAGGTTTGCGGAACTCCCCAGACTTGTCCGGTATCCAGGAATGACTTTTCAAGTGACAAACTAGCAGTGATGGGGCCTCTCTAATTGGATATTTCTGGTTTGGCCGAAAAAGCGCTTTAGCTGATTTTGTATCAGCGTTAATCAAGGCATTCCAAATTAATCGACTGGCGGATAACTCACCTGATTTCAGATAGCTCAGGCAGTTTAAAATTGTGTAGTCCTCTGAAACTGAAGTGCCGGTCCATTTTGTACCAGAACTTGTATTGTAATCCTGTGCCAACTCCTTGGAATTCCAATGAGGATTATCGGATATACGGGATTTTACCACCTTGAGTTCACATTGGACACCAATCGCCTTTAGGAAGGCTACAAAGTCCTTCAACCCATCGATAGAGAGCTCGTTCTGGTACCCATTCCAAACGGGAGGTTTTTTATGAATCTCATGCAAGTCCGCCAAGCCTGTATGTTCGTAGGGCATATCCAGACAGAGGCCTTTAGGCGAATAAATTTTATCTAATTTTCCTTCGCTTGCTGAACCCACAAGGAATAATGCTTCCTCAAACAAACCTGTATCTGATGGGCTCTGTTTCCAGTGCCTTATGAATTGTCGTATATGCTTGATATGTGTTGTCAGCGAGATTGTTTTGCCGCTACTGTACTCTTCAAGAATCCTCGAAATGCCTGCTTTTGCGTCGTAGGGCCGAACACCTACATAATCAAGAAATGACTTTGCTGATTTTTTTTGGGCATCCGAGCGTCCGACCGCGTAAACCGTCTGTTTCACCAGGAGCACGTCTGATGGGGGCGCACTCGTACTCTCTTCTAGCGAAAAATAAGCTTTCCCAGGTTCGGTGTGCTGATTACCGGTATCGGATGCAACCCGAATGATTGACAGATCATCTATGGCAACACATTTTTTGTACACATCGCAGGCCTCACCCAGCAAGGCGTAGAACCGCAACAACCAGGCATCATCTTTCTGGGCGATCCAATTCTCGACGAGATCTTTATGTTGGTTATTTGTGTCATTTTGTTGCGGAGTGTATGGGTGGCGATATGGCCTGTTCATCGCCTTGGTGAGCTCACTCCAGCCCCACGGCTTGATCTCAAGGCTATCGAGGAAACGAGCCTCGCGCTGGTTCTCTTGGGGTGGATTCTTCGCCCAGAGCGGCGACTGGTAATGCGTTAATTGTGACAGGTCATCATCGTCGAGTACTTCCTGGATTCTTGCTGGGCCGCGATATAACGCTCTTGCCGGTGCATGTGAGCCGCTTTTGGTTGGGGTAAGTGCTTCGCTCTTGAATTTATTAACAATCGCTTCTCGTATCGGCTCATAAAAATCTAGGAGGTTGTCTTGGGGGGTTGGCAGCGCCCCGAGAAAGCCGACAGTCAACATACCCTGATCGCGGATGACAGCTAGAGATTCCACTACCAGATCGGCTATGTGATCACGTAATTTACTATTTGCCTCGCAGTCGCGAACACTGTCTCGAGCTACAGTCGAGGCGAACGGTGCATGAATGTGAAAGCGCAGATTGGATGTTTCCTTTTCTGCGGGAAAGTAGATTGATACTTGACCGGCTTGTAATGGATGGATTCTCTTGTCATCCCGGCTGACGAGCTGGTAAGCAATGGCAATACAACATGCCTTGCTTTTTCCGCTTTCATCCTCGACCTCGATGTTCTTTTGTAATCTCAGCCAGTGAGTAGTCGACGTTTCTGTGTGGATTTCAATTCGACCATCATCATGTTCAATTCGCTCAAGGGTGCCAAGTTCGCCGTCGGGTAAGAGATATTCGATTTTACGAATATGGCTGAGGAACATCAGAGTATTGGCGCCCAAGGCGCGAAGGCCTCGCCCGACTTCCTCAACCGCTTGTTCCCTTCGTTTCTTGGGGTTGTCGAAGGGGAAGACAAAGCGGGTTTCCCTCGCCAAGCTTGGGGCGTGGAACGCCGTCAGTTTCTGGAACAACGAGGTCATGAATGCGGAAATGGAAATCGCCGGAGTGGACTTCGGGGGTGTTTGTGTAGGCGAAGACCGCTTTGAAGCCAACCCCGAATTCGCCGATGCTGGTGGGATCGTCGCGCTTGTTGCTGGCCCCAATGCTGGTGATGGATTCGACATCTTTGAGCGAGAAAAGCCGTTTGCCATCGTGCTCAAACTCGACCGATGTATCGGTCAAAAAT
>JADJYY010000024.1 GCA_016719465.1 Hydrogenophilales bacterium
CGGGAATGTTATTGTGGTAACTCTTGTCAATCGTGTAATAGTGGTATTGTAGATTGATGAAAGGCCCGTTATTAAAAACATTCCACAGCCAGTTAGGGTTATTGCTTCCGTCGAAGTTAAAAAATGCAATATTATTTAAGTCATTATAAAAGAGATGGGCAAGTTCACTTAATGTGCTGCCTTCATGTACGGTTCCAGGTGCGCTGAAGTTCCAGCATTGAAGGGAAGAGCCATCGTATGTGTAGATCGGATAGTTAAAACCCACGCCACTTGATAAGTTGATTTTTGGTAGACGCCAATCGTCGTAGGTGACCCCACGAACACTGTCGTAATACTCAAGATTAGCCACCCATGAAATTGCTTCACCCCAAGTCATCCAGCCATCGGTGTTATATCCACTTGTCTTGGCATAGTTGGCATCTTGCAGCCAAGTGATGTTCAGAACATCGTCATAGATCAATCCGCCCCCACGGTCGATCAGGGCACCTTGTGACGTTCCAGCAGTGAGGGCTAGGAGGACAACGGCAATTCTGTTCATGATCTTCCCTTGGTTGTTGTTGTCGGGATATACCTTAAGCGCACTGTAGACCCATCGGGCAGGGCTGCCAACCTAGCCCCCAGCCCTTGGAATCTGGAATTTTCTTAGGGAAAAATTCATCCCCGAATGCATCTATGCAGAAGGCACCCCATGCCCCCCTGGCCCCCCCCCATTCACAGTGAGTAGATGGAAGTCGATGTGAGGGCCAGCATCTACGGGGCTTCCCAGCCATTTTCCGTTCACAATCTGTGCACAGTTGCCAAAAAGTCATGCTACAATTTACGGGTTGTCGTAAGGCAACGTGATTTATTCCTTCAACCTAAGTGATTGATAGGTAAGGGGAAAGATCATGCGGGCAGTTAGCTCAGCGGTAGAGCACCGCCTTCACACGGCGGGGGCCACTGGTTCGATCCCAGTACTGCCCACCAAATCCACAAAAGCCGGCCTCGAGCCGCCACGTCATGTCCATCGCGCCGGGAGCGAAAAATCGCCAAACGCTTCGATCTCCTGATCTTCGACTGGGATGGAACCCTGATGGATTCCGCCGGGGTGATCGCGGCCTGCATCCAGGCCGCCAGCCGGGACATGGGGTTGCCGGTGCCCAGCCGCGAGGAGGCCAGCCACATCATCGGCCTCGGCCTGCGCCAGGCCCTGGAAACCCTGTTCCCCGACCTGCCGGAGGACAAGCATCAACCCCTGGCCGACCACTACCGCCGCCATTTCCTGGGACAGGATGCGGAAATCCCCCTGTTCGAGGGCGCGCGCGAACTGATCGTCGATCTGCGCGACCAGGGCCATCTGCTGGCGGTGGCCACCGGCAAGGCCCGGCGGGGGCTGGACCGGGCCTTCGAGCATACCGGCCTGAAGCCCCTGTTCCATGCCTCCCGCACCGCCGACGAGACCTTTTCCAAGCCTCACCCGGCCATGATCGAGGAGTTGCTGGACGAACTGATGATCGCGCCGGAACGGGCATTGATGATCGGCGACACCACCCACGACCTGGAAATGGCGCGCAACGCCGGCATCGCCTCCCTGGCCGCCGGCTATGGCGCCCACCCTCCCGAGGGGCTCACCGAGCATGGCGCGCTGGTCGTCTGCCATAGCTTCGCGGAGCTCGCCGCATGGCTCAGGGACAACGCCTGATCTGCGCCGCCGCCGACCTGGCCGAAGCCGGGCCGGGGATACGTTTCGAGTTGCGCCGGGAGGGTCGGGAGGTCCCGGCCTTCGTGATTCGCTGGCGTGGACAGGTCCGCGCCTATCTCAACCGCTGCGGTCATATCCCGGTCGAGCTCGATTGGCAGCCCGGGGAATTCTTCGATTTCTCGCGGCTATCCGATCTGCGCCACCCATGGCGCCCCTTTACGATCCGGCTACCGGAGCCTGTCTGGGCGGCCGTTGCGAGGGCAGGGGGCTGGCCGCCGTGGCGGTGGCCGAGCGGGACGGCAACATCTATTGCGAGGAATCCTGAATGTCCGACAACGAGAACCCGGAACGCGGCGCCCTGGAACGCCTGCTGCTGGCCCACCTGACCGAACAGCGCAGATCGCGTCGCTGGAGCGTGTTCTTCAGGTCCCTGGGCTTCGTCTGGCTGTTCATCGTCCTGGGTTTCCTGTTGACCTATGAAGGCGAGGGATTCACCTCGACGGGGCCCCATACCGCGCTTGTCGAGCTGGAAGGCGAGATCGGCGGCGAGGATGGCATGCGGGCGGACGCCCTGATCGCCGCCCTCAATGGCGCGTTCGATGACAAGCACACCAAGGGGGTGGTGCTGCGCATCAACAGCCCCGGCGGCAGTCCCGTCCAGGCCGGTCAGGTCTACGACGAGATGCGTCGCCTGCGCGGCAAATACCCCAAGATTCCCCTCTACGTGGTGGTGGACGATATCTGCGCCTCCGGCGGTTATTACATCGCCGCGGCGGCGGATCGCATTTTCGTCGACAAGGCCTCCCTGGTGGGCTCCATCGGCGTGCTCATGGATGGCTTCGGCTTCACCGAAGGCATGAAGAAACTGGGCGTGGAGCGCCGGCTGCTGACAGCGGGCGACAACAAGGGCTTCCTGGACCCCTTCTCGCCCATCGACCCGCGCCAGGAGGACCACGCCAGGACCATGCTGGGCGAGGTTCACGACCAGTTCATCCAGATCGTGCGCCAGGGGCGTGGTGCGCGTCTCAAGGAAACCCCCGACATGTTCAGCGGCCTGGTCTGGAGCGGCACCCGCAGCATCGAACTGGGACTTGCCGATGCCCTGGGCAGCCTGGACTACTGGCGCGGGAAGTGGTCAAGGCCGAGGACATCGTCGATTTCACGCCCCAGGAAGGGCTGGCCGAACGGCTTGCCCGGCGCATCGGCACCTCCATGGGCCAGGCCATGGGGCCCTGGGCCAGGGAACATCCGCGCGTTCATTGAAGCGGCAGGCCGGGTTGGCAAGCGACTACGTGCCCATTGCCTGCGCCGAGCATGAGCGGCTCGAGTTCGCCGTGCTGCGCCGGCAAAGACTGCGCCTGGAATATCGCGATGAAGGCGGGCTGACGATCAGCCGCATCGTGCTGCCCACGGATGTGGCGACCCGGGATGGCGCGGAGTGGCTGAGCTATCGGGAGATGGAGGAGGCGAGGCGTGATCCGGCTGGACCGGATCGTTTCCGCCAAGCCGGCCGTCTGACGGGTTCCCGCAAGCCAGGCGCGAAAAAAAACGCCCGGTCGGCCGAATGGCCTCGCGGGCGCCGGAGGGAGCGCGGTAGGTATCAGGCAGGTATCAGGCGGCGACCTTGATCATGCTGGAAGCGCGGGCGGCCTGTTCCTGAGCCATCTTGACGCCTTCCTGGATCATGGCGCCGTATTCGGTGCTGGACTCGTTGGCGAAAGCCATGCTTTCACGCAGAGCGGCCATGTTGCGCTCGCCACACTCGCGCAGCAGGGAGGTCTGACCGGCGATCAGATCCTGGTAACCCTTGGCCTTGGTCATCAGTTCCAGGCCACGGGCGCCGGCATCCATGTAGAAGGCGGCCAGGTCGGCCTGGTACTGGAACAGCTTTTCGAAGGTGCGCTGGTTCAGTTCGCCGATCTTGCGGGCGGACTCCATGGTGGTTTCGGTGGTCTTCTCGATCATTTCCATCATTTCTTTCTGCATGGTGTTTCTCCTGGGTGACAAGTTAAGGGATTCGGTCAATTTGTGCGGTGCACAAATGATGCAGCGCACAATATCGAAATCCAGTTTGTCCTGTCAACACCCCAAGCGAAATTTTTTTGTGGCTTTGCCGAGTGTCAGCGTTTGTCGCCGCTGTTCTCGTCCGCGCCGGCGGATTTCCGTGAGAGTTCTTCCATGTCCTTCCAGAAACCCATGTTCTGCTGACCCAGTTTCACCCAGAACTCCATGGGGTTGCCACCCCACACGCCCTGCATCTGCTCGGTGAACATGCGTTGCTGCTTGAGGAAAAGATCCAGGCTCTGGTCGAGGAAGGTCGTGAAGGCGGCCTGGGCGGTATCGCCGTAGAAACGGATGAAACGCTCCAGCATGGCGGCGGCGAACATGGGTGAGCCGCCGGCTTCCTGGTCCATGATGATCTGCAGCAGGATGGTGCGGGTGATGTCGTCCTCGGTCTGGGAATCCAGCACCTTGAACGGGATCGCGCGCATGACCAGATCCTTCACCTCGGCGAGCGTGATGTAGCGGCTTTCCTCGGTATCGTAGAGACGCCGGTTGGGGTATTTCTTGATCAGGCGTTCGGTGGTCATGATGTTTACATCCCTTGTATATGGGCCGGCGGTGAACCCCGCCGGCCGTCCGTCGCTAGTACATCAACACATATGCTGTCCGCCGTTGGCCGCGATGTTGGCGCCGGTGATGAAGGCGCCGTCTTCCGATGCCAGGAAGGCCACCAGGGCGGCGATTTCCTCCGGCTTGCCCAGGCGTCCCACGGGGATCTGCGCGATGATCTGGTTGCGCACGTCCTCGGGGATGGCCATCACCATCTCGGTACCGATGTAGCCCGGGGAGATGGAGTTGACCGTGATGCCCTTCTTGGCGGTTTCCTGGGCCAGGGCCATGGTGAAGCCGTGCATACCAGCCTTGGCGGCCGAGTAGTTGGTCTGGCCGAACTGGCCCTTCTGGCCGTTGATGGAGGAGATGTTGATCACCCGGCCCCAGCTCTTGTTCAACATGCCGTCGATGAACTGCTTGGTGACGTTGAACACCGAGTCCAGGTTCACGGTCAGCACGGCGTTCCACTGGTCGGCGGTCATCTTGCGGAAGGTGCCGTCCTTGGTGATGCCGGCGTTGTTGACCACGATGTCGGCGCCGCCGAAGTCGGCGTTGAGCTTGTCGCCCATGGCCTTGCAGTCATCCAGGCTGGACACGTCGCACTTGACGATGGCCATGTCGAAGCCGGTGTCGGCCATTTTCTTCTTCCACTCGCTGGCCTGGGCTTCATCCATGTAGGTGGACACCACCTTGCAGCCGGCCTGGGCCAGCTTGATGCAGATGGCGCTGCCGATACCGCCGGTTCCACCGGTGACCAGGGCGACTTTTCCGTTCAATCCACTCATTCTCAAATCCTTTCGACAGCGAGAGCGACGCCTTGACCGCCGCCGATGCACAGCGTGGCAAGACCTTTGTTGGCACCGGTACGCTGCATGCCATACAGCAGCGTGACCAGGATGCGGGCGCCGGAAGCGCCGATGGGGTGGCCGATGGAGATGGCGCCACCGCTCACGTTCACGTTCACCGGGTCGAAACCCAGTTCCTTGTTCACCGACATGGCCTGGGAAGCGAAGGCCTCGTTGGCCTCGATCATGTCCAGGTCCTTGGCCGACCAGCCGGCGCGATCCAGACACTTGCGCACGGCGGGAATCGGGCCGGTGCCCATGATGGCCGGGTCCACGCCGGCGCTGCCGAAGGAAACCACGCGGGCGATGGGCGTCAGGCCCAGCAGCTTGGCCTGGGCCCCGGACATCACCACCACGCCGGCGGCGCCGTCGTTGATGCCGGAGGCGTTGCCGGCGGTGACCGAGCCATCCTTCTTGAAGGCGGGCTTCAGCTTGGCCAGGCTCTCCGCCGTGGTGCCGGCGCGCGGGAATTCATCCCTGGCGAAGACGATGGGATCGCCCTTGCGCTGGGGAATCTCGACGGGAATGATCTCCGCGTCGAGGTGCCCCGCCTTCTGGGCCGCCTCGGTGCGCTGCTGGGACGTGGCCGCGAACAGATCCTGCTCGGCGCGGCTGAACTCGTACTTGGCGGCGATGTTCTCGGCGGTGATGCCCATGTGGCAGTCGTTGAAGGCGCACCACAGTCCGTCCTGGATCATGGTGTCCACCAGTTCCCAGTTGCCCATGCGCTTGCCGTCGCGGGAGCGAGGCAGCACGTGGGGCGACAGGCTCATGTTCTCCTGGCCGCCGGCAATGACGATGCCGGAATCCCCGGTCGCCACGGCCTGGGCCGCCAGGTGCACGGCTTTCAGGCCGCTGCCGCAGACCTTGTTGATGGTGAGGGCGGAGACCGTGTCCGGCAAACCACCGGCCAGGGCGGCCTGGCGCGCCGGGTTCTGGCCCACGCCCGCTTGAAGGACCTGGCCGAGGATGACCTCGTCGATCTGCCCAGGTTGCAAATTGGCCCGCGCCAGCAAAGCCCGGATCACATGGGCGCCCAGCTGACTGGCGGGAATGCCGGCCAGCGCGCCGCCAAAGGATCCGACAGCGGTGCGACCCGCGGCCACAATGACCACATCGTTAAACATATGGAAGTCTCCTGACAAATGAGGAATGCTTCCTCCCCCATTCGAAATTCTATAGGGGTTTTTGTGCAGTGCACTTGACAATATTTGCTGCGTCGCACAAAAATCCGCTTGTACATTACTTTTCTATGAAGGAGAGGACCGTGGGCAACTCGAACAACTGGATGGACAACTGGCTGGAGTCCCAGCAGAAGTACTGGAACGCCTGGTCGGACATGGCCCAGCGCGGCATGAAGGCGCACGAGGCGCGCAAGAACCCCCTGGCGGATGGCCTCAACCAGTGGTGGCAGGCGGTTTCTCCCATGGCGCTGCCGACCGGTCGCGACGTGTTCGACCGCCTGATGGATGTCAGCAAGGGCTACTACAGCATGGCCGAGCGCTTCATGAGCGGCGCCCAGGGCAACAAGGATGGTGGCATGGACGCCATCAACGGCTGGCTCGACGGGATGCAGAAGATGTGGAGCGACTGGTCCCAGGCCGGCGCCGCCTTCCGTCCGGATTCCCTGTTCGGCGGCAACCAGTTCAAGGGCCTGACCACTTTCTGGGATCTGCCCATGGATACCTGGAACCGCCTGGCGGCCAACGTCATGCCCATGCCCGGCGACTTTACCCAGGCCTTCCATCCGGAAGGGGGCAATCCCGTGCACCAGCAGGTCAACAAGTTCCTGTCGATCCCGGCTGTCGGCTACTCCCGGGAATCCCAGGAGCAGTACCAGATCCTCGCCCAGCGTCAGATGGACTATATGAGCGCCATGCAGGCCTACCAGACGGCCTTCGGCAAGCTGGGCATGGAAACCACCACGCGCTTCCAGCAATCGCTCCAGACCCGCGCCAAGGAAGACAAGCCCATCTCCAGCCTGCGGGAACTGTATGACCAGTGGGTGGAAATGAGCGAAGCGGCCTATGCCGATTTCGTTATGACCCAGGAGTACCAGACCCTGTACGGGCGTCTGGTCAATACCCTGCTGGCCCTCAAGCAGCAGATGGCCCGCATGGTGGACCAGACCCTGGAAGCCATGCACATGCCCACCCACGCCGAGATCAGCACCCTGCAATGCCGGCAACAGGAATTGCGTCGCGACAACCTGAGGTTGCATAAGGAAATCAAGGGGATGCAGTCGCAACTTGAAGCATTGCGCAAGACCCTGTTGCAGGGCGAGGCCGAGGACGAGGACGAGCCGGAGGAAGCGCCCAAGGCCAGGCGCGCTCCGGCCGCCAAGCCCGCCACCGCCAAGCGCGCTCCCGCCGCCAAAGCAAAATAAGCCAAATAAGCCAGCAAACCAGGAGAATATCCATGCTGCCCTTCGACATGCGCCCCGATGCCGTCATGCAGGAACTCACGGCCTACGGCCAGAAGCTTTCCCATGGCATGAAGAACCTGATGGAAGTCGGCGAGATTTCCACCGGCGTCACGCCCAAGACCGTGGTTTACCAGGAAGACAAGCTCACCCTGTTCCGCTTCAACCCGTCGGCCGACAAGGTTCAGAACAAGGTTCCCCTGCTCATCGTCTACGCTCTGGTGAACCGGCCCTACATGACCGACATCCAGGAAAACCGCTCCACCGTGAAGGCCCTGATGGACGCGGGCCAGGACGTCTACCTGGTGGACTGGGGCTACCCGGACCGGGCTGACCGCTATCTCACCCTGGACGATTACATCAACGGCTACCTGGACCGCTGCGTGGACGTGATTTGCGAGCGCCACCGGGTGCCCAAGATCAACATCCTCGGCATCTGCCAGGGCGGCACCTTCTCCCTGTGCTATTCCGCCCTGCATCCCGACAAGGTGAAGAACCTGGTCACCATGGTCACGCCGGTGGATTTCCAGACCCCGGACAACATGCTGTCCCACTGGGTTCAGCAGGTGGACGCCGACCTGGTGGTGGACACCATGGGCAACGTCCCCGGCGAAATGCTGAACTGGACCTTCCTCAACCTGAAGCCCTACCAGCTCATGGGCCAGAAGTATCTGGGCCTGCTGGATACCCTGGACGACCCGGAAGCCCTGAAAAACTTCCTGCGCATGGAAAAGTGGATCTTCGACTCCCCCGACCAGGCCGGCGAAGCCTTCCGCCAGTTCATCAAGGACTTCTACCAGCAGAACAAGCTGCTCAAGGGCGGCCTGGAGATCGGCGAGCCGGTGAGCCTGAAGAACGTCTCCATGCCGGTGCTCAACGTGTTCGCGGAACAGGATCACCTGGTTCCCCCCGACGCCTCCCGCGCCATGCGCGGCAAGCTGGGCACCAAGGACTACACGGAATTGTCCTTCCCCGGCGGCCACATCGGCATCTACGTCAGCGGCAAGGCCCAGAAGACCGTGCCGCCCGCCATCGGCAAGTGGCTGGACGAGCGCAGCTGAGCACGCTTTCCGCTCCGGCTTTCGCCTGACGGCCCGCCCGGGAATCCCGGCCGGGCCGTTTTTCATCGCGCGGGTCGGGCCGCGTCGCTTTCCCCCGCCACGTCTATGATCCTGAAAACGGCGGTGGCCCGCCCCTTTGCCCGGGGGGGGGGTGGGGAGAGGGGGAAAGGGGCCCCCGCCCCGCCCCCCCCCGGGGGGGGGGGGGGGGGGGGGGGGGGGCGGGGGGGGGGGGGGCGGGGGGGTGGGTTCTCCCGGGCCGGCGGGCGGGGGCGGCGCGTCGCGCGCGCGCGCGCCCAACAGGGCCAACGCGGATGATGCAACCATGAAACTTACCTTCCACGGCGCTTCCCGCCAGGTCACCGGCTCCTGCTTCCTGGTCGAATCGGACTCGCTCCGTTTCATCGTCGATTGCGGCATGTTCCAGGGTGGTCGGGCGGCGGAGGAGTTGAACCGCCGCTTTCCCGGCTTCGATCCGGAAGACCTCGATTTTGTCCTGCTGACCCATGCCCACATCGACCATTCCGGATTGCTGCCGCGTCTGTGCGCCCTGGGATATCGCGGGCCGATCCATTGCACCCAGGCCACGGCGGACCTCCTCGGCGTGCTGCTGCCGGATTCCGCCTTCATCCAGGAGAAGGAGGCGGAGTGGGCCAACTACGCCAGCCGCAAGACCCGCAAGCGCCACCGGAGCGAACTGGCGCCCCTGTACACCGTGACCCAGGCGAGGGAAACGCTGAAGCGGCTGAAGGGCGTGGGCTACGACCGGGAAATCCAGCCCCATCCCCGGGTGCGGGTCAAGTTCCGCGACGCGGGCCACATCCTGGGCTCCGCCATCCTGGAAGTCTGGGTGGAGGAGGGGGGCAAGACCAGAAAGCTGGTGTTTTCCGGCGACCTGGGCATGCCGGGACGGCCCATCCTCAAGGATCCCACCCCCATCGATTCGGCGGACGTGCTGCTGGTGGAATCCACCTATGGCAACCGCTTGCACAAGACCTTGCCGGAGACCGTGGAAGAACTGGCCCACGCCGTGAACGACACGCTCACGCGCAAGAAGGGCAACGTCATCATTCCCGCCTTCGCCGTGGGCCGCACCCAGGATCTGCTCTACCTGCTCATGGATCTGGTGCGCCAGGGCCGCCTGCCGCGCAACCTGGCCATCTTCGTGGATTCCCCCATGGCCGGCAGCGCCACCGAGATCACCCTGCGCCACGGCGAGCTCATGGACGAGGAATCCCGGGAATTGCTGGCCTGGTTCCGCTCCAGCCCGGAAGCGCCCTACCTGCGGGTGACCGAGAACGTGGAGGATTCCATGGCCCTCAACAAGATCCGCCAGGGGGCGGTGATCATCTCCGCCTCGGGCATGTGCGATGCCGGGCGCATCAAGCATCACCTCAAGTTCAATCTGCCGCGCTCGGAATGCACGGTGATCATCGCCGGCTTCCAGGCGGAGGGCACGCTGGGCCGGCGCATCGTGGACGGCGCGAAGACGGTGCGCATCTTCCGGGAAGTGGTGCCGGTGCGGGCCGACCTCTACACCCTGGGCGGTCTTTCCGCCCACGCCGACCGGGATGCCCTGGTGAACTGGCTTTCCCGCTTCAGGAAGCCGCCGGGGCGGACCTTCGTGGTCCACGGCGAGTCGGAAACGGCGCTGGGCTTCGCCGATCTGATCCGGGAAGGCTTGGGCTGGAACGTGGACGTGCCGGAGATGGGCGCGGGGTACGCGCTGGATTGAGGCTTCCCCCCTTTCATGAAGGGGGGGACGCTTCAGCGGGTGGTCGCGGCCAGCCCAAAATCCTGCGCCAGTTCCCGCGCCGGGAAATGGAAGCGCACCGGACCGTCCTCCTCGCCATGCACGAACTGGTGCACGAAGGGGTGTCGCGAGTCCCGGATCTCGTCCACCGGGCCCTCCGCCACCACGACGCCGTTGTCGATGAAGTAGGCGTAATCGATGATCTTCAGGGCTTCGGCGATGTCGTAGGTCACCACCACCGAGGTCAGGCCCAGGGCGTCGTTCAGGCGCCGGATGATGTTGGCGATGACGTCCAGGGAGATGGGGTCCAGGCCGGCGAAGGGCTCGTCGTACATGATCAGCATGGGGTCCAGGGCGATGGCCCGGGCCAGGGCCACCCGCCGCGACATGCCGCCGGACAGTTCGTCGGTCATCAGTCCGCGCGCGCCGCGCAGGCCGACCGCGTTCAGTTTCATCAGCACCAGGTCGCGGATCATCTCCTCGGGCAGATCGGTGTGCTCGCGCATGGGATAGGCCACGTTGTCGAACACCGAGAGATCGCTGAACAGGCCGCCGGCCTGGAACATCATGCCCATCTTGCGGCGCAGGTGGTAAAGATCGCTGTTGTTCAGTTCGTGGACGACCTGGCCGGCCACTTTTACATGACCGCCGGCGGGCTGGAGCTGGCCGCCGATGAGACGCAGCAGGGTGGTCTTGCCGCAGCCGCTGGAGCCCAGCAGGCCCACGACTTTCCCTCTCGGGATGTTCAGGTTGAGTCCCTTGAGCACGTGGTGCTCACCGTAGGCGTAGCGCAGGTCCTTGATTTCGACCAGGGTTTCGGATGACAACGACGGCTCCCGAGGGAAATGGCTGTGTGAATGGTAGTGGATGATGGCGCCGGGCGAGGCGATGGTAAAGCGTCCACGGCAACCGATCCCCGCGGGAGCGAACTCCTGCACAGGGACAAGTGCTTGTTCGCTGTCGCGGGATAGGTCGCCGCGTTAGCATTCCAACTCCCTTCAATGAATCGGTTTCCGCCCGTGTCCCCGTTCCCCCGCACCCCCCGCCTTTCCGGAGACGACCCCGAAGCGAAGCGCCGGGAGATCCGCGCCTATTTCCACGCCACCTTCGACCGCTACGAGCGGTTGTTCGAGGTCTTGACCTGTGACGAGGCGTATTTCCGCAAGCCGATCTCCCTGCGCCATCCGCTCATCTTCTACCTGGGCCACACCGCCACCTTCTTCATCAACAAGCTGCTGCTGGCGCGACTGGTGCAGGAACGGCTGAACCCGCGCTTTGAGTCGATGTTTGCGGTGGGCGTGGATGAAATGAGCTGGGACGACCTGTCGGAGACGAATTACGACTGGCCGGCGGTGGCCGAGGTGCGCGCTTATCGGGACCGGGTGCGGGCGGTGGTGGGCCAGTTGATCGACACCCTGCCGCTCACAAGTCATTCGCAGGGCAGTCCCAAGAATGACTTGACCCCCTCGGGGGGCAGGTCGGGCCTTGGGGCCGACCTGGGGGCTCAATATTCTTTGCCCATCGGCTGGGAGCATCCCTGGTGGCCCATCGTGATGGGCATCGAACACGAGCGCATCCATCTGGAAACCTCCTCGGTGCTGATCCGCCAGCACGACCTGAAATACGTCCGCCCCCACCCGGACTGGGTGCCCTGCCGCTTGAGCGGTCCCGCGCCGGGCAACGAACTGGTGCCGATCCCGGCGGGCGCGGTTCGCCTGGGCAAGGAGCACGACGACGCCTACTACGGTTGGGACAACGAATACGGCCGCCACGAGGCCGATATCCCGGCTTTCCTGGCCGCGCGCCATCTGGTTTCCAACGGCGAATTCCTGGAATTCGTCGCCGACGGTGGTTACGCCACCGATGCCTGGTGGGACGAGGAGGGCAGGGCCTGGCGCGATTACGCCCGGGCGGACCATCCCACCTTCTGGCTTCGCGACGGCGACCGGTGGAAGCTTCGCCTGATGCTGGAGGAAGTGGCCATGGCCTGGGACTGGCCGGTGATCCCCAGGGTTCCCTGTTCGACGTCACTGGCAATGTCTGGCAGTGGACCGAGACCCCATCTACCCCTTCGACGGCTTCCGGGTGCACCGCTCTACGACGATTTCACTACCCCACCTTCGACGAGCGCCACAACCTGATCAAGGGCGGCTCCTGGGTCTCCTGCGGCAACGAAACCCGGCTGGCTTCCCGCTATGCTTTCCGGCGCCATTTCTTCCAGCATGCCGGCTTCCGTTACGTGGTGGGCGAGGCACCCGCCATTCCGGTCGCCTCTCATTACGAAACCGACAAACTGCTGTCCGAATACGCCGAGTTCCATTTCGGCGACGCGTATTTCGGCGTGCCCAACTTCTCCAAGGTCCTGGCCGACCTGGCTATCCGGGCCATGGGCGAGCGTCCGAAACGCCGCGCCCTGGACCTGGGCTGCGCGGCGGGCCGTGCCAGCTTCGAACTGGCGCGGGTTTTCGACGAGGTGACCGGCATCGACTTCTCCGCCCGTTTCATCGGCCTGGGCGCGCAACTCGCCGAGCGGGGCGTGCTGCGCTACACCCTGGTGGACGAGGGCGAACTGGTGTCCTACCGGGAACGGCGCCTGGCCGACCTGGGCCTGGACGGCACGCGCGGCAAGGTGGCCTTCTTCCAGGGCGACGCCTGCAACCTCGCCGATATTCAGTGGTTATGACCTGATCCCTGGCCGCCAATCTCATCGACCGCCTCTACAGCCCGGCCAAATTCCTGGATGGCGTGCACCAACGGCTGAACCCGGGCGGCCTGCTGCTGATCGCCTCGCCCTACACCTGGCTGGCGGAACACACGCCACGGGAGGAATGAATCAGCGGCTTCAAGCGGGACGGCGAGAACGTCACCACCCTGATGGCCTGAAAGCCCACCTGGGCGGCCATTTCGGCTGGCGCAAGGCCCCGTGGAAGTGCCCTTCGTCATCCGCGAGACCCGGCACAAGTTCCAGCACACGCCATCGGAAGTGACGATCTGGGGAAAGGCTGGGGTGATGCTTCGACTTGCCAGTCCACGCCATGACAGCGGCGGCCACCTCTTGCCCTTACGGGGATAAAGAGGACCGAGGGGGATTGGACGCGGTTTCAGTCCGCGCCAGCCTTGGAGAAATCCCCCCTCTCCCCCCTTTGCAAAGGGGGGAACCCTACTTTTTGACCAACTCCGCCCATCACTTGTTAACGCGAACTGAACCTTTATGAAAGGGGGGAAACATCTTGCGGTTTGACTTCGACCGCATCATCCCCGCGCCGGCACCAACTCGGTGAAGTGGGACGGTTGCCAGGGCTATTTCGGTACCGACGACGTGCTTCCCATGTGGGTGGCTGACATGGATTTCGCCGCGCCGGAGGAAGTGATCCGGGCGCTGGCCGAGCGGGCCGCCCATCCGGTCTACGGCTACACACTGTTCCCGGACAGCGTGTACGACGCGCTGATGGCCTGGATGAAGATCCGCCACGGCTGGGAAATCGAGCGGGACTGGATCCTCATGGCCCCCGGCGTGGTGCCCTCCCCTCCACTGCCGCCGCCCTGGCCTTCGCCGAAGCGGGGGAGGGGATCATCGTCCAGCCGCCGGTCTATTTCCCGTTCTTTTCCTCGGTCACCACGCCGGGCCGGCGCCTGATCGAAAACCCGCTGCGGGAGGAAAACGGCCGCTACCGCATCGACTTCGAGCATCTGGAGCGATGCGCCGCCCAGCCGGATGCCCGCATGCTGATGTTCTGCTCGCCCCATAACCCGGTGGGCCGGGTGTGGGATGCCGGCGAGCTGCGTGAAGTGCTGCGCATCGCCAGGCGGCACGGGCTGGTGGCGCTGTGCGACGAGATCCACCACGACCTGATCTACCCGGAACACCAGCACCTTCCTGGCCCGGCTGGCCGACGAGCCTGGCGACATCGTCACCGCCGTGGCCCCAGCAAGACCTTCAACATCCCCGGCCTGGGCCTGGCCGCCCTCATCGTCTCCAACCCCGAGCATCGCGCCAGACTGCGCCGGGCCTGATCTCCTGCATGTCGGGGGCTCGAATCCCTTCAGCATCGCCGCGTTTGCCGCCGCCTACCGGCATGGCGGCCCCTGGCTGGACGCGCTCCTGGCTTACCTGGCCCGGACCCGGGACGAGGTCATCGCTTTCCTTGACCGCTACCTGCCGGCCATCAAGCCTATCCGTCCCGAAGGCACCTATATCTGATCTGGCTGGATTGCCGCGCCCGTGCCGCGAACTCGGCCTGGACGATGCGGCTCTGCGCCAGTTCATTCGGCAAGCCCGGGTGGGCATGAATCCCGGCGCCGTGTTCGGCGCGGGCGGCGGGGATTCATGCGCCTCAACATCGGCGCTCCCGTGCCGTGGTCCTGAAGCCCTGGATCGCATCGCGGACGCGCTGGCCCGGCGCAATTCAACAATCTGATGCCGTCGCCTTGAAAACCGCCGTATCACCCCAAAACAAACCCGGTTTTTTGGAGGGATATGTCGTGTCAGAGGAACAATTGATTCAACAAAGCGGTGCCGAGACGGAAATGCCCGCCGATAAAGGCGGCGGTAAGGACTCCACCCCGGATTCCACCCCAGCATGGAAGAAATGCTGCGCCGGGCCGAACTCAACGCCCAGGAACACCACGATGCCTGGCTGCGGGCCAAGGCGGAAACCGAGAATGTGCGCCGCCGCGCCGTGGACGACGTGGAAAAGGCGCGCAAGTTCGCCGTGGACAAATTCGCCGGTGAACTTCTGGCGGTGAAGGACAGTTTGGAGGCCGCCATGACCACGGGCGAAAAGGCCAGCGTGGACAAGATCATGGAAGGCGTGGAACTCACCCTGAAGCAGTTGTCAGGCGTGTTCGAGAAAAACGGAATCAGTGAAATCAATCCCTTGGGACAGAAGTTCGATCCCAATTATCACCAGGCGATCAGCATGGTGGACGGCGAGGGTGAGCCCAATGCCACCGCGACGGTGCTGCAAAAGGGCTACCTGCTGAACGAGCGGGTCATGCGCCCGGCCCTGGTCATGGTGGTGAAACCCAAATGAGTAAAGGGTGGAGGGGGAAGGGTGAAGGGTCCGCGCCTTTGGCACTCAAGGGGAGGAAGGGGTAAATACATCCACGCTTTTCACCCTTCCCCTCCTTCCCCCCCTTACTCCCACTTGAATTGGGACCCAACAATCCCATATCGCTGAGAAGTCAATCTTTTTGAGGAATACAACAATGGGCAAGATCATCGGCATCGACCTGGGCACCACTAACCTGCGTTGCCATCATGGAAGGCGGCAAGACCAAGGTCATCGAAAACGCGGAAGGTACCCGCACCACCCCGTCCATCGTCGCCTACGCGGAAGACGGCGAGATCCTGTGCGGTGCCCCGGCCAAGCGCCAGTCGGTCACCAACCCCAAGAACACCCTGTACGCCATCAAGCGCCTGATTGGCCGCCGCTTCCAGGAAAAGGAAGTGCAGAAGGACATCGACCTGATGCCCTACAAGATCCCGGAGGCCGAGAACGGCGACGCCTGGGTGGAAGTGCGCGGCGAGAAGAAGGCTCCGCCCGAGATCTCCGCCGAAGTACCTGCGCAAGATGAAAGACCGCCGAGGACTACCTGGGCGAGGAAGTCACCGAGGCCGTCATCACCGTGCCCGCCTACTTCAACGACAGCCAGCGCCAGGGCCACCGGACGCCGGCCGCATCGCCGGCCTGGAAGTGAAGCGCATCATCAACGAGCCCACCGCGGCGGCCCTTTCGGCATGGACAAGCAGGAGGGCGACCGCAAGATCGCCGGGTATGACTGGGCGGCGGCACCTTGCGACATCTCCATCATCGAGATCGCCGGAGATCGACGGCGAGCACCAGTTCGAGGTGCTGTCCACCAACGGCGACACCTTCCTGGGCGGCGAGGACTTCGATCAGCGCCTGATCGACTACATCATCGACGAGTTCAAGAAGGAGCAGGGCGTCAACCTGAAGGCCGACGTGCTGGCCCTGCAACGCCTGAAGGAAGCCGCCGAGAAGGCCAAGATCGAGCTGTCCTCCGCCAGCCAGATCCGAGATCATCCTGCTCTACATCACGGCGGACGCCTCCGGGCCCAAGCACTGGTCGCGAAGATCACCCCGCGCCAAGTTTGAGTCCCCGGTGGAAGACCTGATCCAGCGCACCATCGAGCCCTGCAAGATCGCCACCAAGGACGCCGGCGTGAAGGTGTCCGACATCGGCGATGTCATCCTGGTGGGCGGCATGACCCGCATGCCCAAGGTGCAGAACTGGTGAAGGAATTCTTCGGCAAGGAACCCCCAAGGACGTGAACCCGGACGAGGCCGTCGCCGTCGGCGCCGCCATCCAGGGCGGCGTGCTGCAAGGCGAGGTGAAGGACGTGTGCTGCTGGACGTCACCCCCCTGTCCCTGGGCATCGAAACCTGGGCAGCGTGATGACCAAGCTCATCCCCAAGAACACCACCATCCCCACCCGCGCCAATCAGGTGTTCTCCACCGCCGACGACAACCAGACCGCCGTGACCATCCATGCTGCGGGGCGAGCGGGAAATGGCCTCCGGCAACAAGAGCCCTGGGCCAGTTCAACCTCGCCGACATCCCGCCGGCGCCGCGCGGCCCTGCCCCAGATCGAGGTCACCTTCGACATCGACGCCAACGGCATCCTGCGTATCGGCGAAAGACAAGGGTACCGGCAAGGAAGCCAAGATCACCATCAAGGCCAACTCGGGTCTGTCCGAGGACGAGATCAAGAAGATGGTGCAGGACGCCGAAGCCAACGCCGCCGAGGACCACAAGGCCTTCGAGCTGGCCACCGCCCGCAACCAGGCCGACAGCATGGTCCACTCGGTGAAGAAGGCGCTGAAGGATTATGGCGACAAGGTCACGGGCAGACGAGAAGACCAGGATCGAAGCCGCCATCACTGATGCCGAAGCCGCCATCAAGGCCGGTGACAAGGCCGACATCGAAGCCAAGACCCAGGTCCTGGCCGAGCCAGCCACAAACTGGCCGAGCAGATGTATGCCAAGGAACAAGCCGCGAGCGGTGGCTGCCGGTGGCGCTGAAGCCGGCCCCGGGCGGCAAGTAGGACGACGACGTGGTCGACGCCGAGTTCGAGGAAGTGAAGGACAAGTAAGTTTATTCCGACACGGGCTTGCCCGTGCCGTAATAACTGGCCGGGAGTTCAAGGGGCATGGCCTCTTTAACCCGGCCTTGCGCTTACCGTCATTCCGGCGTTTATCTCGCAGGGGCAGGCCGGAATCCAGTGAGTTTGAGAACACGAAACAGGCATGGCCAAGCGATTACTACGAAATTTTGGGCGTGGCGAAACCGCCTGACGACGAAATCAAGAAGGCCTTCAAGAAACTGACATGATGAAGCATCACCCGACCGGAATCAGGGGTGACAAATCTTCCGAGGAGAAATTCATGAAGCCAAGGAGGCCTACGAAGTCCCGTCCGAGCCGGACAAGCGATCCGCCTACGACCTAGTATGGCCACGCTGGCGTGACCCGTCCATGGCCGGCGCCGGTCGGGAAATTTCCGCGACTTCGCTGATGCCTTCGACATCTTCGGCGACGTACTCGGCGGCGGTGGCGGTGGTCGCCGCTCCCATGTCTATCGCGGCGCCGACCTGCGCTACAACCTGGAAATCAGCTCGGAGGAGGCAGCCCGGGGCACCGAGACCAAGATTCGTCCCCGTCCTAACTGAATGCGAACACCGCCATGGCTCCGGCGCCAAGCCCGGCACTGAGCCGGTGACCTGTCCGACCTGCGGCGGCCACGGCCGGGTGCGCATGCAGCAGGGCTTCTTTCCATCCAGCAGGCCTGTCCGCGCTGCCACGGCAGCGGCCGGTCATCGCCGACCCGTACCCATTGCCATGGGGAAGGGCGCATCAAGAAGCACAAGACCCCGTCGGTGCGCATTCCTCCGGCGGACGACGGCGACCGGACCGCCTGTCCGGCGAGGGCGAATCCGGCATCAACGGCGGCCGCCCGGCGACCCCTACGTCCAGATCCATCTCAAGGCCCACCAGGTCTTCCAGCGGGACCACGTGACGATCTGCACTAAGAACTGCCCATCTCCGCCACGGCGGCCCTGGGAGGTGAAATCGACATCCCCACCCTGACGGTCACGCCACCATCAAGATCCCCGCCGAAACCCAGTCCCAAGGTTTTGCTGCGCGGCAAGGGCATCAAGGGGTGGCGCAGCATCCACCCGGGCGACCTGCACGCCCACGTGGTATGGTGGAACCCCCGGTCAATCTCTGCTACCGAACGCCAGAAAGAACTGCTACGGGAGTTCGATACCTGCTGATCCGGCCACGAAGGCAAGCACAACCCCGCGCCAAGGGGGTTATGGACTAGGGGAAGGAGTTCTTCGGGCAGTAGCCGAAGAATCCTTCCTTGGCGGAGGCTGACCCGGAGACGGGTCAAGCCGCGAACGGCGGCTGGAGCCATGTAATCCCCTGGAGTTCTTCGCAGTAGGCCGAGCTTCTGCGGAATGGCTCGCTTCCTGACTAAATCAACTTGGAGGCAAATGACCGGTTTGCCTAACCCGACTGGCTTGTTCAGGTTTTTTCCGGTGCCTATAATGCCGATATTGCGTTGCACTAGACGGAGCCGCCATGTTGATCGAAGTGAAAGCCCCCGAGCCGTCCGAGTCCGTCCAGAGCGGCCCCGCTGGAATGGCGCAAACAGGTGGGCGACACGGTACGGCGCGATGAGCCGGCTATCGATCTGGAACCGACAAGGTCATTCTGGAAGTCTCCGCCCCGCTTCCGGATCTTGAAGGAGCCCGAATGCCCGCCGGCAGCAGTGAAAGCCGGCGATGTGTCATGGTCATCGATGCGAAGGGGCGCGGTGGTGAGCCAGCCAGCGCCCGGGTTGCCCGGCGAAGAAGGCCGAGCCGGCCCAGGCGGTGGTGAAGCCCGTGGAAACCTGCATACACCCACACCCATTACACGCTGAACCCGGCCCCGCGCCGGTCGCGGTGCGCCGGAGTCGCGGCCGGCCGCCAGGACTGAATCGGCCCCGCCGCCGCCCAGGACGGAGCCGGCGCCAGCCCCGGCCAGGCCGGTCGCTCTGTCCGCCCTGCGACAAACCCTTCGAACGCGTCGAACGCAGGGTCACCATGACCCGCCTGCGCCAGCGCATCGCCGAGCGCCTGAAGGAGGCCTGCAACACCGCCGCCATGCTGACCACGTTCAACGAGAGATCAACATGCAGCCGGTCAGTGGAATCCGCGCACCCGCTACCAGGATCGTTTCAGAAGGAACACGGGTCAAGCTGGGCTTCATGTCCTTCTTCACCAAGGCGACCTGCCAGGCCCTGAAAGTTTTCCTGGTCAACGCCAGCATCGAGGGCGCGAAGACCCGGTCTACTACGACTACTACGACATCGGCGTGGCGGTCAGTTCCGGAACGGGCCTGGTGGGTGTTCATCCTGCGCAACGCCGATCGCCCGTCCTCGGAAATCGAAAGCAGATCGCCGATTTCGGCTGGCGCGCCAACAGCCTGGAACTGACCCTGGAGGAAATGGAAGGTGGCACCTTCACCATCTCCAACGGCGGCGTGTTCGGCTCCCTGCTTTCCAATTTCATCCTCGTTCCGCCCCCAGCGTCCGGCGTGCTGGGCCTGTGCACAAGATCCAGGAACGGCCCATCGCCGAGAACGGCCAGGTGGTAATCCGGCCCATGATGTACGTGGCTTTGAGCTACGACCACCGTATCGTCGATGGGCGCGAGGCGGTCAGCTTCCTGCGGGCGGTGAAGGACGCGCTGGAGGACCCGGCGAGGCTGTCGCTGAACTGTGATCGGTTTGGGAAGGCGGGATTACGCCTTCGGCTAATCCGCCCGGCGGCGCTCCCGGCATGCTGGGGTGGTGCTTGCACCTCCCGCGGGCGGGGAGGGGCGGTGGGAGGCCTGCCTGTCAGGGTAAATCTTTCGATCCGGCCTGCCCTCGCCCTCATATCCTCGGCGTGTTGTAGCAGAGGTTGTTCACGTCGAAGGACAGGCTCATCTGCTCGTTGCTGGGCAGCACGATGTATTTCACGCCGATGCGTTCCAGGCCGCTTTTCCAGAACAGGGCGAACAACGCCTTCTCGCCGTTGCCGAGCACGTGGGTGTTGGAATAGACCCGGCTGGGCTGGCCGCACTGGGTGTTGTTGTTGTTCTACGGTGATGATCTGTGGACTTGAGGGAGGGCCGCACGCCCTGCTCGAAGCCCACCAGCTTGCCCTTTGCAGAAGCGGAAACCGATAGCGGCGTGTGGGCGATGCTGGGATCGTTGTCGTAGGCCAGGATCACATCGTCGGAAGGCTCCACGATGCGGTCGGGGTTCCAGTTGGCGATGAGCAGGGTCTTCACTCGTTCTGGGCCATGCCGCTCTTGGAATTCCGCGACTTCGAAGGCGGCAGGCGCGGCGGCCAGCAGCGGAGTAGAAGGCAGGCGAGGAAGAGGTGTGCGGGCGGTGAGCATGGTACCGGGCGGTATTGGGCGACGCGGCATCTTACGATGGAATGGGAGCCGCTCTGAAGCCGGGCTCAACTCTCGTCATGGACCGTTTTCGGCATGCCGAACACGGGCAGGGTGAGATCCCAGGCGATGCCGGCCAGGCGCAGGCCGGCGATGGTCGCCATGCCCAGCATGGCTGCCAGGGTGGGGTCGAGCAGGGTTTCCAGCAGCAGGTAACCGTCACCCCGGCGATGGCGGCGGAGGTGTACATGCAGCCCTGGCGCAGGATGAGGGGAATCTCGGCGCACAACACATCCTCAGCAGTCCGCCCGCCACGCCAGTGGCGGTGCCCATGATGACCACCACGATGCCGCCGTGCCCCAGGTTCTGGGCGATCTGTGCGCCGCTGGCGGAGAACAGGGCTGTAGACCCAGGGCATCCGCATAGAGGATCAGGCGGTCGGGCGGATGGCGATAACGGGCGTAAATGATGGTCAGCAGGGCGGCGATCAGGCAGACATAGAGATAAGCCGGGTCGGAAATCCAGAAACGTCCGGTCCAGAAGCCAAGTCCCGCAGGGTACCGCCGCCTCCACCGCCGCCACCGTGGCGATCACCACCACCCCGATCAGGTCCAGGCTACGGCGCCCGGGCCGCCAGCGCCCCGCTGATGGCGAACACCGCCACCCCAGCAGTTCGATGGCGTGGAGCAGGAGGGCGCCTGGGGCGGTGGAGGCAGGATCAAG
>JADJYY010000025.1 GCA_016719465.1 Hydrogenophilales bacterium
GTGGAGGGCACCAGCAGCACCGCCAGCTGGCTGCCCCTGGTCTTTTCCAGTTCCTCCAGGCGAATCTCCAGGGACTGGCGTGCGGCGGCATCCAGGGTGCCGGTCAGGTCCGTCACCCGGCTCTTCAGGGCCGGCACCGGCATCTGGGCCCAGGCCGCGCCCATCGCCAGCAACAGGCACAGCAGCAGCCACCGGATGCCCGACGCGGCGGATTGCGATAAGTAACGGGACAAGCAGGACATACGGGTCAAGCCGGACTCCGGATGCGGGGTGGGATCCTGGGTCGGATCCTCATCGCCGGCCACCATGGCCGGGCAGCCGGAATTATCCTAGAAACGGCAGTTGGACGCGCCTGATGGTGCGTTCGGGTGGGTGGCTGGCGCGACGCGACGACGCCGCATGCCGGGGCCCGCAAGGAGGAGCAACAAAGCCAGACGCCCACCCGGACGTGCCAGCGGGTGCGTAGCGGCCTCACCCATGGGGTGAGGTCTGCCGAAAGGCATTCCGTCAATATCCGCGCCTTGACAAGGGCAAAGGAGCGGTCAACTGCCGTTTCTAGGATTATCCCGGACCGGACGCCGGGCTGGCTATCATGGGGTAACGAAAAGCGCCCGGTGGAGCACCCCATGGACACCCATCCCCTGCTCGACAAGCTGGAACAGCTCAACGCCATCGGCGTGGCCCTCTCCCGGGAGGAGAACATCGACCACCTGCTGGAACGCATCCTGCTCTCGGCCATCGATCTCACCGGCGCCGACGCGGGCACCGTCTACCGCGTCAACGCGGCGCGGGCCCTGGAGTTCCGCATCCTGGTCAACCGCGGCCTGGGCCTGCGGCTGGGCGGCCGCGAGGGCGGCGAGATCGACCTGCCAGACATCCCCATCTTCGACGCCGACGGCCGTCCCAACGATCGCATGGTGGCCGCCTACGCCGCCGCCCATCAGACCACGGTGAACATCGCGGATGCCCAGCGGGCGGAGGGTTTCGATTTTTCCGGCACGCGGGAATTCAACCGCCGCACCGGCTATGTCTCCCAATCCTTCCTGACGGTGCCGCTCATCGACCATCACCGGGAAACCATCGGCGTGCTGCAACTCATCAACGCCCTGGACCCCGGCAGCGGCGCCATCCGCGCCTTCACCGCCGAGGACCAGCGCCTGGCGGAATCCCTCGCCTCCCAGGCCGCCATCGCCTACACCAAGCGCCGGCTCATCGACCAGCTGGCCGAACTGTTCGAATCCCTGATCAGCCTCATCAACACCGCCATCGACGAGAAATCCCCCTACACCAGCAAGCACTGCGAACGGGTGCCGGTGCTGACCATGATGATCGCCGAGGCGGTCCACAAGGTGGACAGCGGCCCCCTGGCCGATTTCCGCATGACCGACCCGGATCGCTACGAACTGCGCATCGCCGGCCTCATGCACGACTGCGGCAAGATCACCACCCCGGTCCACGTCATGGACAAGGCCACCAAGCTTCAGGCCCTGTTCGACCGCATCCACCTGCTGGACGCCCGCTTCGAGGTGGCGCGCCGGGACGCGGCCATCGACCGGCTGGAAGCCCTGCTGGCACGCCCGGAGGACGGGGCGAGCATCGAGGCCGGCTACCGCCAACGCCTGGCCGAACTGGACGATGACCAGGACTTCCTGCGACGCTGCAACATCGGTGGCGAGTCCATGACCATGGCGGACCAGGAACGGGTGAGCCGCATCGCGCGCCAGCGCTGGAAAGACGGCGACGGCCACGATCTTCCCTTCCTCGGCCCCGACGAGGAGGCCTGCCTGCGGGTGCCCCATGGCACCCTCACCGACGCGGAGCGGGAAATCATCAACCACCACATCGTTTCCACCCTCCACATGCTGGAGGCCCTGCCCTGGCCCAGGCACCTGCGGCGGGTGCCGGAATTCGCCGGCGGTCACCACGAACGCATGGACGGCAAGGGCTATCCCAGGGGCCTCACCGGCGCACAGATGTCGGTCCAGGCCCGCATCATGGCCATCGCCGACATCTTCGAGGCCCTCACGGCGGCGGACCGGCCCTACAAGCAGGCCAAATCCCTGTCCGAATGCCTGGCCATCATGGATCGCATGGCGGCGGAGGGTCATATCGACCCCGCCATCTACGCGGTTTTCGTGGCGGAAGGCATCCCGGGGGCGTATGCCCGCCAGTTCCTGGCGCCGGAGCAAATCGATCTAAAGTAATCCCAGTGTTGTTCGCCCGCCGAATAATTTGCTACGGTGAAGGCTCGAATCACGACAAGGGCCCGCCATGAAGGGCTCGCATGGAGGACCACGACATGGTGAAACCTTTTGACCAGCATGGCCTCATCGGAGAATCCGCCCCCTTCAAGGGGATGATGGCCCTGATCGACAAGATCGCGGGCTACGACGCCACCGTCCTCATCGTCGGCGAGACCGGCACGGGCAAGGAACTGGCCGCCCGGGCCATCCACTACCTGGGCCGCCGCGCCGGCAAGCCCTTCATCCCGGTCAATTGCGGGGCGCTGTCCGACCATCTCGTCGAGAACGAACTGTTCGGCCACGGCAAGGGCGCCTACACGGACGCCCGCGAAAGCCAGGCCGGCCTGATCGCCCAGGCCGAAGGCGGCACCCTGTTCCTGGACGAGGTGGACACCCTCTCGCCCAAGGCCCAGGTCAGCCTGCTGCGCTTCCTCCAGGACGGCCAGTACCGCCCCCTCGGCGGCAGCCGCGTGGAATCCGCCGATGTGCGCATCCTGGCCGCCAGCAACACGGACCTGGAAGAACGTGTCGGCCTGGACCAATTCCGCGCCGACCTGCATTACCGCCTCAACGTCATGGAACTGCGGGTTCCGCCCCTGCGCGAACGGGGCGAGGATGTGCCGCTGCTGGCCCGCTGGTTCATCGCCGAGGCCGCCTGTCGCTACCAGGTCCCGCCCCGGGCGCTCCACCCGGACACCCTGGCCTGGCTCCAGGACCAGGCCTGGCCGGGCAACATCCGGGAACTGCGCAACCGCATCCAGCGCGAATTCCTCATGGGCGACGGCCCCGTCATCCATATTTCCGGCGGGACGCCGGTCCGGGACGGCCGACACCAGGTCGATCCCGACCAGGCCCCGCCAGACACCCTGAATTTCAACGAAGCCAAGCAGCGGGCCATGCGGGATTTCGAACGCGGCCACCTCATCCGCCTCATGCGCCACAGCCTGGGCAATGTATCCCAGGCCGCCCGGCTGGCCGGCAAGGAACGCCGCACCCTGGGCAAGCTGCTGAAGAAGCACCACATCGAACCCGGCCAGTTCCGCCCGGATTGAGCAGCCGCCTCGGCAAGCGCCCGGGCGGGTCCATTTCGCCCCATGGGATGGCCCTTCCCCGGGTCCGCCGGGGCGGGTCGGCCCCACCGAAATTCCCCGCCCCCGGCCAAGCCATTGAATCCAAATAGAGAGGGCGGGCGTTTCCATGACTGGCACGACCCTTGCACGGGACGCACCACCCCAGTCAGGAGACGCGCCATGCGCCCGGAGCAGGAACGCCTTGTCGAAGTCGTGGACGCCATCCTGCGCTATCTGCACAGTCATCCGCACGCGGCCGACACCGTGGAAGGCATCGCGAAGTGGTGGCTCCCCCCGGAGAAATGCGCCGATGCGCGCATCGTGGCGGCCGCCCTCGCCCGCCTGGAGGCCCAGGGCCTGGTGCGTCGGCGCGCCAACGCCGACCGGCATATCCTCTATTCCCGCTGAAGCCTAGTGTCTCAACCCATAAGTTTCGCTATGTTCGACGCGCCCCGCATCGCCGATTGCTTTGTCGCTCATCCTCGCCATAGCTACGGCTATGGCTGCGGTTCGCTTCGCGCACTCGGCGCGCGGATGCGCGTCTCGGCATGTACGCAAACTTATGGGTTGAGACACTAGTTGCGTCCCGGCTCGCCGCCACCACGGGCCTCGCGCTACAGTTCGCGTTCATCGATCGACAACCATTGAGGGAACAGGATGGCATTGCACGTCTTCGTGGCCATGCCCTACGGGCGCAAGCAGGACATCGACTTCGACGCGGTCTATGCCGACTACCTGAAGCCGGCCCTGGGTGGCGCCGGCTTCGAGGTGTTCCGCGCCGACGAGGAGGAACGGGCCGGCGACATCAAGACCGACATGTTCCAGGAACTGCTGCTGGCCGACCTGGTGGTGGTGGACCTCACCCTCGACAACCCCAACGTCTGGTACGAGCTGGGCGTGCGCCACGCCCTGCGCGCCCGGGGCGTGCTGCTGGTGCAGAGCGAGCGCGCCTACCAGCCCTTCGACATCTACACCGACCGCAAGCTGCGCTACCACCTCAAGGACGGCCGCCCCGATCCGGACCAGCTCGAAGCCGACAAGGCGGCCCTGGCGAGCATGGCCCGGGCCACCATGGAATCCTGGCACGGACGGCCCATCAGCCCGGTGTATCAGTTGCTGAAGGATCTGAGGGAACCGGCCTGGCGCGACCTGCTACTCGGCGGCGACAACGAGTTCCGCGCCGCCTACGAATCCTGGCGCCAGCGCGTCGAGGTGGCGCGCAAGCGCAACCTGCCGGGCGACGTGCTCACCCTGGCGGAGGAAACCCCCACCTGGACCCTGCGTCTGGAAGCCCGCCTGGCCGCCGGCAGGGCCTTGATGAAGCTCCAGCAATACAAGCTGGCCCTGGAGCAGGTGGACGCCGCGCTGGCGCTGGATCCGGACAACGCCGGCGGCCAGCGCGACAAGGCCATCCTGCTGGGGCGCCTGGGCCAGCACGACGCCGCCACGACCTGGGCCGACACCCTCGTTCGAACAGCGCCCGCGATCCGGATGACTGGTGCCTGATCGGCCGCCTGGAAAAGGAGGACTGGGTACAACGCTGGCGTCTCCCCGACGCCACCGCCCGGGCCATGGGCGACAAGGCCGCGAAGGAACTGCCCCAGCTCGTCCAGGCCGTGGAACCCTACATGAACGCCTTCATCCAGGATCCCTCCCACTTCTATTCCGGCATCAACGCCTGCACCCTGCGCCACCTGCAACGGCACCTGGGCGGCAAGCTCGACAACCCGGCCAGCCTGCCCAACCTGGAAGGCGGCGTGATCTGGGCCTGCCTCGCCGCCCTGGAGCGCCAGCCCGACGACTACTGGACCCGGGCCAGCTGGGCGGAGCTGAACCTGCTGCTCAACCCGCCCGACCAGGTGGAAACCGCCTGGCGCGAGGCGGTCGCCGTGGCCGACAAGGACTGGTTCGCCCTCGATTCCAGCCGCCAGCAGTTGCGCATCCTGGCGGACCTGGGCTTCCGTCCGGAGTCGGTTTCCGCCGCCCTGGCGGTCCTGGAACAGGAGATGGCCACCCTGGAGGCACCCTGGAAACCGCGCCGGGTCTTCCTGTTCAGCGGCCACATGATCGACGCGCCCGGCCGCGCCTCGCCCCGCTTTCCCGCCGACGGGGAAGCCGCCGCCGCCCGGGCCATCGCCGCCAGGCTGGACGAGCTGGGCATGGGCGCCGAGGACCTGGCCATCTGCGGCGGCGCCTGCGGCGGCGATACCCTGTTCGCCGAGGCCGCCCTGGAGCGCGGCTGCCAGCTGCGACTGTTCCTGCAATTCCCCGAGCCCGATTTCCTGCAGGCCTCCGTCGCCTTCGCCGGGGAAACCTGGGTGGACCGCTATTACGCCCTCAAGGACAACGCCCTGACGCAAATCCGCGTGCAACCGGATGAACTCGGCCCCCTGCCAAAATCCCTGAACCCCTATGTGCGCAACAACCTCTGGCAGCTTTACACCGCCCTGGCCCACGGCCCGGACAAGGTGCGCTTCGTGTCGCTGTGGAACGGCGAGGGCGGCTCCGGCCCCGGCGGTACCCAGCACATGGTGGAAACCGTGAAGCGGCACGCGGGCCGGGTCAGCATCCTGGATGCGCGACAGTTGTTCGGAACCTGAGTGGTGATGCGGCCGGAACCCGGCTTTTCCGGCGAGGATCGCGCCCACCGCGCCCGCCTCGTCATGCGCCGCCGCGACCAGTTCATGCGGGATGCCGCATTCCCCAACACTGTGGTTTTCAACACATCGAGCCCTTAACGCGACAAGTTGATGCTCCAGCGCACGCAAGCGTTGAGCCACGCTCGCGCCAATTGCTCGTCGATCAGCTGGTTGATGTCGCCGCATTCCGCCTCGGCGTGCGCGACGAAATCTAGTGGTCTGCTTCCGACCCTGGTCGCTGACCGCTTCGATCGCGGTTGTGCGCCACGCGCGCGAAGAGTTAGCATCCCCGGCATGCGCAAGCTCGTAACCATCCTTTTCCTGCTCATCCTGCCGTTGCAGTGGACATCTGCGGCGGTGGCGGTCTATTGCCAGCACGAGCAGGACGGCAAGGCCCAGCAGCACGTCGGCCACCACGCGCATGAACACCAGGCCAGCACGACCCCCGCGGACGGCGATCCCGGCAATAGCGATTTCGATGCCGATTGCCCGAGTTGTCATGCGCATTTCGCGCAGGCCGTCATCGACTCCGATGCGACTACCTTCCTGGCAGTTCAGGGGGGTGACACCATGGCCTATCGGGCCTTCCTGCCCACCCCGCCGCCTGGCTCCCTGTTCCGTCCCCCTCTAGCCGACCTCGCCTGAAGCTCCGGCAGGTTGGCGCGTCCCTCGATTCCCTTGTAGTCGCGATTGCCTCGCCGGATTTGACGTAAGTATTTGCGTTATTCCAGGTTGCCCTCGACGTGGGCGGCCGCATCAGGACGAGGCTTCAAATGAATATTGTGTACTGCCTGGAGGGGCGTGCTTCCCTCTGGCTGATGGCATGGGCCATCCCACTTGCCACCCTGGTCTTCCCCGCCCAGGCAGCGGAAACCCCGCCAACCCTCAAGCAGGCCTTCGAGGCCGCGTGGGCGCGTCAGCCGGAGGCGCGCGCCGCCGGGGCGCGCCGCGACACCATCGGCGCGCGTCGGCAGACAGCCGAGAGCTGGCTGGCGGAGCCGCCCAGCCTGGATGTTTCCTACAAGACCGACCAGCTCAATCGCGACCAGGGCAGCCGGGAATATGAAGCCGGCCTCGCCATGCCGCTCTGGTTGCCGGGCGAGCGGGCCGGTCAACGCGCCCTGGCCGAAGTCGAAGGCGCGGCGCTGGAAGGGCAGCTGGAAGCGGTTCGCCTGCGCACGGCGGGCGAGGTGCGCGAGGCCTGGTGGTCCCTGGCCCTGGCTCGCATCGATCTGGAGGCCGCCGAGGCGCGCCGGCAGAATGCCGAACGGCTGACCACGGACGTGGCACGTCGGGTCAAGGCCGGCGACCTGTCGCGGGCCGATGGACACCAGGCCGATGCCGCCGTGGCCGGGGCCGTCGCCGAGGTCGCGCGATCACGCGGGGCGCTGGCCGAAGCGGCCAAGCGCCTGCGCAGCCTCATGGGCGTAATGGTGAATGGCACTGCATCCAATGCCACCGAACCCACCCCATCCCAAGTCAATGCGCGGGACGCCCATCCGTTCTTGAAGGAATTGGCCGCCCGTGTCGAGACGGCCCGTGCCGCCCGCGCCCTGGCCGGCATACAAAACCGGGCCAACCCGGAGTTGCGGCTGGCGGCGACCCGCGACCGGGCCAATTCGGGTGAGGCCTGGTCCGACACCCTCACCCTGGGCGTGCGCATCCCCTTCGGTTCCGACAGCCGGCAGCGCGCCCGTGTCGCCACGGCGGCCGCCGAGAAAACCGAGGCGGAGGCCCAACTGGCTGTCGAACAGGAACGCATCGCCGCCGAGATCGACGCCGCCCGCCAGGGCGAGGAGGCCGCCCGTGCCCGGCTGGCCGCCACCGAGCAGCGGGCGCGGCTGGCGAACGAGTCGCGCGGCTTCTTCGAGAAATCCTTCCGTCTGGGCGAGACCGACCTGCCCACCCGTTTACGCATCGAGGCCGAAGCGGCAGAGGCCGAACGCGAGGCCGCCCGTGCCCGCGTCGAACTGGCCGTATCGGTTTCCGCCCTGCGTCAGGCCCTGGGCCTGCTGCCCGAATAATCAGGAGAAAGACCCATGCACCCCATACCCATCCTGGCGGCTCTGATGCTGGCCGCTGCCTCGCCGACCTGGGCCGGAGAAGGCCACGATCATGGCGATGCCCCCGCCGCCACATCCGGACCCGCGTTGCCGCGCTTTGCCGCCGAGTCCGAACTCTTCGAACTGGTCGGTGTGCTCGACGGTACGCATCTGACCCTCTGGCTCGATCATGCCGCCGACAACAGTCCGGTCAAGGACGCCAGGCTGGAACTGGAACTGGGTGGCATCAAGATACCGGTGGAAGCCCATGCCGAAGGTGAATTCGAGGCCACCCTGGCCAAGCCCCTCGCGCCGGGAGAATTCCCGGTGGCCGCCACCGTGTATGCCGGTGAAGAGACCGACCTCTTGGCCGGTGATCTGGACATCCATGCCGAGGGCGACGCTCACGAAGCCGCCGAGGCCGCGCATCGCCACGGCTGGCAGGAATATGCCCTCTGGGCCGCCATTGCCGGTACGGCCCTGGCCGGCCTGGGCTGGCTGATCCGCCGCCTTCGCAGCCAACGTGTGGGAGGTGTCGCATGAAGCCGCTCACAAGAAACACGCAGGGCCGCCCCAAGTGGTTCTTGGCCCCCCTGGGGGGTGACGCTGTCCAAAGGAGGGTGTCGGGGGCTGTATTCCTCTTGATACCCGTTCTCTGCCTGGCCATGGCGACGATTGCCTACGCCGGTGACGGCCACGACCATGGCGACGCGCCCCCCGCCGCCAACAGCAACGGCCCCAAACGCCTGCCCGATGGCGGCGTCTTCCTGCCCAAGTCGGCGCAACGCCAGATTGGCGTGCGCACCCTGCCGGTGGAGGCAGGCGCGCTCCCGCGATCCTTCGAACTCTCCGGCAAGGTGGTCATGGACCCGAATGCCGGCGGCAAGGTACAGGCCCTCATCGCCGGACGGCTGGAACCCGGCCCGCGCGGTTTCCCCAGCCTCGGTCAACGGGTCAACAAGGGCGAGGTGCTGGCCTGGGTGGTGCCGTCCACGGACACGCTCGGGCGTTCCAGCCAGGCGGCTCAGGTGGCCGAACTGCGCGCCGCCAAGGGCTTGGCCGAGAAGCGCCTGGTCCGCCTGAAGGAACTCGCCGACACCATCCCACGCAAGGAGATCGAGGCCGCCGAGAGCGAGATCGACAGCCTCAACGGGCGCATCGCTGCCCTGGGGGCCGGACTCTCCAACCGCGATGCCCTGGTCGCGCCGGTCTCCGGCATCGTCGCCATGAGCAATGCCGTGGCCGGCCAGGTGGTCGAGGCGCGCGAGTCGGTGTTCGAGGTGGTCGATCCCAAGCGCCTGCGCATCGAGGCGCTGGCCTATGACACCGCACAGGCCCTGGACGTGGTGTCCGGCAGCCTGGCGGTGGGCGACGCGCGGGTGCCACTGGCCTTCGTCGGCGCTGCCCGCAGCCTGCGCGAACAGGCCCTGCCGCTGATGTTCCGGGGCGAGGGCAACGCCTTGGAGAACCTGGCGGTGGGCCAGCCAGTGAAGGTCTATGCCCTGACTAAAAGCACGGTGCAGGGCTATCGCGTGCCGGCGGCGGCGCTGGTGAAGAACCCGGCCAACCAGACCATCGTCTGGGTCAAGGCCGTACCGGAGCGCTTCGAGCCGCGCACGGTGACCGTGGAACCCCTGGATGGCGCGAACGTGGCGGTGACCGCCGGCCTGAAGGCGGGCGACCGGGTGGTGGTGCGCGCCGCGACCCTGGTCAATCAGGTGCGTTGACATGAAACGACCCCCACGCTCACTTCGTTCGCTGACCCCCGAGGGGGCTCAGGCCTCCCTTGGGGCGGCCCTGCTGGAGGCCTGACATGTTCAAGTACCTGCTCGACAACAGCCTGACCAACCGGCTGCTGGTGATCATCGCCAGCCTGGTGGTGATGGCCTACGGCGCGTTCACCCTGACGCGCACCCCGGTGGACGTCTTCCCCGACCTCAACAAGCCCACCGTCACCCTGATGACCGAGGCCGGCGGCATGGCCCCCGAGGAGGTGGAGCAGCTCATCACCTTCCCGCTGGAAACCACCATGAACGGCCTGCCGGGGGTGGAGAGCGTGCGCTCGGTGTCCAGCGCCGGGCTGTCCTTCATCTACGTCACCTTCGATTGGCGCACCGACATTTTCCGGGCGCGGCAGATGGTCTCGGAACGCCTCACCTCCATGGAGGAAGGCCTGCCCGAGGGCGTGACCCCGCGCATGGGACCGATCAGTTCGATCATGGGCGAGATCATGCAGATCGCCATTCCCATCGATTCGGGAAAGATCACGCCGATGCAGGTGCGGGAATACGCCGACTGGGTGCTGCGGCCGCGCCTGATGGCGATCCCCGGCGTCGCCCAGGTCATCCCCATCGGCGGCGAGGTGCGCCAGTTCCAGGTGCAGCCGGATACCGTGCGCATGGCGGAGCTGGGCATCGCCCACGACCAGCTCGACGATGCCCTGCGCGGCTTCTCGGCCAACACTTCGGGCGGCTTCCTGGAACTCAACGGCCGCGAATACCTGATCCGCAACCTGGGCCGCACCTCGCGCCTGGAAGACCTGAAGAACCTGGCGCTGACCAGCCGCAACAATCAGCCCATCCTGCTGCGCCAGATCGCCGAGGTGACCTTCGCCCCGGCCACCAAGCGCGGCGATGCCGGCTTCGAGGGCCGGCCGGCGGTGATCCTGGGCATCCAGAAGCAGCCCACGGCGGACACCATCGCCCTGACCCGGTCCATCGAGGACGCCCTGGCCGCATTGAAGCAGGGCCTGCCGGCGGGCATGGCCGAGCCCCGCGTCACCTTCCGCCAGGCCAGCTTCATCGAGGCCTCCATCGACACCCTGCAAGGCAAGCTGATCGGCGCCTCGGTGTTCGTCGCGGTGATCCTGTTCTTCTTCCTGGGCACCCTGCGCCCCACCGTGATCGCGCTCACCGCCATCCCGGTGTCGATCTTCATGACCGCGCTGGTGTTCAAGTATTTCGGCATGTCGATCAACACCATGACCCTGGGTGGCCTGGCCATCGCCATCGGCGGCCTGGTGGACGACGCGGTGGTGGGTATCGAGAACGTCTTGCGGCGCTTGAAGGAGGACCGAGCCAAGCATCCGGACCATCGCATGCACCCCATCGAACTGGTGGCCAGCGCCACCCTGGAGGTGCGTTCCGCCATCCTCTACGCCACCCTCATCATCGTGCTGGTGTTCCTGCCGCTGTTCGCCCTGCCCGGCATGGAGGGCAGGCTGTTCGTGCCGCTCGGGATCGCCTTCATCGTCTCGACCCTGGCCTCGCTGGTGGTGTCGGTGTCCATCACCCCGGTGCTGGCGTTCTACCTGCTGCCGCGCATGAAGTCCCTCGATCACGGCGACACGCGGTTGCTGGCCTGGCTCAAGGCGCGCTATCGCGGCAGCCTGCAAGCCGTGTTGAACCGGCCCAGGGCGGCGCTGGCGGCGGGGGCCACGGCCGTGCTGGTGGCGGCAGCGGCGGTGCCGTTCTTCCCCACCACCTTCCTGCCGCCGTTCAGCGAAGGCACCCTGCTCATCGGCCTGCGCCTGAATCCGGGCGTCACCCTGGCCGAATCCTCCGCCCTGGCGCGGCAGGCCGAGGTGCTGGTGCGGCAGGTGCCGGAGGTGGTCCATGTCGGGCGGCGCAGTGGCCGCGCCGAACTGGACGAGCATGCCGAGGGGGTGCACGTCAGCGAACTGGACGTGGGCCTCAAGCCCGCCGCCGAGTTGACCCGGCCGCTGGACGAGATCAAGGCCGACATCCGAGGGCGGCTCATCAACCTGCCCGCCGCCATCGAGATCGGCCAGCCCATCTCGCACCGCATCGACCACATGCTGTCCGGCGTGCGCTCGCAGATCGCCATCAAGATCTACGGCGATGACCTGGACACCCTGCGCGCCCAGGCCGGCCTGCTGCGCGGCAAGCTCGCCGGCATTCCGGGCCTGGCCGACCTGCAAATCGAAAAGCAGGTGCTCGCCCCCCAGATCAAGGTGCGCATCGACTACGCGGCGGCGGCGCAATACGGCGTGCCGACGCCACAAATCCTGGCCATGCTGCAAGGCCTGGTGGAGGGCGAGAAGTCCGCCCAGATCGTCGAGGGCGGCAGGCGTTTCGCCCTGGTCATGCGCCTGCCGGAATCGGCGCGCACGGTGGAGGGGTTGGGCCGCATCCAGTTCAGCACCCCGAGCGGCAGTGTGCCCCTGTCGCGCATCGCCACCATCGAGGACAGCGACGGCCCCAACCAGATCAGCCGCGACGACGGCAAGCGCCGCATCGTCCTTTCGGCCAACGCCCAGGGCCGGGCGCTGTCCGAGGTGGTGGCGGACATCCGCAAGGCGGTCGGGAACACGAAGCTGCCCGAGGGCTATTTCGTCACCCTGGGCGGCCAGTTCCAGGCCCAGGAGGAGGCCTCGAAGCTGGTCGGCCTGCTGTCCATCGTGTCGCTGACGCTGATGTTCGTGGTGCTCTACAGCCGCTACAAGTCGGCGCGGCTGTCGCTGTTGATCATGGCCAACATCCCGCTGGCCCTGGTGGGCGCGGTGCTGGGCCTGTGGTTGTCCGGGCAGCCGCTCTCGGTGGCGGCGCTGATCGGCTTCATCACCCTGGCCGGCATCTCGGTGCGCAATGGCATCCTCAAGGTGAGCCACTACATCAACCTGATGCGCCGCGAAGGCGAGAACTTCGATCACAAGATGATCGTGCGCGGCTCCCTGGAGCGCCTGGCGCCGGTGCTGATGACCGCCCTGGTCACCGCCTTCGCCCTGGCCCCGCTGCTGTTCGAGGCGGAGCGGCCGGGCACGGAAATCCTCCACCCGGTGGCCGTGGTCATCTTCTCCGGCCTCATCAGCTCCACCCTGCTCGACACCTATCTCACCCCCGCGCTGTTCTGGCTGTTCGGACGCCGGGATGCCGAGCGCCTGCTCGCCGACCGCGACGCCGAGGCGCTGTGATGTTCAACCTTCGTTCACATTCCCCAAGGAAAGGAAACACCATGAAATCCATCCATCTACTTGCCGCCCTGGCCTTCGGACTGAGCAACGGCGCCTTCGCGGCCGGCGGCCACGACCATGCCCACGAACACACCACGCTGCATGGCGGCGTGGTGGCCGAGGCCAAGGACATCGACTTCGAACTGGTCGCCAAACCGGACAGCCTGCGCCTCTATGTGCGCGACCACGGCAAACCGGTCGAGGTTGGGAACAGCAACGCCAAGGCGAAAGCCAAGCTGACCCTATTGGGCGGCGGCGCGAAGCAGGAGGTCGAACTCAAGCCGGCGGGCGACCGGTTTGAAGCCACCGGGCAGTTCAAGGTGGCCGAAGCGAAGGCTGTGGCCCTGGTGGAGATTCCTGGCAAACCCGCCGTGACCGTGCGCTTCGTGCTGCGCTGAAGCCAGTAACTCATCCCGATTGAAAGGAGATTGATATGAGGCGACTAATACTGATCCTGCCCTTGATCGCCCTGACGGGCTGTGCCTCCAATGTGGCTCTCAAAGATGCCAGCGATGCAACACAGGCCGTGGGCACACTGACTTTGACGTGGCTTATCCACAATTCCATGGAGGTGACGCTGGATGGCAAGCGTTACGTGGGCGAATGGGATAGCGAGCGTTGTTTGAACGTGGAATGCCGAGGTGTCTATGGAAATGTGGCCAAAGTACATCGTCGTCATATCGACAAGGGCCAGGCGATCTTGGAATCCAGGGAGGGCGACCGCCTGGACTGCGAGTGGGTGAGCCACCTGCCCGATGTTCAGGGCACATGTCGGGCGCGGGATGGCAGAGTGTTCAAGTTGGTGGAGTCTCGGTCAAAGTCGTGAGCACAAGGTGCGGTGGATCCGGCCGGCTCTGCTGATCCTGGACGGATGGCTACGTCGCCGTTATGGTAGTCGCGGCCGTGATTCTGTTGGTCATGGTCGGTGGGTTACACGGCAAACGGTCAGCACCAGCTGTCCAGCTTCTACTGAAACGCGACAGCTAGTGGTCTGCCTCCGGAATAGAGGGACAAATAAAACGGATGGATTTTTCCGCGGGGCAAGGCGCGAGGAGGCGCCATAGCCAAGACTATGGCAACAACGAGCAACGCCGCCATGCGGGAAAAGACGCCGTTTTATGTTCCGATATTTCGGAAGCAGACCACTAAGGCTTCAGCGCCTTTACTGAACGGCTTGCACCCATGTGCGGCCCCTTGCCATGATCACTGGCGCCTGCCCGGGAAGGCTTCCTGGCCCGTCCGGCAGCGATAACCTTGACCCGGGAGAGCCGACATGCGGGTAATCAAGATCTTTCTTGCGTCGTCCGAGGAACTGAAGGAGGACCGGCGCGCCTTCGAGCTCATGATCGGGCGCCTGAACAAGCATTGGCGACAACGGGACATCCTGCTCGACCTGGTGGTCTGGGAATACTTTCTCGATGCCATGACCGGCGCGGGCCTGCAGAAGGAATACAACCAGGCGATACGCGATTGCGACATCTTCGTGATGATGTTTTTCACCAGGGTGGGGCGATACACCCTGGAGGAATTCGAGGCCGCGTTGGCCGACATGGCCACCGGCGACGGCCCGCACATCTACACGTATTTCAAGAACGACTTCATCCTCACCGGCGACATCGGCGAGGGCATCAAGAGCCTGCTCGACTTCAAGGCGAGGCTGCGCGAGTTGCAACATTACGTAACCCAATACCGCAACACGGAGGATCTGCAATGGCAGTTCAGCCGCCAGCTGGAGATGCTGTACGGCGACGTCGCCGGCTCCTTCGAGATCACCGATGCCACCCCCCAGGCGAAGATCGACGAGAACGCCCTGGTACTGGGCTATCGCCAGCTTTTCGACGTCGGCGGCTCGCAAGCGGTGGATCCCAAGCATCTGGGCGCGGCGGTGCAAAAGGCCGGCAGCCGCATTCGCGGCGCGATCTTCAACCTGGCCCAGGACGTGCGGCGGGAAAACTGGGCCACGGACAAGCACCTGATGGCGCGCACCATCCCCATCTTCGAAGCCCTGGTCCGGGCGGACCCCAAGTGGCACGCCTACCACGGGCAGCTGGGTTACGCGCTCAAGGACCAGGCGGAACCGGATTGGCGACGGGCGAAGGCATGTCTGGACCAGGCTGTGGAGTTGCGCGGCGACCAGGTCGGCGAGGGGCTCTACTACCAGTTCAACCGGGCCCTGTGCGCGATCAATCTCGATGCCAATTATGCCGGCCGCAAGCCGGCGGATGCGGCCACGCGGGAACAGGTCGTGGGCATCCTCAAGCAGGCGCGCCGCGATCTGGACGACGACTGGGACAACCTGCTGGCCACCCCCGACGCGGCCGACATCCGCACCTGGCTCAATCTCAACGGGTCGCCGCGGCTGCGTTGATCGCGTCACAAGGGATGGACACGAGGCATGGACACTCGGGATGGACACTTGCCGACAGGGTCATTTCCGACCCACTCCATCCCCACCCATCCCCTCCGACCGGGTTCGCCATGACCCATCTTCCGCCCGCCCGGCGCGGCAAGCCCCTGATAACAAGGGGTCCGGCGCATGGCACGCCCCTTGCGGTCATGAAATCGGGCGCCCGTCCGGATTGCCCGGATGGCAATGAAATTCCCGATCCCGGAGATCGAAACCCGTCGGAGGAGACACCATGAGCAAGAAAGCGCTGTGCATCGGCATCAACGATTACCCCGGCACCGACAGCGACCTGTCCGGCTGCGTCAACGACGCCGCCGACTGGGCGGCGGAACTGGGCAAACGCGGTTACGAGGTGGCCAGGATGCTGGACAAGAAGGCCACCCACGCGGCCATGACCAAGGCCATCGGCGGCCTGATCAAGAACGCGAAGAGCGGGGATACCCTGGTCATCACCTACTCAGGCCACGGCACCTGGGTGCCGGACAGTTCCGGCGACGAGCCCGACGGCCGCGACGAGGGCCTGTGCCCCTACGACATCGGCAGCGTCGGCCCCCTGCTGGACGACGATATCCGGGCCATGTTCGCCAAGCGCGGCGCCGGCGTGCGCATCATCCTGATCTCCGACAGTTGCCATTCCGGCACGGTGACCCGGGGCCGGGAGGACGACCTGGACCCGGGCATGCCCCGCGCCCGCTTCCTGCCCCTGGAAGCCTGGATGCCCAAGGGCGAACTGCCGCGCGCCAGCGCCCGGCCCGCCACGCTGGTGAGCGGCCTGCGCCGCAGCGGCAGCGACCTGCTGCTGGCCGGTTGCATGGATACGGAATACTCCTGGGACACCAGCTTCCAGGGCCGTCCCAACGGCGCCTTCACCTACTACGCGCTGAAGAGCCTGCGCGATGCCAAGCCCGCCACCTATGGGGCCTGGTTCAACGCCATCCGCGCCTATCTGCCCTCGACCAAGCTGCCCCAGTCGCCGCAAATCCTTGGGTCGGCGGTGGCGCAACGGTTCAAGGTGTTCGAGTGAGGCAGTCTGGCTGATCGTTCCGAATGAAAGGCCGCTCCCCCTCCCCTCCTCCCCCGCACGCGGGGGAGGTGTCCGCTCCCTCCCCGTTTACGGGGAGGGTTGGGGTGGGGAGTACGGTCCAATCCACCTTTGGCGCCCCAGGCGCCCTATAACCGCACAACAGAAGCGCCCCCAGTCCGCATCAGTGAGGAAAACACCATGACCCGCACCTACCAGATCCACGGCGGCGAACAGCCGGGCGCCAGCGTCCCCACCACCACGGACATCGCCATCATCAATCCTCGCCGTCTTCTGCCTAGCGCGGGCCGCGAGGCCGGGGCGGGCGGGATCAAGGCCGACGCCGACGACGTGGTGCGGCTGGAACTGGAAAACGGCTTCGTGCTCTGGAGCCGGGCCGACGACCTGATCCGGGAACGGGGCAGAAAATCCCTGGGGCGGGATGGCGACGAGGGCTGGGACATCGACCCGCGGCCCCCCGCCCGCTCCGACCGGGGCGCCGCCCGCGGCGAGCGCGGCTGGCTGGGACTGGGCGTCAAGGTGCTGGAGTTCTTCGGCGTCGACCTGAAAGGCAAGGCCGCCGCCGCCCTGGGCGAAAAGATGGAACTCAAGCTCCTGGGCGGCAACGCGCCGGGGCTGTACCACTGCTCCCTGGACGATGCCTTCACCCTGACCGCGCTGGCGAAGAACAAGACGCCGCCGGCGGGCCCGGACCCCATCCTGGTGTTCCTGCACGGCACCGGCTCCAGTTGCCAGGGCAGCTTCGGCAAGCTGTGGGCGGGCGACAACGCGGCCGGCGCCTCGGCGCGCGCGGCCCTGAAAGCGCGCTACGGCGACCGGGCCTATGCCCTGGAGCACCGCTCCCTGACCGCGAGCCCGATCCAGAACGCCCTGGACCTGGCAAGGCGGCTCCCCGAGAACGCCCAGCTGCATCTGGTCTCCCATTCGCGCGGCGGCCTGGTGGGGGAATTGCTGTGCCTGGGCGAGCGCGACAAGGACAATGATCCGTTGCGCGGCGACTGGCTCGGGAGCCTGTTCGCGGCGGATCGGACCGTCGCCCGCCAGATCGGCCTCAGCCCCCTGAATCCGGAGGATGCCCAGGCGCGGGACGCGGCCTATGACGCCGACCGGGAGCGCCTGAAGCAACTGCTCGAGGAACTGGACCGGAAGAACATCAAGGTGCGCCGTTTCGTGCGGGTGGCCTGTCCGGCCCGGGGCACCACCCTGGCCTCCGGCCGGCTGGACCGCTGGCTGTCGGTGTTCGTCCACTTCGCCGGCGACGGCCTCATCGGCGACGCGGCGGATTTCCTCCTGGCCGTGGTCAAGGAACGCACCGATCCTCGCACCCTGCCGGGACTGGAAGCGATGATGCCCGGCTCCGCCCTCACCCGCCTGCTGCAACACCCCGACCTGGTCACCACGGCGGACCTCTCCGTGATCTCCGGCGACATCGAGGGGGATTCCCTCTGGAGCCAGATCAAGCTGCTGGCCACCGACTGGTTCTACGGCGCCGATCATGACCTGGTGGTGAACACCGGCTCCATGGTCGGCGGCCTGCGCCGGCCCGACCGGGGCGCGCGCTTCCTGCGCGACCAGGGCCCCAAGGTCTGCCATTTCAACTACTTCGCCAACGACAAGAGCGTGCGCTGGCTGGTCGCGGGCCTGACCCGGACCGACGAGGACGACGGCGGCTTCCAGCCCATCCAGGCCGCCAGGCACGAGGAGCCCAAGTGGCGCGGCGCGGTCCGCGGAAGCCGGAGCATCACCGCACCCCGGCCCCTGGCCGTCATGCTGCCGGGCACCATGGGCAGCGCCCTGCAAGTGGACGACGATCCGGTCTGGCTCAAATACCGGGCCCTGTTCCGGGGCGGCCTGGCGCGCCTGGGCATGGATGCGAGCGGCGGGCACGAGGTCAGGCCCATCGACTTGCTGGACGACTTCTACGGCCCCCTGCTGGAGTTCCTGGCGCGCAGCCATCGGGTGGAAATCTTCCCCTACGACTGGCGCCTGTCCGTGCGCGACGCGGCGGCCAGGCTGGCGGACAAGCTGGAAACCCTGCTGCCGGAAGCCGAGCGCCAGGGCCAGCCGGTACATCTGGTGGCCCACTCCATGGGCGGCCTGGTGGTGCGCGCCATGATCGCCGACGGCGGGCGCGGCACCGCCCTGTGGCGCCGCATCCTCAAGCTGCCCAACAGCCGCTTCATGATGCTGGGCACCCCCAACCTGGGTTCCCACGAGGCCGTGCGCTGGCTCACCGGCCACAACCCGACCCAGGCCAAGCTGGCCTTGCTGGACATCACCCACGGCACCGACGCGATCATCGACATCGTCAACCGCTTCCCGGGCCTGCTGGAACTGCTGCCCTTCGATCCGGAGCTTCCGGATTTCGCCAGCCAGTCCCTGTGGAAAGACCTGAAGAAACAACTGGCGGCGCGCTGGAACCTGGCGGACGGCAACGCCCTGATCCAGGCGCGCGGCACCTGGGATTTCCTGAAGAAGGCGGCGCCCGATCCCGAGCACATGATCTACGTGGCCGGCTGCCAGGACGCCACGGTGGTGGACTATCGCCTGGTCGACTACGACGAGATCTGGCTCAACGGGCGCAAGCGCCTGGAATTCGATGCCACCCATGAAGGCGACGGCACCGTGACCTGGCGCTCCGGCCGCCTGCCCGGCGTGAAGACCTGGTACGTGGAAGACACCGCCCACGACGAACTGTGCGCCCAGAAGCGGGCCTTCCCGGGCTACCTGGACCTGCTCATGACCGGCGCCACCACGCGCCTGCCCGCCACGCCGCCGGCCCGGACCCGGGCGGCGGGGGAGCCTGCTCGCTTCGTCCTGCCGGACCTTCCCCCGGCCGACGACATCCCGGACGAGGCCGCCCTGCGCGGCTTCGGCTTCGGCATCGCGCGCCCCTTCGACGAGGCGGCGGCGGGTCGGGGCGCGCCCACGATCCAGGTGAGCCTGACCCACGGCGACCTGGCCTACGGCCGGCATCCTGTACTGGTGGGCCATTACCTGGGCGACACCATCATCAGCGCCGAGAAGGCCCTGGACGACCGCCTGAAGCAGGCCCTGTCCAGGCACCAGCAACTGGGGCTGTATCCCGGCCCCCTGGGCAGCCACGCCCTGTTCTTCAATCCGGACGAGAAGGGCAGGCCCGGCGGCGCCCTGGTGGTGGGCCTGGGCCAGGTGGGCGAACTCTCCCCCGGCCTGCTCGCCAAGGGCGCGCGCGACGCCATGCTGGATTACGCCCTGCGCGTCGCCCAGTGGCCGGACGAGCGTTTCGGCAAGGCCGACAGCGTGCGTTCCGCGCCCGTCACCTGCCTGCTGGTGGGCTCCGGCGCCGGCGGCATGTCGGCGCGGGACTCCGTGGAAGCCATCCTGCGTGGCGCCGTGGCCGCCAACGACAAGCTGGTGGCGGCGGAAATGGAAGGCAAGGTGGTCATCGACCGCATCGAGTTCCTGGAGTTGTTCGAGGACGTGGCCATCGCCGCCGCCGAAGCCCTGGACGCGGTGCTGCGCGACGGCCAGTTGGCCATGCGGGTGAGCTGGCCCCGGGGCACCCTGGAGGAAGGCCAGGGCCGCTTGCGCCGGGTGCGCCGCGACGACGCGCCCAACTGGTGGCAGCGGCTGGAAATCATCGAGGACAAGCGCTCGGAAACCCTGCGCTTCATCGCCACCACCGACCGGGCCCGGGCCGAGGAAACCCTGGCCACCGGCCAGTTGCGCCTGGCCGACGGCTTCATCCGCCAGGCCTCCCGCTCCTCCGGCGTCAACGCCGAGGTGACCAAGACCCTGTTCGAGATGCTGCTGCCCAACCGCCTGAAGGAACAGGCCCCCAGGCAGGCGGACCTGATCCTGCTGGTGGACCCGACCTCCGCCCGCTATCCCTGGGAACTGCTGGAGGACCGCTGGAGCCACGGCAACCGCCCCCCGGCCGTGGCCGCCGGCATGGTGCGCCAGCTCAAGACCCCCCGCTTCCGGCCCCACCCGGCCCACGCCACCGAGGCCAACGCCTTCGTCGTGGGCAACCCGGACCTGGCCGGCTGGGACAAGTTCTGCGACCTGCCCGGCGCGCGCCAGGAGGCCCAGAAGGTGGCCAACCTGCTCAACGCCAACAGCTATTTCGCCCAGGACTGCATCGACGAATCCGCCGACAGCATCCTCGCCGGCCTGCATCGCGGGGCATGGCGCATCCTGCACCTGGCCGGCCACGGCGAGCACGAGTTCGAGACCGGCGAGCAAGACGACGCCGGGCGGATGAAGACGGTCTCCGGCATGGTGATCGGCAAGAACACCTTCCTCACCCCCGGCGACGTGGAACAGATGCGCTGGGTGCCGGAACTGGTGTTCATCAATTGCTGCCATCTTGGCAAAACCGGTGGCAAAACCGACGGCAAAACCGGCGGCAAGACCCTGGGCGACACCGCCGCCCAGGGCCGCCTCAGCCTGCTGGCGGCGAACCTGGCGATCCAGTTCGTGGAAATGGGCGTCCGCGCCGTGGTGGCCGCCGGCTGGGCGGTGGACGACGGCGCCGCCGAAGCCTTCGCCGAATCCTTCTACACCCACATGCTGGCGGGCGAGACCTTCGGCCGGGCGGCGCGCGCCGCCCGGGAGGACATCTGGATACGCTTCCCCGACGCCAACACCTGGGGCGCCTACCAGTGCTACGGCGATCCCGGCTTCCGCCTGCGCGGCGACGGCGGCGGCCACCAGAAACGCCAGGCCAGGACCTACCACGCCCCGGCGGAACTGGTCTCGGACCTGGACAACCTGAGCGCCTGGATACGCATGCAAAGGCAGGACGGGAACGACGACGCCGACGCGCTGGACAACCTGCGTACCGGCATCTCCGGCAAGCTCGAGGGCATTCCGGAGAGCGTCCGCGGGGACTGGCTCGCGCGCGGCGACGTCGCCGCCGCCCTGGGCTTCGCCTGGGGCGAAACCGGCGCCTGGGCCGAGGCGGTGGACTGGCTGGAAAAAGCCCTCACGGCCCACAAAGGCGACTGTCCGGTGCGGGCGGTGGAGCAGTGCGCCAATTTCCGGGTGCGCCTGTCGGGCGAACGCTGGGAAGCCCTGCGCGCGGCGTCCGGAAAAGTGAAGGCGGCCGGCCGCCGGGAACTGGAACGGGAGATCGAAAACGCCATCCGGGAACTGGACCTCATCAGCCAGCGCGCCCCCACCCCGGAACGCCTGAGCCTGCTGGGCAGCGCCTGCAAGCGCCTGGCCTGGGTGCGCGAGGACGCCACGCCGCGCCTGGAAGCCCTCATCAACATGGCCAACTACTACCGGCAGGCCCACGAACTGGACAAGAAACGCGCCGGCAAGCAACAAAACGGCAAGGCGGCGCCCGACCCCTATCCCTTCACCAACTGGGCCACCGCCCGGGTCCTCGCCAGCCTGCTCGATCCCGAACAGGATGAAGCCTGGCGCGACACCCTGGAGGACGATTGCCGGCGCATGATCCAGATCGCCCGGGAACGCAACGAGGCCAAGCCCAACTTCTGGGACGGCGTGGCCGAGGCGGATTGCGAGCTGGTCCTGCTCCTGGCGCGGACCGGGCCGCGGGCGAAGGCGGCGGAAGACGCGGCGACGCGCATCGCGGCGCTTTACCGCAACGCCGCCCAGCGCGGCGCCAGCCCGCGGGAATACGCCTCGGTGCGGGAACATCTGGACTTCATCCAGGCCCTGATCGGCGAGACAGGCGGCCACACCGTTCTGGCCAAGTCCCTCGCCGCCCTGCGCGCCGCGCTGTGAACGCCCGGGAGAACGACATGGCCAACCACGCGAACACCCCACTGGAAGCCCTCAGCCTCGCCAGCCTGGCGCCCCGGGACCCCATCGCCCCCAATTTCCGCTTCTATGAACTCACCCTCTCCGAACTCGCCAGCCGGCTCGGCGTGAACAACAGCTTCCCCGGCGACAGGGAGATGCGCGCCGCCGTCCATCTGGCGCGGAACGTCCTGCAACCCATCCGCAAGCATTACGGAAGCTTCACCCCCAACAGCGTGTTCCGCGGCCAGGAACTGGAGCGGGTGCTGAAGCGCAAGCCGTCCGGCTGGCTCAGCACCAGCCAGCACACCCAGGGCTGCGCCTGCGATCTGGAGATCGTCGCCAAGAGCACCCTGGAAGTGGCCCGCTGGGCGGCGAACAACCTGCCGGCCTACGACCAGATCATCTGCGAGTGCTACGACCCGCGCGAAGGTCCCAACTCCGGCTGGGTGCACATCTCGTTGAAACCGCCGGGACAGGGGACCAACCGGAAGCAGCTGCTGAGCTATGTGCGCGACCCGGCCAGCGGCGGCCTGGTGTATGTGCCGGGCCTGCGGGAGAGTCCGTGAAAGGCCGGGAATCCATGCGTGGCCAGTCAGCCTCGTCCTGGGTACGAAGCTTCCCACGCCTGCCTCCCCCTCTGGAAAAGCCCCCATACGGGGATAAGGGGGATCGAGGGAGATTCATCAAGGTTTGAGCGTGGGCTGCGGAACGACGAATCCCCCCTGCCCCCCTTTTCCAAAGGGGGGGGGAACAGATCGCGCCGGACCGGCATCGCCCACCGGCCTTTGCCCGAGGCGGCAACTGCTACTATCAAAGGCATAAGGAAGCAGCAGCGGCAATCCATTTCAGCAACAAGGCGAGGACGCATGCCCTACGACTTCTTCTTCAGCTACCGTCGCGCCGACTTCGGCGCCCCCATGCGGGAGTTCTTCACCGACCTGGGCGAGGAGGTGCGCAAGCTGCGCGGCCTGGACAAGCACGAGAACCCGGCGTTCTTCGACCAGGAAAGCATCGAGACCGGCGACAACTGGGACGCGGCCCTGCTCGCCGCCCTGCAGCAGAGCCGCGTGCTGGTGCCCCTGTACTCGCCGGCCTATTTCAGGAGCGAGTATTGCGGCAAGGAATGGCAGCTGTTCCAGCTGCGCCGCGAGGCCCATGCCGCGCGGCAAGGGGGCCCGCAGCCGGCCGTGATCCGGCCGGTGGTGTGGATTCCCATCCGTCGCGATAACAGGCTCACCCTGCCGGACAACGTCAGCCTGGCGGTCAAGCGGGTGCAATACACCTGGGGGGAAGAGGATTCCGAAATCAACCAGCAGGGCCTGGAGCAGATGGTGCGGCTGAAGGCCGGCCACGCCCAGCTCTACTGGGATTTCGTGCGCGACTTCGCCGAGGGCATCAAGGACGCCATCGAACAGGTCGATCTGCCGCCCCTGGCGCCGGCGCCGGCCCTGGCCGACATCCCTTCCGCCTTCGGCATCGCGCAATCCACGGTTGGCGCCACCCCAATCCCCACCCAGCCCGGCTTCCGCCGCCACGTGCGCTTCATCTTCGCCGCCCTGGACCCGGTGCGTCTGGGCGCCGGGCGCGATCCCGCGCCCTACCAGGACACGGGCGGCCCGGACTGGAAACCCTTCTACCCCGATCTGCAGCGGCGCATCGGCGCCCTGGCCGCGCACATCGTCTCGGATGCCGACCTGGATTTCGACAGCGACCAGGTCGAGCTCACCAACGACCTGGCCGGCGCCGTGCGCGCGGCCCTCAAGGAAGGCAAGCCGGTGGTGGTGTTCGTCGACCGCTGGTCGCTGTACGCCAGCCAGAGTTTCCAGGACATCTTCCGCGAGTTCGACGAACAGAACTTCAACAACTGCGCCGTGCTGCTGCCCTGGAACCCGGGCGACCCCGAACTGGCGGCCAACAAGGACAACATCGACCAGGTGGTGCATGACGTGCTGCGTTTCCACAGCCAGTACACGCCCTCCTCGCCCTACTACTGCAAGGACGTAGGCTCGGTGGACGAGCTGCGCGAAACCCTGCGCACGGTGCTCAACCAGATCCAGGCCGAGATGCGCCGCAACGCCCCGGTGCGCCGCGTGGCGGGTGGCATCGCCCGGCCCATCGTGGCCGGGCCGGGCGGGGTGGCGCCATGAGCGCCCCCGCCCGTCCGCGTGAAGGGGGCGTCGGATGGTCGCACGGCGACCGGAGGGTAGTTCAATGAGCGCGCCACGCAACGGCGGCGGCCGCATCCTCACCTTCTATTCCTACAAGGGCGGCACCGGCCGTTCCATGGCGGTGGCCAACCTGGCCTGGGTGCTGGCCGCCAACCGCAAGCGCGTGCTGCTGATGGACTGGGATCTGGAAGCCCCCGGCCTGCACCGCTATTTCCACCCCTTCCTGGCGGACAAGGAGCTGTCCGCCTCGCGCGGCCTGGTTGACCTGCTGGCGGACTACGCCGACCAGGCCATCCAGCCGCCCCGGGAGGGCGAGGGCGACGACTGGTACCTGCCGCTGACCGACCTGGCGCCCTATCTCCTGGGCATCAACTTCGCCGGCTTCCCGGAAGGCGGACGCATCGACCTGCTGCCCGCCGGCCGCCAGGGCCCGGGCTACGCCGCCAAGCTGCACGCCTTCGACTGGGATACCTTCTACGAGCGCCTGGGCGGCGGCGCCTACCTGGAGGCCATCAAGGCCCGCCTGCGCCAGGACTACGACTACGTGCTCATCGACAGCCGCACCGGCGTGAGCGACACCGCCGGCATCTGCACGGTGCAGATGCCCGACGTGCTGGTGACCCTGTTCACCTACAACAACCAGAGCATCCGCGGCGCCCTGGCGGTGGCCCAATCCGCCGTCGAAACCCGGCGCCGCACCTACGGCCAGTTCTCGCGCGAGACCTTCCGGGTGTTCCCGGTGCCGTCCCGCGCCGATCCCTTCGAGGTGCGCAAGCTGCAACTTCGCCAGGCCTACGCCCGCCGGCTGTTCGACCCGCTGCTGGAACACCTGCCGGAACGCGAGCACAACGCCTACTGGGCCGGGGTGGAGGTGCCCTACAACGCCTTCCTGAACTACGAGGAAGTGCTGTCGCCGCTGATCTTCAACCCCGACGACCCCAAGTTGCCCCTGGCCTCGGTGCTGCGCCTGGCGAGCCAGGTCACCGACGGCGACGTCACCCGCTACGACCTGCCCCTGTCGCCGGAGGCGCGGCAGGAACTGCTGGCGGCCTACGAACGGGTGGACGAACCCCAGCCGGCGGCGGACGCGGCGGCGGAAGCCACGACGGCCGGCGCGACCGCCAGCGCCACCGACAGCGCGACCCCGGCCGACGTGGCGAAGGAGAGCCCCGCCGACGCCCTGCTGCGCGCCGCCGACACCGTGCTGGGCCAGCTCAACCCGGCCGAACTCGACCTGGCCAACCGCCTGCTGCTGCGCCTGGTGCGCCTGCCGCGTGGCCAGGAGGCGGCGGGGCTCAAGCGCCTGCTGTTGCCGCTGGACACCCTGCCGGACGAGGAACGGCCGCTGCTGGAGCGCTTCATCCAGGCCGGCGTGCTGCGTCTGGCCCAGCCCCAGGAAAAGGGCGGCGTCGCGACGGCGGAGCTCGCCGACGAGGCCCTGCTCGGCCGCTGGCGCCCGCTCAACGACCAGGCCGAGGCGGAAAAGGCCTTCCTGGAACAGCGCGACTGGATCCAGGCCGCGTGGGAACAATGGCGGCGCGCCGGTCAGCCGGACAGCCTGCTGCTCGCCGCCCCCCTGGCGGAACAGGCGGCCCGCCTGCTGGACAGCCACGCGCCGCTGCTCAACCGCGATGAAATCGAGTTCATCCAGAGCAGTCGCGCGTATCGGCGCAAGGAAAGCGAGGCCGACCAGGCCGCCCCACCGCAGGCGCCCGCGCGCCGTTCCGGCATGCCGGCCTGGGGCTGGGCCCTGGCCGGATTGCTGGTGCTCGGGCTGGCGCTTCTGGGCCCGCGCTGGTGGTCGGCGGAACCGCCAGCGCTCATGCCGCCGGTCGCCACCGACCCCGGTTCCCAGCCGCCCACCGTCGACGAAAAGGCCATCGGCTTCAACATCGCCGGCGAGCAGAACCTGGCCGCCGACCGGGTGGACGAGGCCATCCGCAACTTCGACACCGCCCTGACCCTGCGCGAGAACTTCCCCGAGGCCCTGTTCAACCGCGCCCGCGCCTTCGAACTCAAGAAGCAGGCCGACAAGGCCATCGCCGACCTGCGCGCCGGCCTCGAACTGCGGCCGGAGCAGGCCGACGCGCGCCTGCGGCTGGCCGGCCTGCTGGCCCGGGGCAAGGACAAACAGGGCGCCATCCAGGCCTACAAGGCGGCCATGACCCTGAACCTGACCCTGGAGCAGCGCCAGGAAGCCAGCAAGGCCCTGGAATGGCTCGATCCCGCGCCCGCCCGGCCCCGGGTCTTCCTGCACATCAACAACCGCGGCGACTACAGCTTCGCCGAACGCCTGGGGCTGGAACTGAAGTCCGCCGGCATGCCGGTCAGGGACATCCAGGTGCTGGCCCAATCCACCCGCGCCGACGTGCGCTACGCCAACGCCGCCGACGAAGACCTGGCGAGCAAGGTGCGCGCCGTCGTGCAGGCCACCCTGGCGCAGGCCGGCTACCCGAAACAGGTGGAACTGCTGTTCATCGGCGACAAGTTCGACAAGATCCCGCGCGGCACCATCGAGGTCTGGCTGCCGCCGCTGGCCCCACCGGAGCCACCCGCCGAATCGCCGATGCAACAGCAGGCCTTCCCCAAGGCGGCGCGCTGAGCGTGCATATCGAGACCGGCGCCCTGTTCTTCGCCCTGGCAGCCGCCGTGCTGCTGGCGGCCGCCACCGCCTGGCTGGTGGCCGGCCTGTACCGGCGGCGCATGGTGGCCCTGATGCGCGGCGGTCCGGCGCCCGACCTGGCCGGGGCGGTGGCGCCCGCTTCCGCCGGCGCGCCCCCGGGCCAGCCCGGCATCCTCGACCTGGCCGCCAACCGGCGCGCCGCCCTGCGCCAACTGCTGGCCCTGGCCGGGCTGTGCCTGGCGATCGGCCTGACCCAGTCCTGGCTGGCCCTCGTCTTCGTCTACGACGACACGGACATCAGCCTCAACCGCTGGCTGGTGCTGGGCCTGGTCTACGCCTGGCCCATGGTGCTGGCCTGGGGGCTGGCGCGGCGCTGGTCCTGGGCGCGGGTGCTGGGCGGCGTGCTGGCCTACCTGGCGGCGATGGTCGCCCTGGTGATGTGGCGCTCCAACGAGGCGCAAACCCTGGCCGGCGTGGCGGGATGGCTGTCCGGCGCGGTGGCCACCCCCATCGCCGTCACCCTGCTCATCGGCGCCAGCGGCCGCATCCGCGCCGTCGCCCCCTACCTGCTGCCGCCCTTCCTGCTGCTCGCCACCGCCTGGCTGGGCTCCAGGTCATGGCCGCCGACGTGAACAACCCGCCCGCCTGGCTGTACACCCTGGTGGGCCATCTGGGCGCCTGGGGCACCATCCTGTTCTTCGTGTTCGTCCCCTGGCTGGCCCTGGCCTGGCCGGTCTACCGCCTGGGCCGCTGGCTGGCCGAGGCCTATCGCGGCAAACGCTTCTCCGACCTGGCCTACCTGTTCGCCGCCTACTGGTTCGTGGTGCTGGTGGCCAACACCCTGCCGGCGGTGGAAGGCGCCGGCCTCGCCGGGCTGACCCAGTTGCTGCCCTGGCTGTGGCTGCCGCTGGCCGCGCCCGCCCTGCGCGGCTGGCTGACCTCGCCCGCCGACCCGCGCGGCGGGCCGCCCACCCTGCTGGTGTTGCGCGTGTTCCAGCGCGACGCGGCGGTGGAGCGCCTGTTCGACCAGGTGGTGGAGCGCTGGCGCCTGACCGGCAACACGGTGCTCATCGCCGGCACCGACCTGATCAGCCGCACCCTGGACCCGGACGACCTGTTCGCCTTCCTCAACGGACGCCTGGCCCAGCGCTTCATCGCCAGCGAGGCCGAAATCCCGCGCCGCCTCGCCGAGCTGGACCTGAAGCCCGACCCGGACGGCCGCTACCGGGTCAACGAAAGCTATTGCTTCGACACCACCTGGCAGGCCGCCCTGCGCGCCCTGGTGGCGGCCAGCGACGTGGTGCTCATGGACCTGCGCGGCTTCCACGCCGGCAACCGGGGCTGCCGCTTCGAACTGGACGTGCTGGCCGAGGCCGCCCACCTGCGCCACGTGGTGCTGCTGTTCGACGCCGCCACCGACCGCCAGGCCGCCGCCCTCGACCTGGCCGGCGCCCCGTCGGAGCGCTTCGCCTGGATCGAGGCGGGACGGCTGGACGGCGCCAAGACCGGGCGAGTAGGGGCGCTTCCCAGGCCGAGCGCCGACGTCCAGGGATGGACGCCCGCCGCCGCTGGCCATAATCCCGCGCATACGGACGCAGGGGGCACAGAGAGGGGCTCAAGGCCATGCAGACGCATCTTCATCAGCTACCGCCGCGACGACGCGCGCGGTTCCAGCGGCCGGCTCTACGACTGGCTGCGCATCGCCTTCGGGCGCGAGCGGGTGTTCCGCGACGTGGCCAGCATCGGCCCGGGCAAGTTCAGCCTCATCCTCACCCTGGTGGAAGGCGCCGACGTCCCGCCCAGGAACAAGCTGCCCGCCGAACTCCACGAGCTCCTGGAGTGGAATGCCTACCCCCTGAACGAGGAAGGCTGGGAGGATGACGTGCGCCGTCTGCTGGAGGCGGTCTCCCAGGTATCCGGGCTGGCCCGGGCCGGGGACGTGGACACCCTGCTCACCCGCGCCAGCCAGGCCGAGACGCGAATGCAAGCCCTGGAACAGGAAAAACACCTGCAGGCCGACCAGATCCGCGCCCTCACCGATTCGATCCACGCCCTCACCCGCCAGTTGGCGGAAGCGCCGGGGCGCCACCGGGCCAGCCTGAGCGCCGCTCTGGCCGCTGGCGAAGGGGGAGACCGCCCAGGCCGAAGCCGAATTCGAACGGGTGTGGAAGCGAGCGCGCCGAAGCCCGGAGCGCGGCGGACCAGGCCTCGCGCCAGGCCGCCGAAGCCGCCCGCCACATCGCCAGCCTGGCCAGACTGGACGACGTGAGCAAGGCGCTGCGTTACTACCGACGCGCCGCCGAACTGGCCCCGGACGATACCTGGACCTGGTTCTATCTGGGCGACCTCAACATGGCGGCCGGCGATCTTGCTGCCGCCCTGAGTGGCTACGAACAGGCGCGTCAGGTCATTGATCAACGTGCCATTCAGCCGGATGAAGCGGATGCGCTGGGGGCTGAGGATCGGTCCGGGGCTGGCCGCGAGGGTCGGCCTCGAGACCTGCGCCGCCAACACCGAATGGCAGGACCTGTCGGTGAGGGATCGGCGACGTGCTGGTGGCCCAGGGCGACGGCCGGGGCGCTGGCCGCCTACCGCCTGGCCTCGCCACCTGGCGCGCGCGCCGGCCAACACCATGAGGCGACCTGTCGGTGAGCCACAACAGGATCGGTGACGTGCTGGTGGCCCAGGGCGACGGCCCGGGGGCGCTGGCCGCCTACCGCAAGGGTCTGGCCATCCGCCAAGCCCTGGCCGCGCGCGACCCGGCCAACACCGAATGGCAGCGCGACCTGTCGGTGAGCGATAGGGATCGGCACGTCTGGCCAGGGCGGGGCGTGCGGGGGGGGCGGGGGCGGGGCCACCTACCGCAAGGTCTGGCCATCGCGAAGCCCTGGCCGCGCGCGACCGCCAACACCAATGGCAGGCGACCTGTCGGTGAGCCACAACAAGATCGGCGACGTACTGCTGGCCCAGGGCGACGGTCCGGGGCGCGGGTCGCCTACCGCAAGGGCGGCCTCCAAGCCCTGGCGCGGCCGGCCACGCCATGGCAGCGCCCTGTCGGTGAGCTGGGGGGGACGTGCTGTCGGCGGCCGGGGCGCTGGCCGCCTACCGCAGGGTCTGGCCATCCAGCCCTGGGCGCGACCCGGCCACCTGGCAGCGCGACCTGTCGCTGAGCCGACGGATGGCGACGCTGCTGGCCCAGGGCGACGGTCCGGGGGCGCTGGCCGCCTACCGCAAGGGTCTGGCCATCGCCGAAGCCCTGGCCGCGCGCGACCCGGCCAACACCGAATGGCAGCGCGACCTGTCGGTGAGCTTTGATCGGATCGGCAACGTGCTGGTGGCCCAGGGCGACGGTCCGGGGGCGCTGGCCGCCTACCGCAAGGGTCTGGCCATCCGCCAAGCCCTGGCCGCGCGCTACCCGGCCAATGCCAATTGGCAGCGTGACTTGATCGTCAGCAACGTCAAGCTGGGCAGGGGACCGGGCCGGCTGCGCCGCGCCTGGAGATTGCCGAGGCCATGCGGGAGCAGGGCATCCTGGCGCCGCGCGATGCCTGGATGATCGAGGACTTCCGGCGGCGGCTGGGCGACGGGTCTTGAGGAAGCGGCGTCGAGCGGACCTGGTCCGCGTCAGGTGGAAGATCGCGGACAAGACCGCCGGCCGGGCCCTGGGATTCCCGCCCGCGGTCGCGTGATACGCTTGGGTGGCTGCCTGGCACCACGTTCGCCCAGCCGATCTCGTCTATATTCCCAAAACCACCAACAACGGAGGATCTCATCATGACCACGCCCCTCGCCGCCCGCATCGCCGCTCCCGGCCCGAAGAAGATCCTCGCCTGCGACGGCGGCGGCATCCTGGGGCTGATCAGCGTGGAAATCCTGGCCAGGCTGGAGGCCGACCTGCGCGCCGCGCGCAACGACCCGAAGCTGGTGCTGGCGGACTTCTTCGACTTCGCCTGCGGCACCAGCACGGGGGCCATCATCGCTGCCTGCGTGTCGGCGGGAATGTCCATGGGCGACATCCGCAAGTTCTACGTGGACAGCGGCGAGCAGATGTTCGACAAGGCGTCCGTCTTCAAGCGCCTGCGCTACAGCTACGAGGACGAGGCCCTGGCGGGGAAGCTGCGGGCCGAATTGAACAGGGCCCTGGGCCGCGGCGCCGGCGACGCGCCCGCCACCCTGGGCGACCCCGGCCTGCGCACCCTGCTGATGATGGTGCTGCGCAACCACAGCACCGATTCGCCCTGGCCGGTGTCCAACAACCCGGCCGCCAAATACAACCAGCCCGGCCGCCGCGACTGCAACCTGAACCTGCCCCTGTGGCAACTGGTGCGGGCCAGCACCGCCGCCCCCACCTTCTTCCCGCCCGAGGTGGTCACCTTCGCGCCGGGCACGCCGGACGAATACCAGTTCGTCTTCGTGGACGGCGGCGTCACCACCTACAACAACCCGGCCTTCCTCGCCTTCCAGATGGCCACGGCGGCGCCCTACCAGGTGAACTGGGCCACCGGCGCGGAAAACATGCTGATCGTCTCGGTGGGCACGGGAAGCGCGGCCAAGGCCCGGCCGGACATGGAAGCGGGCGACCTGTGGCTGCTGGACCATGCCAAGAGCATTCCCTCCGCCCTGATGAACGCCGCCTCCGCCGGCTGGGACATGGCCTGCCGCACCCTGGGCGAATGCCGTCACGGCGGCCAGATCGACCGGGAGATCGGCGACATGGTGGCGGCGCCGGGCGCCGCCAACTGGACCGGCCCCAAGCAGTTCGCCTATGTGCGCTACGATCCGGACGTGTCGCGCCAGGGGCTGGACAAGCTGGGCCTGGGCGACGTCGACGCGGACAGCGTGCAGGTCATGGATTCGGTCAAGCACATCCCGGCCATCCAGCGGGTGGGCGCGGCCTACGCCCGGGCCCATGTGCTCACCGCCGAGCACCTGCGGGGCTTCGTCTGACGCGGGCCTGAAGCGTGCCCGAGGCGGGCCTGAAGTCTGCCAACCGCAGACCTGAAGCGGGCCCGGCGCGCGCCTGACGAGCGCCGGCACGGGCGCCGGGTCGGCGGCGGGCGCGACGGATGCGGGGATATGAAAGGAGTCGGCCCATGAGCGGAATCTTCATCAGCTATCGCAGGGAAGACGCGGCGGGCCACGCCGGCCGCCTGTTCGACCGGCTCAAGGCGCGCTTCGGCAAGTCCGCCGTGTTCATGGACGTGGAGGGCATCGACGCCGGCATCGATTTCGTCGAGACCATCGACGACGCCGTGAGCACCTGCGATGTCCTGCTGGCCGTCATCGGGCGCGGCTGGCTGGACGCCCGGGACGACCACGGCGCGCGGCGGCTCGACAACCCCCAGGACTTCGTCCGCCTGGAAACCGGCGCCGCCCTGAGCCGGCGCATCCGCGTCATCCCCGTCCTGGTGGAAGGCGTGGCCATGCCGCCGGCGGATGCCCTGCCCGAGGCCCTCCAGCCCCTGGCCCGGCGCCAGGCCGTGGAACTGCGCGACAGTCGCTGGGAAGCGGATGTGGAGAACCTGATCCAGAAACTGGAACAGGCCCTGGCCGGCGGCGCCGAAAAACCCGGAAGCGCCCCCGCCAGCCCCCCCGCAGCCCCGGTCGAACCAAGGACGAAGGTTTCCGCCTCCCGCCCCGGCCTCTGGCTTGCCGGCGCGGCAATCCTGATCCTGGGCGGCATCGGCCTGGGCGTGCTGTTGAATGCCCCGGACGATCCGGGCCCGGCCCGGCCCCGGGCCGCCGCGGACGCCGTTCCCGCCACCGCTCCCGCCGCCCGGCCGCCGGTGGTGAAGACACCGGAAGCGGCAAGGGCAGTACCCAAGGTTCAGGCCCAAAAGCCCGATCCCGCGCCACCGGTAAAACCCGCCGTGGCCGCGAGGACCGACGAACCGCCCGCTACCGGGAACAAGCTCGGCGCCAAGGCGGCGGCGGGGGAACCCCCAGCGACGGTCGCCATCAACCCGGCGCCCGCGGACAAGCCCCGGCCTCCCGCCCAGGAAGCCACACCCGCAGCCACAGCCGCGCCCCCCGCCGCGAAACTCCCGAAGGTCGCCGTCTATACCCTGGGCGTGCCCACCCGGCGGGCGTTCTGGAACCGGGAGGAAGGGCCGGGCTACAGCGCCAGGATGGCCGCCCTGTTGCGGGAAACGCTGTCGGAACAGTCCCGGCGCAACCTCCGCCTTGCCACCGGCCCCCATGGCGAGGCGGTGGAAGCCCTGTTCGCGGGCAAGCCGCAAGCCCTGCGCGAGGCCTGCGACAGCACGGGCGCCGGCGTGCTGTTCGCGGCCATGGCCCGGGAGGGGTTCAGCATCTCCACGGCGGAGAGCGCCTTCTGGCCGGAACTGCGCCTCGTCGCCATCGCCTGCGACGGCGGCGAGCGCCATGAGCGCGGCGCGAACCTGTCGCCCCGGCGGGATGAGGCGTTCCCCTTCGCCGAGGACATGGCCAGGGCCATGACCGGCTTCGTCCGGGAAAATCTTCACTTGCTGAGGTAGCCCGCCATGTCGAGGATCTTCATCAGCTATCGCCGCGACGACAGCGCCGGTTTCGCCGGTCGACTGGCCGACGGCCTGGAGGCGGCCCTCGGCGCCGGCGGCGTGTTCCGGGACGTGGACGACATCCGGCCCGGCGAGGATTTCCAGGCCGCCATCCGCCACCATCTGGAAAACGTGGACGCGGTGCTGGTGATGATCGGCCCCCGCTGGCTGACCGCCGGCGCCGCTGGCGGCCGCCGCCTGGATGATGCCGGGGATTTCGTGCGCATGGAGATCGCCACCGCCCTGGCTTCCGGCAAGCCGGTCATCCCGGTGCTGGTGGGCGGCGCGACCATGCCCGCCGAGGCCGATCTGCCGGCGCCCCTGGCCGGCCTGGCCCGGCGCCAGGCGGTGGTGCTCTCCGACGATAGCTGGAGCGCCGACCTGGCGCGCCTGGCGGCTGCCCTGGGCGCGCGGGCTTCCGCCCGCTCCGCCGCCACCCTCGGCGTCCGCCGCTGGCTTCCGCTCCTGGCGGCCGCCGGCCTGGGCCTGGCCCTGGCGGCCTGGCTGCTGCCGATGGAACAAACGCCGACGACGGAGGATGCCGGGTCGGCCCAGGCCAAGCCGGCGGATATCGTCGGCCGCTGGACCGCCCGGGTGAAATACGACTGGGGCGACCAGCACGACGAGGTGTTCGAGTTCAAATACCTGGGTACAAGCCTGCACGGCACCGCTTCCTATCTCACCGGCCGCCTGACCATCGAGCGGGCCAGTCTGGAAGGCGAGTGGCTGCGCTTCGTCACCCGCAGCCAGGAGATGCTGGGCAGCGACCAGCCCTGGAAAGAGGTCACCCACCGCTACACGGGCCGGGTCACCGCCGAGGGCATCCACTTCACCCTGGAAAGCGGCGGCGGCTACACCCTGCATCCGCCGGTGGAATTCATGGCGCGTCGAGCCGTGGCCAAGCCGGCGCCCTGAGCCTGGGAGCCTGTCGGACTTCCCGGGTCAGGAAATGCTCAGTCGGGCGTATGAATCACTACGCCACTCCTTCCTGGAATACCCTGTACGAACAAGGTCCTGCGCGATCATCACGTGAATTCATGAAACATCCGGGTTAAAGGAAATCGGCTGCAAAAATGGCGGAACGGTCCATTTTTTCGCTTCGATTCTTCAAGTCCGACAGGCTCCTGGCTATCCTGAATTCAGAAGAACGAGGAGAAACGACATGCAGGGCGTGTTCATCAGTTACCGCAGACAGGACAGCCAGAGCGCCGCCGGGCGCCTGGCGGACCACCTCAAGGAACACATGCGCGGCGTGCCCATCTTCCGGGACGTGGAAACCATCGAGCCGGGGGTGGATTTCGTCGAGGCCATCGGCCGCGCCCTGGAGTCCTGCGGCGTGCTGCTGGCGGTGATCGGGCCGCGCTGGGCGAACCTGGCGGACGGCGCCGGGCGGCGCCGCCTGGACGACCCCAACGACTACACCCGCCTGGAAATCGCCACCGCCCTCGCCCGCCAGGACGTGCGGGTGATCCCGGTGCTGGTGGAAGGCGCCCAGATGCCCGGCGGCGACGACCTGCCCGAGAACCTCAAGCCCCTGTCCCGGCGCAACGCCATCGAACTGACCGACAAGCGCTGGGAATACGATGTCTCGCAACTGGTGGAAACCCTCAACAAGGCGCTGGACGTCCACCCCGAACCCAGGCCACCCATCCCCTCCACCCCCCCGAAACCCGCGCCCCCGGAGCCGCTCCGCCCGGCATCCGGGACGTGGAAGAAGTGGGCCTGGGGCGCCGGCGCCCTGGTCGTGATGATCGCCGCCTACAACGCCGAGGAGGAGGCCATCGAACCCGTGGCGCCGCCACCCGTGGCCCCCGGAACCCTCGCCGACCCGGGCCAGCCGGTCGCCATGGCCCCGGCCAGCCTGTCCGGCGCCTGGCGGGACGCGGAAGGCGGCAACTACCGCCTGGTCCAGCAGGGCGACCAGATCGCCTTCCAGGGCCTGAGCCCCCATGGCCCGGCCCAAGGCAGGGGCATGCTGCGGGGTGGCCAGTTGGTCCTGGAGTACGCCATCGGCGGCTACCCCTATCAGGCGGCCCTGAACCTCAGCCCCGACGGCCTGATCCTCGCCGGCCAGTATCACGACCCGGCCACCGGCGAGAGCGGACAGGTCTATCTGCAACGCGTCCAGTGACGGCCCGCCCGCCCGCGGGCGCGGTCAGGCGGGGGTATCCAGGGCCCGCTCGATGAAATGCCGCGGCACCCGGGTCCTCGGCACCCGCATGTCGAACCACCCGCGCACATCCTGCTCCAGGCCGATGCCGTGCATGTAGTTGTACAGCGCCTTGTTCAGGGCCACGCCCAGGGCGTCGTGGTCGACGCCGGTGGGATCGATGAAGGCCACGTCGTTCCGGGCGAAGGTCGCGGGCGGCAGGGGCTTGAGGGTGACGCCGTATTGCTCCGGATGGAGGCCTACCGGGGAATGAATCGTGCAGGCAAAACGGTGGAAGAAGCCTGACTGGATGCAGCCGGCCGCGAACAACTGCCTCACGTATTCCAGGGCATCCACCGTGTCCTGCACGGTCTGGGTGGGAAAGCCGTACATCAGGTAGGCGTGGACCAGGATGCCGGCTTCGCCGAAGGCGTGGGTGACGCGGGCCACCTGTTCCACCGAGACGCCCTTGCGCATGAGCTTGAGCAGCCGGTCCGAGGCCACCTCCAGGCCGCCGGAAACGGCGATGCAGCCGCTGTCGGCCAGCTGGCGGCACAGTTCCGGGGTGAAGGACTTCTCGAAGCGGATGTTGCCCCACCAGGAGATCGGCCGCTGGCGCCGGGCCAGTTCCTCGGCCAGGGCCTTGAGGGCCTTGGGCGGCGCCGCCTCGTCGACGAAATGGAAGCCGGTCTGGCCGGTCTCGGCGATCACGGCCTCGATGCGGTCGGCCAGGGTGGCGGCGCTGGCCGCGTCATAGCGCGAGATGTAGTCCAGGCTCACGTCGCAGAAGCTGCATTTCTTCCAGTAGCAGCCGTGGGCCACGGTGAGCTTGTTCCAGCGGGCGTCGGACCAGAGCCGGTGCATGGGGTTGAGCATGTCCAGCAGGGACAGGTAGCGGTCCAGGGGCAGGCCGTCCCAGGTGGGGGTACCCACCTCGGCGAAGGGGATGTCGGGTTCGCCGGAATCGATGTAGCGCACCCCTCCCCCGCCCGCCTCCCCCCTTTCGCAAACAGGGGCTGGGGGGGATTTCTCCGGAGCCAACTCCGCCCGCGCCGCTTCCCTGACGAAGGTGCGCACCAGTCCCGCCAGCGGCCTGTCCCCGCGCAGATGCTCCAGCAGCGCCAGGATCGGCCGCTCGCCGTCATCCAGGGTGACGTAGTCGAAATAGTCGAACACCCGGGGCTCGGCCAGTTGCCGCAGTTCCGTGTTGACGTAGCCGCCGCCCAGCACGGTGACGATGCCGGGATGGGCCGCCTTGATGGCCTGGGCGATGCGGAAGGCGCCGTAGACGTTGCCGGGAAACGGCGTCGACACCAGCACCACCTCCGGCCCGTGCCGCGCCACGGCCTCCAGGGCCAGGTCCCGCAACGTCTCGTCCACCAGGGTGGGCGGCGAGCCCAGGGCCCGGGCCAGGGGCTCGAAAGTGGGCTGGCTCAGGGCCAGGGATTCGGCATAGCGCACGAACTCGAAGCGCGCGTCCACCCCGTCGCGCAACACGTCCGCCACGTCGTCCAGGAACAGGGTGGCCATGTGCCGTGCCCGGTCCTGCACGCCCAGGGCGCCGAAGGCCCAGGCCAGGGGGTCGCCGCCGTCCGGGTCGACATAGACGTCCAGGGACTCGAAGCGGGCACCCTCGGGCAGGAAGCGGCGACCGGCGATGCGATGGGCCAGGGACGGATCCCGGCCCTGGAGGAAGGCCACCGCCGGCTCGACGCCGGCGAGATAGCGGTCGAAACGATCGAGGAAGGCCTGGACCCGGCCGGTGCGCTTCCCGGCCGGCGAGGCCTCCAGGCGGGCGCGCATGGCGGTCAGCCCCGGGCGGCTGAACAGCCGCAGCACCAGGGCCAGGGCCAGGTCCTCCTGGAAGGCGACCACGCCCCGGGAACGCAGGAAGCCGGTGAGGTAGGCGGTGGAGGGATAGGGCACGTTCAACTGCGTCATCGGCGGGATGACGGAGAGGACGCGGGGGGCGGGGGTGGCGTTCATGCCATCACCGCCGCTCGGCCCGAGTCCCGGCCAGCTTGCGGTACAGGGTCCGCTCGCTGATGCCCAGGCGCCGGGCCAGTTCCCCCCGGTCGCCGCCCAGGCGTTCCAGGGCGGCCCGCACGTAGCGGCGCTCGGCCTCTTCCAGGCTGGGCAGGTCGTCCGCGCCAGCGAAAGGCGCGGCGGGGGATACATTGCCCGGCTCGGAGGGGTCGATGCGCAGCAGGTCGCCGTCGGCCATCAGCATGGCCCGTTCCAGGATATTGCGCAGTTCCCGGATGTTGCCGGGAAAATCGTGGCGCGCCAGGCGCGCCAGGGAATCGGCGTCCAGGCGCAGGGGCCGTTCCGGCGACAGGCGGCGCAGCAGGTGTTCCACCAGCAGGGGCAGGTCCTCGCGCCGCTCGCGCAGGGCGGGCAGATGGATGGGGAAGGCGGCGATGCGGTAATAAAGGTCGCGGCGGAATTCGCCGGAGGCCACCATGGCCGCCAGGTCCCGGTGGGTGGCCGCCACCAGGCGGAAGTCGGCGCGCAGGATGTCGACGCCGCCGACCCGGCGATAGGCGCCGGTCTCCAGCAGGCGCAGCAATTTCACCTGCAGGTGCAGGGGAATGTCACCCAGTTCGTCCAGGAACAGGGTGCCGCCCGCCGCCGTCTCCACCAGTCCGGCCTTGCGCTGGCCGGCGCCGGTGAAGGCGCCCTTCTCGTAGCCGAACAATTCCGACTCGAACAGGCTTTCCGTCATGCCGGAGCAATCCACCGGCACGAAGGGCTTGTCGCGCCGGGGACTCAGGGCGTGCACGGCCTGGGCGGCGAGTTCCTTGCCGGTACCGGATTCGCCCAGCAACAGCACCGGGGTCATGGCCGGCGCGACCCGGTTGATCAGGTCGAGCATGCGGGTGAAGACCGGCGCGCGGCCCACCATGCCCAGGGTCCCGGCCTGCTCGCGGGCCTCGCGCAGGAAACGCAGGGTCTCGACGAAATAGGCCAGGCGGCCATGGCTGTCGTGGATCGGCACCAGTTCCACGTCCACGTATTCCTGGCCCCGGGGCGTGTGGTGCAGGTGCAGCACGCGGCTGGGACGGCGCGTCTTCATGGCGGTCTGGCGCGGACAGGATTCGCCGCACTCGTCGCAGGGCCTGTCGTAGTGGTGGGAGGTCTCATAGCAGGCGCGGCCGATGATCTCGCTCGGGTTGCCGAAGGTGTGCCGATAGGCGGCATTGGCGGCAAGAATGCGGTAATCCGGGTCCACCAGAATGCGCGGTTCCGGCAGGGATTCGATCAGGGCGAGAAGTTCGCCGGGGGGTGCAGCGCTCATGTCAATAATGTCATCTCGCTTGACAGTAATGTCAATCCCGACGGCATCTGTCGGCCTTGTTCCGCCAAGCAAGGGATGTACAAGTGATTAATCAGATACTTATAAACCAGATCGACATGGCACGGTCATTGCTATCAGTCATTGCTATCTACCCAATGAGAGTCTTGTTCCGGAGCGGGCCGTCGTGACGGACCCGGGCCGGATCGGACCGGACGCACGATTTCCCCGCAATGCATGTCACCCAGGATGACCACCATGAAAATCGCCATTACCAGCCAGAACCGCAAGACCATCACCGGCCATGCCGGCAAATGCCGCAAGTTCTGGGTCTACGAGATCGAGAACAACCAGGTCCTGGGCAGGAGCCTGCTGGAACTGCCCATGGAACAGAGCTTCCACGAAAGCAACCACCATACCCCCCACCCCCTCGACGACATGAACGTGCTGATCAGCGGCGGCATGGGCCCGGGCCTGCGCTATCGCCTGAAGCAGAAGGGCATCGAGGCCCACGCCACGCCGGAAACCGATCCGGATCGCGCCGTCGCGGCCTGGCTCGAAGGCCGGCTGGAGGAACTGCCGCCGGAGGCGGGGCACGACCACCACCACGAACACCACGCGGACGCTGCCGGCATCCGCATCCTCGCTACAATCGATCCACGCCGGCCCGGCTGAACCGCCCACCCCGCCCAGGCGCGCGGTCGTCCGCCTTCCGTCCATCCAGGAGCACCGTCATGAAAATACGTATTGCACCGGTCATCCTCGCCGCTCTCGCCCTGCCCGCTCTCGCCCGGCCCACCCTCGCCGCCGACCTGGAAGTCGTCGTGCACGAGGTTCGCGCTGGAGAAGGCCAGGTCAAGCTGATGCTGTTCGAGCGCGAGGAAGGCTTCCGCAAGGAGGACAAGGCGCGCCAGGTGCTGAGCCTGTCCGCCGCCGCCGGCACCGTCGCCGGCCGTTTCACCGACTTGCCACCGGGCCGCTATGCGGTGATCGCCTATCACGACGAAAATGGCGACGGCAAACTCAACCTGCGCTTCGGTATGTTCCCGAAAGAAGGCTATGGCCTGAGCAACAATCCCAAGCTCTCGGGCCCGCCCAAATTCGCTGACGCCGCCCTCGACCTGCCCGGGGCGGGCCGTCGCATCGACATCCGTCTGGACTATTGAGCCCGCCGCACCCATCCATCCCGCCCGGCGCCTTGCCGGGCAACTAAAAGGAAATTTCATGAAAATCCGCGCCTTCGCCATGTTCCTCTCCATGACCCTGCTGGCCGCCCCCCTGCCGGTTTTTGCCGAACCCGCGCCGACCAACCCCCGCGCCATCGTCAGCGAAAACGTCAGCCGCGCGAGCTTCGCCGACACCCTGAAGGCCCTCAGGGAACAACTGACCGCCGACGGCTGGAACCTGCTGGCGGAAATCAACCTGGGCGAACGCCTGGCCAAGAAGAACGTCGTCATTCCCGGCGGCCTGGTGATCCTGGAAATGACCAGCGGCGGCAACACCGTGCCCCTGCTGAAGAACGAGGAAACCCGCTATGTCGCCGGGCTCATGCCGTGCAGCGTCGCGGTCTACGGCATGGCCGACGGCCGCGTGATTATTTCCCGCATGAACGCGGGCCTGCTGGCCGGCATGATGGAGCCGCGCGTCGCCGAGGTGATGGGCAAGTCCGCCAGCCAGCTCGACGCCAGCATCGCGCGCACCCTGTCCAGGCTGGGGTCCTGACGCGACGGCGACCGGTGGAGACGGCTTCACCCGACTCGGGCACCGAGACCATGGACATCGCCCGCGCACCCGCCCCACGCCGCCGCCTCGGACACAGCCCGGGCATCAACGGCATGCCGCCCGGGGATTGCGGTACCGCCCGCGTCCCTTGCCAGGCGGAGCCCACGCCCACCGAGGAAATCGCGCGCCGGCCCCGCGCGCGGCCGGCCCATGCGTGAGCGGCTGCGCCCCGCCCTGGCCAAGACCCTGCGCGGCTTCGTCGCCCTGGTGCCGATGCTGCTGGGCATGCTGCTGCTCATCAGCCTGCTGCTGAGCCTGTTTCCCGCCGTCATCTCGGCCCGCCTGTTCGGCCACGGCCTGTTGCTGGACACCCTGCTGGGCGCGGGCCTGGGCGCCGCCGCCGTGGGCCAGCCCATGATCAGCTACGTGCTGGGCGGCGAGCTGCTCGCCGCCGGCGTCGGCCTGGCCGCCGTCACCGCCCTGCTGGTGAGCTGGGTGAGCGTCGGCTTCCTGCATCTGCCCGCCGAGGCCATGCTGCTGGGCAAGGGCTACGCCCTCAAGCGCAACGCCGTCGCCTTCGTCATCGCGGTCGCGGCCGGGTTGCTGGTGCCGGCCACCCTGGGGCTGCTGCCATGAAGACGGCCGCGGGCGCCACCACGGAGGCCGGCAAGCCCCGCCGCCCCGGCGCCTGGCTGTTCCTGGCCGGCGTGCTGCTGGCCTGGCTGGCCGCCGCCGTCCTGGCGCCGGCGCGCATCGGCCCCGCCCTGGACATGTTCCGCCAGCTCCTGGGCGAGGTGCTGCCCGCCCTGGGCCTGGTGTTCGTCCTGCTGTTCCTGGCCAACCTGTTCGCGGAGCGTCCCTGGATCGAGCGCCACCTGGGGCGCGAGGCCGGCGTCCGCGCCTGGCTGGTGGCCCTCGCCGCCGGCGTCCTGGCGGCGGGCCCGCCCTGGCCCTGGTATGCCCTGGCCGGCCAGTTCATGCGCCGCGGCATCGCCCCCGGCGTGGCCGCCGCCTTCCTCTACGCCCGCGCCGTCAAGCTGCCGCTGCTGCCCTTGCTGGTGCACTATTTCGGCCTGGCCTACGCCGTGACCCTGGGCGTCTGGCTGCTCCTGCTGGCCGTCCTCGGCGGCCTGGCCATGGAGCGGCTGGCGCCGGCCCCCGCATCCGATTTCCTTGCTTCGTCAGAGAAAAATCCATGACAACAACTCCTCCCCGCATCGTCATCCTGGGCGCCGGCTTCGCCGCCCTGACCGCCGTGCGCGAATTGCGCAAGCGCGCGCCACAAGCCCGCCTCACCCTGGTGGCGCCCAAGGCCGAGTTCGTCTATCTGCCCAGCCTGATCTGGATTCCCAGCGGATTGCGCAACGGACAGGACCTGATCCTGCCCCTCGATCGCTTCCTCGAGGACCACGACGTGGAATTCATCGCCGGCCGGGTCAGCGGCCTCAAGGACGGCGGTCGCGTGGTGCTGACCGATGCCGGCGAGGTGCAAAACGACGCCCTGATCATCGCCACCGGCGGCCGCTTCATCAAGAAACTGCCGGGCATCGAGCACGCCCTCACCCTGTGCGAGGGCGTGGCCTCGGCGGAAGCCATCCGCGACCGGGTCAACGCCATGCAATCCGGCCGCATCGCCCTGGGCTTCGGCGGCAATCCCAACGAACCCTCCGCCATGCGCGGCGGCCCCATGTTCGAGTTGCTGTTCGGCCTGGACACCCTGCTGCGCCGGCAAGGCAAGCGCGAGCGCATCGAGCTCACCTTCTTCAACGCCGCCGCCGAGCCGGGCAAGCGCCTGGGCGAGAAGGCGGTGACCGGCCTGCTGGCGGAAATGGCCAGGCGCCGCATCGACACCCACCTGGGCCACAAGCCCCTGGGCTTCTCGGACAAGGGCGTGGACACCGAGGGCGGCCACGTCAACGCCGACCTGATCCTGTTCATGCCCGGACTCACCGGGCCGGCCTGGGCGCCGGAAGCCGGCCTGGAGCTCTCTCCCGGCGGCTTCTTCAAGGCCGACGAATTCTGCCGCGTGGCCGGCGCCGACAGGGTATTCGTGGCCGGCGACGCCGGCAGCTACCCCGGCCCGGACTGGATGCCCAAGCAGGCCCACATGGCCGACCTCCAGGCCAGGGCGGCGGCGGAGAACCTGCTGCTGGCCCTGGACGGCAAGGCGCCCACCGCCCGCTTCAAGATCGAGCTGATCTGCATCGTCGATACCATCGACAAGGGCATCCTGGTCTACCGGGACCTGAAGCGGAGCTTCCTGCTGCCGCCCAGTCGCCTTCTCCACTGGGCCAAGCGCTACTTCGAGGGGCATTACCTGAAGGTGTTCCGGCGCTGAGGGCTTGCGAAGTAGGCGCGGTGGGCGCTTGAGAGCAAGGTGCGCGGCGACGAAACAATCAAGCCATTGACGAATGCCCGCTTTCCGAACCACCGACAAGTCTCGCCGACTTGTGGCGGGGACACAGGTAAACAGGCTGGCTTGATCGGCCTTACCCGTTCCAGGCAAACCCTGCCGCTTGATATTCGGCCCCACCATACATAACATGCACAGCAGTTATAAGGAGGCAGTGGCCATGAACTTCAATATATACCTCGATGACGAAACCGGTCGGCAACTCAATGATGTTGCCAGGCAGGCGGGAATCAACCGCAATGCCCTGGTTCGCCGGGCGGTGAGCGAGTGGTTGAACCGTCACGGCAAACCGCGATGGCCCGATGAAGTTCTCGCCTTCCGGGGTATGGCCGACATGCCCCCGTTCGAGTCAGGCAGAGACAGCCTCAAGCCGCCAGTCGCCGACCCGCTGGCCTGATGAAATATCTGCTCGACACCTGCACGGTCTCCGATTTCGTCAAGGGTCACCCGAACGTCCTGGCGCGCGTCAAGGACACGCCTCCGAACCTGGTCGCCGTATCCGTGCTGACGCGCATGGAGGTTGATTACGGCCTCGCGCTCAACGCCGAGCGGGCAAGAAGGCTGGCTCCCATGCTGGACGCTTTCTTTTCGACCATCGCCACCCTGCGGTTCGACGAAGCCGATGCCAAGGCCGCCGCGGCGATCCGCGCCGCGCTGAAGACCACGGGGCAGCCCATCGGGGCCTATGACGTTCTGATCGCCGGCACGGGGCTGGCGCGGGGGTTGGTGGTGGTCACGTCGAATGTTGGTGAGTTCAAGCGGGTTGGCGGATTACAGGTCGAGGATTGGCGCTGAACTCAGGGTTCCCGAAAACACCGAAAGATGCCTGGCCGCGCGAAAGCCGCCGATCCGTGTGCTTGATTTTTCAAGCTTGATTTGAAGGCCGTCCGCTTTACAGTCCGTTCACAAACGACCATGCCAGGCACCGATGACGCGCCACCACATCCCGGCCACACGCTCGGCGGCGTGCCGGTAAAATCCTCGCACTCTGATCTTTCATCGCGCCATGAATCTCCCGAATCATTACCAGCGCATCGGCGGCGAGGCCAAGGTGCGCGAGCTGGTGGACCGCTTCTACGACCACATGGACGAGTTGCCCGAGGCCTGGGACGTCCGCAAGTTGCACGCGGAAAGCCTGGCCAACTCGCGCGACAAGCTGTTCGACTTCCTGTCCGGCTGGATGGGCGGTCCCCAACACTACGTGGAGAAGCACGGCCATCCCATGCTGCGCCGGCGCCACCTGCCCTTCCCCATCGGCGAGGCCGAGCGGGACCAGTGGATGCACTGCATGAGGCTGGCCCTGGGCGAGGTGGTCGCGGACGAGGAGCTGCGAAACGAGCTCTACCAGGCCTTCGCCAAGGTGGCGGACCACATGCGCAACCAGGCCGCCACACCCCATCACCATCAACCCTGACCCACGAGAGGAATCCCCCATGTACGCCCATACCGTCGAACTGCCCCTGCCCATCGACCAGGCCATCGAAAAGCTCAAGGCCGCCCTGGCCGAAGCCAAGATGGGCGTGGTCTCCGAGGTGGATGTCCAGGCCATCATGAAGGCCAAGATCAACCACGAAATCCCGCCCTACCGCCTGTTGGGCGTGTGCGCACCCGGCATCGCCAGGCGCGTCATCGAGGCCGACCGGGACGCGGGCGCCCTGTTGCCCTGCGGCTGCTGCGTGTACGAAACCGCGACCGGCGTCACCCGCATCGCCCTGCAGGACCCGGGCGTGATCGCCGCCACGGCCGGCAACGCCGAAATCACGGCCGCCATGAACGACGCCCAGTCCCATCTCGCCGGTGTTCTGGCTAAACTGCGTGCCTGAGCGATCTCGTTCAATACCCTAGGAGGAGACCCCATGCGCGCATTGCTGATTGCCCTGGCTTTCGGATTGTTCAGTGCTTCATTCAGCCTCAACGCCCAGGCCGTGGACCCGGCCACGCTGCCCAAGGTCAAGATCAGCAAGCTGGGGCTCTACATGGAGGCCAAGGACGTGCCGGACTTCCTGAAGAAGCACGCGCCCAGGGTGCTGTTCGTGGACGTGCGCACCATCGAGGAGCTGCTGTTCGTCGGCGTGCCCGACGGCATCGACGGCCACGCCTCCTTCGGCATCATGCATTACGACAAGTGGGACAAGGAGAAAAAGACCTTCGTGCGCAATCCCAACCCGGATTTCCTCTCCCAGTTCGAGCTGTGGACGCTGGACAAGGGCATCGAGAAGACCGATCCCATCGTTCTCATCTGCCGTTCCGGCGACCGCAGCGCCCTGTCCGCCGACCTGCTGGCCCGCCACGGCTACACCAACGTCTGGTCGGTGGTGGACGGCTTCGAGGGCGACATGGCCAAGGACGGCCCCAACAAGGGCAAGCGGACGGTCAACGGCTGGAAGAACATCGGTCTGCCCTGGAGCTACAACGTGGACCAGAGCAGGATCACGATGAGCAAGTAAGCTGGCAACCCGGTGAATTGGTAAACCATAAAGGAGACGACCATGAAATACGCACTCGGCTTTTCCCTCTTGACCCTGACCCTGGCGGGCTGCGCCAACGCCCCGTCCGCCGAAAGGGTGGCCGGCCTGAATGACGACGCCCGCAAGACCGCCGGAGGCCTGATCCAGACCCTGGGTGGCGAACTGAAGACCGCCATGACCGAGGGTGGCCCGGTGGGCGCCATCGGCGTGTGCAAGGTCAAGGCGCCCGAGATCGCCGCCGCGGCCATGCAGAAGACCGGCATGAAGATCAAGCGGGTGAGCCCGAAGAACCGCAATCCCAAGGGTGTGCCGGACGAATGGGAAACCCAGGCCCTGGCCGCCCTGGAGAAGCGCCTGGCCGCCGGCGAGAAGCCGGAAACCCTGGACATGCACGCCGTGGTGCCCGGCGCCAACGGCAGCGAATTCCGCTACGCCAAGGCCCTGGTCACCCAGCCCCTGTGCCTGAACTGCCACGGCGACCCGGACAAGATGCCCCCCGACGTCAAGGCCAAGCTGGCCGCCGAGTATCCCAACGACAAGGCCGTGGGCTATTCCGCCGGCATGATCCGCGGCTTGCTGTCGATTCGGAATCCTCTGTAACGGGCGGAGGTCGGTGAGTGGGTAGGGGGTGGTGATTACCCCCTCTTCACCGATCACCAATCCCCCTTCACCCTTCACCCTTCACCCTTCACACCCTTCACCCTTCACCCTTCACCCTTCACCCTTCACCCTTCACCCTTCACCCACCATGCCCGACACCCCCGCCCCCCGCCTGCGACACTTCCCCGTCGCCTGGTTCGCCATGATCATGGGCCTGGGCGGGTTGACCCTGGCCTGGCGCAAGGCGGAGGAACTGCTCGCCCTGCCCGTTTCCCTCAGCCCCTGGCTGCTGATCCTGGCGACCACGCTGTTCGCCCTGCTGGCGGCGCTGTACACCGTGAAGGTCATCCGGCATCGCCCCGAGGCGGCCAGGGAGTGGAGCCATCCGGTCAAGATGAATTTCGTGCCCGCGGTGAGCATCGCGCTGCTCCTGCTGTCCATCGCCTGGCTGCCGGTCAGCGCGCCCTATTCCAAGCTGCTCTGGCTGGCGGGCACGGGCCTGCACCTGCTCCTCACCCTCTACGCCATTACCCAGTGGATGCACCAGAGCAAGTTCGAGATCGTTCATCTCAACCCCGCCTGGTTCATCCCCGTGGTGGGCAACATCCTGGTGCCCATCGTCGGCGTCACGCACGCGCCGGTGGAGATTTCCTGGTTCTTCTTCAGCGTCGGGCTCCTGTTCTGGCCGGTGCTGCTGACCATCATCTTCTACCGGGTGATCTTCCACGGCAGCCTGCCGGAACGGCTCATGCCCACCCTGTTCATCCTCATCGCGCCGCCGGCGGTGGGCTTCCTGTCCTACCTCAAGCTGACCGGTGAACTGGATGCCTTCGCCCATGTGCTCTACCACGGCGCCCTGTTCTTCACCCTGCTGCTGTTCGCCCAGCTGCGCTGGTTCATGCGGCTCAAGTTCTTCCTGTCATGGTGGGCCTACTCCTTCCCCCTGGCCGCCATCACCCTGGCCACCCTGGCCATGTTCGAGCACACCGGCGGCATCGTCTTCCTGCGCCTGGCCGGCATCCTGCTCGGCATCACCACGGTGGTCATCGCCGGCCTGCTGGCCCGCACCGCCCTGGCGGTGGCGCGGCGGGAAATCTGCCTGGAGGAATAGGCGCCCGGCCCGCCTGGAACGGGCGGCCCGGTCTTGCCTTGGGGGCCTGATTCGCCGCGACCACCTGATCGAGGTCAAGCAATCCGCGAATAGTTTCAAGCCTGAAGGCCATGGGCCGATAAAGGGTTCTCGAAGCAATCGGAGAGCACCCATGGATCCCGACACCCCCGATCAGGCCGTCCCCGAACGCCGCAAACGTGTGGATCTCAGGGAAATCTTCGAAGAGATCATCACGCGGGTGGAGCCCTTCTTCCAGAAAGACACGGGCATCAACGGCGGCACCACGGAATACTGGGCGGCGCGGGTGATCCACGACGCCCATCCGGGCCTTACCCAGCACGACATCAAGGTGCTCGTCGACGCCGCCGCCCGCTATTACCGGGAGCGGGTGCCGGCCTGAGGGTCCCGGCCTGAAGCTACCGGGCCTTGGCGGCGCCGGTAGACGACGAAGTCGTAACCCAGCCCGTCCGCATTCACCTGCCTGTTCCGTTCCGTCTCGCGCCATTCGCCCAGGTCGAAGGCCGGGAACCAGGCATCGCCCTCGTATTCGGCCTGGATTTCGGTGAGATAGAGCCGTTCCGCCCGGGGCAGCACCTGGGCGTAGAGATCGGCGCCGCCGACGAAAAAGATTTCCGGATCATGGCCGCAGGCGGCGACGGCGGCGTCGAGGGAATTGGCGACGAGACAGCCTTCCACCCGGTAATTCGCATCCCGCGTGACGATCACCGTGGTCCGCCCCGGCAGGGGCTTGCCGATGGATTCGTAGGTCTTGCGCCCCATGACGATGTGATGCCCCATGGTCAGGGCCTTGAAGTGCTTCAGGTCCTCCGGCAGCCGCCAGGGCAGCGTGTTGCGGATGCCGATGACGCGGTTCCTCGCCATGGCGGCGATGACTGACAGGATGGGGGCGGAATGTTCGGGCATGGGTGGGATCGGTTGGGGCTGGCGCGGAGGGGCCAAGGGTATTTCAGCGGGGGCGGTGAAGGGAAGCCGGGGGGGATTTAACGGTGGTCAGCCAAGGCGACCGACATCGAAATCCCCCTCCATCCCCCTTTACAAAGGGGGAAAAAACCTTCAACCGCCTCCAAGTGGGCGCGGGGCCCGAGCCCCACTGAAATAGCCTCTTATTTCGGCCGCGCCACCACCCGCGTCCCCTCAGCGATCTTCTCGTCCGGATGGGCGATGACCTCTTCGCCGGCCTTCAGGCCGTCGAGCACCTGGGCTTCCAGGCCGTTGCGCTCCCCCACCTTCACGTCGCGCAACCGGGCGCGGCCCGCCTCGGCGACGAACACGGCCCAGCCGTCGCCGCGCCGGAACAGGGCGCTGGCGGGGGCCAGCAAGAGGTCCGAGCCTTCCCACAGCACGAAGGCGGCCTCGACCCGGTAGCCGTCGCCCAGGGATTTCCATTCCTCGCCCGGCGAGACGATATCCACCAGCACCCGCACCCGCTGCTCCTCCACCCCCAGGGCGGAGACCTTGGTGAAGCCGGCCGGCTCCACCACGCGCACGCGGCCTTGCAGGGCGCGGGCGCCGCCCCAGCGGTCCAGCAGGACCTTGGAACCGACGCCGATCTTCACCGCCGAGGTGGACAGCACTTCCACCATGACTTCCAGCGTGCCGGGATGGCCGATCTCCACCAGGGACTGGCCCGCCTGCACCACGCCTTCACTCTCGTGGGGCACGGCCAGGACCCGGCCGGCCACCGGCGCGGTGACGGCCAGGATTTCCGGCGAGCGGCCGGCGCGGGTGGCGGGGGCGTCCGCCTCGGTGAGGGCGGCCCGGGCTACGGCGACTTCATGCTGAGCCACCTGGATCGCATAGTCGGCGGCCTGCCGGGTCGCCTGGCTGGCCTGCAGGCGGCCGCGGGCCTGGTCCACGGCGGCCTGGGAGACGAAGCTGGCCTTGCCCAGGGACTCGGCCCGGGCCAGTTCCTGCTCGGCCAGGCGCGCCTCGGCGGCGGCGGCGCGGGCGTTCTCCCGGGCGGCCAGCAGGGCGGACTGGGCCGATTCCACCCGGGCCCGGGCCTGGGCCCGGCTGCGCGGGTCCAGGCTGGCGGAGCGGGCCGGCTCGATGAAGGCCACCACCTGGCCGGCGGCGACGGCGTCGCCCACCTTCAGCGTGATCCTGCGGGCCTGGCCCGCCACCGGCGCGGCCACCACGTAGCGCTCGCGCACCCGGGTCTTGCCCTCTTCCTCCACGGTCACGGCCAGGTCGCCCTTGCGGGCCGCCACCAGTTCCACCGGCACGGGCCGGGGCATGAAGCCGTAGCCGATGGCGGCGATCAGCGCCAGGGCGATGAGCAGGTAAACGATGCGTCCACGCCATTTCATGGTGAGATACCCCAATCCTCCGCGTGCGCTGGAAGCGCCACATCCCTCCCCCTCCCGGCCTCCCCCGCTCCCGGGGGAGGGGGTTGCTCCCTCCCCACCTGTGGGGAGGGCCGGGGTGGGGAGGCCTCGACTTCAAGCAAGTTCAACGCCCTGTGGATAGCCCGCGCGTCCATGACACCCCTCATTCCCTCGTCTTAAGCACGCCAACCAAATCCAGCCGGCCCAGCCGGTACCACACCAGCAGGCCGGAGACGACGGCGGAGACCGCTACCACCGTCGCGGCCAGGGCGAAATTGTAGGGCTCCAGCACCAGGGGCAGGCGGTACAGGTCCGACTCGAACACCACCACCAGGATGCCGCACAGGCCGGCGCCCACCAGGAAGCCCAGGGGAATCGCCGCCAGGGTCAGCACGGCCAGTTCCCCCAGCAGGATATAGGCGATCTCGCCATGGGTGAAACCCAGCACGCGCAGGCTGGCCAGCTCGCGGCCCCGCTCGGACAGGGCGATGCGGGCGCTGTTGTAGACCACGCCAAATGCAATCGTCGCGGCCAGCAGGGTGGCCACCATGTTGAAGAACAGCACGAACTCGCCCAGGGTGTCGTAGAAGCTGCGGATGGCGGCGGCGTGGGCCACCATGCCCAGCACCCGGGGGCGTTCGTGCAGTTTCGCGTACAGGGCCGTGGCGGCCTCCGGCGCGTGGGCGAGATAGGCGCCGGTCACCACGTCGCCCTCGCGCAGCAGGGTGTTGAGGGAATCCCGCCGCAGGTAGGCGGACACACCCAGATACTGCTTGGTGATGCCCAGCACCGGCACCTGGACCACGCGGCGGTTGCCTTCCAGCACCTCCACCGTGAGCAGGTCCCCCGGCTTCACGCGCAGGATGTTGTTGGCCAGGTGATCGGTGAGCACGACGCCGTCCGGCGGCACCGCCACCGGCCGCAACGCGCTGTCCAGGGAGCGGTGCAAACGCCCCTCCGGCTCGATGCCGTAGAGGGCGGCGCGGTAGTGGTACTGGCCGAAGCGCAGGTTGGCGGACACGTCGCGGAAGCCCTCCACGTGGCGCACGCCGGGCAGTTGGGCCAGTTCATGCAGGGCGCGGCTGCTGGTGGGTTCGATGAAGGTCACGGCCAGGTCCTCCCGGGCGGCCTGGCGGAACTGCACATCCACCATGAAATCGATGGCGCCGCGCTGGTAGTTGCCCACCATCATCAGGCCGCCGGCGCAGGCGATGCCGAACACCGTGAGCATCGACTTCAGGGGCCGCCGTTCGATGTGGCGCAGGATCATGCGCGAGGGCTGGCTCAGCAGCCGTTGCAGGCCCAGGCGTTCCAGCAGCGTGGCCCGGTACGCCACCGGCGTCTCCGGCCGCATGCCTTCCGCCGGCGGCAGGCGCATGGCTCGCCCCACCGCCAGCAGGGTGCCGCTCACGGCGGCGAAGCCGGTCACCGCCAGGGCGATGGCGATGACGCCGGGGCGCAGGACATAGTCCAGGTAGGGGAAGCGATACAGCTCCATGTACACCCCCGCCAGCCCGTGGCCGAACCAGGCCCCCAGGGCGACGCCGCCGGCCACGCCGATGAGGGCCACCGCCATGACCAGCTTCAGGTAATGCCAGCCGATGGCCAGGGGGCGGTAGCCGAAGGCCTTGAGGATGGCGATCTGCTCCCGCTGGGTGGCGATCAGGCGGGTCACCACCACGTTGAGCAGGAAGGCGGCGACGCCCAGGAAAATGCTTGGAAACACCGTCGCGGTGGTCTGCAACTGCTTCAGTTCCTCGGACAGGAAGCGGTTGGAGAACTGATCCTTGCGACCGTAGGCGCCGATGCCGCCGTAGCGGGCCAGCAGGCCATCGAGGCGGTCGATCACCGCACGTTCGTTGGCACCCGGGGCCAGGGTGAGGGAAACGCTGTTGAAGGCGCCGTCCATGTCGTAGGCGGCGGCCAGGGCGTGGCGTCCCATCCACAGCACGCCGTAGCGCTTGAAGTCCGGGAACATGGCCCCCGGGGCGATCTGGTAGACGTATTCCGGCGACAGGGCCACGCCCACCAGGGTCAGGGCCTTGCGCTTGCCGTTGATGACCGCGTGGATCCTGTCGCCGGGATGCAGGCCGTGGGCGTCGGCGAAGGTATCGCTGACGATGACCTCGTCGCCACTGTAAGGCGTGAGCCAGCGCCCCCGCTTGAGATGCAGGGTGTTGAGCAGGGGCTGGCCCGTGTTGGGCAGGGAGGCGAGCACGCCGGTGACCGGATCGGTGAAGCCCTCCACCTCCAGCTTCACCACCGCCACCACCCGGGTCTCCAGGCGCTCCACACCGGGGATCTCGGCCAGGCGGGCGGCAAGCCCGTCCGGCGCCCGCTTCAGGCTGGCGAACACCTGGGCGAAACGGTAATCCCGGTAGAACAGGTCCCGGGTGCCGAGCAGGGAATCATAGGTGGACAGGGCCATCACCAGGGTCGCCACGCCGCCGGCGATGACCGCCGCGATGGCCAGGGCCTGGCCACGCATGTTCCAGAGATCGCGCAGGAGCTTGAGGTTGAGGGCGGTCATGGATGCGCCTTACGGCACCCGGAGAAGCCTCCCCACCCCCACCCTCCCCGCTGGCGGGGAGGGAGAAAAGCTCCTCCCCCGCTGGCGGGGGAGGCGGGGAGGGGGAGTTTCAGGTCTATCCCTGGGCGGGAAAGCCCATATGTGCGGGTCTGGGACATGAAAGGCATCACCAGCTCAACTCCCTGGCCGCCCGCTTCACCGCATTGCGCCGCTCCTCGACGATGTGCCCGTCGGAAAGCCGGATCACCCGGTCGGCCATGTCGGCGATGCCGGCGTTGTGGGTGATCAGTACGGTGAGCGTGCCCAGTTCCCGGTTCACCTTCTCCAGGGCCTCCAGGACGATGACGCCGGTGGCGGAATCCAGGGCGCCGGTGGGTTCGTCGCACAGCAGCACCGCCGGGTTCTTGGCGATGGCCCGGGCGATGGCCACGCGCTGCTGCTCGCCGCCGGAAAGCTGGGCCGGAAAATGATCCAGGCGCTCGCCCAGGCCCACCAGGGCCAGGGCCTCCTCCGGCCGCATGGGCGCCCGGGAGATCTCGGTCACCGCCGCCACGTTCTCCCGGGCGGTCAGGCTGGGGATCAGGTTGTAGAACTGGAACACGAAGCCCACGTGATCGCGCCGGAACAGGGTCAGGGCCTCCTCGTCGGCGGCCGAGAGGTTGCGCTCCAGGTAGAACACCTCCCCCGCCGTGGGCGTATCCAGCCCGCCCAGGATGTTCAGCAAGGTGGATTTGCCGCTGCCGGACGGCCCCAGCAGCACCACCAGTTCCCCCGCGCGGAACTCCAGGTCGATGCCGCGCAGGGCGTGCACCTCCACTTCCCCCATGCGATAGACCTTGGTGAGTCCCCTGGCCCGGAATACGGTCGCTGTGTCAGCCATGCTTCAGGATAGGGCAAGCCAAGCTTGTGGGGTGCGAGATGGGGTGCGATATGGGGGGCAATAAGCACCAGCCGCATTGCACCGGATGAAGAACATTCGGCGCAATGCCCTTCGGTTATTACGGCCTACCGGACTACAAGTCTTGGGGAGTGATGCCAGTGTGCTTAGCAAGACGGGCGAGCATCCGAGGGCCGATCTCCTCGCCGTCGTGAAAGGCGAAGACGACGTCGGGCCAGCCTTCGCGGGACAAAGTGCGGTGAGAACCAGACTGTCGTTTCAGTTTCCATCCAATACCAAACAGCGCCGCAAGCAACCGCTTGGCTTTAATGGATGGCCACTGACTCATGCGGCGAGGGGGAGAGAAATCCTGATCTCGACGGGATGCGACTCACCATGCTCAAGGCGCTCGGCCATGGCACGAAGGGCAAGCACTTCCGCTTTCGACATGGCGTCGTCGGCAGTCGTGCCGTAGCACAGGACGCCGGGAAGCTGCGGAATCTCGGCAATCCAGCGGCCATCAATCTCTTCCTCGCACTCGATGCTGAAATTCATGATTGATCTCCGAGAGGTAACGAAGGGAATTGTAACGCGCCACGACCTGACGCCGAATCTGACAGGAAGGAGCCTCACAGGTGCGATCTCGATGGCGCGGTGCGGGTGATCCGGCAACGCCACCCAGCCATGGATCAGGAACGGATGGTCATGGCGTACCTGCCGAACCACATCGCGAAGATCCTGGATATTCCGGGTCAGCCAGTCGCTGCCCCGCCGCAGCAAGGCATTGAGCGTAAGAAATAGGGCCACCCTGATGCCAGGTGCGGCGGTAGTCAGGCATGGCAAGCGGCTGGCTCCATATGGATGCGGATGAATAACCCCGTGGCCGTTTCAAGTAGGGTGCAATAGGCGGAAGCCGTATTGCGCCGGACAAAGCAAATTCTGCGCAATGTCCTTTGGTTATCGCGCCCCGCGCGGGCTTAATATCAGGCTTGCGGGTTGATTGCCTCATTGCCGCGCGCCATCCCCGGTTTCCCGACTGCCGCCGTCCACCAGGGTGTTTGAAGTTCACCGTTCAGAGGAAGCAAATCATGAAAAGAAACATCGGTTTTCAGGCCATTGTCTCGAGCGTCCTCATCGCCGGCGGACTGCTGATCATGCCGGTCACGGCTTATTCGACCGACAGGGGGGAACTCCGTCGGGATGCCCGCGACACCAGGCAGTCCGGTCGCCAGGATGCCCGTGACACCAAGCAGGAATGCCGCGCGGGCGACGAGAAAAGCCGGCCGGAATGCCGGCAGGACAAGCGGGACGCTAAGCAGGATGCCCGCGCGCAAGCCCGGGACGTCAAGGACTGATCGGGTGTCTTGTGGTCAGTCCCCGCGGGGGGACTGACCCACGCGCAAGCCCACCATCAGCAAATCCACCATCCGTTGATGGCGAAACGAACCCTCCAGCCTCCACCGATGTACCCCACCCCTCCGCTTGAAGCACGCCCCTCCATCCACCCATCACTGTTGCACCATGAAGCCTAGCAGCCTGTCGGCCATCGTCCTCGTACTGTCAATGGGTCATGTAATAGGCCATGCGCAAGCCCAGGAAATCGAGCCGCGGGCCTATTCGAACGCACCCGTCGGGGTCAATTTCCTGATCGCGGGCTACATCTACACGGAAGGCGGGCTGGTGTTCGATCCCTCGGCCCCCCTGACCGATGCCAACCTGGAAATCCACTCCGGCCTGGTCGCCTACGCCCGCACCCTGGACGTGGGGGGCAAATCGGCGAAGTTCGACGTGGTGGTGCCCTACGCCTCCCTTTCCGGCGATGCGGAGTACCTGGGAACTCCCGTGTCCCGGGAGGTCACCGGCCTGGGCGATCCCCGCCTGCGCTTCTCCATCAATTTCCATGGCGCCCCCGCCCTCTCCCTGCGGGATTTCAGGAGCTATGAGCAGGACCTGATCGTGGGCGCGAGCGTGCAGGTGTCGCTGCCCGTCGGGCAATACGATGACGACAGGCTGGTCAACATCGGCACCAATCGCTGGTTCGTCAAGCCCGAGATCGGCGTCTCGAAGGCCTGGGGGCCCTGGACCCTGGAACTGTCCACGGCGGCCACCTTCTTCGGCGACAACGACGATTTCTTCGGCGGCAAGCACCGCGAGCAGGACCCCATCTATACGCTGCAGGGACACCTGGTCTACGGCTTCACTTCCGGCATCTGGGCCGCCCTGACGGGGACCTATCTGACCGGCGGGCGCACCACCCTGGACGGCGTGAAGGGCAACGACCTGCAGGAATCCACCCGCATCGGCGCCACCCTGGCCCTGCCGGTGGACCGCCACAACTCCATCAAGCTCTACGCCAGCAGCGGCGTCACCATGCGTACCGGCACCGATTTCGACATTTACGGCGTCGCCTGGCAGCACCGCTGGGGCGGCGGGCTGTAGCGGCCGGGCGCCAGTCAGGCATCGCGCGCGGCTCGCTTGGCATGGATGCGAATGAATAACCCCGGGCCCGCTTCAAGTAGGGCGCAATAAGCGCAGCGCATTGCGCCAAAAACCCACCCCCTACCTCGGATACCCCACCGACTGAGCCAGGATGATCCGCTGGTTCTCTTTCAAGCCCAGGGCGGCGCTCAGCGCCTCCCGGTCCACGGAGCCCCGCACCACCGTGCCCAGCCCCGCCGAGGCGCAGAACAGGTACACATTCTGGGCGATGAAGCCGGCATCCGTGGCGGAATACAGCCGCTTGTTGTCGTCGGTGGCATCCGCCATGCGCCCCAGGTCGGCCACGTAGACCAGGTTCAAGGGCGCCGTCGCCGGGAAATCCTGGGTACCCGTCAAGGCGCGCAGGTCCCTGTCCGCCACCCGGCGCAGGCTGTGGGTGGCGGGTTCATAGACGGACACGCCTTCCCTGACGAACACATAGACATCGATCTCGCGCCAATCCCGGGCGCTGGGCGCGGTGCGCTTGCCGGTATCGGGCCGGTTCACGCCCTGGGCGGCCCAGAGCAGGTTCGACAGCAACTCGGAGGACAACGGTCGGGCGTCGAATTCCCGCGTGCTGTGGCGCGCCTTCAGCGCCTCCATCAGCGGCATGCCACCCGACGTCCGGGCCGGGGGCAGAGGCACCGATTCGCCACCCGCCGCGCTTCCCGCGCTCATACCCATCATCAACATGACCGTCCAGAAGAACAGAGGATTTCGCATGGCACGACTCCTTCACCGCCTGGTTCGTTGATCCGACGTAGGGCGCAATAAGCGCAGCGCATTGCGCCACAACTCAATCCGGGCAAACCAACGCATCCGCCCCCGCGCTCCCCGCCCAATCCACAGAATAGACCCCGGCCTCCACCAGCCGATGGAACGTGGAATAAGGCCAGTCCGACACCCGATTCACATGGCCATGCTTCACAGGATTGAAATGCACATAGTCCATGTGCGCCGCGTAATCCCTGTCGTCACGGACCAGATGCTCCCAATACCGCCGCTGCCAGATTCCCCGTTCACCCCGTGCCCGCCGCGTCGCTGAACGCCGTTCATCCTTGGGCAAACGCTTGGAGAATCCCGCCTTGATCAGCCGCCAGCGCACGGCAAAGTCCATGTCGCCCGGTGGAAGCTCGATGACGCAATGCAGATGATCCGGCAACACCACCCAGCCATGAATCGTGAAAGGATGGTCATGGCGCACCTGCCGCACCACCTCGCGTAGAACCTGGATATGCCGGATCAGCAAGTCGTTGTCCCGCCGCCGCAAGGCATTGACCGTGAAGAAATAGGTGCCGCCCGGATGCCAGGCACGGCGGTAGTCAGGCATGTTCAGCCCCCCCTGAATGCCAAACGCCCCAGACGTAGGGTGCAATAGGCGCCAGCCGTATTGCACCGGATGAAGAACATTCGGCGCAATGCCCTTCGGTTATTGCGCCCTACCCGGGCTGGCGCGCCCAGGACCATTTCAGGAAGCGCGCCGCGATGACATCGCAAATCGCGACGAGAATCAGCGTGGGCCCCAGCATGGGAACCAGATCGGCGGAGATAAACGGCTGTTCCATGGTCATGAGCCACAGCCCCGCGCAGAAGAACACCATGGCGCTCGCGAACAACGCCATGATGACGATGCGGCGGCCCCGTTCAACCGCCGGCGGCTGGCCTGTTGCCGATTCGATCACCGTGGGGCCTGGCTGGCGAAAGTCCTGAGTCATGGCGTTACGATCCTCCCTCGGAATCCAGCACCGCGTAGGGTGCAATAGGCGCCAGCCGTATTGCACGGATGAAACATTTGGTGCATTGCCCTCAGATTATTGCGTGCTACCGAATTAGGAGCAAGATTAGCATTAGCAGAAGCAATCCAATCAAAATAAGATGGATTGGCGTGACGCCTTCGGATTTTGCTAAATATTTACGTTCTTCTTCATCCTGCTGCCATTTTTTTCTTTGTTGATCCGCCTCAGCTTGAGCGGCAATTTTCGGCTCTATGCCGTTTCCAGTGGAACTTGACTTCCTAAAGCTGGCGGCACCAGTTCCAATCCCCACCCTCACGACCTGACCGAAACCGGCATGAATCTCTCCATCGAAACGCTGTTCACGACCGCCCTGGGCTTGCAGGCACCGTGGGAAGTCAAAGACATCGAACTCGACACGGCCAAGCGCCGGATCGACTTCCAGGTGGCGTGTGCGGTGAAACAACTGACCTGCCCGGCCTGCGGGGCGGCGGAACAGCCTATTCATGACCGCGTGGCACGCAGCTGGCGGCATCTGGATTTCTTCCAGTACGAAGCCTGGCTGCACGCCGACCTACCGCGCGTGCGTTGCGGGGGATGTGGCAAGACGACACAGGCCCCGGTGCCCTGAGCGCGGGAAGGCAGGTAGCTTCACCCCTGCTGTTCGAGGCCCTGGCCCTGTCGCTGTGCCGGGAGTTGCCGGTCAGCCAGGCGGCCGGGCTGCTGCGGGTGGCGGCCAAACGCCTTTGGACGCGCCTGGCCCATTACATTCCGTTGGCGCGCGCCCAGGACGACATGCGCGGCGTTCGCCGCATCGGTGTCGACGAGACCAGTGCCAAGAAGGGGCATGACTACATCACGGTCGTGCATGATCTGGAGCAAAAGCGCCTGCTGTTCGCCTGCCCAGGGCGCGACCAGTCCACCTTGGTGGCCTTCGCCAAGGATCTGGCTGAGCACGGCGGCGACCCGGCCGCCGTCGAACATGTCTGCATGGACATGAGTGCCGCCTACACCAAGGGCGCGGAACGGGCATTGCCGCGGGGCCAGCATCAGCTACGACCGCTTTCATGTCATTGCCCTGGCGAACGAGGCGATGGACGCGGTGCGACGCGAAGAGATGCGCACCTCGGCGGCGGCGGTGCGCGAGGCGGTCGGAGCCACGGACAGGCAGGGCGTCAAACGGCTGTTCTGGGCGATGCGCAAGAATCCCGAGCAGTGGAACCGCAAGCAGACCGACGCCATGCACTGGCTGCAACGCTCGAACCTGAAGAGCGCGCGGGCCTGGCGGCTGAAGCAGGGATTGCGCGAGGTGTATGCCCACGCGGTTCGGAGCAATGACGAAGCCTTGGCGCGGCAGGCATTGAACGCCTGGCTGTCCTGGGCACGGCGCTGCCGGCTGGAACCCTTCAAGCGGCTGGCCAAGACCTTGATCGAGCGCCTCGACGGGGTGCTGCAGGGCATGCTTGACGGCCGCAGCAATGCCTTCGTCGAGGCCATGAACGGCTTGTTGCAGCAGGCCAAAACGGCCGCGCGCGGCTTCCGCAAGACCGAGAACTTCATCGCCATCGCTTACCTGAGGATGTCGAAGCTCAAGCACTTGCCGGCCAATCCGTTGGCGCCCGCCGTCCCTCGATCGTTCGGCCACTACGTCCATAGAATATGACCGTCAACTTCCACACAGAACGGCATAGAGCCCAATTTTCGCTTGCATTATTACTTCGTGCTCAATTTGTTCAGCTCTGTAACGTAGATAAAGGCTTTGGCTCTTCATCATCACCATTTGCTTCTGCAAATGATTTGGCCCATAGACCAGGCCTTGGGCCAATAAGACGTATCTCTTCGGCAACCTGTTCGTAGTAGCGCTCGTCATGCATAGCTGTAAAGCCTAACGTAGAGGTTAGGGACGGCCATAATACGCAGCATTTGGGGCGTCCACCTCGATAGCCATGTTGGGTGTTACATCAGATTCCATCGACAGCATTTCTTACCCATCCGGCTGGAAATTGACATTCTTTTGAAGCATTGTGGATAATTGTCTGCAATTCAATTATGGCTTCAGTGGCTCGATTAGATTGAACAAGCGCCGCGTTAAATGAAAAATACTTTGCCAATGTAGCAATTGATTCCAAATGATACCGAACGCCCCACAGGCAAATAAAAACACTAAAGCAATGCTTTTCTTCTTTGCGACTACGCTCAATTTTATCGTTACTCGACAAAGAACATAGCAAACCATTGACAATATCTTCTGGATTTTGGTGCGGCTGACCACACATTGCACGATATACAGTCCTGTATTCAAGTTCCTTGTCAAGGTCTTTGAATAGTTTTTCGGCGCTTATAGATTGAGTCTTCTCTGGCCACTTACATCCTGCCGCTTCTATAAACATGCGGCAAACTTCTTTTGCCTGTTCCTCTGTTTCAGTTTTATCCTGTATTAGTTTGTTGTGCGGATGAATGTCGCAGTTGCTAATCGCCGTTTTCCATTGCTTTGTTTTCCACGATGACTCGGAAAAGTAACTGGCAAGATATTGGGCAATATTGCTTGGCACGTCCCCTTTATTTAGGTGGATGATTTTTAGTGATGACTCGGCCAAAGAACGAGATAAGGCCTCGGCCTCTTGAAGATGTCCCGATGCAATCAGGGTTGCCATGCCGCCGAATACATTGGAAGCTCTGTGCAGCATATAGATAAAAAAGCCATCGAATGGATTGTCTCTCGACTTAAAGCCCTTGGAATCTAAACACTCTATAAACAATAGAAATGGTGCGTAAGTTTCGGCAATTAAGGTCTTTAGATTCTCCATGATGGAGTCTGTTTGGATATTGTGGTTATTGCAAAATATCCTCGCAATCTGATCTCTTGCCACTTTCTTCATGGGTTGATCTTGGACTATTAAGTTCATCGAAACATTCTCGACGCCCAATGTGATGTCGACGGCAAAATAGACGTGTACGCTGGAAATCCATGCCGCATGAAAACCTCACCCATCACCAGCCTGTTATTATAAAATAGATACAGCATGAATATGCGGCGTATCTAGCCATGGATTCCGTCACGATTTCACTCCCCGACTTTACAAGGCTCATCTGGTATGGTGGCTCACATTCGGATTGCGGTGCTCAAACGTTTAGCGCGCTAGGCTTTGCCAAAAGTCAAGGCCCGCATTTGCCGGTCCCTATTGACCCGATTGTTGGACATGGCAGGCGTTAGTTAAGTACACGACCAACTGGCTGCGGTTCATTCAGTTGAGGATAGGTGCCGTAGTCAATCAGATGCTCGGAATCCATGATTGATGGAACGCCAGCATATACGTACGTGAACAAACGAAACGCGGCGAGTATGTGATAAGCGTCTATCCCGCCCCAGAAAGGCAGTTGATAGACAACATTCATTGCCTGATGATCCGTTTCAAGAATAGAGAATCGAGCCATAATTACCCCATTGTTCAGTTTATTAGCGAAAGCAGTTTTTTGTTCGATGGGGCGGCATCTTTCATTTGTACATTGGAGGTTAAGCGAATTAGCCTAACATTCTCGGCCGTGAGGATATCTATAGACACCAGCGCGGTTTCAGCCAGTACCATAAACACCCCATCGTCGTTGATAGATGCCTCGTATTGGGCATGCTGAAATAAATCAAGAAGAAAGGGTAAAGTGACTTCTTTTTCATCGGCGTAGCGTATTGTTTGCATAAATCATCCTAAATTCAGCATGATGGCTAACATCATTAATCACAGCCCGCGTAGGGTGCAATAGGCGCCAGCCGTATTGCACCGGATGAAGCATTCGGCGCAATGCCCTTCGGTTATTGCGCCCTACCAAAAATTCTCGGCCGGTAAATCCTGCATTTCAAACTGCCACCGGCGCCTTGATGCCCGGATGCGGGTCATACCCCTCCAGCGTGAAGTCCTCGAACTTGAAGTCGAACAGGTCGGTGACCGCCGGGTTGAGCTTCATGCTGGGCAGGGCGCGGGTGTCGCGGGACAGTTGCAGGTTCACCTGCTCCAGGTGGTTGAGGTAGATGTGGGCGTCGCCCAGGGTGTGGACGAAGTCGCCGGGCTTGAGGCCCGTCACCTGGGCGATCATCAGGGTGAGCAGGGCGTAGCTGGCGATGTTGAAGGGCACGCCCAGGAAGATGTCGGCGCTGCGCTGGTAGAGCTGGCAGCTCAGCTTGCCGTCGGCCACGTAGAACTGGAAGAAGGCGTGGCAGGGGGGCAGCTTCATGTAGGGCAGTTCGCCCACGTTCCAGGCCGAGACGATGATGCGGCGGGAATCCGGGTTGCTTTTCAGGGTTTGCAGCACCTCGGAAATCTGGTCGATATGGCGGCCGTCCCGGGCCGGCCAGGAGCGCCACTGGTAGCCGTAGATGGGGCCGAGATTGCCCTGCTCGTCGGCCCATTCGTCCCAGATGCTGACGCCGTTGTCCTTCAGGTACTTGATGTTGGTGTCGCCCTGCAGGAACCACAGCAGTTCGTGGATGATGGACTTGAGGTGGACCTTCTTGGTGGTGAGCAGGGGAAAGCCCTCGCCCAGGTCGAAGCGCATCTGGTGGCCGAATACCGAGAGGGTGCCGGTGCCGGTGCGGTCGTCCTTGCGGGTGCCGTTGGCCAGGACGTGGCGCAGGAGGTCGAGGTATTGCCGCATCAGACGTTCTCTTCCTTGAGGAGGTGCTGATACACCAGGTTCATGATGATCAGGCGCTGGGCCTGGTTGAGTTCGCCGAACTGCATGCCGAAGGACTTCATGGGCTTGCCCTGTTCGTCGTCCTCCTCGCCCAGGGAGCGGATGATGGCCGGGGTTTTCACGTACTCCTCCATGTCGCCCAGGCGGACCTTGAAGGACAGCCACAGGGTCTGGTCCTTCTTGCCCAGCGACGTGGGTGAAAGCAGTTTGGTGCCGCCGACGCTGATATCCACCATCTTGCCGGCGCCGACCTGCTTGCCGTCCTCGCCCTCGTGCACGGCGACGATGATGCCGGCCGGCGCGCGCATGGCCTTGCGGATGCGCATGGCCTGGACCGTGTCGGGATAGGACAGGTGCAGGTAGGGAAAGGGCTGCAACTGGGCCTTCAATACCCTGGCCTTGAAGGCGCAGACATTGAGGCCCGAGAAGGCGCGCACCAGGAAGGTCTGGCCGTCGCGGATAAAGATCAGCTTGCCGTCCACCACGGGGGCGGTGACCAGCACGCTCTTGGGTTTCATCAGGCCGATGACCCGCACCGTGAAGCGCTCGGTCTGGCCTTCCAGAAGCGGTTGCAGTTGCAGGGTGTCGTCCGGCATCAGCTTGATGGCATCGAAGCTGAGGGACTCCTCCTGGGGCTTGGGCGTGCCGCCCGCCGACCCGCTAGCACCCTCCTCCAGCGCGGACTGGGTGTATTCCGGGCGCTGGCGGCGACTTTCGCGGAACAGGCCGCGCTCCAGCAGGGCCTCGATCTGATGCTCGCTGCGCACGATCACGCCGCGGCTGAGCAGCAGGTTGCGCGACGCGTCGTAAATGGAAAACGGCAGCGGCTTGCCGAGTTCGATCTCGGACTTGCGCACCGGCACCAGGAAATCGTCATCCGCCATTTTTTTTCGTCTCCTCGTTAGCGGCCGGCCTGGATGAAATCCTGCTCCAGCCGCTCCAGGCCGGCATTGTAGGCGTCGGCGACGGAAATGGTGATATCCGTATCGGCCTGGATGGCGGCGAGCATGGCGGCGAAGGCGGCGGGGTCGCGTTGTTCCAGGTATGCCACGAAGCGCCAGGACTGACGGTAGAACTCGTGGATGTTGAGGCCGAACTCGCCGGCGCGATGACGCCGTCCGGGTACGTCGAGACGGCTGAAATCCACTTGCCGGCCCTCCTCCCAGGCCACGCGGGCCTGCAGGTCGCTGGCGAATTCCGCGCCGCCCCCCTTGGCGACATGGGTGGCCAGGCCTTCGTGGAACCAGACCGGCAGCCAGGGAGTGTAATGGCCGAGGCGCTGGCCCAGGTGCAGGTGGGACAGTTCATGGGTCAGGATGCCCGGTAACCGGTCCGATTCGCGCTCGAACAGGCTTGGGGAAAGCACCAGCAGATCTCCCGGCAGGACGGCCGCCGAATAGCCCGTACCCGGAACCAGGCGCTGGAAACAGGTCATCGTGACACAGACATGAACCTGGGGCGGACGCAGGAACGGCAGCCCATGGACGCTTTCCACCCGGGCCACGGCGGCATCCAGCAATCCGGCCACGCGAGCCGCCTGGATTTCGCCACCGTCCTGGTGGCGGACCCGATCGTCCTCCCGGCAGATCTGGAACTCTTCCTGGACGCCGGTGGCGCGGGTGGCGGTATGGGAACAGCCGGCCAGGGCCAGGAACAGCAGGCTAATGCAGACCGGACTTGCCCAACTCATTCAGGATGTCCAGCAGCAGTTGCCGCCCGAGCGGGCCCATCCCCTTCAGCAATTGATCGGCATCCCGTTCGCCGTTCACCAGCCGCCGCATGACGCCGCCCAGGCGCGCCATGTCGCCGCCGGCGCGCACCATCTGCTCGGCCATGTTGGCCAGGACGGCCAGGGCCTGGGCGTCGCCCCGGGCGGCGGCGGAAATCATGGCGGCCAGGCCCGGCGCGGCGGCGGTGGGATCGGCCTGGCGGTCCAGGGGCGGCAGGCTGGCGGGGTTGGTAAGGCCGCGCAGGACGGCGTCGACGATGATGCGGTCTTCCTCGTCCAGGCCCAGCTTGACGGATTCGTCCCGCTTGCCGTCCACGATCAGGCGCAGGGCGGCCACCAGACGGGGCCAGCCCTGGCGCTCCGCCGCCGCCAGGGTTTCCATCAGTTCGGGCAAACGTCCGCGATCGGCGAGGGCGCCCACCACGGCATGGATGAAAGGCGCGTGCATGCGCAGCACCTGCTCGACGGCATCGGGTAATCCCGCCATCACGCCTCCTTGCGGGTTGGGGTTGAAGTTGGGGTCGAGGAACGACCGGAGGCGGAGCCTTCCATGCGCTTCCACTGCCCCGAGACCAGGGCCTCGATGGGCTGGAAGCCCTGTTTGTAGGCCATCTTTCCGGATTCCTCGATCCAGTAGCCCAGGTAGAGGTAGGGCAAGCTCATCTCCCGCGCCAGGCGCAACTGGGTCAGCACGCCGAAGGTGCCGAGGCTGCGCCTCGCCAGTTCCGGCTCGTAGAAGGTGTAGACGGCGGACAGGCCATCCATGAGCCGGTCCACCAGGGCCACCATGACCACTTCCCCGTCCAGGGTGAATTCGGCCAGGGCGCTGTCCACCCGGCTTTGCAGGAGGAAGCTTCTGAACTGCTCCCGGTCGTCCTGGTCCATGCCGCCGCCGGCATGGCGCGCGGCCTGGTAGCGCCGGTACAGGTGGTAATGGGCCTCGTCGAACACCAGGGGTTTCAGCCGCAGGGCGAGATCGGCGTTGCGCGCCAGGCAGCGGCGCTGGGCGCGGGTAGGCCGGAACCCGTCCACCAGGATCCGCACCGGCGTGCAGGCCTGGCAGGCGTCGCAGCGGGGCCGATAGACATGCTGGCCGCTGCGGCGGAAGCCCAGGCGCACCAGTTCGCTGTACACCACCGTATCCACCAGCCCGCCGGGGGCGGCCACCTGGGAACGCGCCAGGTGCTCCGGCAGGTAGCTGCAGGGATAGGGCGCCGTCAGGTAGAACTGGAGGCGGAAGATGGGCAGTTCCTTGAGCGAGCTCATGGTCGGGATTCTAAGGGCTTGTTGACGAGCTCCAAGGTCCATCGGCCCGGCGGTCCGGCTTCCGCCGTCAACCGGTCGAGCAGCCCGGCGAACTCGCGCCGGGGAATCTCCCGCGCGCCCAGGGAGGCGAGATGGGGCGTATTCATCTGGCAGTCGATGACACCGAAATCATGGGACGAGAGAAAGCGTACCAGATGGGCCAGCGCGATCTTGGAGGCGTCGGCCCGGCGCGCGAACATGGACTCGCCGTAGAACGCCCGGCCGATGGCGACGCCATACAGCCCCCCCGCCAGCTCCGGGCCGTTTTCGCCTTCGATCCAGGTCTCGAACGAGTGTGCATGACCCGCCTCGTGCAACGCGCGGTATGCCGCGACCATCGGGGGGGAAATCCAGGTGCCGCCGGCGCCGGCGCGGGGCGCCGCGCACTCCCCCATCACCCGGGTGAACGCCGTGTCCACCCGCACCTCGTAATCGGCCCGGGCGAGGCGTTTCTTGAGGGAGCGGGAAACCTTGAATTCGGCGGGAAACAGCACCATGCGCGGGTCCGGCGACCACCACAGGATGGGTTCGCCGGGATTGAACCAGGGAAAGATGCCGCGCCGGTAGGCCGCCAGCAGGCGCGGCACGGACAGGTCGCCGCCCGCCGCCAGCAAGCCGTTGGGCTCGACCAGCGCCGTTTCCAGGGGCGGAAACGGGTCGGAAGGGCGCAGCCAGGGAATCACGCGCCCCGGCTTCCCTTCTGGATGAACTCGATCTTGTAGCCGTCCGGGTCTTCCACGAAGGCGATCACCGTGGTGCCGTGCTTCATGGGTCCGGCCGGACGCGTCACCTTGCCGCCCTTGGCCGCCACGTCCTCGCAGGCCCGGTAGGCATCGTCCACTTCCAGGGCGATGTGGCCGAAAGCCGTGCCGAGCTCGTAGCGGTCCACGCCCCAGTTGTGGGTGAGCTCCAGCACCGTGTGCTCGGACTCGTCGCCGTAGCCGACGAAAGCCAGGGTGAACTTGCCCTCCGGGTAATCCTTGCGGCGCAGCAGGCGCATGCCCAGAACCTGGGTGTAGAAGGCGATGGAACGCTCCAGGTCGCCGACCCGGAGCATGGTGTGCAGCATGCGCATGACCACCTCAAAACTGGAAATAGAGGGGGCCATTCTGCCGCAAGCGGCGCCTGACGGTCTCCCACTCGGGGAACAGGGTCTCCACCTCGCGCCAGAAGGCGGGGGAATGATCCCGCCGCCGGAAATGGGCCAGCTCGTGGCAGATCACGTAATCGATCTCTTCCGGGGAAGCCTTGGCCAGGCGCCAGTTCAGGCTGACCACGCCCTTCGGCGACAGGCTGCCCCAGCGGGTGCGGGCATCGGACAGGCGCAGCGGCGGGGTCGGGCGGCCCAGGCGGGCGGCATGATGGGCCAGGCGCTCCATCAGCAGGGGACGCGCCTGGTGCCGATACCAGTGGGAAACCACGGTCTCGACGGCCGTTTCCTCCGCGGCGCAGAACAGCCGGTCCATTTCTTGGCGCGCGGCGGGTCGGCCTCCCGGCGCAAGCATGACCAGGGTCAGCCTGCCGCCGAGCCAGGGCAGCTCGGCGCCGTCGCGCCAGGTAAAAACCCGGGTCCGGGCCGATTCCAGCCGCTCCTTCAGCCAGTCCGCGTGGCGTCGCAGGAAGCGATCCACTTCGTGCTGGGGCAGGCGCAGGGGAGCGTTGACGGCGATCTCGCCCCGGTCGGTGACGCGCAGAGCCAGGGTGCGGCGCGCGGAACTGCGCTTCAGGAGGTAGACGGCGTCGTGGCCGGCGATGGGCAGTGGCAGGGTTTCCTCCACCCGGGTCGGCGAGCGCCGACCTTTCAACCAGCTCACCCGCGCCGACCCCAACCTGGTGAAACGCTTGCGACCGGAGTTCCCCCCTTTGAAAAAGGGGGGTTAGGGGGGATTTCCGAGGCGATCGCCCAAGCACGTGTCGCTAAATCCCCCTCAGTCCCCCTTTTCCAAAGGGGGAAGCCAGTTCCCCAAGCGCCTTCATGCATATCGACAGCCAACGAAAAGAGCCTTTGCAAAGGGGGAAACTCTATTCAACCTCACCACAATCCCTGCCGGGCCATGCTCCGGCGCAGGTAGGCGATCTGTGTCTGCAAGGGGAGCTGCTTCGGACAGACGTCGTGGCAGCCGAGCAGGCTCATGCAGCCGAACACGCCGCTGTCGTCCCCCACCACTTCGTAGAAATCGGCGTCGGAACGGACATCGCGGGGATCGAGACGAAAACGGGCGATCTTGTTCATGCCCACGGCGCCGACGAAATCCGGCCGCATTTGCGCCGTGCCGCAACCGGCCACGCAGCAGCCGCATTCGATGCAGCGGTCCAGTTCGTAGACGGCCTCCGCCATCTCCGGCTCCATGGGCGCTTCCAGCACGTCCACGTTGGGCTCGGCTTCCAGGTGCAGCCAGGCGCGCAGGCGTTCGCTCATGGCCCGCATCCACTTGCCGGTGTTCACGGAAAGATCGCCGATGAGCTCGAAGCCCGGCAGGGGAAACAGGCGGATCTCGGCGGGCAGGCTGGCGGTCAGGGTGCGGCAGGCCAGGCCGGGGCGGCCGTTGATGACCATGGCGCAGCTGCCGCACACGCCGGCGCGGCAGACGAAGTCGTAGTTGAGGGATGGGTCCTGCTCTTCCCGGATGCGGGTCAGGGCGATGAACAGGGTCATGCCCGGCGTCTCGTCCAGGCGGTAGGCCTGGGTCCGGGGCGCATCCGCGGGGTCGCGCGGGTTGTGGCGGAAGACGGTGAAGATGAGGGTTCTGGACATGGCTTAGGGGGCAAGGGGCGTATGAATCCCCCCTGCCCCCCTTTTCCAAAGGGGGGTTCCGAACCAAGCGGGCTGCTTCCCTCTTTGAAAAAGAGGCGTCCCGCGCCGGACGGACAACTCCCCCCTTTGGAAAAGGGGGGGTGGGGGGGATTTTAATAGTGGGCGACTCACGGCAACGGCTCGTCCAGTCGCTCGTTGCGGGTCCGGTAGCGTTCCGGCAACAGCTGCTTGAAGGACATCAGGTGGGATTGCAGGGCATGGCGGTCCAGCCTGGCTTCGCGCAGTTCGTCCACCTCCGCCTGGCGGGCGGCGCTCAGGGGGTGTTCGACGATGTTCTTGACGCCGTAGCCCCGGAAGCCCGGCGGCAGTTCCATGTGCATGACATCCAGCATTTCGTAATCCAGGCTGGGCAGGTCGTCGCCGGGCTTCCAGCTGGCCAGGGTGCGGTTGAGCCAATGCTTGTCGTCGCGGGCCGGGAAGTCCTCGCGGAAGTGGGCGCCCCGGCTTTCCGTGCGCTTGAGGGCGCCCAGGGCCACGGTCAGGGCCACCTTGAGCATGCGCGGCAGGCGATAGGCATGGACCAGCTCGGGATTGGCGTCCAGGCGGCGGCTGCGCATGCCCAGGCGTTGACCGCGCTGGAGCAGCTCGGTCAGTTCGACGACGGCGGCTTCCAGGGCGGGGCCGTTGCGGAACAGGCCCACGCTGTCGGTCAGGATGGCCTCCATGCGGCGGCGGATGGCCACCGCGTCCTCGCCGCCCCGGCCGGCGGCGATGGCCGCGAGATCGGCCTGTTCCCGTTCCAGGAAGTCCCGCGCCAGGCCGGTGGAGAAGTCGATTTCGCCCTGGGGCGACTGACAGAAATCGGCCACGTATTCGCCCACCAGCATGCCGGCCACCACGGTTTCCGCCACCGAATTGCCGCCCAGGCGGTTGAAGCCGTGCATGTCCCAGCAGGCAGCCTCGCCGCAGGAGAACAGGCCGGACAGCCAGGGCGATTCGCCGCGATGGTCGGTGCGCACGCCGCCCATGGAGTAATGCTGGGTGGGCCGCACCGGGATGTAGTCCTTCGCCGGGTCGATGCCCAGGAAGTACTGGCAGATGTCCTTCACTTCCCGCAGGTTCTTGTCGATGTGGGCGGCGCCCAGACACCGTGATGTCCAGCCAGAGGTGCTCGCCGTAGGGCGACTTGACGCCCTTGCCCTTGCGCATGTGCTCGGCCATGCGCCGGGACACCACGTCGCGGGAGGCGAGTTCCTTCTTCTCCGGCTCGTAGTCGGGCATGAAGCGGTAGCCGTCGGCGTCCTTGAGCAGGCCGCCGTCGCCCCGGCAGCCCTCGGTGACCAGGATGCCGGCGGGGACGATGGCGGTGGGGTGGAACTGCACCGCCTCCATGTTGCCCAGGCGGGCGACGCCGGTCTCCAGGGCCAGGGCGGCGCCCATGCCCTCGTTGATGAGGGCGTTGGTGCTGACCCCCCAGATGCGGCCGTAGCCGCCCGTGGCGATGACCGTGGCCTTCGCCAGGTAGGCCGTGAGTTCGCCGGTGACCAGGTCGCGCACCACGGCGCCATGGCAGCGGTGGCCGTCGTGGATCAGGGCCAGGGCCTCGACCCGCTCCCGCACCGGGATGGCCTCGCCGATGACCCGGTCGGACACCGCGTAGAGCATGGCGTGGCCGGTGCCGTCGGAGGTGTAGCAGGTGCGCCATTTCTTGGTGCCGCCGAAATCCCGGGCGGTGATGAGGCCGTGGGCCGCGTCCTTCTCGGTGAGGGTCACGCGCTGGCCGTTGATCACCACCTGGTGGTCGCCCCGCCTGACCCGGTTCCAGGCCACGCCCCAGGCCGCCAGCTCCCGCGCCGCCTTGGGCGCCATGTGGGCGAACATGCGGGCGACCAGCTGGTCGCAACCCCAGTCGGAGCCGCGCACCGTGTCCTCGAAATGGACGTCCTCGTTGTCGCCCTCGCCCTTGATGCAGTTGGCCAGGCTGGCCTGCATGCCGCCCTGGGCGGCGACGGAATGGGAGCGCTTGGCCGGCACCAGGGACAGGATCAGGGGTTCCAGGCCGCGCCGCCTGATGCCGATGGCGGTGCGCTGGCCGGCCAGTCCGCCGCCGATGACCAGCGCGTCGGTGTAGATGAGGTTCATGCGATAACCGTCGGGGCAGACAACAAGTCAGTCCCCCCCTTTCCCAAAGCCCCCGTTCGGGGATAAAGGGGGTTGGGGGATTTCAGCAAGCTGAACGGGACCGACTCCCGCAAATCCCCCCTGCCCCCCTTTTCCAAAGGGGGGAAAAACCGTGGAAATCGGCCGGTAACGCTCGCCGACCCGGTCGGCGTGCTCGATGCCCAGTTTCATGTAGGCGGCCAGGGTCAGCAGCCCCAGGGCCAGGAAGAACAGGGTGAAAGCCCATTTCAGGCGCTTGAGCTTGCGCCGGGCGCCGTCGCCGTCGGCGAACCCGCCCCATTTCACCGCCAGGCGATAGAGGCCGACGCTGCCGTGCAGTTCCACCAGGAACAGCAGGACCAGGTACAGGGGCCACATGCGTCCGCTCCAGACCCGGTCGGCGGACTCGAAGGGGCCGATCAGTTCCGGGTGGGTCATCATGAGGTAGAGGTGCACCGGGGCCAGGAAGAACATGCCGAAACCGGTGATGACCTGGACGAACCAGAGGGTGGTGTCCTCGTGGCGCATGTCGCGCATGTGCCGCCAGTACTCCGCGTGCTGGCGCCAGTGGGTGGGGAACTTGCGCACGGCCAGCCAGGCGTGGAGGACGAACAGGCCGAAGATGCCGGCGACGAACAGGGAAACCAGCCAGGGCAGCGGCTTGCCGAAGAAATAGTAGCCCTCGAAGAAGCGCGCCACGACCCACATGGCATCGTTACCCAGCAGGATGGAGGAGACGAAGAACATGTGCAGCCACATGAACAGGCCCAGGATCAGGCCGCTGACGCTCTGCAGCAGGTCCATGCGGGCGGGCCAGCTACTGGCCTTGGGGGTGGGTGGCGCGGAATTCACGACATCGGGCTCCGCTTTGCATGTTACGCCATGTTGCGGCGCAGCTAAAGCCTTGCCATGGTGTTTTCGATCCAGGCCTCGGTATCCGCCAGAACTTGCGTGGCCTTGCGACCGGCGGTGGGGATGGGGGGACCGATGACCACGGTGATGAGACCTGGCCGCTTGACGAAGGCGTTCTTCGGCCAGCAGATGCCGGCGTTGTGGGCCACCGGCACCACGGGCACCCCCGCCTTGGCGGCCAGCCAGGCGCCGCCGACCTGGTAGTTGCCCTTCTCTCCCGGCGCCACCCGCGTTCCCTCCGGGAACACCAGCACCCAGAACCCGGCCTGCAGCCGCGCCTTGCCCTGGGCCTCCACCTGTTTCATGGCTTCCCGGCCGGCGGCCCGATCGATGGCGATGGGGCTGAACAGGGCCAGGCCCCAGCCGAAGAAGGGGATGTGGAGCAGGTTCTTCTTCAGCACGAAGGACAGGGGCGGAAAGATCTGCTGGAAGGCGATGGTCTCCCAGGCCGACTGGTGCTTGGACAAGACCACGCTGGGTTCCCTGGGCAGGTTTTCCAGGCCTTCGACCCGGAAGCGGATGCCCAGGATCACCCGCGCCAGCCAGATCACCATGCGGCCCCACAGGGTGATGACCCGGTAGCGTGGCAGGGGCGGCAGGAAGAACAGGAACAGGATGAACGTCACGAAGGGCACTGTGAAGGCCACCTTCAGGACGAAGAACAGCAGGGAACGCAGGAACGGCATGGAGAATGGGTCAGAAGGGGTCGATCAGTCCGTTTCGGAAATGATGATGTTGGCGGCCTCCCGCAGGTCCTCGAACACCGGCACGTCCTCGGGCAGTTCGCCGCCTTCGAGGGTTCTCATGCCCTTGCCGGTCTTCACCAGCATGGGCTTGGCGCCGACGCTGAGGGCGGCCTGGATATCCCGCAGGGCATCGCCCACGGCGGGCACGCCCTTGAGGTCCACGTGCAGGCGCTGGGCGATTTCCTGGAACAGGCCGGCCTTGGGCTTGCGGCACTGGCAACGGGAATCGGCCGTGTGGGGGCAGAAGAACACGGCGTCGATGCGCCCGCCGGCCAGGGCCACCAGCTTGTGCATCTTGGCGTGGATGGCATTCAGGGTGGCCATGTCGAACAGCCCCCGGCCGATGCCGGACTGGTTGGAGGCCACCACCACCCGGAAACCCGCCTGGGAAAGGCTGGAAATGGCCTCCAGGCTGCCGGGAATGGGCTTCCATTCCAGGGGGCTCTTGATGAACTGGTCGGAGTCGTAATTGATGACCCCGTCGCGATCGAGGATGACGAGCTTCATGACGAGCCTCCGGTGGAATCCCGGGGGGTATTTTCGTCCCCCGGCCGGTCAGGCTCAAGAGTGCCCTGGCCGGCTTGCCCGTTGGCCGCCTCCATCCGATCGCCGCCCGGGTACCTGGCGGCGTGCAAGGCCTCGTCCGCGCGCCCCATGAGGGCCCGCGGGGATTCCCCCGGCCGCCACTGGGCCACGCCCAGGCTGACGGTGAAATGCAGGGTGCCCTCCCGCCGCCGCACGGGCGTGCGCCGGACCTCCAGCCGCAGGCGCTCGGCCACGGCGGATGCGGCGGCCAGATCGGCGCCGGGCAGCAGCATGACGAATTCCTCCTCCCCCAGGCGGGCCAGCATGTTCACCTCGCCCAGCGTGGCGCGACAGGCCTCGGCCAGGGCCTTGATCACCTGGTCGCCGTGGGGGTGGCCGTAGGTATCGCCGATCTGCTTGAAATAATCGATATCGGCGATCAACAAGGACAGGGGCGCGCCCTTGGCCCGGGCCTGGGCGAAGGCCTGGTCCGCCTGGTCGAAGAAATGGCAGCGGTTGGAAATGCCGGTCAAGGCATCCCGTCGGGCATTCTCGCCAGGCTCGGGTTCCGGCCGCCCACGCGCCTCGATTTCCCGGGCCAGGCTTTCATTGGCCCGCCGCAGCAGGGTGGCATCCCGATAGCTTTCCCGCAGCAGGCGGCTGACGCGATGGGCGGTCTGCATGCCGAACAGGTTGAGGGCGATCAGCAGCAGGGACAGGATCAGGACATAGTTGTCAGGCGGCAGGAAGTGTTGCACCAGGAGCCAGATGAAGGCCAGCGTGGAAATCACCGCAACCACCGTGGCCGGCAGGAATCGGTTGGGGATGAAGACGTAGACGCCCAGCAGCATGACCAT
>JADJYY010000026.1 GCA_016719465.1 Hydrogenophilales bacterium
GATCCAGCGCGTCGCCTCGATGAAGTCCACCGCGTAGTTGGCGTGTTCCTCGATGCCCGTGGCCACGGCGAAGATGTTGGGGTCGAAGATGATGTCCTCGGCCGGGAAGCCCACCTGCTCGGTGAGAATCCTGTGGGCCCGGGCGCAGATCTCGGTCTTGCGGGCATAGGTATCGGCCTGGCCCTGCTCGTCGAAGGCCATGACCACCGCCGCCGCGCCGTAGCGCCGGGCCAGCTTCGCCCGGGCGACGAATTCCGCCTCGCCTTCCTTGAGGGAGATGGAGTTGATGACGGGCTTGCCCTGGATGCACTTCAGGCCCGCCTCGATGATGGACCACTTGGAGGAGTCCACCATGATGGGCGCCCGGGCGATGTCCGGCTCGCTGGCCACCAGGTGGAGGAAGCGCACCATGGCCGCCTCGCCGTCCAGCATGCCCTCGTCCATGTTGATGTCGATGACTTGGGCGCCGGCTTCCACCTGCTGGCGGGCCACGGCCAGGGCCTCGTCGTAATTGCCGTCGATGACCAGGCGCTTGAATTTGGCGGAACCGGTGACGTTGGTGCGCTCGCCCACGTTGCAGAACAGGTCGCCGTCGCCCAGGCTGTAGGCTTCCAGGCCGGAGAGGCGCAACTTCGGCGGGATTTGGGGCGCCTGTCGGGGCGGGCAGTCGGCCACCGCCTCGGCGATGGCCTTGATGTGCTCGGGGGTGGTGCCGCAGCAGCCGCCGACGATGTTGAGCAGGCCGGAGCGGGCCCATTCGCCGATCTGTGCCGCCATCTGTCGCGGCGACTCGTCGTAGCCGCCGAAGGCGTTGGGCAGGCCGGCGTTGGGGTGGGCGGACACCAGGCAGTCGGCCTTGTGGGCGATCTCCTCGACGTGCTGGCGCAGTTCCCTGGCCCCCAGGGCGCAGTTGAAACCGAAGGACAGGGGTTCGGCGTGGCGCAGGCTGTTCCAGAAGGCTTCCACGGTCTGGCCCGACAGGGTGCGGCCGGAGGCGTCGGTGATGGTGCCGGAGATCATGATGGGCCAGGTTTGCCCCAACATCATCGAAGTACTTCTTCACCGCGAACACGGCGGCCTTGGCGTTCAGGGTATCGAACACCGTCTCGATCAGGATCAGGTCGGCGCCGCCCTTCACCAGGCCGTCGGTGGCCTCGTAATAGGTGGCGACCAACTGGTCGAAACTGACGTTGCGGAAGCCGGGATCGTTCACGTCCGGCGACAGGGTCGCGGTGCGGGAAGTGGGGCCCAGCACGCCGGCGACGAAACGGGGCCTGTCCGGGGTGTCGTATTCGTCGGCCACGCTCCGGGCCAGTTTCGCGGCTTCGAGGTTGATCTCGTGTACCAGCGCCTCCATGCCGTAGTCGGCCATGGAAATGCTGTTGGCGTTGAAGGTATTGGTCTCCAGGATGTCGGCGCCGGCGGCCAGGTACTGGCTGTGGATTTCCCGGATCACCTCGGGCCTGGTCAGCACCAGCAGGTCGTTGTTGCCCTTCACGTCGCTCGGCCAGTCGGCGAAGCGCGCGCCGCGATAATCCGCCTCCTCCAGCCTGTGGCGCTGGATCATGGTGCCCATGGCCCCATCCAGGATGAGGATGCGGCGGGTGGCCAGGGCGAGGAGTTCGGCGCTGCGGTCGGGCATGGGGCTGTGCTGAAAAAATGGGCGAGGATTGTATCACCCGCACAGGTTCGGGCCGCGAAGCCGGGCCCAGGCGGCGCATATCAATATAAAAACAATTGTTGCCTATATAAGCCGAATGAATAGAATGAAATCAAAGGAAGGAGACTCCCATGAACGTGCCTGTGCGATACGCGCGCCGGGGTGCGCCGAGTGATGCCCGATGTCGACGCTGGGCGGTTTGAGCTTGTCCCCACCCCGTCACGATTCAGGAGAACGTCATGAAGCATCTCACCCCCCTGGAAACCGCCGATTTTCTCAAGGCCAACCCGGACGCCGTGTTCGTCGATTGCCGCTCGGAATGGGAATTCCTGTTCGTCGGCCACCCCACAGGGATTCCCTGCTGATTCCCTGGTACGAAGGCGAAAACTGGGATCTGAATCCCCGCTTCCTGGGCGAAGTCCGCATCGCCGCCTCCCATCATCGCCCCGTGGTGCTGATCTGCCGTTCGGGCAATCGCTCCAAGGAAGCCGGCGAGTTCCTGGAGCAGCATGGATTCACAGACGTCTACAACGTGCTCTACGGTTTCGAAGGGGAACTGGACGAGGACCATCATCGCAGCACGCGCAACGGCTGGCGCCATGACGGTCTGCCCTGGGAACAGTGCTGAGGCGCCGGGCCCCGGAAATCCGCGAACCCTTCAATTTCAATATCAGGAGACCACCATGCTGAACTCGGCTTTGCAGCACCCCCATCCAGCCGCCCATGAAGACGTCGATTGGTTCGATCCGGACGGCTTCCTGGCCGCCCCCGAGTTTTGGACGCCGGAACGGGCGATTCGCATCGCCCGCCTGGACGGCATCCCCGATCTGACCCCCAAGCACTGGGAAGTCATCAATCACGTGCGCAAGCAGTTCTTCGACCACGGCTCCCTGCCGGTGATGCGGCTGGTCTGCCGCGCCGCCGGCCTGGACCGCCACAAGGCCCACAAGCTGTTCAGCGGTTGCAGGAGCTTGTGGCGGGTGGCCGGTTTGCCCAATCCGGGCGAGGAGGCCAAGTCCTACATGGACTGAGGCGTTGGGAGGAGCGCGGCCCACCGGCCGCGCTCCGCATCACCTTGTTGGCCGGCGGTCGATGCGGGCGGTCGATGTGGGCGCTCAACGTGCGCTTCCGTCGGGCCTGGCCGGTCCGGGTACGCTTACCTCCGCCCAATAGATCGTCATCTTCTTCGCGGGCGCGTAGTTGAACGGCATGTCCGCCGCCTTGAATTCGAGCGAGCGCCCATCGATGGCATGATCCCGCCACAGCCAGACCCTGAATTTCTCGCTGTCGCAATGGCGCGTTTCGCAGATGACGAGGCCTTTTCCCGCAATGCCGCCCACTTTGACGTTAAAGGTCGGCGCGAGGACGCCGGCGTCCGGGAACGCCAGCCTTGCATTCCCGCCCAGCAACTTCGTCTCGGCCAGGACGAAACGCGGTTCTTCGGTTCCCGAGGCGATCGACCTGATCAGGCCCGGATAGGGCATGTTGGGGCGGCTGTATTTGTCCAGCCTCTCCGCGAGGAGGGTTCTGGCGGGGAGCGCGAAGGCAACCAGGACGGCGAATAGCGCGGCCAGGGAAATAAAAATCCGAAATCCGCGCGGGGAGGGTCTGGAATGGTAAGCAACCAGCAGCGGAACAAAGAACAGCAAGGGCTGGTACCACCTGTCCTTGACCTGTTGCGCGTCCGTCAGCGCGACAAACAGCACGACGCAGACCGCCACCAGGCCGAGCAGGTTGAGCAGCAGCCGCCCATCCGCGGCGTCGCTCTTGTCCCCGCCCCGGTGCCGGAAGTCGAAGCCCAGGATGAGTGAAAATAGCCACAGCGGGGTCAGGAACGCCAACGCCGCCGTGGCGGCAACCCCGAGGCCGGACAGGACATTGCCCTTGCCGCCAGGGGGCCGCTCGATGCCGCTGCTGGCAAGGGCGTAATTGTCGGCGAGCCAGAGTGCGTGGGGTGCCGCGACCGCCACCATGACGCAGACCGTCGCCAGAAATCGGGCGTTGCCGAGCACGGCGCGGTATCGCGGAACGGTTGCCATGGCCGCCACGAGGGCGAGCAGGAAGATCGCGTAGTTGTATTTGCTGAGCAAACCCAAACCCGCCAGCACGCCCAGCGCCAGGTAATTGCCCAGGACGGGCCGCATCCGGGTCCTGACGACCTGCAATAACGTGCAGGCGGCAAGCGCCGTGGCCAATACGGAATGGGTCAGATCCCGTTGCGACTCCCAGATGAATTGGGGCACGAAGACGATACCTGCGATGGCGATGAGCTGTTGCCGCCAGGTAAACCCGAACCTGGCGCCGGCCGCGATCATGGCGCCCACGAACACGCTCAACAAAACCGGCTTCAAGCTCGCCAGCGGCGCAAGCCCGTGCCCAGCCAGGGAAAAGGCCAGGCCCGCCAGATAGGTATAGAGGGGAGGCTGGGCGTTATACCCGGGCTGGAGCGCCTGGCTCAGGATCAGTTGCTCCGCCTGGTCCAGGTCGGCGGTTCCGGATACGGCATGTTGAGTCAGCGCATTGAGGCAGAAATACGCGGCAACCATCGCCCACAAGTACAACAGGGACTTCGAATTCGCTTGCATCGTCATTTCTCGCATGGCGGAACCCGCTCCATGAGTGATGAATCTGGTTTGCGGCGTTCCGTGATGGGAATTCCGCCCGGGTGGTTCTCGCGGTCGTTCCAGTTCAATGCTTGCCGGTGCTGCCGAAGCCGCCCTCGCCCCGGTCGCTTTCCGCGAATTCCTCCACCACGCGGAAGACCGCCTGGACTACCGGCACGATGACCATCTGGGCGATGCGCTCGAAGGGCTGGATGGTGAAGGCTTCCTGGCCCCGGTTCCACAGGGAGACCATGAGCTGGCCCTGGTAGTCCGAATCGATCAGGCCCACCAGATTGCCCAGCACCACGCCGTGCTTATGGCCAAGGCCCGAGCGGGGCAGGATCACGGCGGCGTAGCCCGGGTCGGCCAGGTGCATGGCCAGGCCGGTGGGGATCAGCTTGGTTTCGCCGGGGTTGAGGATCATCGGCCCATCCAGACAGGCGCGCAGGTCCAGGCCGGCGCTGCCGGGGGTGGCGTAGTGGGGAAGTTGCTCGCGGACGCGTTCGTCCAGGATCTTGAGGTCGACGTGCATGTGATTCCAGTTGTCAGTTGTCAGTCGTCAGCAAGCAGTGGGCCGCAAGCAGGCTTTTCTGACGACTGCCAACTGCACACTGTCTACTTGTATTCACTGGTACCGGGTGTTGTAAAGCTGGGCGATGTGGGCGATCAGGCGGCGCGCCTGGATGTGCTTGTCGGCCTTTTCCAGGACGTGCTTGCCGGCCTCGTCGAGCAGCACCAGTTGCACCTCGTCGGCACCCACGGCTTCGGTGACGTCGTTGGCGACGATCAGGGGCAGGTGCTTGCGGCGGCGCTTCAGCTCGGCGTATTCCTCCACGTTCTCGCTTTCGGCGGCGAAACCGACGCAGAAGGGCGGTTTGGGGCGACTGCTGATATTCGCCAGGATGTCCGGGTTGGGCGCCAGTTCCAGGGTGAGGATGTGGGCGTCCTTCTTGATCTTCTGCTCGCTGCGGTTGAGCACGTAATAGTCGGCCACGGCGGCGACGCTGATGAAGATGTCGTGGTGGTCGGCGGCTTCCTCGACCTTGCTCAGCATGTCCTGGGCGCTGGTCACGCGCAGGGTGCGGGCGTCCCGGGGCGGCGTCAGGCAGGTGGGACCGGTCACCAGGGTGACTTCCGCGCCAGCCTCCAGGGCGGCCCGGGCCACGGCGTAGCCCATCTTGCCGGAACTGGTGTTGGAGATGCCGCGCACGGCGTCGATGGGTTCGAAGGTGGGGCCGGCGGTGACCAGCACCTTCAGGCCGGTCAGGCGCTTGGGCTGGAAACGGGCCGCCAGGGAATCCAGCAGGTCGTCCGGCTCCAGCATGCGGCCGAAGCCCACTTCGCCACATGCCTGCTCGCCGCAATCCGGCCCCAGCAGGGTGACACCGTCGGCTTCGAGCTGGGCGGCATTGCGCCGGGTGGCGGGGGCTTCCCACATCTGCCGGTTCATGGCCGGCGCCAGCAGCAGGGGGCAATCCCGGGCCAGGCACAGGGTGGAAAGCAGGTCCGAGGCTGAGCCCTGGGCCAGCCTGGCCAGGAAATCGGCGGAGGCGGGGGCCACCAGGATGGCGTCGGCGCCCCGGGTCAGGTCGATGTGGGCCATGCCGTTGTCCACCCGTTCGTCCCACAGGTCGGTGAACACCGGATGGCCGGTGATGGCCTGGAAGGTGGCGGCGCCGACGAAATGCCGCGCCGCCTCGGTCATCACCACCTGGACGTCGAGGCCGTCCTTCACCATCAGCCGCGCCAGTTCCGCCGCCTTGTAGGCGGCCACGCCGCCGGTCACGCCGAGCACGATGCGTTTCAGTTCCATGGTATCCAGTGCCTGTCGATGAGAGTGACACGCCGCGCCCAGAAAAGCCGTGCGCGCAGGGCGGAATTGTAGGTCCGTTTCAGTCGGCGCTCATCCGGCGCTTGTTTGGCGTTGTTCTGGCCTTTATCCGGCATACCCCAGCCGCGCCGAAATCCGCCGCGCGGCTTCCTGGACCAGGGGCACCCAGTCCAGCTTGCGCCGTTCCATGGGCGCCGATACCGACAGGCCGGCCACCGCCGCGCCGCTGGCGTCGCGCACCAGGGCGCCGATGCAGCCCACGCCCAGTTCCGCTTCCTCGTCGTCCAGGGCGTAGCCGCGCGCGGTGCTGACGCCCACGTCCTCCAGCAGGCCTTGTGTGTCGTGGCGGGTATTCGCGGTATAGGCGGGCAGCTTGGTGCGCCTGGCGTAGTCGCGGATGGCCGCGGCACCCGCCTCCCCCAGCATCAGCTTGCCGACGGCGGTGACGTGCAGGGGCGCCCGGCTGCCCACCACCTGTTCCACCCGCATCATGCGGTTGGGGGTGACCCGCTCCACGTAGACCATCTCGTCGCCCTGGCGCACGGTGAGGTTCACCGTCTCGCCCACCTGGTCGCGCAGCCATTCCATTTCCGGGCGCGCCACCGCGCGCACATCCAGGCCGACGCGGACCTTCGCCGCCAGTTGCATGAGATGGGGGCCGAGCAGGTACAGGCCGCTTTCGTCCCGGGCGACGAAACCGTGTTCGATCAGGGAGGCCAGGATGCGGAAGGCGGTGGAGGGGTGCAGCCCGGTTTCCGCCGCGAGGATCTTGAGGGTGGTGCCATCGCTTTCGGCGGCAAGGGCGTCGAGCAGGCCGACCAGGCGGTCGATGACCTGGATGGAGGAATGTCTGGCTTCGTTCATATTCCACATTATGAAACATGAACTGCATTGTGAAAAGTTGATTGTTTCGGTAGGCTATTTCAAACCCCACCGAACAGGAGCCTTCCATGAACGCCGTGACCCAAGCTTCCGCCCTCGCGCCCGCCTTCTGCGAAGGCATCCAGTACTTCGGCTCCCCCTGGCCGGGATTCACCGAGCACGCCGGCGAGCCGGCCATCGCCCAGGGGGCCAGGGCCATCAAGCGGGCCGGCGATCTGGCCGCCGCCTACCAGACCCTGCTGGCGGCCGACGCCCTGCGCTACCTGACCCTGCAGATCTGCGGTTCCAAGGCCTCCGGCCATCCGGGGGGCTTCGCCTCCAGCGCCGAGGCCTATGCGTCCCTGGTCATGCTGGGCCACACCAACATCGTCACGGAAGTCGGCCACCACGCCCCCGGCTTCTATTCCGCCATGTTCCTGGACCGCTCCCTGGAGGAAATGGGCATCAGGACCGTCCAGGACATGCGCGACCGTTTCCGCGAGAAGCACGGCCTGCTCGGCCACCTGTCCGGCGCCATTCCCGGCCTGCTCGCGCCCGCCGGTCCACTGGGGCAGGGCCAGCACTTCGCCATGGCCGGCGCCCTGCTGCATCCCGGCACCCTGTTCCCGGTGACCATCGGCGACGGCGGCATGGGCGAGCCCTATGTGCTCAATGCCATGATGCACTTCAACACCGCCTACCCGACGGTGACCAACTACCTGCCGGTGCTGGTCTGGAACGGCTACAGCCAGGAGCACCATTCCATGTGCACCACCTGGAGCAACGCCGAGATGACGGCCTACTGGAAGGGCCACGGCTTCGAGAACGTATATCTGGTGGATGCCAAGAATTTCGATGACCGTGACCAGGTGGGCGCCTACGTGGACAGCACGGCCTTCTCCTTCGACCGCCGCCTGGCCTTCGCCGCCGCCGTCCTGCAGGCCGCCGACAGCGCCGCGAAGCACGCCCTGAACGGCCGCCGCACGGTGCTGATCCTGAAGCAGCTGAAGGGCGCCGGTGTCCACAAGGTGGGCGCCAAGGCCCACAACCTGTATCCGGCCGACACCCTGGACGCCGAGCACATCGTCGCCGGGTTGCAGCGCCGCGCCCTGGCGCCGGAGGCCTGGCGGATCGTGCGCGACAACTTCAGCCGCGCCGGCGGCGGCCCCGCCGCCAAAACCGCCGTCACCGAGCACGTGCTGGACATCGTGCCCCTGCCCGAGCTGCCTATCCGGGAATTCCAGCCCGGCGAGAAACAGGTTCCCGCCACCGCCTTCGGCACCCTGGTGGCCGCCGTGGGCCAGGTGGACCCGTATTTCGTGGTGACCAACGCCGACGGCAACGAGGCCAGCGCCATGGCCAACATCAACCAGATCCTGAAGATCCGCCACCCGGTGGAAGACGCCCTGTACCACCAGGAGCCCACCGGCCAGGTCTACGAGCCCCTCAACGAGGACGCCTGCGCCGGCCTTGCCGCGGGACTGGCCCTGTTCGGCGCCCGTTCGGTCTGGCTGTCCTACGAGAGCTTCGCCATCAACGGCTGGCCCATCGTCCAGACCGTCACCCAGGCCATGGCGGAACTGCGCCGCAAGACGCCTTCCTTCGTCTGCATGTTCACCGCCGGCGCCCTGGAGCAGGGCCGCAACGGCTGGACACACCAGCGCCCGGAGATCGAGAACTACTTCGCCGCCCAGATGCGGAACGGCAACGTCTATCCCCTGTTCCCCTGCGACGCCAACCAGATCCAGGCGGCCTACGAATGGGCCCTGGGCACTTACAACAAGGGCATCGCCATCATCGCCTCCAAGTCGCCGCTGCCGGTGTACACGACCATGGACCAGGCCCGGGCGGGCATCGAGAAGGGCGCGGTAACGCTATATGAATCCGCCGGCGGCGACCGGACCGTGGTGTTCGCGGTGACCGGCGACATGGCCCTGCTGCCGGTTTTCGAGGCCAAGGACAGACTGGAAGCCGAGGGCCGCAAGGTGCGCATCGTCAGCGCCGCCAACCCGCGTCGCCTGTACCGGCCCACCGACGTGTCCTGGGACACGGTTTCCGAACCGGACAACACCTTCATGGACGACGACCATTTCAACGCCCTGTTCGACGGCGATGTGCTGATCGGCGTCACCGGTGGGCCTTCCGGCCCCCTGGAGCCGATCATGCTGCGCACCCGGGCCGCGAGACGCGACGTGCTGGCCTGGAAGCGGGGCGAGACCACCGCCAGCCCGGGCGAGATCATGGCCTTCAACGGTCTCACCGGCGAAGCAATGGCGGCACGGGCGAAGGTGCTGCTGGGCTAATCGAAGGGTTCCCCCCTTGGAAAAAGGGGGGACAGGGGGGATTCGTCGTACACCCACGTGGAATGTCCCTTGAATCCCCCCCAGCCCCCCCTTTTCCAAAGGGGGGAGTGAACCGCCTTGATGAGGATCCACCGCCATGACCGAAACCAAGATCATCGTCCTCGACGACGACCCCACCGGCTCCCAGACGGTGCATTCCTGCCTGCTGCTGACCCGGTGGGACGCCGCCACCCTGCAAACCGCCCTGCTCGACGACGCCCCCCTGTTCTTCGTCCTCACCAATACCCGGGGCATGGACGCGGCGCGCGCCGACGAGTTGACGCGGACGGTCTGCCACAACCTGAAGCTGGCCCTGGCGGACCTGGCGGCGGGCGGGCGGATCATCCATCCCATCCTGGTGAGCCGTTCGGATTCCACGCTGCGCGGCCATTACCCGGTGGAAACCGATGTGATGGTCCGGGAACTGGGCCCTTATTTGGGTGGATTCGACGCCCATTTCCTGGTGCCGGCCTTTTTCGAGGGCGGCCGCTTCACCCGCGACAGCGTCCATTACCTGAACGTGAACGGCGTGCCGACGCCGGTGCACGAAACCGAATTCGCCCGGGATTCCGTGTTCGGCTACCGCCACAGTTTCTTGCCGGACTACGTGGAGGAAAAGACGGGCGGCCGGATCAGGGCCGGCCAGGTGGAGCGCTTCACGCTGGAAGACGTGCGCGGCGATGTGTCGGCGCGCCTCATGGCTCTGGCCGGCAACCGCTGCTGCGTGGTGGATGCCGAGACCCAGGCCGACCTGGACCGTTTCGCCGGCCAGTTGCGCACCGCCGCCGCCCGGGGCAAGCGCTTCCTGTTCCGTTCCGCCGCCAGCCTGCTCACCGCCCTGGCCAGGCTGCCGCCTCAGCCGGTGGCGGCCGGGGCCATGGGGGCCTATGTGCGCGGCCGGCGGCCCGGCGCGGTCATCGTCGGCTCCCATGTGAAAAAGACCACGGCGCAACTGGAGCGCCTGCTGAAGGAACCCGGCGTGGCGCCCCTGGAGGTGGATGTGGACCGCATCCCGACCCATCGGCAAGCCCTGCTCACGGACCTCCTGGCCCGGGCCGCCGCCGCCCATGCCCGGGGCCTGACGCCGGTGATCTTCACCAGCCGTGAGGAGCGCCGTTTTCCGGATCAGGCCGCCCGTCTTGCCTTCGGCGAGGCGGTGTCCGCCTTCCTGATGGACGTGGTGCGCGGCCTGCCCGCGACCCTGGGCTTCCTCATCAGCAAGGGTGGCATCACCTCCAACGACGTGCTCTCGCACGGCCTGGAGTTGAAGACCGCCCGGGTTCTGGGCCAGGTCCTGGCCGGCTGCTCGGTGGTGCGCTGCCCGGCCGACCATCCCCGTTTCCCGGATCTGCCGGTGGTGATCTTCCCCGGCAACGTGGGCGACGACGACGCCCTGGCCACGGTGTTCCGCCGATTGGCGGGCGCCGGCATGGCCACCTACAGCCTCCAGCCGGCATAATGCGCGTCATGACGCCTGCCTTCCTGTCTGACCTGCGCGCCGCCCTGCCGGCGAACGCCCTGCTGGTGGAAGCCGAGGCCCTGCGCCCCTACGAGTGCGACGGCCTGTCCGCCTACCGCCAGGTGCCCCTGGCGGTGTGCCTGCCGGAAACCCTGGAGCAGGCCCAGGCCGTGCTGCGCGTCTGCCGCGAACACCGGGTTCCCGTGGTGGCGCGGGGCGCCGGCACCGGGCTGTCGGGCGGCGCCCTGCCCCTGGCCGACGGCGTGGTGCTGTCCCTGGCCCGCTTCAACAGGATTCTGGAAATCGACCCGGACAACCGCCTTGCCCGGGTGCAGCCGGGGGTGCGCAACCTGGCCATCTCCGAGGCCGCCGCGCCCCACGGCCTCTATTACGCGCCGGACCCGTCCTCCCAGATCGCCTGTTCCATCGGCGGCAACGTGGCGGAAAACTCCGGCGGCGTGCACTGCCTGAAATACGGTCTCACCGTGCACAACCTGCTGGCCCTGAAGGTGCTGACCATGGACGGCGAGTTGCTGGACATCGGCCTGTCTTCTCTCGACAGCCCCGGCTACGACCTGCTCGCCCTGATGACCGGCTCGGAGGGCCTGCTCGGCGTGGTGGCGGAAGTCACCGTCAAGTTGCTGGTGAAACCTGAACGGGCCCAGGTGGTGCTGGCGGCCTTCGCTTCCGTGGAGTCGGCGGGGGCGGCGGTGGCCAGGATCATCGGCGCCGGCATCCTGCCCGCCGGCCTGGAGATGATGGACAACCTGTCCATCCGCGCCGCCGAGGATTTCGTCCACGCCGGTTACCCGGTGGAGGCCGCCGCCATTCTCTTATGCGAACTGGACGGCGCCAACGCCGAGGTCTCGGAGCAGATCATGGCCGTGCGCCGGGTGCTCATGGAGGCCGGCGCCACGGAAGTGCGCACCGCCCAGGACGAGGCCCAGCGCCTGAAGTTCTGGGCCGGCCGCAAGGGCGCCTTCCCCGCCGTCGGCCGCATCAGCCCGGACTACTACTGCATGGACGGCACCATCCCGCGCCAGCACCTGGCCCATGTGCTGGCCCGCATCGCCGAGCTGTCGGTTCAATACGGCCTGCGCGTGGCCAACGTGTTCCATGCCGGCGACGGCAACCTGCATCCCCTCATCCTGTTCGACGCCAACCAGCCCGGCGAGATGAAGCAGGCCGAGGACTTCGGCACCGACATCCTCAAGCTGTGCGTGGAAGTGGGCGGCACCGTCACCGGCGAACACGGCGTCGGCGTGGAAAAGCTGGACGCCACCTGCAGCCAGTTCAGTTCGGAAGAGCTGGCCCAGTTCCACGCCGTCAAGGCCGCCTTCGACCCGGACGGCCTGCTCAATCCGGGCAAGGCCGTGCCCACGCTGCATCGCTGCGCGGAGTTGGGCCGCATGCACGTGCAGGGTGGGAATCTGCCTTTTCCCGAGTTGCCGAGGTTCTAGAGATGACAAGACGTGTCACCCCCACCCCGACCCTCCCCCGTCAAGGGGGAGGGAGAACCCCTGCCGCGCTCGAGGTTCAGCCCCTCCCCCTTGACGGGGGAGGGGTTGGGGTGGGGGTGAAATCCCCCGCCAAGTTCACCTCCCTGGCCCGCGCCCTCCGCAAGAACATGACTGAAGCGGAGCGTCATCTCTGGCGTTCCCTGCGCATGCACCATCTGGATGGCCACAAATTTCGCCGCCAGTTTCCCCTCGGACCCTACATCGTTGATTTCATCTGCCTGCCTGCCCGCCTGATCGTGGAGCTGGACGGTGGCCAGCATCTGGATAGCCCGGCCGACAAAACCCGCGATGCCTGGCTGGCCAGCCAGGGGTTCCGTGTCATGCGCTTCTGGAACAACGATGTACTGAATCAAACCGAGGCCGTGCTCGAATCCATCCTTGCGGCGTTGAGGCCGCCACACCCCCACCCCAACCCTCCCCCGTCAAGGGGGAGGGAGCGCCGCGATGCATGACGAAGCAGAGCTCCGCGAACGTGTCCTGCGGGCCGCGGCCAACAAAATGCCCCTGTGCATACGGGGTGGCGGCGGCAAGGACTTCTATGGGCGCCATTGCGATGGGGAGTTGCTGGACGTTTCCGGCCATCGCGGCATCGTCAGCTACGAGCCCTCGGAACTGGTGATCACCGCCCGGGCCGGCACGCCGCTGGCGGAAATCGAGGCGCTGCTTGCCCGGAACGGGCAACTGCTGCCGTTCGAGCCACCCCACTTCGGTCCGAACGCCACCCTCGGCGGCATGGTCGCCGCCGGCCTGTCCGGGCCGCGCCGGCCCTGGGGCGGGTCGGCGCGCGACGCGGTGCTGGGCGTGAAGCTGCTCAACGGGCGCGGCGAGGTGTTGCGCTTTGGCGGCCAGGTCATGAAGAACGTGGCGGGCTACGACCTGTCGCGCCTGATGGCCGGCGCCCTCGGCACCCTGGGCGTGCTGCTGGAAGTCTCGCTGAAAGTCCTGCCGCGCCCGGCCGAGGAACGCACCCGGGTGTTCGAACTGGGTGCCGAAGCCGCCGCCGCGCGCCAGATCGAATGGGGCCGGCTGCCCCTGTCCCTGAGCGGCACCCTGTATCACGCCGGCCGCCTCCATGTGCGCCTGTGCGGCAGCGGCCAGGGCGTCCAGGCCGCCCTGGACCGACTGGGCGGCGACGAGATCGCGGAATCCCCCTGGCTGGCCGCGCGGGAACAGACCCTCCCGTTTTTCCAGGGTGAAGGGACGCTCTGGCGCATTTCCCTGCCCGCCGCCGCCCCGGCCCTGAACCTGCCGGGGGAAATCCTGACCGAATGGGGCGGTGCCCTGCGCTGGCTGCGCACCGACCTGCCCGCCGAAACCCTGCGCCGGCGGGTCTCCGCAATGGGCGGCCACGCCACCCTGTTCCGGGGACACGATGGCCGGGGCGAGGTGTTCCAGCCCCTGGCGCCGGCCATGCTGGCCCTGCACCAACGCTTGAAGCTGGCCCTGGACCCCCACGCCATCTTCAACCCCGGCCGGCTGTACGAGGGACTCTGATGCAGACCAAGCTAGCCGATTTCATCCGCGACACCCCCCAGGGCAAGGAAGCCGAGTCCATCCTGCGTTCCTGCGTGCATTGCGGTTTCTGCAACGCCACCTGCCCCACCTACCAGTTGCTCGGCGACGAGCTGGATGGGCCGCGCGGCCGCATCTACCTGATGAAGCAGATGCTGGAAGGCCGGCCGGTGAGCGCCGTGACCCGGGATCACCTGGACCGCTGCCTGACCTGCCGCAATTGCGAGACCACCTGTCCCTCCGGCGTCCAATACGGCCGGCTCATCGACATCGGCCGGGAGATGGTGGATCGGCTCAGCCCGCGTCCGGCCAGCCAGCAACTGGTGCGCGCCGGATTGCGGCGGTCGCTGGCCAGCGGCAACGTGTTCGGCGCCCTGCTCAAGCTGGGCCGTGGTGTCCGCTGGGCGCTGCCGGCGAGCTTGCGGGGGCATATCCCCCCAGCCCCCTTTATCCCCGAACGGGGGCTTTTGCAAAGGGGGGAACATCAGCGCCGCATGCTGATCCTGGAGGGCTGCGTGCAGCCGGTCCTGGCCCCGGAAACCAACGCCGCCGCCGCGCGGGTCCTGGACCGCCTGGGCATCCGCCTGGTCGCCGCGCCGGAAGCCGGCTGCTGCGGCGCCATCGACCAGCACCTGGCCGCCCCGGAAGCGGCGAAGGCGGCCATGCGCCGCAACATCGACGCCTGGTGGCCCCATATCGAGGCCGGGGAGGGCGGCGGCATCGAAGCCATCGTCATGACCGCCAGCGGCTGCGGCAGCCTGGTGAAGGAATACGGCCACCTGCTGCGCGATGATCCGGGCTACGCGGAGAAGGCGGCGAAGGTATCGGCGCTGACCCGGGATCTGTCGGAAGTGCTGGCGCGGGAGGACTTGTCCTCCCTCAGGTCCGGCGCCCCGCGCCGTGTCGCCTTCCATCCCCCGTGCAGCCTGCAACATGGCCAGAAGGTACGCGGCGTCATCGAAGGCATCCTGACCGGCCTGGGCCATGAACTGCTGCCGGTGGAAGAAAGCCACCTCTGTTGCGGCTCCGCCGGCACCTATTCCCTGTTGCAACCGGAGATCGCCGGCCAGTTGCGCCAGCGCAAGCTCTCCAACCTGCAAGCGCGCGGCCCGGAGCTCATCGCCACCGCCAACATCGGTTGCCAGTCCCACCTGGCCGCCGCCAGCGGCGTACCCGTGGTGCACTGGATCAGCCTGCTGGAGGCATAATCCTCCCCGAATAAACAAGGGAGGGTGACATGGCGATCACCGACTGGCCCGAGGGCGACCGGCCCCGGGAAAAGCTTCTGGCGCGCGGCGCCGCGGCCCTGTCCGACGCGGAACTACTGGCGATTTTTTTACGCGTGGGCGTCACCGGAAAAAGCGCGGTGGATCTGGCCCGGGATCTGCTGAACCATTTCGGCGGCCTGACCCGCCTGTTCGCGTCGGAACAGGCCGCGTTCAGCGCCTTTCCCGGCATGGGGCCGGCCAAGTACGCCCAGTTGCAGGCCGTCCTGGAAATGTCCCGGCGCGCCCTGGGCGAGGACATGCGCGCCGGCGATGCCCTCAATTCCCCCAAGGCGGTGCGCGACTGGCTGCGTCTCAAACTCTCCGGCCTGGGCCACGAGGTGTTCGTGGCGGTGTTCCTGGATGCCCAGAACCGGGTCATCGAATCGGAAGAACTGTTTCGCGGCACCCTGACCCAGACTTCGGTCTATCCCCGGGAAATCGTCAAACGCGCTCTGGCCCACAACGCCGCCGGCGTGATCCTGGCCCACAACCATCCCTCCGGCGTGGCGGAGCCGAGTCAGGCCGACCGCTGGCTCACCGATCAGCTGAAATCCGCCCTGGGCCTGGTGGACGTGAAGGTGCTGGACCATTTCATCGTCGCCGGCGGGAGCGGGTTGTCCTTCGCCGAGCGCGGTTGGCTTTGACCATTTCGGCGGCTTCGTGTATAAAGGCCGACTTTCCGATTCAGCAATTTCCAGGGGTATTCATCATGGCCCGTGTGTGTCAGGTCACCGGCAAGAAGCCGATGGTGGGGAACAATGTGTCCCACGCCAACAACCGTACCAAGCGTCGTTTCCTGCCCAATCTCCAGTACCGCCGTTTCTGGGTGGAAAGCGAGAACCGTTGGGTGCGTCTGCGTCTTTCCAACGCCGGCCTGCGCCTGATCGACAAGAAGGGCATCGATGTCGTCCTGGCCGATCTGCGCGCCAGCGGCGAGCTGTAAGGAGAACGATCATGGCTAAAGGCGGACGCGAAAAAATCAAGCTGGAGTCCTCCGCGGGCACCGGCCACTTCTACACCACCACCAAGAACAAGAAGACCATGCCCGGCAAGATGGAGATCAGCAAGTTCGATCCCGTCGCCCGCAAGCATGTGGCTTACAAGGAAACCAAGCTGAAGTAAGCGGTTCTCCCACGAATAAAAAACCCCGCTCCGGCGGGGTTTTTTATTCGTGGGAAAGGGTTCACGATAATCCCATGGCGGATAAGTCCGCGGATGATCGCGAAAGGAAGGAGCGAACCATGATTCACGGTATTTCCAGCAAGACGCGCGTCCTGCTGTGCGCGCTGCCGCTGTTGACCGCGTGCGCGCAAACCACGCCGCCGCCGGCTTCCGACACGACCCGGATCGAGCAGCGGCTGAATGATATCGAGCGCCGCGTCGAACTGCTGGAAAGCCGCCCCCAGGTCCAGGCGCCCCTGCGCACGCGCGAGGACATCCTGGAACACAGGGAAAGACTGACCGCGGAGCGGGTCAGGCTGATGACCAGGATGACCGATCAGCATCCCGCGATCCGGGACATCGACCGGCAATTGCGCATCCTCGACCTGCAACTGAAATCCATCGAGCCCTGAACCCGACCCTGGTGATGGGTCAGGCGTAACAGCGTAAACGCCGGGAGAACTGGGACAGGGCCTCGATGCCGCTGGCCTCGGCCCTCTGGCACCAGTCCTGGAGCTGGCGCACCAGTTGTTCGCTGCTGGCGGTGGAGCGGCCCCACAGGGCGGCGAGATCCTGGCGCATCTGGTAGAGGGTCTTGAGCCGGTCGCTCTGGGCCAGGACCGAGAGCAGTTCCGCCCTTTCGCTCGGCTGCAACGCTCCCTGGTCCAGGTTGAGCCAGCGCCACACCTTGGCCATGTCGGGGAAGTTGCCGCGCAGTTTCTCCAGTTCCTGGGCGTAGGCCTGTTTCATGCCCCGGCGGTAGCGGGTGAGCACGTCGTAGCGGTGGGTGATGATGGCGTGCAGCAGGTCGGTATCGCAGAAGTGCTTGATCTCGCCCCAGCGCACCTTGGGCGCCACCTTCTTGACACTGGCCAGGCCCAGGATTTCCAGGATGCGGATATAGAGCCAGCCGATGTCGAACTCGTACCAGCGGTTGGAGAGCTTGGCCGAGCTGCCGTAGGCGTGGTGGTTGTTGTGGAGTTCCTCGCCGCCGATGAGGATGCCCCAGGGCAGGATGTTGGTGCTGGCATCCTCGCAGGCGAAGTTGCGGTAACCCCAGTAATGGCCGACACCGTTGATGATGCCGGCGGCGGTGATGGGGATCCACAGCATCTGCACGGCCCAGAGGGTGACGCCGAGGGGGCCGAACAGGAGCACGTCGATGGCCAGCATGAGGGTGATGCCGAGGCTGGAATGGGGGGTGTACAGATTTCGCTCCAGCCAGTCGTCCGGGGTTCCCCGCCCGTAGCGTTCCAGGGTTTCCCGGTTTTTGGCCTCCGCCCGGTACAACTCGGCGCCTTCCAGCAGCACTTTGCGGATGCCCAGGACCTGCGGGCTATGGGGATCCTCCGGGGTTTCGCACTTGGCGTGGTGCTTGCGGTGGATGCTGGCCCATTCCCTGGTCACGATGCCGGTGGTGAGCCACAGCCAGAAACGGAAGAAATGGCCGGCGATGGGGTGGAGATCCAGGGCGCGATGGGCCTGGGCCCGGTGCAGGAAGATGGTGACGCTGGCGATGGTGATATGGGTCAGCGCCAGGGCGACGACCACGTACCCCCACCAGGGGAGGTCGATGAGTCCGTTGACATAGTGGGACATGTAATGCGCTGTTTCAGAAATGGAATTGAATTCTACGCCCGTCCCGGGAGCCTGTCGGGGGTAAAGGAAATCGGCTGCCCGGCCACGTGGATGACCCGCTGGGGGAAGGGGATTTCGATCCGTTCCCGCTGGAACGTGCCCCAGACCGACCAGTTGAGTTGGGAGCGAAGATTGGCTTCCCCTTCCTCGGGGTCGCGGATCCAGACCACCAGTTCCAGGTTGATACCGTTTTCACCGAAGGATTGCAGCCGGACCTGGGGCACGGGGGTTTCAAGCACCCGGTCGTTGCCATCCGCGATTTCCAGCAGCAGGTCGCGCACCCGGCCCAGGTCGGAACCGTAGGCCACCTGGACCGGCAGCAGGATCTGGTTGTCCTTATCGGTCAGGCTCTTGTTGATGACCGGATTGGTGATCATGGTTTCGTTGGGGATGATGCTTTCGCTGCCATCCAGGCTGCGCAGCACGGTGTAACGAGTGGCGATTTCCTTGACCTCGCCGTAGTGCTTGTCCACCTGGACCATGTCGCCGATGCGGATGGATTGATCGAGCAGCAGGGTGAAGCCGGACACGTAATTGGCGGCGATCTTCTGCAAGCCCAGGCCCAGGCCCACGCCGAGGGCGCCACCGAATACCGACAGCACGGTGATGTCGATGCCCACCAGGGGCAGGGCGACCAGGATGGCCAGTACGATGAACAAGCCCCGGGACAGCTTGCTGAAAGCCACGCGCAGGTTGGGGTCAGGGGCATGGCGCCGATCAGGCGGCTCTCCAGCAGATGGGCCAGCCAGAGGGCGATCATCAGGGTGACCGTGACGGACAGAAGTCCCACCAGGAGGGTATACAGGGACAGATGCTGCTTGCCGGCGTCGAAGCCGACGGCGTCCAGGGCGGCGACCACCTCGTCCAGGTAGCCGGTGAGGTGCAGGGCGAAGATGATCCAGACCAGCCAGGATACGGATCTTTCCACGACATGCAGGGCGCGGCTGGGTGTCAGGATGCGGCGCAGCACGAAGAAGCAGCCCTGGATGGCGATGAAGGACAGCAGCAGGGGCATGGCCAGGTTGAAGAGATGCACGTCCTGCCATTTCCCCAGAATGGCGCGGCCGATGAGCACCGACGGCAACAGGGCGGCGGGCAGGATCAGGCGATGCCAGTCCGAACCGGTGAGATGGCCGTGGGGGCCCTCGGTTTGGGCGAGCCGACGCCGCAACAGGCCCACGCCGAACCAGGTGGCCACGGCGAACGATGCCAGCACGGCGATTTCGGTGAGCATGGCGGCATTGCCGAGGTTGGCGATCAGCGGGGCGATCAGGCTGTCCAGGTTGTCCAGGTTGTTCGTGGTGTTCATGGCGATTCCCGTCGGTTGCCCAGGGGCAGTGCATGGATTTTGTGCCTGCGCCAGTTGGCGGCATAGGCCTCGGCCAGGGTGCCGTGGCCGCGCAGGATCAGCAGGTTCTCCGCGTTGCGGAACTGGGCGGCGTGGGTGAAATTGAACGAGCCGGTGATCACGGCGGCGTCCGCCGTGCCGTTGTCGATGACCATCACCTTGTTGTGGGCGGCGGCATGGTCCGCGTCGATCCAGACCGGCACGCCCTGTTCGGCCAGCCAGACCACCAGGCTGGTGGCGATGGTTTCCATCTGCTGGCGGTCGGCGATCACCCGCACGTCGACGCCGCGCCGCCCGGCCGCCGCCAGGGCCTCGGCGATGCCCTTGTGGGTGAAGCTGTAGGTCTGCACCAGGATCTGCTTCCTGGCCCTGGAGATGGCATCCATCACCAGGGCGCCGGCATCGTCGCCGGGCGTGAAGGCCACCTGGGCGGTGCCCCGGGCACCGAGCAGGAGGGGTTCGCCGGCCCGGACGTGAAGGCCGGCCGCAAGCAGGAGCACGAGAAGCGGAGTTGCCGGCTTCATGCCACCCGTTCCAGCACGGCGGCGAAGAAGCCGTCCGTGCCATGGCTGGCCGGATCCAGGCGCAGATAGCGGCCCATCTCCAGGGGGATTTTCTGGGCGGCGAGCAATTCGCTGACGGGCGTGGGGCGGAAATCACCATGCCGGGCCAGGAAGGCCTCGACGATGGCCTCGTTTTCCTCGGTCAGCAGGCTGCAGGTGGCATAGACCAGGCGGCCGCCGGTTTTCACCAGGCTGGCGGCGGCGGTAAGGATGGCGGCCTGCTTGGCGGTCAGTTCCGCCACCGATTCCGGCGTCTGGCGCCATTTCAGGTCCGGGTTGCGGCGCAGGGTGCCCAGGCCGGAGCAGGGCGCATCCACCAGCACCCGGTCGAACTTGCCGGCCAGGCGCTTCACCTTGGTGTCCCGTTCGTGGGCGATGAGCAGTCCCTGGACGTTGGACAGCCCGGAACGGGCCAGACGCGGTTTCAGTTTGGCCAGGCGTTTTTCCGACACGTCGAAGGCATAGAGGCGGCCGGTGCTGTGCATCATCGCCCCCAGCAGCAGGGTCTTGCCGCCGGCGCCGGCGCAGAAATCGCACACCATCTCGCCCCGGCGCGGCGCCAGCAACTGGCCCAGCAACTGGCTGCCCTCGTCCTGGACCTCGAAACTACCGTCCAGGAAACGCGGATGTTTTTGCAGGGCCGGCTTGCCTTGCAGGCGCAGCCCCAAGGGCGAGTAGGGCATGGCTGTCGCGGGCAGGCCGTCGCGCGCCAGCGCGGCCAGCAGGTCGTCCCGGTCGGCCTTGATGGTGTTGACGCGCAGGTCCAGGGGGGCCGGGCTGTTCAGGGCGGCCATCAGGTCGGGCAGATGGTCGCCGGACTGGGCGCGCAGGCGCTCATGCAGCCAGTCCGGCAGATCCAGGCGCACCGCCTCGGGTTGATCGTCCAGTTTCGCGCCCTTCAGGCCGCGCAGCCATTCCAGGTCGTCCTTGTGCGCCAGGGCCTCGAATTCCCGCAGATTGCGGCCGCCGTGGCGCGCCAGCCAGGCCAGCAGCAGGCGGCGCGGCGTCGGCGGCGCGGCCAGGACTTGCAGGCTGCGCAGGTGGCGCAACACGCCGTACACCGCCTCGGCGATGAAGGCCCGGTCGCGGCTGCCCAGCTTGGGATAGTTGCGGAAAAAGCCGGAAAGCTTCACATCGGCCGGGCGATCCATTTCCAGGACCAGTCCCAGGGCCTCGATGGTGGGAGCCAGGTCCAGGGTCGCGGCCTGGGTCGACGTCTGTGGGGTCGCCGGGCCTGGACGCTTGCCGGTAGGCCGCAGGGTGTTCTTGGGTTTAGGTTTTGACGGCGTCATTGCGGGTTCCATGAGAAAGCAGGAAATCCAGGAAGGTACGCGCCACCACCGTGCGCTGGCGCCCGGCGGGATACACCGCGTACCACTGGCGGATGATGGGGAAGCCTTGCACGTCGAGCAGGGCGAACTGGGCCGGATCGTGCAGGGCCAGGGTGTGGCGCGACAGGACGGAGATGCCCAGCCCGGTGAGCACGGCCTGTTTGATGGCCTCGTTGTTGCCCAGTTCCATGCGCGGCGTGAGGGATAGTCCGTTCTCGGCGAAGATGCGCTCCACGGCCTTGCGCGTCCCGGAACCGGGTTCCCGCAACAGCCAGGGCTCCTCCGCCAGCCGGGCCAGGGATATGTGCTTTTTATGGGCCAGGGGGTGGTCCGGCGCGGCCAGAACGACCAGGGGGTTATCCATGAACGGAATGGCGGTGACCGCCAGGCCCTCCGGCGGCTGTCCCAGAATGTAGAGATCCTCCAGCCCGGCCGCCAGGGTCTCCAGCACCTGCTCCCGGTTGGTGACCCGCAGGGAGACCTTCACGCCGGGATGTAGCTGGGCGAATTCCCCCAGAAGACGGGGCACGAAATACGTCGCGGTGGAGATCGCCACCAGGCGCAAGGAACCCTTGGTCAGCCCCTGACGGGCCACCAGGGAGAGCTCGAAACGCTTCAGCGCGCCCAGGATTTCCCGGCTGGCGGCCACCAGTTCCTGGCCCTGGTCGGTGAGTTGCACCCGTTTGCCGTTCTGCTCCATGAGGGGCTGGCCAACGGCTTCGGTCAGCTTCTTCATCTGCATGGAGACGCCGGGCTGGGACAGATGCAGTTCCTCCGCCGCCCGCGACAGGGAGAGATGGCGCGCGGCGGATTCGAAAACCTGGAGTTGGCGGAGGGTCAGATGCAACATGCCAGGATTATAAGCAATAGGTTATGCATGGCATCAAAAATCATGATTTTCCCTTATGTAATGGGGTCTTTATAGTTCACCCCATCCCGAGTAGGTCATTGCCGAATCGTGGTGTCGGCCAAAAGGCCACATTCATATCTTTTAAGGAGCAAGTCATGGATCAGTCCGCGCGTTATTCCGACCTCAGCCTCAAGGAAGAAGATCTGATGAAGGGCGAGAAGCACATTCTCGTCGCCTACAAGATGAAGCCCAAGGCTGGCTATGGTTACCTGGAAGCCGCCGCCCACTTCGCCGCCGAGTCCTCCACCGGCACCAACGTGGAAGTCTCCACCACCGACGACTTCACCAAGGGCGTGGACGCGCTGGTCTATTACATCGACGAAGCCACCGAGGATATGCGCATCGCCTATCCGATCGAGCTGTTCGACCGCAACGTCACCGACGGCCGCTTCATGCTGGTTTCCTTCCTCACCCTGGCCATCGGCAACAACCAGGGCATGGGCGACATCGAGCATGCCAAGATGATCGACTTCTACGTGCCCGCCCGCGCCATCCAGATGTTCGACGGCCCGTCCCGCGACATCTCCGACATGTGGCGCATCCTCGGCCGTCCGATCAGGATGGCGGCTACATCTCCGGCACCATCATCAAGCCCAAGCTGGGCCTGCGTCCCGAGCCTTTCGCCAAAGCCGCCTACCAGTTCTGGCTCGGCGGTGACTTCATCAAGAACGACGAACCCCAGGGCAACCAGGTGTTCTGCCCGCTGAAGAAAGTGCTGCCGCTGGTGTATGACTCCATGAAGCGCGCCCAGGACGAAACCGGCCAGGCCAAGCTGTTCTCCCTGAACATCACCGCCGACGACCACTACGAAATGATGGCGCGTGCCGATTTCGGCCTGGAAACCTTCGGTCCCGATGCCGACAAGCTGGCCTTCCTGGTCGACGGTTACGTCGGCGGCCCCGGCATGGTGACCACCGCCCGTCGTCAGTACCCCAGCCAGTACCTGCACTACCACCGCGCCGGCCACGGCGCCGTGACTTCCCCGTCCGCCAAGCGCGGCTACACCGCCTTCGTGCTGGCCAAGATGTCCCGTCTGCAAGGCGCTTCCGGCATCCACGTCGGCACCATGGGCTACGGCAAGATGGAAGGCGAGACCTCCGACAAGATCATCGCCTACATGATCGAGCGCGACGAGTGCCAGGGCCCGGTCTACTACCAGAAGTGGTACGGCATGAAGCCCACCACCCCGATCATCTCCGGCGGCATGAACGCCCTGCGTCTGCCCGGCTTCTTCGAGAACCTGGGTCACGGCAACGTCATCAACACCTCCGGTGGCGGCTCCTACGGCCACATCGACAGCCCGGCGGCCGGCGCGATCTCCCTGCGTCAGTCCTACGAGTGCTGGAAGGCCGGCGCCGATCCGATCGAATACGCGAAAGAGCACAAGGAATTCGCCCGTGCCTTCGAATCGTTCCCTGGTGACGCCGACAAGCTGTACCCCGGCTGGCGTGAAAAGCTGGGCGTGCACAAGTAAGCTGAAGTACGCAATGAAGCAGTAAGAAACGCCCCCGGTTCGCTGGGGGCGTTTTGCTTGCGGGTTGGATTCCCCCCTTTCTTAAAGGGGGGTTAGGGGGGATTTGGAAACGGTGTGATTGCCGACACCTGAAAATCCCCCTCAATCCCCCTTTGCAAAGGGGGAGGACAAGGAGTTACCAATGACCGACAAAGAGCAATACAAAATCCACACGGAACCCTACTACCAGGCCCAGGGCAAGGAGGTTCAGCTCTACGAAGCCGCCTACCGCAACCGCCTGCCGGTCATGGTCAAGGGCCCCACCGGCTGCGGCAAATCCCGCTTCGTCGAATACATGGCCTGGAAGCTGAACAAGCCCCTGATCACCGTGGCCTGCAACGAGGACATGACCGCTTCCGACCTGGTGGGTCGCTATCTGCTGGAAGCCAACGGCACCCGTTGGCTGGACGGCCCCCTCACCGTCGCCGCCCGCATCGGCGCCATCTGCTACCTGGACGAGATCGTCGAGGCGCGCCAGGACACCACCGTGGTGATCCACCCCCTCACCGACCACCGCCGCACCCTGCCCCTGGACAAGAAGGGTGAGCTGATCCACGCCCATCCCGACTTCCAGCTGGTCATCAGCTACAACCCCGGCTACCAGTCCCTGATGAAGGACCTGAAGCAATCCACCAAACAACGCTTCACCGCCTTCGATTTCGACTATCCGGATGCCACCCTGGAAACCACCATCCTGGCCAAGGAAACCGGCCTCGACGAAGCCACCGCCGGCAAGCTGGTGAAGATTGGCCAGACCGCCCGCAACCTGAAGGGCCACGGCCTGGACGAAGGCATCTCCACCCGCCTGCTGGTCTACGCCGCCACCCTGATCAAGGACGGCGTCGAGCCCATGGATGCCTGCCGCATGGCCCTGGTGCGGCCGATCACCGACGACGCGGACATCCGCGAGACCCTGGATCACGCCATCGACGCGACGTTTGCGTGATGCGACAACCCACCTCCCGCGCCTGGCGAAGGGTTCCCCCCTTTCTCAAAGGGGGGACAGGGGGGATTTCGGCCACATGTCCCTATTCCAACCACGCAAAATCCCCCCCAGCCCCCCTTTGTGAAAGGGGGGAGAACGCTCCCGGTCCATGCCCATGACCAACGCCGAAACCGCCTACCAGCACCCCCTGATGCAGGCCTACTGGGCCCAGCTCGACACCCGCTTCAAGCAGGTGGAGGACGTGTTCGAGGACGTCATGGCGGAAGCCCTGGCCATCCTCACCCGGGAGGACATCCACCATTACCTGGATGCCGCCCGCGTCATCGGCAAGCTGGGGCGCGGCGTCGAACCCCTGCTGGTGTTCCTGGAGGAATGGCCTTCCGTTGCCAAGGCCATTGGCGACGAAGCTGCATTGCCCGAAGTAATGGCCTTCGTCATGAAGATGCAGAAGTCGCCCAACGGCAAGGCCATCACCCCCTTCCTGCAAACCCTGGCGCCGGTCGCCCGCCGCCTGCATTCCAGGGAACTGATGGGGCATTACCTGGAGATCGCCCTGGACATGATGGAGCGCACCACCGGCTCCATCCATGGCCACCACACCACCTTCCCCAGCCCCGGCCTGCCCGACTTCTTCACCCAGGCGCCGTTCCTGCTGTCCCAGCTCAGCCTCGCCGGGCTGAAGAACTGGGTGGAATACGGCATCCGCAATTACCGCACCCATCCCGAGCGGCAGAAGGACTACTTCACCGTCCAGTCCGCCGACAGCCGCGCCGTGCTGCAACGGGAGCGCCACGGCACCCTGTTCATGGACGTGGAGCGCAAGCTGGATCTGTATCTGCGCGGTCTCTGGCGGGAATCTGAGCAACTGGTGCCGTACTCCACCGCCTTTGACGAACTGCGCAAGCCGGTGCCCTATTTCGACAAGCTGGGCATGCGGATTCCGGATGTTTACGACGACGCAGGCCAGATTTCCGGCCTCGACCGCTACCGCGCCACCCTCGCCCACATGGTCGGCCACCGGCGCTGGACCGAGGCCCAGATCGCCGACAACTGGAGCCCGTTCCAGCGCATGGCGGTGGAGTTCTTCGAGGACTGCCGCGTCGAAACCCTGCTGTGCCGGGAATACCCCGGCTTGCGCCGCATTTTCCTGGCCCTGCACCCGAAACCCGCCGCGGACGCCTGCGACCCGGAAACCACCTCCTGCCTGCGCCACCGCATGGCCATGCTGTCCCGCGCCTTGCTGGACCCGGACCATGGCTACCGGGACGCCGACCTGCTCGATTTCGTCGCACGCTTCCACGCCCTCATGGCCGAAGGCACGTCGAGCACGAAGGACATCGCCGCCCTGGCCCTCTCCTACGTCGCCAAGACCCGCCGCCAGAGCGACCAGCTCGCCAAGATCCACTTCGCCGACACCGTGGTGGACTATCGCGACGACAACCGCCAGATGTGGAAATTCATCGAGGAGGGCGACGAGGAGGAGGCCTTCGATGCCAAGCGCAAGCTGGAGCCGGGCGAGGAACTCAAGGGCCTGCCGCCGCGCCATTACCCCGAGTGGGACTACAAGAGCCTCACCTATCGTCCGGACTGGGTCAGCGTCTACGAGGCCCTGCACCCCAAGGGCAACCCCGCCGACATCGACAGGCTGCTGGAAAAGCACGGCGCCCTGGCCAAGCGCCTGAAGCGCATCCTCGACCTGCTCAAACCCCAGGACAAGATCCGCATCCGCTACCAGGAGGAAGGCAGCGAACTGGACCTGGACGTGGCCATCCGCTCCCTCATCGACTTCAAGGGTGGCGCCAACCCGGACCCGCGCATCAACATGAGCCACCGCACCGACGGCCGCAACATCGCCGTCATGCTGTTGCTGGACCTGTCGGAATCCCTCAACGAGAAGGCATCCGGATCAGAGCAGACCATTCTCGAACTGAGCCAGGAAGCCGTCTCCCTGCTGGCCTGGGCGGTGGAGCAACTGGGCGATCCCTTCGCCATCGCCGGCTTCCACTCCAACACCCGCCACGACGTGCGCTACCTGCACATCAAGGGCTACGGCGAACGCTGGGGCGACGAGCCCAAGGGCCGCCTGGCCGCCATGCAGGCCGGCTGGTCCACTCGCATGGGCGCCGCCATGCGCCATGCCGGCCATTACCTGGAAGCCCGCAAGGCCGACAAGAAGCTCATGCTCATCCTCACCGACGGCCAGCCCAGCGACGTGGACACCCACGACGAACAACTGCTCATCGAGGACACCCGCCAGGCCGTGAAGGAACTGGACCGCGACGGCATCTTCACCTACTGCATCAGCCTGGACCCGAAGGCCGACGAGTATGTGAGCGGCATCTTCGGCCGCCAGTACACGGTGATCGACAACATCCAGCGCCTGCCGGAAAAATTGCCGGAACTCTTTCTTGCGCTCACAAAGTGAGTGCAAGAAACGGCAATTTTCAGTGAAGGCTAATGCAGGCGTAGCCTGCGTTAAGCCGCGAAGCGGCGGCCGGAACTAAAAGCTCTCACCCCGAGCTTTTCCTGGCGCTTACGAAGTAAGGGCCGGGACGGGCAGCTTTCGGTGAAGGCTAACTTGCGCCAGCAAGTTAAGCCGCGCGCGGCGGCCGGAGCCCAAAATTTCCTGAACCCCCGGAAGCCCCAATCAAGCCGCAACTCAGGAATGCTTGATCACCATAGGGACCACATCCCCCGCGTGCTTCTTGACCATCTTGGCCGCCTTCTTTTCCTTGGGGTGTCAGCAAGGCCTGTTTCTTGGGTTCCTTGTTGGATTGCTGCGTTTTCGACATGGCGTACTCCTGATCATGGGAAAGAAATGACCGAGGCGCGATGGAGGCGGAAGCCGAATTGCGCGTGGCAAGTCGTTTTCCGCCGATTTCCACGCGACCGCGTGTCGTCATTTGTCCTGAGTATAGGCGTGTGACCCGATGGCTTGTGACCCGATTCACATGATCGCCGAGCCGTTGACTGGCAAAATATCGGTGCGCGCCTCTGGTGGACCGATCAGTGCGCAAGCCAAGCGCCTGATCCAACCGAAGCCGAAAGCAATGCGTAACTTGTTGATCTGTCTGATGCTCGTTGTTCCCCTCGCGGGCTGTGGGACCATGCTGCCGAAGCAGCAGGCCGGCGCGGTGCCCGCCTGGGTGCTGTCCCCCCCGGCGGACAGCCGGGAATGGTTCTGGGGCGTGGGCGAGGGGCCGGAACTCGACGCCGCCAAGGGCGCCGGTCTGAAGGACATCGCCGCCCGGCTGCGGGTCAGCATCTCCGGCCAACTGGACAGCCAGGTCACGGTGGACAACGGCAAGGTCGACCGGCAAGCCCGCACCCGGATTTCCGAGCAGGTACAGAAGACCGAATTCAGCCACTATGTGGTCGAGAAGACCGCCCAATCGGCCGACGGTTTTTTTGTCCTGGTGAAGCTCGACCGACAGGCCTTCATCCGCGATCTCAAGGACAGGCTGGGTGTTCTGGATGCCCACATTCAGCGTATGGCCGCTGGCCTGGGCCGCCAGACGCCGCTGGAACGCTTCGTGTCCCTGCGCCGCATCCAGCCGGACCTGGAAGAGGCGACGGGTTACGCCCAGTTGTTGATGGGGGCCGAGGCGGGGGGCATGGGCGCGGCCCGCCTGCGCGAGTACGAAGCCTTGCGACAACAGGCCAGGCAAGCGGCCACGGCGCTGGTATTCCACATCCAGGCCAGGCCCGAGGACCAGGATCTGGCCGAGGCGGTGGGCACCTTCCTCAATGAAAGCGGCATCCGCGTCGAATCCGGCCAGGGCGGCGGCAACAGCCTCGCGATCTCCAGCGGCGCCTTCGCCGACGAGATTTATGGCAGCAAGCTGGTCAGGCTGAAAGTGACCCTGAGCGTGCGCGATGATGGCGGCCGCGCGCTGGCTAGCCGAAACTACGAGGTCTCGGGCTCGTCCGCCTATGACTATTCCGGCGCGCGCAAGAGCGCCTTGCGCAAGCTGCTGGCGGCGATGCGGGAAGCCGGGCCGGCTGCGGCCCTGGGGTTCGCCGAGTAGGTCGGCGCGAACAAGGAATTCACGATGCGGGCGCGTTATTTTCCGGTGATGGCACTCTCCGCCCTGCTGGCCCTGGGCGGCTGCCGGAGCATGGATGTCTCACTGTCGGACTATCGCCAGGAAGTCCCCCTGGACGCCGCCCCCCGCCTGCCCACCGAGGCCGATCTGGAGCGACTGGACCGCGCCAGGGTGGTGTTGTTCGAAGCGGAAGACGGTGATCTGGAAAAGGCCAGGCGGGCCCAGGCGGCCACCACCCTGACCCTGGCCATCGAGGAGTTGCTGGGCGCCAACGGCGTCGAGGTGGTCGATCGCGGCATCGCCGCGGACCTGGGCCGGGAATTGCAGCTCGCGGAAGTCAAGGGCGTGGCCGGCTACGACGGCCCCGCGCTGGCCAACTACGCCGTCAAGCCGACCATCACCCAGGCGGAATACGCGACGGAATACGTGCCCCCCACGAAGTTCTACGACAAGCGCGGCAAGGCCTATTACATCCCCGAGTCCTTCAGGCACCGGGCCGGCGTCAACATCAGCCTGCGCGTCTACGAGATCCCCAGCCTGCGTCCGGTCAAGACCCTGAATGGCCAGGGCAGGAACACCGTTTCCTCCGGCGATCGCGGCTCCCGCGACATGGGCGTGAGCATGATCCGCGCCGCCACCAAGGCGGCGCTGGGGGATGTGCGCGCCGAATTGCTCAACCTGTTCGCCCCCCGGGGCTATGTGATCGGCAAGCGCATGAAAGGCAACGACTCCATCCTGAGGATCAGCATCGGCAGCGCCCAGGGACTCGTTCCCGGCAACAAGGTCGTGATCTTCACCGAACAGGAAAACGTCAATCCCATCACCCGGAAAACCAGCTACGACCGGATTCCCGTGGTGAGCGGGACGGTTTCCGGCATCGTCACGGCGAACGAAGCCTGGATCGTCCCGGAAGATGAAGCCAAGGCCAGGCGCGTGCGCCTGGGCGACCAGATCGAGGTGGTGCACAAGGATTCCCCCCGGGGGAACCTGTTTCTCCCCTGAGCCTGTGAATAAATCTACTGCGCGTCCCGATAGCTGCGTTGGGCGGTGCTCGCTCCTCGCCTATCTATCTGATATGTCTCGTCGCTGCGCTCCGTCCGCCTTGCTCTCGGGCCGCTCGCTACGATTTCTTCACAGGCTCTGAGGTCCGCGTGCACGCCCCGAGTCAGATAGACGTTGTTGCCTTCGGTACGGGCTGCCCGTGGAAACACGGGCTCCGCAAGATCAATTTTTCGGTTTTTCAAAGGAGGTACCCATGAGCAAGAAACGTGTCGTGTTGCTGTCCACCCTGCTTGCGGTGGCGCTCGCGGGCTGTGGCGGGGACAAGAATGTCGTCAAGCTGGGCAAGCCCGAGGCATGCGTCTTCCCGGATGCCCCCAAGCACACGGCGCCGGCCTGGGTGTGCGACACCCCCGTCGAGGGCCTGGCCGTTTCCGCGGTCGGCTCCCACGAGAAATCCGCCGCCGGCCCCGCCTTCATGAAGGATCAGGCCGTGGCCTCCGCCCGGGTCAATCTCGCCCAGCAGATGCGGGTCCACGTCGCCAACATGGTCAAGCAGTACGCCGAAACCACCGGCGCGGCCTCCTCCGAGACCGTGGACAAGGTCAACACCAACGTGTCCAAGCTGATCACCGCCGAGACCATTACCGGTTCCAAGCTCCTGCGCAGCGTCACCAGCCCGAACGGCGCCATCTATGTCCTGGTCGGCCTGGATCCCGCCCTGGCCCGGGAGGAGACCGAGAAGGCGCTGAAGAGCAGCATGAACAGCGATCAGGCGCTCTGGCAGCAGTTCAAGGCCAGGAAGGGCCAGGAAGAACTGGCGGAGGAAATCGCCAAGATGAAAGCCATGCAGTAAGTCCCGGCACCGGGCCGATCTCGGGCTCGTGACCCGATAGGAAGGAATCCGGGGCCTTGGATCGCGACGGCCCCGGTGGTTCCGGGTACGTGAATCAACCTGGGAGCGTCCGCGCACGGCGGCGATTGCGCGTACCGTCACCCATGCGGCCGTCCGCTGGTCAGGCCCCGTTGTGGACGGGCAATACCGTCGGGTACGGATCATGTCGAAACAGGACAGATCTGACAGGGTGCGTCAGGCGGGGTGGAAGGCCGCTTTCGCCTCTGTGCTTGCTCTTGGGGCATCCATCAACGTCGTGCAGGCGTGGCTGGCTATTGACCGTGCACTCTGCTGTGACAACATGTTTACCTGTCGCTAGAACAAATTGATACCAGCATTTCCAGAATGGGCCATGCTTGAAATCGATAATGGCCAGATTCTGGCTCAGACAGGGACAGGAACAATGAACGACACAGGGCCGCTTGACGAATCGGAATCCCGGAAATCACACATGAGCATTGCCGCCGCAATGGGCGCGAAGCTAAATCTTGCTGATTTTCAGAATGCCGTACCGATACTCCGGGAGCTGAGTGTCGTCAACGATACGACAGAGAACCTGGCTGAGCTCGCCCTAAGCATCGAATCGACGCCGGCTTTCCTGAAGACCAAGCATTGGTACATCGACTCAATCAGAGCTGGCCAGCACTGCCATATCCCGGATCTGGATGTTCAACTTGATGGAGCGCTGCTGTCTCGACTAACCGAAGCCGAGACAGCAACCGTTTCGTGGACATTGCGCCGTCGTGGTCAAACTGGCGATGAGCTGGCAAAGCTCGAACAAACCGTGGAACTTCTGCCTCGCAACCAATGGGGTGGCATATCTCACCTGCCCGACATGGTCGCGGCTTTCGTTCAGCCCAATGAGCCTGCTGTCGAGCGGTTACTGAAGCAGACGGCCGAGGTGTTGCGCAAGAATGGCAAAAATCCGGCATTGGATGGTTACAAGGACGGTTCGAAACGTGCCTGGGAACTGACTTCCGGTATCTGGAGTGCCGTGGCGGCGATGGGGCTGGACTATGCGTTGCCCCCCGCCAGCTTCGAGCATGCCGGCCAGAAAGTGCGTGGGCCTGGACAAATTATCGAGTCCGGCTTGGCAACGTGCCTCGATCTTGCACTGTTTTTTTGCTCGGCCATCGAACAAGCCGGGCTGAATCCGCTGCTTGTCTTCACCCGGGGTCATGCATTTGCCGGTGTATGGCTTAAGAGTGAAGAATTTTCCACCTCAGTGGTGGATGACATCACGGCCTTGCGCAAGCGAGTCAAGCTCAGGGAACTGGTGCTTTTCGAGACCACCGTCGCCACCCACCGGCCGGCGCCTACGTTCTCTCACGCCGTGGAACTTGGCGCGAGACACGTCGCGGAGGAAAACGAAGAAGCCTTTGAATTGGCGGTGGACATACGTCGGGCAAGACTGCAACGGATCAAACCCCTGGCCAGCGCCGAGGTGCACGGGACGACAGCCCCAGTCGAGACACCGCCAGTTGTGGAACCGGCCTTCGACGAAGCTCCTGATCTACCTGACGATGATGCCGCCGCCGAACCGGATCCCGCCACGCTGAATCCCAAGGACCGATTGGCACGTTGGCAGCGCAAATTATTGGACCTGTCCTTGCGCAACAACCTGCTGAATTTTCGCAGCGGGAAGAAGGCCATCAAGGTCGAGGCACCGGACCCCGGCGCTTTGGAAGACCGGCTTTCGGACGGTCAGGCTCTGCGCCTGCTCGCCAGGCCAGCCCTCATGGACGGCGCCGATCCACGGAATCAGGCGATCCATGAAGGCCGCGAACGTGAAGACCTGCGCCGGGAACATGCTCGCGATGCATTGAGTCGGCGCGAGGTGTTCGTGGACCTGCCCCAAGATGAACTGGATGCCCGGTTGGTGGAGCTGTTCCGCGCCGCGCGGTCCACATTGCAGGAAGGGGGTGCGAATACCCTGTTTCTCGCCATCGGCTTTCTTTCCTGGACCCGGGAAGACAAGGAGGGGGCACGCTATCGCGCACCGCTGATCCTTGTTCCGGTTAATCTGAACCGCCGGAGCGTGCGTTCCGGCTTCACCCTGACCCTCCATGACGACGAGCCACGCTTCAATCCGACCCTGATCGAGATGCTGCGTCAGGATTTCAAGCTGAACCTGGGCGTGGCCGATGGGGAACTACCCAAGGACGATGCCGGCCTGGACGTGGCCGGTATCTGGAAAACAGTCTCCCACGCTATCAAGGACATCAAGGGATGGGAGGTGACGGAAGACGTGGTACTGGCCATGTTCTCCTTTGCCAAGTACCTCATGTGGAAGGATTTGACCGAACGTACCGATCAATTGCGCCAAAACCCGGTGGTACGTCACCTGATCGACTCGCCACGTGAGAACTATCCATCCGGAATCGATTTCCCAAATGTGAAATGGCTCGACCGGGATTTGCCTCCCGAACGGACCTTCTGTCCCCTGCCCGCCGATTCCTCCCAGCTCTCCGCCGTCATGGCCGCCGCTCGCGGCAAGGATTTTGTCCTCGTGGGACCGCCCGGCACAGGCAAGAGCCAGACCATCGCCAACCTCATCGCCCAATGCCTCGCGGAAGACAAACGGGTGCTGTTCGTTTCGGAGAAGATCGCAGCCCTCGATGTGGTCTACCGCCGCCTTCGTGAAGTCGGTCTGGGCGAATTCTGTCTGGAACTGCATTCCAATAAGGCCAGGAAACTGGATGTGCTCGCCCAGCTCCAGCAGGCCTGGGAAGCGAAGGGCGTGGTAGATGCGGACTCTTGGCGCGCCGAAGCGCAGCGTTTGCGGAACCTGCGCGACCAACTCAACGGCTATGTCGAGCGTTTGCATCTTCGCCATGGCAATGGAATGACCATTTTCGAAGCGATCGGGCGGGTCGTCGACGGCGAGGATATCCCCCCTTTGGGACTTTCCTGGAGTGGGCCGAATATCCATGAGCTGCCAGCAATGGAAACGCTCCGCGAGGTGGTCGATCGGCTGGAGGTCAACTCTCAGGCCGTGGGACGGGACGCCCTAATGACGCATCCTCTCGCCACCGTCGGCCATGACGATTGGTCCCCAACCTGGCAACAAACCCTGATTGAGGCCGCCAGAAAGGTGATTCCCGCCGCGCGGGCCGTGGCACAGGCCGGCACGCACTTTTCCCAGGCTGTCGGGTTGCCAGAGCTGCCGCTAAACCGTCATGTCCGTGGCGCCTTGGCCATCCTGGCCAGAATCCTGTCCCAGGCAGCTGGGCGGGATTGGAGCTTCGTATTGCGGCCCGACGCGAAGACGTTGGCCGACCGTTTGCACGAAGCCGTGGCATTGTTGACCGAACATCAAAGTCATAGCGCGACACTGTCGCCACCTTGGCCCGATTCGGTGACCAGCGCCTGTAGGCAAGGGTTGCGGTTGCTCAAGAACCGGCAGGATACCCATGCCCAATTGGGCCAACCCTGGCCAATGAATACAGTACTGGAACTCAAGAAGGGTTTGGCGCTGCTGGACAGCATCGATCAAGCGATGAAACAACTCTCCGTCAGCTACGGCGAGCAGGTCGAACAGTTGAACGTGGGCCAGCTCCAACGAGAGTGGGCCAAGGCCGGAAAAGCCATGTGGCCCCTCTCCTGGTTGGCAAAACGAAAAATCAGCAAGGCACTCGACGCTGTGGTGACCGGGGGGGGCGAGCCCGACGTCGCCAAGGATCTGCGTGCTTGGGTCGAAATCCGAGCCTTGCGTTCTCAGGTCATGGCCCTGGACCTGGGCGCGGAGACCGAAGGACTCTGGGCCGGTTTGAAGACCAAAGCGGATTTGGCTCAATGTGCCCTGCGCTTCCAATTGGCGGTCAGCGCCGCGAGAAACGAACAGTCGTGGGAAGACACCGGGTTCGAGCCGATTGCGGAGGGCCGTTGTGGGGAGCGTCTTGCGACTGAGTTAAAGGTGCTCCGGACACTCCGACAACTGGACGGTCAGTTGGCAGCGCTGGAATACCTCGGCCCGGCCACCGAATCGCTGTGGGCGGGGCGAAGCACACGCACCGAATCCCTGCTGGCGGCGCTGCATTTCCAGGAGGCCATGCATCCCCTACGGGAGTCCGGTTCGCTCACCGATGAGCACAACGCCGTGGCAACCGGGGGGTGTGGCATGACCATGGCTTCGGATTTCCGCCACCTGCGCCAGCGGGCACTGGTCGAACAGCGTCTTTCTGCCTACGACGACCTATCCAAGCTCACGGCGGGGCTATGGGATGGCCTGCGGACCCGAACAAGTGAAGTGGAGAAGGCCCTGAAATTTCAGTCCTCCATGGCCGCCGTGGTTTCGAACCTCGCCAGCACGCCGGAAGCAATCGGGACGATCAAGGATGCACTGGACCGGCTAATCGGCGCCGGCAATGCCTTGTTGGAACCGGGGGCTCCTATCGCGGGGGCTGGCGATGCCTATCTACAGGCTTGGGCAGCCCTGCAACCCGCCATTGACCGGTTGGCGTCGGCGGGCGGGTTCTCGGATGCGGCCAAGACTCGGTTCGGCGAGCAGCCCCTCGACGAACTTGTCCAGCACTGCGAGGCCATCATCCACTCCGAAAGCCGGCTGCATGCTTGGTGTGCCTGGCGCAAGGTCTGTGGTGAGGCCATGGTTCTCGGCCTTGGCAATCTGGTTTCCGCTATCGAGCATGGTTCGGTGGCCCAAGGCAAGGTGCGCCGGGCGTTCGAGACCGATTACAGCCGCTGGTGGCTCAATGCCGTGGTGGATGAGGAACAGGCCATCCGTACCTTCGTATCGGCCGAGCACGAAAAGCGCATCAGCGATTTCCGGGCACTGGACGAGCGTTTTACCGCGCTGACCCGGGATTGGATCAGGGCGCGTCTCTGTGCCGAAATGCCGAGCCAGGACAACGTCACCCGCAACTCGGAATGGGGCACCCTGCGCCATGAAATGAACAAGAAGAAGCGCCACATGCCCTTGCGCGAACTGATGGCTGGCATCCCCACCGCGCTAACCAAGCTGACCCCTTGCCTGCTCATGAGCCCCCTGTCCATCGCCCAATACCTGGCCGCCGACGCGACCAGCTTTGATGTGGTGGTTTTCGACGAAGCCTCCCAAATCCCGGTATGGGATGCCGTGGGCGCCATCGCGCGGGGCAAACAGGTGGTCATGGTGGGGGATCCCAAGCAACTGCCACCCACCAATTTCTTCGATCGGGCCGAATCCGACCTGGACGACGAAGACGTGGAAGGCGATCTGGAGAGCATCCTCGACGAATGCCTGGGCGCCAGCCTGCCCACCATGAATCTGGCCTGGCATTACCGCAGCCGCAACGAAAGCCTGATCGCCTTCTCCAACCATCGTTACTACGGTGGCTCGCTGGTCACTTTCCCGTCCCCCGTCACTGAAGATCGGGCCGTGAGCTTCCACCCCGTCAGCGGCACCTATGAAAAAGGCGGCGCTCGCATCAACAAGGCCGAGGCCAAAGCCCTGGTCGCCGATCTGGTCGGCCGTCTTAAGTCGCCGGGTTTCCGCGAGTCCAAGCTCACCATCGGCGTGGTTACCTTCAACACCGAACAGCAGGGGCTCATCGAAGACCTGCTGGATGAAGAGCGGCGCAAGGACCCATCCATCGAACCCTGGTTCTCTGAAGTCGAATTGGAGCCCGTTTTCGTCAAGAACCTGGAAAGCGTCCAGGGCGACGAAC
>JADJYY010000027.1 GCA_016719465.1 Hydrogenophilales bacterium
GGGTTCACGGCAACCACGTCGCAGCCTGCCATCATTTCCTGGACCAGCCGGTGGCGGGTGCCCACGTCGATCTTCAGCTTGACGCGGCAGACGTTCAGAAACTCGTTGACGACCTGGGTGCTGATGCTCGGGTGGTCCGCCAATAGCGCCCTGGCCCTGGCCTTCTTCGCGGCGTCCTCGCCAAAGGCGTAGGTGGCGATATTGGTGTCAACGAAGACAGTCACGGTCGTACAGTTCTTCGCGGTTGAACTTGCCGTCGTAGGTAACCTTGACCTGGTCAAAGACGCTGAAATCGATGTCGCGGCTGGCGCGGGTAACCAGGGTGCCCCGCTCCTTCACGTATTCGGCGAAGTCGAGCACCTCGGCGGCCTTCTCGGCGGGCATGGCCCGGACAAGTTCATATAAACGTTCTGCAAGCCCCATGATGGGCTCCTTAATGACTATGCGGTTTTATTGAGTTTAACCACTTACGCCGGTTTCTTCAGCCCAGCCGCCATGAGCATGGCCGAGGTGGCGGTATTCACCGACTGCCGGACCGGGTCGAGGCCCAGCCAGGCGCCGGTGTCGATCCCCGCCGTATTCGTCGGCGCCATCGGCGGCATTTCGGCCTTTGGCCTCATCGGCGTGATCATCGGGCCGGTACTGCTGACCGCCATCGCCGCGCTGCCGCGCTTCCTGGACGAGACCCTTTCGGTCCGGCCCTGAGCCGATCAACACCACCCAAAATGTGCGGCAGCGAACGGAGTGCTATGAAGAAGGAGAGGATATTTGTTCAACGACGTCTGGCAGTTGTGGGGGTGTTGCCGTAACCGGCTGAATCCACGATGCCAGGGGTTCGAAGATCAGGTGGCCGTGCGGTTTTCGATAAGCACGGGGATCCACGTGAACCCGACGGAGCACACAACGGAGAACGCCATGAAAGAATTTTCCAATGAAGTCACCAGCGAACAATTGATCACCGATTTCAAGGTCGTGGTCGCGGATGCGGAAGCCCTGCTGAAAGCCACCGCCGGGCAAGGCGGCGAGAAGCTGGCGGAGGTGCGCGCCAAGGCGGAAGAATCCTTGCGGGTCATGAAAGCCAGGCTGGCCGACGCCCAGGAGGCGCTCATCGCCAGGACCAAGGAGGCCGCCAAGGCCACCGACGAGTATGTTCACGAGAACCCCTGGAAAGCCATCGGTGTCGCCGCGAGCCTCGGCCTGCTGATCGGCTGGTTCATGGGTCGCCGCTAGCCGCTTCGTCATGCCCGATACCCCACCCGGCGAAAGCAGGGGGCTGCTCGAGTCGCTGAAGGCGCTGGCGGCAACCCTGGTCGCCATCGCCCATACGCGTCTCGATTTGTTGGCCTCGGACCTGGAGGAGGAGCGGGCGCATTTGCTCTCGCTTCTGGTGCTGGCGCTGGTCGGCCTGTTCTTCCTCGGGATTGGCGTGGTGCTGGCGGCCATGCTGCTGGTGGCCGCGTTCTGGGACACGCACCGCCTCCTGGTGCTGGGCCTGCTGGCCGGCGCCTTCCTGACGGCGGGCATCGCCGCATGGGCCATGGCCGTAAGCAAGACGCGAACCAAGCCGAAACTCTTCGCCGCGAGCCTGTCGGAATTGCGCAAGGACCGGCAGCAACTCACCCGATCATGAACAAGCCCCGTCTGGCCGAGCGGCGTGAACGCCTGATCGCCCAGGCCGCCGCGCAACGAACGACGCTGGCCCAATGCATCGAGCCGTGGCGCGTTCCCCTGGCGCGCGTCGACCAGGGGCTGAACCTGCTCCGCGCCGTCAAGCGCCATCCCGCCTGGATCGTCGGCGGCGTCGCCTTGTTCGCGCTGCTGCGGCCTGCCCGCGTCGGCAAATGGCTGCGGCGCGGCTGGGTGGCGTGGAGAGTCATTCACAAGTTGCGCGGCGGATAGCTGGCAAGCCCGCTCGATCACTCTACCGAAAGCCAGATTCAAACCCCGCGGGCCAGCCAATTCCTGACCTCGTTCGCCACCCAATCGCCGTCATCCAGCGGCAGGTCGTGCCCAGCGGTCGGGTGCAGGGCAAAGTCGGTGTTCCAGGCATGCGCCAATCGGCGTGAGCAGGCTGGATGCACCATGCGGTCGCGGGCGCCGGCCAGGATGAGAAGGGGAGCCTCGGGTTTTTCCGGGGCGGAGAAGCGCGCGGCGGCGAACAACTGGCGCAGGGCGTTGCCGCGCGATACCGGGCATTCGCGCGCCCAGTCGCTCCAGTCTGACAGAACATGGCGCAGTTCCGCCGCGCGGGCACTGGTGAGTTCCAGGATGGCGCGCTCCCGCTCCACGCCGCCGGTCGCCGACATCCGCAACAGGGCGGTCATGGCGCCTGGGCGCAGGCGCTCGTGGAAGCGGCCGTGGGGGCGCAGGCTGGTATTGATCAGGACCGCCCCAAGGCATTCCTCGGAATGCCATCTGGCCCATGCCACCGCCACCATGCCGCCCATCGACAGGCCCAGCAGGTAATAAGGCGGAACCTTGCCCTGTTCGCGCAGCCGATGGCGGCAAGCTTCCACCATGTCCTCCACCCGGGTCGGGCTGGTTTCGGCCCACAGGCGCCCGTTTCCGGGCAGATCGGGGACCAGAATGTCGCCCCCGCAAGTCGCGCGGAATCGGGCGGGGAAATCGCCCCAGTGCCGCGCCTCGCGCGCCAGGCCGCGCAGGAAGACCCAGGTGGTCATGGATGCCGGTGCCAGCCGTACCACTCGGACATGGCCATCTTCTTGTGCCGCATGCGCTCGTCGCCCCGGGGCAGCCAGTGTTGCCAGCCACAGGCGGCGCGCGCCAGAAAATCCAGCCAGAGCAGATGTCGCCGCAGGATGCGATGCAGGCGGTGACCGGGGCGCGGGTTGAACAGGCCCTGCAGGGAGAACAGTTGACGCGGGTTCTTCTTCACCCATAGCCAGGAGCCCATTTCCAGGGTCAGCGGCAGGAATACCCGTTCGGCCCCGCCCGCCTCCGCCCGCGCCTCCAGATAGAAATGGTCCCAGAGGTCGCCATGGGCCAGGTATTGCCGGCTCTGGGGCTCCACCACGTAGTTGTGGGTGGGATAGGTCTGCTCGAACAGGTCCTTCAGCGCGTGCACTTCCGGCAGGTGGGGAAAAGTCTTGGCGGTATGGGCGTAGGGAAACCAGATGCGGTCGCGCAGGCCAAAGCCGGAATGGCAATCCAGCGCCAGGCTGAACCGGCGCGGCACCAGTTCTTCCGCGACCACGCTCCCCAGGACCTGGCTTTCCGCCTGCATGGGCATGCCGGCCAGGCCACGATACCAGGGCAGGCGGGCGCTGAAACGCTGGCCGCCGAGCAGGAAGGGCACGCGTTCCAGCGCGTCCAGCGGCGCGTTGCGCATGAGATCGACGCCGTTCGGATTGCAGCGCCGGTTGAGCCACATGCCGCCCGGGTTGACCAGGGGCACGAAGACCATGCGCAGGCTTTCGAGTTGCCGGTGCAACAGGGGATCCCACTTCAGGCGATTCAGCAGGCCGCGCAGGAACACCAGCAATACCCGGGTGCCGATCCGCTCCAGGCCGTGCACGCCCGCGAAATAGCCGATCGCCGGCAGAGCGGGATCGGGGTTGCCCAGGGTCAGGACATGGATCGGCAGGCTGGCGCCGTCCACCTCGACGGAGTGCGCCACGCGCACCGAGATCGCGTCCGTCGCCTCGTCCAGCAGGCGGTTCAGTTCGATGAGTTCGGGAAGATGTTGTGCCGGCATGTTCACTGCAAGGCGTGTCGCGGTCACTCGCGCGCCACGCGATTATGCGGCGCTCGGCCAGGAGGCGCACCTCCCGCGACGCGCCGGCCGGCCGTCATCCGGATTGGTGATGACGGCGCCCGGCCTCGCCGGCGCGGCGGCGCGGACCGCCGACACGGGCGTGACGATCGAACCGGGGCACCATCAGATCGTCTCCGGAGCCTTTCCGAGCAGCGCCCGCTTCAGGCTTTCCTGGGTGGGCCGCTCTCCGAGCCAGATCTTGAGCACGGCGCGATTGAAATCCGCGCCCGGCACCGTGCCCACATGGCGCTGGTTCAACCAGACGCGGGTACCGACCCGGGGCAGGTAATCCAGCTGGACGACGCTTCCCTTGGCCAGGGTGCCCTCGGCGCGGATCAGGCCCAGGAATTGCTCGATCCGCTCCCGCATCGGCGCGAGTTCCTCCGGCGTGTTGTTCTCCCGCAGGCTGTCCAGCAAGTACTCCACGTCGCGCTCCGTGGACACCTCGCGCAGGAAGGTGATCGACACCCGGCGCGGAAGATCGTGCCGGAGCACGTCGTCCGCGTCGGTCAGCCGCCTGGGCAGATACAGCGCCACGGCATAGACGTCGAGGAACAGGAAGTTGCGCAGGCCGGCGCCGTTGAGCACCAGTTCAGTCCCGTCCAGGCGCGCGCGGGTTTCCAGGTTCGCCACGGCGCCGGTTGCCGCCATCACCCAGCCCGGCGACAGCGTCACGGCCAGGCACAGGAGCGCGCGCCAGAAAAAGGAGCGGGATCCGATCACGGCGGATTTCACGGACCCCCGGTCGGTCGCCGATCGGCCACCGGATCCGAATGGGCCTGATCCCGGCGTTCGCTTTTCCACGTCGAGTGGCATCGGGGGCTCCATGGATTCGATATCGATCCATGATCACCGACCTCCGTGAATTTCAGATGACACCCGGATTGCGCCGAGGTGAAGCGGGCGCGTGGCGAAACGCGGGACAGCCGGCTTACGGCAACACTTCCGTCACGCGCGTGTAATCGTCCCGCAATCGCGATCTCACAAAATCGTCATCCATGGATACCGACCACCTCACCCTCCCGGGCATGGCATGTACGGCAGCAAGGACCGCCTGATCATCATCGATGCCGATGGCACCGTGATCGATGCCTTCTCCGCCATCGAAATCGCCTTCGCCCGCCATGGCATGGATATCGGCGATCTGGACCGCTTCCAGAAGCGGCGCAATCTGTTCAAGTACCTGGGTGGACTCAAGGAGTTTCCGCGCAACCTGGCCAAGCACTTCGGCAAGCAGGGGCGCAAGGGCCTGCTCGCCACCCTCACCGAGATCTACCGGGAAGAAGCGCGGCTCTATCCCGGCATGGCCGAACTGATCCGCGACCTGCTCGCGTCCCCCGGCATTCGCGTCGGCATGGTCACCCGCAATGTCACCCACGAGCCGGAGATCACCCTGGCGCGGCTGTTCGCCAGGCACGACCTGGAGATCGGCGGACTGGACTTCCTCGACTACGTCCCCTTGCGCCAGGACAAGACGCCCTACTTCAGGGCCGCGCGCGCCCGCTTCGACATCAACCCGGCGCGCGCCCATGCCTGCGGCGACGAGCACAAGGACTTCGCCGCGGCCATGGCCTCCGGCTTTCACCCCTTCATCGTCTCCTATGGCTTCGAGAACCACGCGCGCCTGACGCGCAAGTTCGCCATTCCCGAGGAAGTCATCTCGCCAACCCCCCGGGACTTCAGCGCCCGGGTCAGGCACGCCCTCGACCTGTGACGCGGCACGAGGCCGACAGACTCCTAGCCCTTGATGCAGATCAGGTGCTCCAGCCTGGCCACCTTCTTCGCCAGGCCGGCGCTCTCCGCGGCAGACCGCGAGTGCCGGGAGTGCGTTTCTCATCCGCCCAGGGCGATGACGGCGGCCACGAGCAGCACGCCAAGCCCAGCCATCAGAACGCCTGTCTTCCAGCTGCCGTAGCCGGCATAGCGGCCGAGGGCAAGCCCGCCCAGGAAAAGCATCATGATGGCGATGATGCGCGAGACGAGCAGCGCGGCACCCGCATCCTCGAAGATGACGAAGGGCAAGGCAACAGGAAAGGTCGAGGCCACCACGATCAGGAACACACCGAGCGCGGCGAGCAGGTCATTCGACCGCAGGCTTGGCCGCTCTGGCAACGAAGGCAGGGCAACCAGGCGAGTGCGCATGGCCTCGACCTCTGTCGTCGACACCAGTCTGGCCACGGCTGTCGACAGGGAGCCCTCGATAAGCTTGCGGCCGGCCTCCGCATCCTGGGCAGTCCGCACGGAGCGCGCAAGGGTAAGCAAGCGGCCACGCTCGGTAATGGTACGCACCAGGTACATGACCGCATCGACCAGGCCCCAGGCCAGGTTGCAGCCCAGGGCCGCGGCCAGCATGGCGCGAATTTCGCCGCTGTCGGCCGTGGCCATGGAAACGACGCCGACGAAGGTGAGCGCCATGAACAGGCCGAATATCATTTCCGACACCCGGTCCACGGGATTGAGCAGCGGCTCCCGGTCCTCGACGGCCATGCGTGTCACCTCATTCATGTCGGTGTTGCCAACCCCGAGAGCATTCTGGCGACCAGAATGCCCTTCAGGGTGTGCCGAGCACCATCACGTCAAGGCAGGCGACCAGGGCCCAGCGGGGCTCCATGATGCGCACGATTCAGCGTCTGCGCCCCCCTCCGCCGCCTCTCATCGCCGGTCGCGGCGCGGATGCGGGGATGGCGTGGGACGGCAACTGGACCGGCCGGTGGGCCGGAGGCAACGCGATCGGATGCGCCGGCCTCACCGGACGCATGCTGTCTCCGCCACCACTTCCGCTGCCACCGCCTTGCTGATGATCGTCGTCATCGTAGACGACCCAGCCGCCATAGCCCCAATACGGGTCGCCATAGTAGACGCCACCTGACGTGTAGCCACCGCTTCCCCCACCGCCGTTGCTAGCGCAACCCTGGAGCAGGAGGGCCGCCAGAAAGAGCAGCCATTTCGCTTTCGACGCATTGAGCATGATGTTCATGGACGCCCCTCCCGCGGCTCGGACCACTCGGCGACACCCACAGGCGCGCCCACCGGGTCGATGAAGATCGCGACGCGGCCGCCACGGATTTTTGGATCCGGCGGCAGCGCCACGCGCCCGCCCGCCTGAACGACGCGCTCGAGCGTCCGCGCCAGGTTACCCACCCGGAGGTAGGGCAACCAGACCGCCGGAATGCTCTCGCGCGGCGAGCGGATGATGCCCGCCCGAGGGTATCCCTCCGCCATCAGGAAGTACTCGGTCGGTTCCTCGGCGCGGCTTTCGATCCGGGGCGTGAACACGCCCAAACCCTGGTAAAACCTGGCCATCGCGGCGGGGTCTTGGGCCCACAACTCACCCCACAGCCAGGTGTTGTCGTCCCCCAACTCATCCACTGGATCCCCGTACAGGCTGCGAATCAACCCGAAGGGTGCGCCTTCCGGGTCTCTGACCAGGGACGCCTTGCCGCGGCCAGGCAGGTCCCTGGGCTCGAGCAGAACCTTGCCGCCCGCCTTGGCCACATAGGAGGCCGCCGCATCCACGTCCGGAACCGACACCATGCCGATCCAGCGCCCCGCCCTGTTCGCGGCCTTGGCCTGTGCCACGTAGGCCACGCCGCCCACCCGCTGGCCGCCGGCCCTCGCCAGCGCATAGACCTGCTTGCCCTCGCCATGGCGCTCGAAGGTCCAGCCGAACACCTCGGCATAGAAGCGCTCGGCGACGGCGACCTCGTCGGTAAGGAGATCGATGCTGGCCGACCGCCCCAGGACATGGATATGGGTGGGCACATCGGTAACCGGTGGCCACTGCCCCCCCGCCCCGGCATGGCCGGGAACGGTAAATCCCAGGGCGGCTACGCAGCAGAGAAAGATTGTCCATCCACGCGGTCGATTCATGGCACCCCCATGCAAGTAAGGTTGATGCGGCTGCCTCAAGGGCATTGGCAGGATCCGCCCGCCGCCGGGAGGCCACCTCGGGCTTTCCCGTCGCCGGGAAAAAAGCATCGCGGACAGCGGCGATTTACTTCACTCGCCGCAGGATGACATCCGGACCCTCCCCTGGCAAACAGGGTGATAGCGTGATCCTTAGTTTCCCTGGCGGGTTGGGCTACCGAAGAGCCTGGCTGAAAAAGCCCCACAAGCCCCGCACGCGAGAAGCGTTTCCCACAGGCATGGCAAGCATCCAAGTCGGACGGAAAGGCGATGCCTCTCCGCCTTGAGGCGAGGCGATCAGTACTTGATTCACGTATCTGCTGCGTTCAACCCGTCAATTCTTCGGCAGGGACTCCAGGGTGATGTCGATGTCCTTGACCACGTCGGCGATGCCGTCCACGGCGCTCTCGGCATTCCTGCCCATGCGCCAGACCGTGTTGGAAAGCGAATTGACGGAATCGGCGGTGAGATCCACCTTCACAAAAGTGGAGACATCCTTGAGGTCGGCGAGGAAGGGCTGCAGTTTCTTGCGGGCCTCGTCCGCGGTTCCGATCGCTCGGCCATAGCGCGATTTGGCCGTATTCAGCCGGTCTGTCGCGGTCTCCTTGATGTCCTTGTTCTGGATGCTGGAGATCGAGTTCTGCCAATTCTGGAAATAAGCGTCGATATTGGCTTTGGCATCCGCTGCCTGGGTTTTCAGGGCATTGACCTGGGCCTCCAGGGCCTGGGATTGGGACATGAAATCCGCGGATGGGCCTTCCAGTCCACCCTTGTCCTTGGCTGCCTTCTTCAGAGCATTCAGAGCTGCCATGGTCGAGGTAACGTTGGACTGCACGGCGCCGAGCGTGGCTTTTATATTCCTGAGATTCTCGGTGGCGGAAGGCGATGTCGAGGCAGTGACAACCGCCGCCGGCGCGGGAGCCTTCATGATCACCTGAACGGGAGCGGTCTGCGTCGTAACCTGAGACAGGGCGGGATATGCCAAGGTAATGCCTGCCATCAGGGCGGAAACGACGGGTACGAGTCGATTTTTCATGTCCGAATCCTTTCTTTACTGTTGATGATCTTGTGGGGTTTTCTTGTCCGTGCATTTGGGACCCCGGGGTCATCTTATCACCATGGCCACCCCCCCACGCCCGGTAGACGCCGCCGCGCGAGGTTCGCAAACAGGAACGCCCGGGGCTTGAAGTGGCCTAAATTTGAAGTGAGGAAAGGAGGCCGATCATGTTCAAGAAAATCCTGGTACCCATCGATGGCGGCGAACCCTCCAACGCGGCGATCAGGGCCGCCTGCGCATTCGCCAGGGAAACCGGCGCCCGCCTGATCTTCTATTACGCCAAGCCCGGCTACTGTCCCGCCTATGTTTCCGGCGAGATGGTCATGGGCGATTTCGGCATCGACCAAGCCTTCACGTCCGCCATGGACAAGCAGGCCAAAGCCCTCCTGGCCAAGGCGGCGGAAACCGCGAGCGAAGCGGGCGTGGCGTGCGAAACCCTGAGCACGGAATGCGATGCGCCCTATGAAGGGATCATCGCGGCGGCCGAGGACCAGGCCTGCGATCTGATCTTCATGGCTTCCCACGGCCGGCGCGGCGTGAGCGCGCTGCTACTCGGCTCGGAAACCCAGCGGGTGCTGACCCACGGCAAGATCCCGGTCCTGATCTATCGCTAGCGGACGCTGCGGGGTTCGTCACCCCGGCGCTTACCACAGGGGCGTGGTTCCCGGCGCATCGCGTGTCAGAGTTGCCCGATCTTGTTCAGCGCGTCAGCCAGCCGTTCCGCCCCGTCGATGGGGTTATTCTCGAACACCATCATGTAGCGGAAATTGTGGCCGGGAGGCGCCCAGCCTTGGCTTCCCACAGTTTGCCCAGCTTCAACTTCAGTTCCGAGTCGGTGTTGTCCCGGTCGTCGCCCTTGGTTTCCAGGGCGATGATCCGGCCGGCCTTGGTCTTGACGATGAAGTCCGGGTAGTGATTCAGGAAGCCATTGATCCTGAAACCCTTGCCTCTCGACAGGTTGCGATGCCACCACCGCACGCTGTCCAGGTTGGCCACGTCGTTGATGACTCGTGCCTCGAAATAACCCATCGCCGATTCCTGCACATACAGGCTCTTCGGCACGGCTGATGCATTGGCGCTGGGCGTGATCGATTCCCGCAGCGCGAAACTGGGCTGGATCGTGATCCGGTCCACATCCAGCATGTCACTGAAAGTCTTCAGCGCGTGGGCGTTGGCCAGCGTGGTGATCTTCTGCTTGATCTTGCGGACGTAGGCGACATCGCGCTCGACACAGTCGCGCAACTGCTCGGCGGACATGCCGGTCACCACCCGGCGGATGTATGACTTCACCTCCGGATCGGTGATGGGGTAAATGTTGCCGATCAGTTCGGCCAGGCGCGACACAAGATTCATCTCCTGACTGTCGCGCGACAGGCTGAGCAGGTAATTCGTGAACTGTGCGCGTTCGCGCGCCGCCAACTTGAAAGCGCGTGGAGCGTAGTTCTCGTCCCCCAACCGCTCCAGATCGACGCGATAAACCTCGGTTTCGACATCCTCGAACGAGATCGTGGCGTCGCCCTGGGACAGCCGGAATTCCTTCAGCAGCTCCTCGCGCTCGAACAACTGGAATGGCTGCTCGGACTCGAAGAATCCGCCGTTCGGCACCTGGATGAAGAACTGAGGCAGGCGGGTGGCCAAGGCTTCTTCGCGGAAGATTTCCTTGATCTTGTGGCGGTTCATCTTGTCTTCCAACTCCGGGGAAACATCGTCGTCGCTGGCCAGCGCCTTCGACTCGAAGGCCTGGTTTTCCGCCAGGGCGCGGGCCTTGATGTCGGCGACAAAGGCCGCGCCCGAAAACTCATTGTCAGACGTGGCAACCGGCTCGCCGCCGTCCCCGCCCGCATTCGCCGCCGTGGCGGTGGCGGCGACTTCCCAGTCGGGTGAAATAGTGCTCACGTCCAGGTCATCCCCCGCCTCGGCCTCCGTTTCCGTAAACAGCCCACCCAAGGGAAGCTGCTCGGAGCTGATCGCCCCCTGCCGCGACCCCGTGCCCGTTGCCTGGGCGTCGATGGCGCGATAATCCTTATCCGAGAAGCCGGCGCGGTTCAGTCCTTTCACCACGCTTTGCAACGTGTCCATGAAACGGTTGCTGGCCGTGAACACGTAGGACAGGTTCAACAAGTCGTTGCCGTGCTGCTGTACGTGGGGCATGCGCAGCACGCGTCCAAGAATCTGCTCCACGTCCACGGCCGAGGACTTGTCGGCCAGCGACGCCAGGATGTACGCGAACGGGCAGTCCCAACCTTCCTTGAGCGCGTTCACCGTGATGATGAAGCGCACCGGGCAATCCCGGTGCATCAGATCCACGCCTTTCAGCTCGTTGATCTCGGCGGTCTTGATCCTGATCTGCTCGGCTGGAATCTTCAGCTCGACCAGCTTGTCGCGAATCTTCTCGAAGGTGGTGTTGTCATCGTCGGTGCGCGGCTGCGCCTGGAACAGGACGATGGGGCGGATGTACTTGCCGCCCGCCGCCTCTTCCTGCCTGGCCAGGTCTTCGAGCTGCCGGCGCAGGATCAGCGCCGACTCGATCACCTCGCCCTTGCTGCTGCGGTTGGCCACGATCACCGGCAACTTCACCATGTGCTGCTTCTTCAAGGCCAGCGCGTCCACGAAGCTGATGATGTTGCTGTTGTTTCGCGGCGTGGCGGTCAGGTCGAGGATGAAGTCCGGGTTCAGGTTCTTCATCATCTCCACGGACAGATCGCTCTCGGCGTTGTGGCTCTCGTCCACCACCACCACGGGTCGCAGTCGCCGGATCACGTTGATCAGGGCCGAAGCGTCGTGCTCGGGCAGCAGCCAGTCGCCGGGGGCGCCTTGGTCGGGCTGGAGAAACGAGGCCAGGTTGCCGTTCTCCTGGTAAATCTTGCGGTCTTCCTTGTTCCTGGCGCGCAGCGAATCGAAGCTCATCACCACGATGGACAGTTGCTCCCGCGCCGTGTCGTGGGAGAAGCCGGCGCCCATCAGCAGGTCGCGTTTCTCGTACACCGCTACCCGGTGCCGGAACAACTGATCCAGCCGCTTGCGGTAGGGGTGTTCCGGGCTGTTCAGCGCCTTCACCGTCTGCTCCAGGATGGTCAGCGAGGGCACCAGCCACACCACCAGCTTCGGCCGCCCGGGTGCGCGTTTGGCCAGCGCGCTGAAAACGGTGTCGAGGGCGTTCACGGCAATGTAGGTCTTGCCGCCCGCCGTCGGCACCTTGGCGCAGATGTGCGGCACGCCGGGCACGGTGTTCTTGTAGGGCTCCATGCCGCCCGGTTGCCCATTGGAGCCACCGTCGCCGCCCACCCGCGCGCCCTTGTTGGACCAGTAGTCCCTGAAGGCCCACGCGAGGTCGGGCGTGCCGTCCAGCACCTCCAGGTAGCCGGCCAGATCGGCCAGCACGCGGGCCTGATAGTCCTTCAGTTCCATCAGGCGGCGGCGTCCACCACGGCCCGCAACTCGGCGGCGATCGTATCCGGCCCGATGTCCTGCCCGTTCGGCCAGCCAATGCCATCGAAGAACAGACCGACTTGTCGGAAATAGGCCTCGTCTTCCAGCTCACTGAAGAAGGCGGAGCCCATGTAGGGCCGCATATCGAACACCCCGCTCTTGCCATCCGCCATGCGCACCATCAGATGAAACTCGTTCAGGGCTTGCACACTCGTGACTCGATTCATGGTTCACCTCACTCCAGGGGTTTGATGCGTTGGGCGGGCAGGCCTTGAACCGCAAGCGCCCAATCCGCCATCAGGTCTTCTCGATGGATTTCCACCCACGCCTGTACCAGTTTCATCTTCGCGCGCGGCAGTTCACCCTCCAGCAACTCGCCGTCGTCGATGGCGATGGCCGCCGTGAACTCGGCGTAGCGCGCATGGAAATGCGGGCGCTTGTGCTGGCGGTTGTCGTAGGCATACATGTAAATCACGATACCGTAGAACATGGACAGGATGGGCATGGGGGCTCCCTCAAAAGCGCGTGATGTCGCGCGGTATTTTCTTGAAAACGATGCCATGCCGGCGCATGAACTCCGCCGACAGCAGGCAACGGTCGGCGTAGATGATGAAGGTGCCCGGCCGGGCGGCGCCGGAGTCGCCGCCAAACCTCAGCGTGGACAGAAAATCCATGTCCAGGCTGGTGGAGCGGTCGGGTTCGTAGTGGAACAGCCAGGCCGTTTCCCGGTTCAGGCCCAGCAGGTAAGGGCTGTGCGGATTCTCGGGCGTGGCGCGGTCAGTGGCAGGGATGCCTTCGCTGTAGGCCACGTAGCCACGTATGGCTTCCGTGCCGACGGCTTCGTTGAGGTTGTCGTCGGGCAGGAAGATGGGTTCGCCGACGGTGTAGTAGTCGAAGCCGCCGCCGAGGCCAGAAACTTTTTTGGCGGCTTCGCCATATCCGGTGATGACCCTGCGAATGCGTTCGGCGGTAATAGCCTCTGCGTACTTTCCAAGCTCAATCAGAATGAATCTGCGGCGTCCCCCGTCCTGGGCATTCAGCTTCAGTACTGCATGACCTGTCGTTCCAGAGCCAGCGAATGAGTCGAGAACGATGTCGTCCGGGTCCGTGGCGAAGCCAAGTAGTTCCTCCAAGAGGACCGACGGTTTCGGATAGTCGAACGGTCGATTGCTCTCGGTGAATATGCCCTTGAGTTCGTTGGTGCCTGTCCGCCCGTCAAGTTCGATTACGGATGAGAGCTTGGCTTTGTAGTCTTTGACGTAAAGCTTCAGTTCGATGAGCTTTGTTTCGTCCTCGCCGAACATAATACGGTCAGCGGCCAACAGGTCCTGCATGGTGTCGTACGGAAACCGATAGCCCATCAGCGGCTGTTTGCACGCCTTCTTCGTAACTGGATGGAAGACATCGTAGCGGTATCCTTCTTTGCCAGGGTTGTGGACACTTCGGCTCCCGGTATAGATGCCATCGATGTCGATAAATTTGTAGTCCTGAAGGGCCAGATTTCAGCCTTGTGCTCGCGGAACCACTTCGAGTACGCGGCTTGCAACTTCTTCTTGTCGGGATGCACAGTTGCAAGCTCATGGCCCAGCTCGATCAGCCGCTCCTTGGAGTCCAGGTAAGGGGACTTCCAGATCGGGCTCAGCGCTGGCTTGCTCTTGGCAAAGCACAGTACATATTCGTGCTCCAGGCTGATGTTGGTCGGGTTGTTGTCCGTGACGTTGCGCCACGCGATTTCACCAACCCAATTCGCGGCACCAAAGATCTCTTCGAGCAGTAGCTTGAAGGTAGCCATTTCATTGCGGTCGATGCTGGCGAACAGAACGCCGTCTGGCCGAAGCAGCCGATGCAGCAGCTTCAACCGGGGATACATCATGCACAGCCACTTGTCGTGCCGCGACAGGTCCTCGCCCTCCTTGCCCACCACCTGGCCCAGCCAGCGCTTCATCTTCGGGTCGTTGACGGCGTCGTTGTAGACCCAGCCCTCGTTGCCGGTGTTGTAGGGCGGGTCGATGTAGATGCATTTCACCCGGCCCTCGAACTCGGGTAGCAGGCTTTTCAGGGCCTCCAGGTTGTCACCGTGGATGATGCGGTTATCGGTGCTGTTGGCCGGCGCGCCTGCCGGCGCGCGGAAGCTGGATACCTTGTTGAGCACGCGGAATGGCACCTCGTGGTGGTGGTTGACCACCTTGTCTTTTCCGACCCAATGCAGTGTTGGCATGTTCTGGTTTCTGCCTGTCAGGCGCCCGGCCAGAGGTGGCCGAAGTCGAAGGAAAGCTGGCGGTGGTGCCGGATGGAGAGCAGGTACACGGTTGCGTCGGCGTCCATGGCCACGTACAGCATCAGGTAGTCGCCATGCAGGTACTCCCGTAGCGCGTGGGCAGCACCGGCCGGTAGCGCGGCGAGCTGGGCCAGCGCCTCGGCGGAGTGTGGCAAGAGCGGCGGGGGAGTATCCAGGTAGAGCCGGCCGATGCGCGGAAACCGGCGCAGGTTGGGGATCACCGTGGCACGTAGCTCGGCCAGCAGATCGTCGAAAGCAAAACCAGCGCCAGCTTCCAGCAGGAAGGCCTCAATGGCGTCGAGGCGCTCCAGGAAGCTCGCGGTCAGTTCGACCCGGTACGGCTTGTCAGCCACGCTTCCTGGCGGCGGGGTTGCCGGCGGGGTGGCCAGCGGGATTGCCAACTCTCGCCGGGCTGGAAGCCTTGGCGGAGGTCGCGCGGCGCTGCTGAACCCTACTGATGGCGGCATCGGCCTCGAAGGTGCGTCCAGCCGCAATGTCGGCCAGGCCGCGCTTGGCGTCGGCTATCAGCAGCAAATGGATGCGCTCCCGCTCCAGGCGGTGGTAGTAATCCAGTCGCTCGGCGTCGATCAGGGCGACATAACTCTCGCCATTCTTGGTGATGATCTTTTCGGCGCCGGCCTTGGCCTGGTCGGCCAATTCGGAAAGGTTGGCGCGTGCCTGGGTGAACGGCACCACGTCACCGGTAGAAAAGCCCATAGCCGACTCCTTGATGATGGGTAACAGAATTCTGCGCAGCTTACTGCACGCCCTGGACCATCGTCCATCCCGCGTGCGCGAGCGTCGGCACATACCAGGCCGGACAGGCCAACCCGGGAACGCTCATCCGGCCGCATCTCGCCCTTGCGCACCCAGATGCCGCGTTCCTCGTCTTGTAACGCCAGGCTTGTTAAGCCTCACATAAGGAATCCCTAAGCAAGCATTAAGTTTCGGTCTTCAAGCTAGGGCCCATCTTCAACCAGCCCAAAGGATAGCGGTCATGAAAATCGTCCTCGCCACCCTGGCTTTCCTGTGCATCCCCGCGGCACAGGCGGCCACCCCCGCCGAACTGCTCGCCGGTTACCGCGCCGAAGCCGTCAAGCAATCCCCTGGCTACAAGCCCTCCGCCGATGCGGGAGCGCATCTTTACAGCCAGCGTTTCACCGCTTCGGGAAAGATGCCGTCCTGCGCGAGCTGCCACACGAACGAACCGACCAGGCCCGGTCGCCATGCCGTCACCGACAAGGCGATCAAACCCTTGTCGCCCGCCGCCAATGCCGAGCGTTTCACCGATCCGGCCAAGGTGGAAAAGTGGTTTCGCCGCAATTGCACGGAAGTCGTCGGTCGCGAATGCAACGCCGCCGAGAAGGCCGACTTCATCGCCTTTCTGACGGAGGGTCGTTGACATGAAAACCGCCCTGTTTCTCGCCGCCCTGTTGCCCCTGTCCTTCGTCGCGCATGCCGACAACCTGCGCCTGCCCGCCAATACGCCCGCCGCTTTCCAGGCCGAATGCGGGAGCTGTCATCTCGCCTTTCCACCACAACTCATGGTGGCGGACGATTGGCGGCGGGTGATGTCCACCCTCGACAGGCATTACGGCGACAACGCCAGCCTGGACCAGGAAACGCTGCGCACCATCGAAGACTTTCTCGTGCGCAATGCCGGACGCGGCAAGAAGGTCCTCCCCGTCGGCGCCGCGACCCCGAACGGCGAGCCGCCCAGGCTGACGTCCAGCGCCTGGTTCAAGCGCAAGCACCACGAAGTGAAACACGCCGACTGGGCCCACGCCAAGGTCAAGACCCCTTCCAATTGCGCGGCCTGCCACACCAAGGCGGCGGAGGGCAGCTACCGCGAACGTGAAATCGTCATGCCCAACGGGCGTCGCTGGGAGGATTGAGCATGGGCAAGATTCTTGTGTGGGACTGGCCGGTGCGCATCGGCCACTGGCTGCTGGCCGGCGCTTTCGCGCTGGCGTGGCTGACGGGGGACAGCGAGGAATGGCGGCTGGTGCATGCCTACGCGGGCGGCACGGTGGTCGGCGTGATCCTGTTCCGGCTGATCTGGGGCCTGGTGGGCACGTACCACGCGCGCTTCACCAGCTTCGTGCGCGGACCGGGCGGCGTGCTCGGTTACCTCAGGGGACTGCTGGCCGGCAGGCCGGCGCACACGGCCGGCCACAACCCCGCCGGTGGCTGGGCCATCGTCGGGCTGCTGACGCTGGGCTTGCTGGCCGGTGGGAGCGGCTGGCTGGTCTATCAGGACATGGGCGGCAAGTGGCTGGAGGAACTACACGAAGGCCTGGCCAAGGCCATGCTGGCCCTGGTGGGCGTCCATGTCGCCGGCGTGATCGTCAGCAATTTCATCCACGGCGAGAACCTGGTGCGGGCCATGCTCACCGGTTACAAGCGCGGCGGGCTGGGTGAAGCCATCGCCACGACCCGGCCCCTGGCCGCCGTGATGCTGATCGGCTGGGCCGCCTTCTGCGCCTGGTGGCTTGCCCGTTAGAATCGGCCGACCATGCGCCTGCTCATCGCCGAAGACGATCCGCAACTGGGCGACGGCCTCACCGTGGGCCTGCGTCAGGATGGCTACGCCGTGGACTGGGTGAAGGACGGCGTGGCCGCCGACCTGGCCCTGAAGTCCGAGAGCTATGATCTGCTGGTGCTCGATCTCGGCCTGCCGCGCCTCGCGGGCATGGAGGTGCTGACACGTCTGCGCGAACGCGGCCAGGCCCTGCCGGTCCTGATCCTCACCGCCCATGACGCCACCGGCGACAAGATCGCGGGGCTCGACGGCGGCGCCGACGATTACCTGGTGAAGCCCATCGGCCTCGCGGAACTCGCGGCGCGGGTGCGGGCGCTGGCCCGCCGCGCGGCGGGGCGCGCCGCGCCCCTGCTGCGCCACGGGGAGTTGGTGCTCGATCCCGCGGGGCGACAGGTCACGCTGGCAGGCATGCCGGTCGAACTCTCCGCCCGGGAACTGTCCTTGTTGCAGCTTCTGCTCGAGAACGTCGGCCGCGTCATGACCCGCGCCCAGCTCGAAGCCTCGGTCTACGGCTGGCGCGACGAGCCCGACAGCAACGCCCTGGAGGTGCATATCCATCACCTGCGCAGGAAGCTGGGGGCCGACCTGATCAAGACCCTGCGCGGCATCGGCTATACGGTGCCGAAGGCATGAGCGCTCCGCCCGGTACGCGCTGGTATTCCCTGCGGCGGCGGCTGCTGGGCCTGTTGCTGGGCGGCGTCGCCGTGGGCTGGCTGGCCGCGCTGGTGTTCACCTATCTCGATGCCCACGACGAAATCGACGAGCTGTTCGATGCCCAGATGGTGCAGGTGGCGCAAACCCTGCTCGCCCTGGCGAGCGAATACGACGACGACGATGACATCGCCCGTCTGGACTCGGACGGGCACAAATACCAGAAGAAATTCGCCTTCCAGCTTTGGGATGCCGACGGCCATCTGCTGTTGCGCTCGCCCGGGGCGCCGACCATTCCCCTGGCCGCGAAGGACGGCTTTTCCGGGTCGGACGGGCGCGGCGAGAAACGCTGGCGCTACTACAGCCAATGGGACGAGGGAGGCCAGTTGCGCGTCCAGGTCGCCGAAAACCACCACGTGCGCGAAGAACTGGCGCAACAGATCGCCGGCCGATTGCTCATGCCCGCCCTGTTCGGCCTGCCGCTGCTCGGCCTGTGGATCTGGTTCGCCACGCGGCGCGGCCTGGCGCCCATCGGCGCGATCGCCGGGCAGGTGGCCGAACGCGCCCCCGATCATCTCGCGCCGGTCATTCCCGCCGAGGCGCCGGGGGAAATCCGGCCCCTGCTGGACGCGATGAACGCCTTGTTTGCCCGCGTCGCCACGGTGCTGGACAACGAGCGGCGCTTCACCGCCGACGCCGCCCACGAACTGCGCACGCCCCTGGCGGCCATCGTCGCGCAATCGGACGTGGCGCGCCGCGCCCGCGACACGACGGAACGCGATCACGCCCTGGAGCAACTGGCCGTCGGCGCCCGGCGCGCCAGCCATCTGCTTGAGCAGTTGCTGACACTGGCCCGGCTCGACCCCGCCGGCGGCCTCCAGCTTGGTCCGGTCCGGATCGATACCCTGGCCGCCGAGGTGTGCGCCGACCATGGCCCCGCTGCCCTGGAAAAACATATCGCGCTGGAGCTCGATGCATCGACCCCGGCGACCGTCGGCGCCAACGACGCCATGCTGCGCGTCCTGCTGCGCAACCTGCTCGACAACGCCCTGCGCTACACGCCGGCGGGCGGGCAGGTCGGCGTCGCCGTCATGCCGGGAGAGCGCGGAGTCACTTTGCTGGTCAGTGATAGCGGACCGGGCATTCCGGCGGTGGAAAGGGAGAACGCGCTGCGCCGCTTCCACCGCCTCGCCGGCCAGGAAACGGAAGGCAGCGGGCTTGGCCTGTCCATCGTCGCGCGCATCGCGGAACTGCATGGCGCGCGGCTCGAACTTGCGGATGGCCCGGGCGCGCCGGGTCTCGCCGTGCGGTTGTTCTTCCCGAAACCGGCGTCATAGGGTCTTGCCGCCTTGCGGCTGTAAGGGCGTGCCTTGGGGGCTGTGGGGGGGGTGGCTGGGGTCGGCTTGAACCTATCCCCCGTCCCGAGCGGGGACACAGCCGCGACATGGCGTCCGGGGCAAGGGCCCGAATGGCGTGGTCACCCCCGGGGGCCAGGATTCAGGTCGCCTGGCGCGCCATGGCGGCCTTCCTGCCGCGCCGCGCATCGATGCCGGCGAGCAACATCAAGCCCACGACGAAATACAGCCCGGTAATCAGGATCGCCAGGCGGTGATCGCCGCCCGACAGCCAGGTCACGCCGCCATAGGTGAGGGGACCGAGCATGGAAGCGAGCTTCACCGCCAGTCCCCACAGGCCGAAGAACTCCCCGCGCCGGGCGGGTGGACTGAAGTAGCCCACCAGGGCCCGGCCGGCGGCCTGGGCCGATCCCATGCAGATGCCCGCCAGGGTGGCGGCGATCCAGAATCGATCCGGCTCCGTGGCGCTCCAGGCCAGCAGGATGACGGCGATCCAGCCCAGCAGGGTCAGCGCGATGGTCCGCACGTGTCCGAGCCGATCCTGGACATAGCCGAAGGCGAAGGCCCCGATGGCGGCGGCCAGGTTGACCACGAGGACCATGACCAGGGTGTCCCGGGTCGAGAAGGACAACGCCTGCTGGGCATAGATGGCGGCGAGGGCGATGACCGTCTGGATGCCCGCCTGGTAGAACACGACACAGACCAGGAAGCGCTCCATGTCCCGGTAGCTTCGGACTTGACGCAAGGTGGCGCCCAGCCGCTGGAAGGCCGTGGCGGCGATGCCGCCCGCCTCCGCCTGGGGAACCGCCCGCTCCCGCAGGATGAGGAAGGTGGGCAGCGCCGTCAGGGCGAAAATCCCGGCGGTGATCCAGAGGGAGACCGGCACGAACTCTTCCGCGCCGTGCCCCCTGGCCTGGGCCCAGGTGATGTAGGCCAGGCAGGCGCCCAGGGTGACGATGCCGCCCAGATAGCCCAGGCCCCAGCCCCAGCCGGAAACCCGGCCCAATCGCCTGCCCCGGGCCAGTTCCGGCAGGAAGGCCGCGATCAGGTTCTCGCCGCTGCCGAAGCAGAAATTGGCCAGGATCAGGATCGCCACCGCCCAGGCCAGGTCGCCCGGGCCGGCCAGGGCCAGGCCCCCGGTCCCCGCCACGCAGCCCAGGGTGGTGATCGCCAGGAGTCTTTTCTTGGCGGCCCGGGCATCGGCGTAGGCCCCCAGCAACGGCGCCGTAACGATGATGAGGCCATAGGAAACCGCCAGCGCGGCGCTCCAGGCGAAGGTGGCCCAGACCGCGTTGCCCGCCACCACGGCGACGAAGTAGGCGTTGAAAACGGCGGTGATGACCACCGTGGTGAAGCCGGAGTTGGCGAAGTCGTACATCGCCCAGGCCCAGACCTCGCGCGGCCGGACATCCGGGGGAAAGGATCGGCGCGCGGCGGCGCCCGGTTGAAACAGCATTGGAAGGTGGTCCGGTCCCTGCCGGTCTCCTATTCTTGAAGCGTGCGATGGGCTTGATGTTGCCGATGCGCGTGATTGTCTGTCGTCTCGATGCCGATTGGGAGTGTGTCCATGAAATCCCCGCCGCGATTGTCGTTCATTCGTTTCGTCGTTCCCTTCCTCCTGCTGCTCGCCCTGCCAGGCGCCACCGCCCTGGCCGACGAGGAGGAAGATTTCTGGGCGCCCACGCCCCCCCGCCTGAGTCACATCGAGGGTCAGGTTTCCTACCTGCGGCGGGGAGCCGACGACTGGGTGCGCGCGCGTCCCAACCTTGCCCTGGCGGAGGGTGACGCCCTCTATACCGGCCAGAAATCCAACCTCGAGGCGCAGTTCGACGACCGCGGCTTTGTCCGGGCGGATGAAAACACCCAGGTGAGCCTGGAGAACCAGGAAGCGGGCTATGTTCAGTTCAGCGTCACCAGCGGCCGGGTGTCCTTCGATATCCGCGACATGAAGCTGGGCGATGTGGTGGAAGTGAGCACGCCCCAGGCCGTTTTCATCATCGAGCGTGCCGGCTATTACCGGGTGGAGGTGAACACGGAAGTGAACACGAATACCCATTTCATCACCCGCCGCGGCGGCACCGCCACGGTGACCACGGCCGACGGACGCAGCATGAGCATCTACCCCTCCGAGGATATCGTGATCGCCGCCGGCGATCCGGCGCGGGTGGCCACCTACGCCGCCCCCGCGCCCGACCGGTGGGATCGCTGGAACGATGCGCGCAGCGATCGCATCGGCGATTCGGTCAGCGCCCGATATCTGCCTCCCGGCGTCTATGGCGCGGAGGAACTGGATCACCACGGTTACTGGCGCGTCGTGCCGGAATACGGCCCGCTATGGATCCCCCGCGGCGTGAACCGGGAGTGGGTTCCCTACAGCACCGGCAGCTGGGTCTGGGATCCCGGCTACGAGTGGACCTGGATCGACGACGCCCCCTGGGGCTGGGCGCCATTCCACTATGGCCGCTGGGTGAACATCGACGGCTTCTGGGCCTGGGCGCCCGGGCCGGCGGTCCGGCGCCCGGTCTACTCCCCCGCCCTGGTGGCCTTCATGATCCGCGACCACGACGTTTCCCTGCGGCTAAGCGTCGGCCTGCCGGGACTGTGGTGGGTCGCCCTGAGCTGGGGCGAGCCGGTATATCCCTGGTGGGGCCGTCACGAACACCGGGGCCATCCCCGCTGGGCCGGATGGGGCGGCCCGCGCATCGTGATCGACAGCGGACCCGCGCGCTACCGTAACGCGGCGCTGCCGCGCGCGCTACTCACGGTGGCGCCGGACAAGTTTGGCCGCGAGCCCTTCCGCGCCACCTTCGAGACGCGCTTCAACCACACGCATTTCACGACGGTGCGGGGCGATCTGCCCATCAAGCCCTCCCGCCACAACCTGATCGGCGGCGCCCCCAAGGGGGTTCAACCGCCACGAAATATCTTCACCCGCCCGCTGGTTTCCACCCGCATGCCGCGCGAGAAACGCCTGCCCTGGCAGGAAGTGGCACCCCAGGCACCCCACGCCCGCGGCCCGGCCATGCCCGAGCCTCGCCTGGTGAAGCCGCCGCCGAGGCGCGACAAGGATGCCCATGCGCCACCCCGTCCGCCGTTCGGCCCGCTATCGGGCCCCCAGGCCGGCCCGGAGCGCGCGCCGTTGCCGTTGCCGCCTCGCCTGGGTGATGTCCGGACGCCGGCGCCCGTACCCGCCGGCAAGACACGGGAGCCGAGTCCCACGCAAAAACAGGCGGAAAGCCGTGGCCTCCCCGCCCAGCGCCCGGCCGCCGAACCCGTGAAGCCGGACGCGAGGGCTCAACCCGGGCACCCGCAACCCGGTGCCCGCGAAAACCTTCGCGACGGCGGGAGAGACTTGCCCGGCCAGCCAGCCAACAAGATGTACAAGGGGCGTGATCAGGACCAGGGCCAGTGGGAGGATCGGGGTCGCCGTTAGTCTTCATGGTCCTCGCGATGGTGCCGCGGCATGGGTATCTCGCCATGCCGCGGCCGGTGGCAAAATCGGGTTGCCCTCGAACCGGACCCTCCCGAATGGACCGCCCCATCCTCGCGCCGCCTGCTGCCGGCCTGCCCCTCGCCGGGCTGGTTCGCCTGATCGTGGAAAGCCATCTGCGCCTGACCGGGCGCCCCCTGCTGCAAGCCGAAGCCGCGAACGACGACGACCTGGCGGAAGCGCTATGGACGGCACCCCGGGCGGTGGTCGCCCACGGCACCCAGGCGGATCCCATCTTCTGCTATGGCAACCGCATGGCGCTGGAATTGTTCGAGATGGATTTCGCCGCCTTCACCGCCCTGCCCTCGCGCTTTTCGGCGGAACCGATGGCGCGGGAGGAGCGGGCGTCCCTGCTGGACCGGGTGAGCCGCTTCGGCTTCATCGACGATTACGCCGGCATCCGCATTTCCCGCACGGGGAAACGCTTCCGCATCGGCAAAGCGACGGTCTGGAACCTGATCGACGCCGACGGGGTGTATCGGGGCCAGGCGGCGACGTTCAGCGAGTGGGCGCCGGCATAGCCCGCCGTGTTCCGGTACACGTGCGGCAAACCGGCGCACAAGCTCCGCCACCAGTTCCCCCTTTTGCAAAGGGGGAAGCCGCCCACTTCAAACCTTGACGAGAGGTTTCAGCCCCCGCGCCTCACTCCCCGCCGTTGCCCTCGCCGCCCAGCCGCACCAGGGCGTATTCCATGCTGTCCGCCAGGGCGCGCCAACTGGCCTCGATGATGTTGGTGCTGGCGCCCACCGTGGTCCAGGCCTCGCCGCCGCTCTGGAAGTCGATGAGCACCCGCGTCGAGGCGGCGGTGCCGGTGGCGCTGTTGAGGATGCGCACCTTGTAGTCGGACAGGCGCACCGTGCGCAGCACCGGATAGGCACCCACCAGGGCTTCCTGGAGGGCGGTGGCCAGGGCGTTGACCGGGCCGTTGCCCTCGGCGGCGGTGAACTTCACCTCGCCGCCCACCTTCACCTTCACCGTGGCCTCCGACAGCAGGCCCCGGCCGTGGCGGCGCTCGGTGATGACGAAGTAGTCCACCAACTCGAAGGGACGCTCGTAACCGGCCTGCTGACGCTTGAACAGCAGCTCCACGCTGGCCTCGGCGGCCTCGAAGGTGAAGCCCTCGTGTTCCATGTGCTTGATCTGGCCCAGCACCTTCTGGGCGTCTTCCCGGTCCACGTCCAGCCCCAGGCTCTGGGCCATGAACAGGATGTTGCCGCGCCCGGACAGCTCGGAAATGACGGAGCGCCGTTCGTTGCCCACCCATTCCGGTTCGATGTGCTGGTAGGTGTCGCTGGCCTTGAGGATGGCGGCCACGTGGATGCCGCCCTTGTGGGCGAAGGCGGAATGGCCGGTGTAGGGATGGTGGTCGTCGTGCTTCAGGTTGGCCACCTCGGCCACGAAGCGGGACAGGCCGGTGAGTTCCCGCAACCGCTCGGTCCCCACGGCCTCGTAGCCCATCTTGAGTTGCAGGTTGGGGATGATGCTCACCAGGTCGGCGTTGCCGACCCGTTCGCCGTAGCCGTTGATGGTGCCCTGGACCAGGGCACAGCCGCCGCGCACGGCCGAGAGGGAATTGGCGACGCCGCAGCCGGAGTCGTTGTGGCAATGCACGCCCAGCCGCGTTGAAAAGCGGGAGGCCACGTCCCGGGTAATTTCCTCCACCTGCCAGGGCAGCTTGCCGCCGTTGGTCTCGCACAGCACCAGCCAGTCGGCTCCGGCCTCGGCGGCGGCTCGCAGGGTGGCCAGGGCGAATTCCGGATTGGCCAGGAAGCCGTCGTAGAAATGCTCGGCGTCGAAAAACACCTCCCGGCCCTGGGCCTTCATCCAGGCCACGCTGTCCCGGATCATGGCCAGGTTTTCCTCGGGCGTGGTGTCAAGCACGTGGCTGACGTGGTAGTCCCAGCTCTTGCCTACCAGGGTCACCGCCGGCGTGTTCGCTTCCAGCAGGGCGCGCAGGTTGGCGTCTTCCTCGCACAGGGTGTGCTTGTGGCGGGTGCTGCCGAAGGCCGCCAGCTTCGTGGCGCCCAGGTTCATGCGCCCGGCCCGGGCGAAGAACTCGGCGTCCTTGGGGTTGGAACCCGGCCAGCCGCCTTCGATGTAATGGATGCCGAATTCGGACAGCCGCTTGGCGATGGTCAGCTTGTCGTCGACGGAGAGGGAGATGTCCTCCCGCTGGGTGCCGTCGCGCAGGGTGGTGTCGTAGAGGAAGACCTGGGTCATGGCTGGAATGTGCGGTTGCAGCATGAAGCCGGCATTATCACCCGATCTACAGTCGAATGGCCTGTGGATTGCCTGTGGATTCATTACGGCGATGGCACCCGGCGCCTCTGGCTCCCTCCCCGCTTGCGGGGAGGGCTGGGGTGGGGAGCTTGCCACCCTGTGTTGCCTACCTTCGCGAAAGGAAGGCCACCGCACTCCCCCTCCTGACCGTCCACGGCCAGCTATGCACAGCCGGCCGGCTACGTCGGCGGCGAGACATGCTCGCCGAATTCCTGCCTGCGCCCCCCGCAAGCGGGGAAGGAATTGCGCCCGCTCGCGAGGGCGGGAGAACGGCTAACCCGCTTCCGCCATCTCCCCGCCCAGCGCTTCCACCAGCGCCGCCAGCAGCTTGGCCAGTTCTCCGCTCATGAGGGCGAAATCGATGTCGAAACGCTCTTCATCCGTCTCGGCCTGGCCCTCGGCTTCTTCCTTGAGGATGTCCAGGAAGGCCAGGCGCTTGATCTGGAGGTCTTCCGTCAGGACGAAGGAAATGCGGTCGTTCCAGGTCATGCCAAGACGCGTGGCGCTCTTGCCCTCGGCGATGTGCTCGCGGATCTCCTCGCCTTCCAGGGCGTGGCGCACATAGCGCACCGTGGCCCGCTCGTCGCCGGGGGCGCGCAGTTCCAGGTCCCGGTCCAGGGTGAAGCCGGCGGGGGCCTCGCCCTCGGACAGCCAGGTGGTCATGGCGGCGCCGGGAGACATTTGGGTTTTCACCAGCCTGGCCGGCAGTTCGTCCACGGACTTGATGAGATGGCCGAGCAGTTCCTCGGCCTTGGTTTTCGCGGCGGCATCCACCACCAGCCAGCCGTGGACCGGATCGATCCAGGCCCGGGTGACGCGGCGGCGGACGAAGGCCCGGGGCAGCAGTTCATCGGTGATCCGCTCCTTGAGTTCGCGCAGTTCCTTGCGGCCCACCGGGCGGCCTTCCCGGGCGGAGATGTCGGCGGCCCGGTCCTTGGCGAACTGGTTGACGATGGCGGCGGGCAGCAATTTTTCCTCCTGGCCGAAGGCCAGCAGGGCCTGGCGGTTCAGGGCGCGCAGGAAGCGCTCGTCGCCCATGGGCGAGACCCAGCCCAGGCTCCGCATGTCCATGTTGCCGCAGCCCGGCAGGGCATGACTGGCAAGTTGCTCTTCCAGGCGCGCGACATCCAGGTCCCAGGCCACGGGGAGGCGATAAATCTGGAGATTCTTGAACCACATGGGCGCCTCGCAAAAAGCGGGGGTTTTTTTGTTGGGGGGGGGGGGGGGGGGGGGGGGGGGGGGGGGGGGGGGGGGGGGGGGGGGGGGGGGGGGGGGGGGGGGGGGGGGGGGGGGGGGGGGGGGGGGGGGGGGGGGGGGGGGGGGGGGGGGGGGGGGGGGTGGGGGGGGGGGGGGGGGGGGGGGGGGGGGGGGGGGGGGTTTTGGGGGGGGGGGGGGGGGGGGGGGGTGGGGGGGGGGGCCCCCCCCCCCCGTTTGGATTATACGAAGGGCGGGCCCGCCTCACCCGTCTTGTATCGATTGGCGATGCCCGACGGGCCGCGTGTGGCCCACCGCGCGAAGCTTGCCGAACCGAGGCCCCCATGGCCCTGTAACAATCATCAGACACACTGGATTTGTTCATCCGCGAGGGTTCATCATTCCCTCTCCCGCAAGCGGACCCTAGGGTTTCATCCGCATCGCGGATGCGGCGCATGAAGACTCGATAAACACTCAAGGAGACACGGCATGACGAACATCCCCTCGCTTCTCGGCAATGAAGCCGAATCCCTCCTCGCCCACACCTGCAACACCTTCCCCAGGTCGGCGCTGCACCTCCCCGGCCCGGACTATATCGACCGGGTGGTGGCGGGCAGCGACCGCACGCCGGGCACGCTGCGCAACTTCCAGCAGATCTTCAACACCGGCCGACTGGCGGGCACGGGCTATCTGTCCATCCTGCCGGTGGACCAGGGCGTGGAGCATTCCGGCGGCGCTTCCTTCGCGCCCAACCCGGATTACTTCGATCCGGAGAACATCGTGAAACTGGCCATCGAGGGCGGCTGCAACGCGGTGGCTTCCACCCTGGGTGTGCTGGGGTCGGTGTCGCGCAGGTACGCGCACAAGATCCCCTTCCTGGTGAAGCTGAACCACAACGAGATGCTCACCTACCCCACCATGCACGACCAGACCCTGTTCACCGACGTGCGCAAGGCCTTCGACCTGGGCGCGGTGGCGGTGGGCGCGACGGTTTACTACGGCTCGCCGGAATCCCGCCGGCAGTTGTGGGAAGTCTCCCAGGCCTTCGCCGAGGCCCATCGGCTGGGCATGGTCACTTTCCTGTGGGCCTACCTGCGCAACTCCGGCTTCAAGAAGGACGGCGTGGACTACCACGAGGCCGCCGACCTGACCGGCCAGGCCAACCACCTGGCGGCCACCATCGAGGCGGACATCGTCAAACAGAAGCAGGCCACCAACAACAACGGCTACACCGCCATCGCCTTCGGCAAGACCCATCCCAAGGTCTATTCGGAACTCACCTCGCCCCACCCCATCGATCTGGTGCGTTACCAGGTGGCCAATTGCTTCATGGGCCGGGCCGGCATGATCAATTCCGGCGGCGCCTCGGGCGAGAACGACCTGGCCCAGGCGGTACGCACGGCGGTGATCAACAAGCGCGCCGGCGGCATGGGCCTGATCTCCGGCCGCAAGGCATTCCAGCGCCCCATGGCGGAAGGCGTGCAACTTCTCAACGCCATCCAGGACGTGTACCTGTCCCGGGAAGTCACCGTGGCCTGAGGTCCGCATGATGTTCAGGGCAAACGCCCAAGCTCGGAGACCTGTTGTACGAAACATGTCCAGTCTTGGAGGGAGGTGACCGGTCTTTTTTACATGCCGCGAAGCACCATGAACCCTTGAGTTGTGCACATGGAGAAACTTGACAGGGCGCTTCTCCGCAGGCATCAGCGCCCACATGAATAGGGCTTTACAGGCCTTTGATTTTATTGTTTATGTTTACTGCATAAAATTTGCGCCGCGTGGGTAAGCTCTCGTTTTATAAGCTTTCTTTCGGCTTCGCGCATGGTTTTCAACATGTTTATGCACAGGTCCGGTGGACAACCCGGAAAGTCCTTTTCACATGATGCGGTTCATTGCCGCTCCTGCGAAACCACTTTAAGAAACGGCGCCAGCTTCCGACATCCTCGGACACCAGGTCCTCTCCCCGCCCTGCGCCATAATCCCTTCATTCCTCCTTCCCCGTCTCCCGTGCTGCCCGACCGTCTGGCCTTCATCGATCTGGAAACCACCGGTGCCAATCCGGTATTGGACCGCATCACCGAAATCGGCATCGTGGAGGTGGATGGGGACCGGGTCGCCACCTGGAGCACGCTGGTCAACCCGGAACGGCCCATCCCCCACTTCATCCAGCGGCTCACCGGCATCGACGATGCCATGGTGGCCCGGGCGCCCACCTTCGCCCAGGTGGCCGAGGAGCTGGCCGAACACCTGCATGGCCGCCTGTTCATCGCCCACAACGCCCGCTTCGACTACGGCTTCGTGCGTAACGAATACCTGCGCCTGGGCCGGCGTTTCCGGGCCGATGTGCTGTGCACCGTGCGCCTGTCACGCAAGCTGTTTCCGGGCCATCCCAAGCACAACCTGGACAGCTTGATCCAGCGCCACGGCCTGAACGTCGGCAGCAACCGGCACCGGGCCCTCACCGACGCCGACCTGATCTGGCAATTCTGGCGCCTGGCCCGGGCGGAACACGGCAACGACGCGCTCCTGGATGCCCTAGGCCACCAGCTCAAGCGACCCACCCTGCCTCCCCACCTGGACCCGGGCCTGCTGGACGATCTGCCCGATTCCCCCGGGGTCTACCTCATCCATGGCGAAAACGACACCCTGCTCTACGTGGGCAAGAGCATCAACCTGCGCCAGCGAGTGTTGTCCCACTTCGCCGCCGATACCCGGGAATACAAGGAAATGCGCCTGGCCCAGGAAGCGCGCCGGGTGGACTGGCGCGAGACCGTGGGGGAGCTGGGCGCCCTGCTGCTGGAATCCCGCCTGGTCAAGGAAGGGCAGCCCATCCACAACCGCCGCCTGCGCCGCGCCTCGGACCTGTGCGCCTGGCGCCTGGAGGAAGTCGCCCCCGGTGACTTCCGCCCCCGGCTGGCCAGCGGCCAGGATCCGGATTTCGGCCGCGCCGGCGACCAGTTCGGCTTGTTCGCCACAAAACGGGAAGCCAACAACACCCTGCGCAAGATCGCCGAGGCCTACGAACTGTGTCCCATCATCCTGGGCCTGGAGAAGGCGACGAAACCCGGCCGCCCCTGCTTCGCCCATCAGGTGGGCAAATGCCGAGGCGCCTGCGTCGGCAAGGAAAGCATTGGCCTGCACAGCGCCCGCCTGATGGCCGCCCTGGCCAGACTCAAGCTCCAGGCCTGGCCCTATCCCGGCCCCATCGGCCTGGTGGAGCGGGACGAGTTCCGTGGGCTGGAGGAAATCCACCTGGTCGATGGCTGGCGCTATCTGGGCACCGCCCGGGACGAGGCCGGCGTCCACGAAATATTGGAAAATGCCAGCCGGATCGCCTTCGACATGGATACCTACAAGCTGCTGAAAGCTCACCTGGCGAAGGGTAAGGTGGGGGTGCGCATGCTGTGAGGCGTCTGTGCCGCGTCGGCGCTTGGACAAGCCCTTGTCCAGACCCATGAAGCCAGCGTGGCCAGCTCTGCTGGTCGCTGGGAACGGGCATCAAACTCGTGCGCGATCTGATGCCAGGTCAATTCCAGACTCGGAATCGAACCCGTGTCCGTATGGTGGTTCAGACGGAGGGTTCGGCCGCCGCGTCATTTTCGGCGGCGGGATCGGTGAGCCGCCGAATGGTCAGGGCACAACGTTGCTCAATCAAGGCGTTGATTCGCTCAACCACGCCATTCCCGGCAAAGCCGTATTCAGGAGCGGATTGGAGCTTGCGCGCCGTGGCTGACAGTGACTTTGCCAACTCCAGAATGCGCCGTTTGGCCCGAGCCTTGGTGAGACCGACGCCTTCCGCAAACTGCTCCCAGTGCCGCGCCTGGACTTCGCTGAACTTGTACTTGCCTCCGATCTTCATCGCCATCTTCGGCGTCAGCGTTGGATAGACCGCTGTCGAGAGCGTGTCGTAGAACGGCGCCAGAACGGGTGTCTTGCCCGAATACAGCAGTGAGAAATTCTTGGCGTGCGCATCATGATTGCCGACCAGAGCATTGAAGATCACGTAATCGAGCAGCCGCAGGATCTGCGGCGCACTGGGTCGCGTCGCACGGCGCACCAGATCAAAGCACTGGGCCAGATCCGGACCACCTTCACTCTGGTATTTCATTTCTGGCACCACACCCAGCGCCTGGCAGAAATCTTCTTGATGAAGGCGTTGTCGGTGCCCATGGGCATCGATCAGTCGGTCGTAGCGCTCAACCAGCAGGAACGAGCGACCCGACACCCGGTGAACTTTTGATTTCGCTGGCTTGAGCTGCATCGCCTCGGCCAGCGCCATGCAGAATCTCTCGTTGATCACGCTGTCTTCAACAGCATGAATGGCGGGTTTCAGGATATGGGAGCTCGGCGTGCCGTTGAGGGGTAGCCCAATGCGAGCACCATCGAATACCACCGGTAGTTTGTCCTGGGCACCCGCCAGGGAAAGCCGCAGGCCGTCTTGGCCTGCCAGCATGGGGCGACGCGGCAATTCATCCAGGATGGCAACGACTTCCTCGTCGTTCAGCCATTGAACATCATCATTGCGGGTTGGCACAGGCAAAGCCTGCCCCGGTTCAAGGAAGGTCACGGCTCCGGCACATTCGCCGCCGATATGGCCCAGCAGCGCAAAGTCGTTTTGGCCAGATACCTGGAACTGCTGCGCAATCAGGCGGCGCATCCGCCCTTCAGGCAGCAGACCGGCAAAGAAGGGGCGTGTTTTTCCATCGTCGAACGGCTCTGCCCGCGGAGGCAGCGAGGCGGACAAGGCAACAGCGTCTTCTTGCGACAGCCAGCCAGGTGCGTAGCAAAAGTTCAGTCGTCCATCGACCAGCGCCAGCGTGCCGACACGATCGGCGAAAAGCCAGACTTCCAACTCATGCGCCATGGTCACCACCTTTACGTTGATCGTCGGCCACGACAGATGGCAAGCCGCTCAGTTGGATCTCACCCCCCAGAGCGTCAATGACCCGAAGCACGTTTTCCAGTCGCAAGGTGGGTTTGCCTGCCTCAAGGTCGACGATGAAGCGCACACCAACCCCCGCCGCGAGGGCCAACTGGGGCTGTGTCAGCCCGAGTTGCTTGCGAGCGGCGCGCAGTGCTTCGCCGAGTTGTTGAGGTGATCGAATGGATGTCATGGTTTTCTAAGTTTCCCGTTCGGGAAACTATCGACCACAACAGGACTATGTGCAAGCGATATTTCCCGATCGGGTATTTTTGTGTAGTCAGACCATGGATTGGCCATGCTTTTCCCGATCGGGAAATCACGATAATCCCGATTCCAAATTGACGCCCATTTCACGCAATTTGGG
>JADJYY010000028.1 GCA_016719465.1 Hydrogenophilales bacterium
TGCGTTTTGGCGGTGAATATCGTCCGGCTGGCGGGTGGCGGATACCGAAAAATCAGCGCTTTGGTGGGTACTGGCTGGGTGGGCATGGCTCCAGGTGTCGTGGGTTCGATTCCCATCCATCGCCTCATCTAGCCTTGTTTTTCGGGCTGTTGCTGTTCAGGGCTGCTTTCTGCCGTCGTGCATCCCTTGGGAACCCCGGTAAAACCTGGGTTTGACGCTGTTTCCAGGGTGAGCCCGAATTGCTCCATCAATTCCATCCAGTCTTCCCCGGTAATCCGGACTTCCTCCAACTGTTCACCTTCCCATTCCTTCGGGTAGGTGATGGTGATGATGGTGGGCGGTGACACGGGCTCATAGGCCGGTTCGAGGGCCTTTACCTGGATGGGAAATACTCCGTCCCCACTCCGGTATGTCGCCCCTTCGATAGGCAGCGTTACCCGGCGCATCGGCTCCATGGGTTCGTTGATGTTGAACCAGGGTTTCGGGTCGATCCATTCTTTGATGACCTCGCTGACGACCTCAGACACGGTTTTCCCCTGCCGGTCCGCTTCGGCCTGGAGGGCTGCTATCAGGTCGGGAGCAAGTTCGATCATGCCGCGCGCTGCTGTTGCGCCTGCATCAGGTCGAACAGGAATTCCGGGGCGAGGTCCGCGCCATTGGCCCAAGCCACGGTTTTCATGGTGGGGTGCTGGTGGGCGGTGGCGAAGAGGGTGGGGTCCAACAGGGGGGCGAACACGTCCCCGGTGAGTTCGTCGGACAGGTCAACTTCTCCCTTCTCGCCATTGTTGAAGCGCAGGGCGAGCCGGTATCCAGGCAGGGGGGTAACTTCGGTGGTGTGCGGGATCATGGGTAGTCCCTCGCGTGGTGGATGACATGCAGGATTTGCAGGACTTCCGGGGCGGCCGGGCTGGGGCGATAGACCAGGGTAAAGGGGGCTGGCCTGGCGACGACCTTTTCCAGGGTGCCCGGCCTTCTGCCCGGCTTGCCCGAGACAGGCGCGGTCGGATCGATCAGGTCATGGGCGGCTGCCAGGATGGCGGCCTTCATGCGCCTGGCGGCGTCCGGGTTGCGTTCGGCGTACCAGGCCATGGCCTCTTCGAGTTCGCCCAGGGCCTCTGTCCGCCACTCAAGCCGCTTTCTTGGCGGCATGGGCTTCTATGACGGCATCCAGGCGAGCCATGGCCTCTTCGTGGGGGATCATCTCGCCCCCCGCATCGGCTTCGGTGATGGCGGCGTTGATCTTGCGGATTGTGGCCTCGGTGAAGTCAAAGCCGTCTTCAAGGACATAGGGAAGCATGGCCTCGGGCGTGCTGCCCGCTTCGGCGGCGAGTCTGGCCAGGCGGTCGGCCTGGGCTTCGGTGATCTGAAGAGTCACGGGCATGGTGGTAGCTCCCGTTTGAGGTTGGCCGAATCTTAAACCCCCACCGGGGCCGGTTACATCCCCGGACTGTTCAATATCCGGTGAATCTTGAGATTTGGCACGGGGACCGGATGCGGGTTCCGGCGGCGTATATCGAACGTCGTGTGGGGGGAGCTGAAAAATCAGTTGTTTGGACTGCGGTGGGCTGGGTGGTTGTGGCCCCAGGTGTCGTGGGTTCGATTCCCATCCATCGCCCCATCTTCCCTTTTCCTTATCCCTTGCCTTCTTTCAAGTGCCCTTCTTCAGCAGGGTGGCTTCCGCCTGCCTGGGTCGGGCCTTGGGGGTCAGTCCGTAGGTCCATTTGTTGCGCCACGCGGCATAGACCGCGCCGGGGTATTCGGGACGGCCCAGGCTGCCGTTGTAGCGGCCCAGGGCGCGGAACAGGTCGCCCCGTTCGATGTCCAGGTAGTGACGCAGGATGGTGACGCCGTAGCGCAGGTTGGTGCGCAGGTGGAACAGGTTGTGGTCGGGGGTGCCGATGAGCTTGGTCCAGAACGGCATGATCTGCATGTAGCCCTGGGCCGTGGCGCTGGATACCGCGTACTTGCGGAAGCCGCTTTCCACCTCGATCAGGCCCAGCACCAGTTCCGGGTCCAGGCCGGCGCGGATGGATTCGTAGTGCAGGGTGTTGAGGAAATCCTCGCGGTATTCCGCGTCGGGAATGCGTTTCGCCAGGCGGTGGGACATTTCCGCCAGCCAGGCCTGGACGTAGGGCGATTCGGCGAAGGCCGCCTTTTCCACGGCCGCGTCGGCCACGGCCTTGGATAGCTGGGATTTGACGCTGGCGGACAGGGGTTCGTATTTCTGGGCGCCGGCATGGGCGGTGCCGGCCAAGAGTATCGGCAAACAAGCCAGCAACCAGACCAGTATGTTCAAACCGCGTTTCGACATGCCTTGACCCGTCCCACAATGAAATCGACTGCCTCTGACTGAGCAATCTTCGTGCCGGAAGCTTCAGTTCGGCCCTGGTATTCCAGCATGCCTTCCTTCAGGCCCCGGTCGCTGACCACCACGCGATGGGGCACGCCGATGAGTTCCATGTCGGCGAACATGACGCCCGGGCGCTCGTCCCGGTCGTCCAGCACCACGTCGATGCCAGCGGCAACCATTTGATTATAGAGAGCTTCGGCGGCTTCGCGGACGGCGTCGCTGCGCTTGAGGCCCAGGGGCACGATGGCCAGCTCGAAGGGGGCGAGAGCCTGGGGGAAGACGATGCCGCGTTCGTCGTTGCCCTGCTCGATGGCGGCGCCGACGATGCGGGACACGCCGATGCCGTAGCAGCCCATGACCAGCACCTGGGACTTGCCGTTCTCGTCCAGGTATTTCGCCTCCAGGGCCTGGGAGTACTTGCTGCCGAGCTTGAAGATGTGGCCCACCTCGATGCCCCGGCACAGGTCCAGGCTGCCCTTGCCGTCCGGGCTGGGATCGCCGACCACCGCGTTGCGGATATCGGCCACCTGGGGTTCCGGCAGGTCGCGACCGAAGTTGACGCCGGCGAGGTGGAAACCGTCCTCGTTGGCGCCGCAGACGAAGTCGGCCAGGTTGGCCACCGAACGGTCGGCGTAAACCGGGATCGTCAGGCCGACCGGGCCGATGGAACCGACGCCGCAGCCCAGGGCTGTCCGGATTTCGGCATCTGTGGCGAATTCCATGGGATTGAGCACGCCGGGCAGCTTGCCGGCCTTCACCTCGTTCAACTGGTGGTCGCCGCGCACCAGCACGGCCACCAGGCCTTCCTCACCGCGCACGACCAGGGTTTTCACGACCTTGTCGGCGGACACCTCGAGGAAGGCGGTCACTTCCTCGATGGTGTGCTGGCCGGGGGTGGCGATCCTTTGCATGTCGGCGGACGCGGCCGGACGGGGGGTCGCCGGCGCCATGGCCTCGGCCATTTCCACGTTGGCGGCGTAATCCGAATCGGGGCAGAAGGCGATGGCGTCCTCGCCGGAATCCGCCAGCACGTGGAATTCATGGGAGCCGCTGCCGCCGATGGCGCCGGTGTCGGCGGCCACGGCGCGGAACTTCAGGCCCAGGCGGGTGAAGATGCGGCTGTAGGCGGCGTACATGACCTGGTAGGTGGCGTCCAGGCTGTCCTCGCCGGCGTGGAAGGAATAGGCGTCCTTCATGAGGAATTCCCGGGCGCGCATGACGCCGAAGCGGGGCCGGATCTCGTCGCGGAACTTGGTCTGCACCTGGTAGAAGTTCACCGGCAACTGGCGATAGGAGCGGATTTCCTTGCGCGCCAGGTCGGTGATGACTTCCTCGTGGGTGGGGCCGAAGCAGAAGTCGCGGTCATGACGGTCCTTGATCTTCAGCATCTGGGGGCCGAACTGGGCCCAGCGGCCGGATTCCTGCCACAGCTCGGCGGGCTGCACGGCGGGCATGAGCAGTTCGATGGCGCCGGCCCGGTTCATTTCCTCGCGCACGATGGCCTCCACCTTGCGCAGGATGCGCAGGCCCAGGGGCATCCAGGTGTAGAGGCCGGAGCCCAGGCGCTTGATCAGGCCGGCGCGCAGCATCAGCTTGTGGCTGACCAGTTCGGCTTCGGTGGGGGCTTCCTTGCTGGTGGAAAGGAAAAACTGGGAAATGCGCATGGCGTCTGACTCGCTTAAGTGAGTCGCGGATTTTAGCAAACGGGGATGTTCAGCCGCTGGTTCGAGACGTCAGCGGATGTGCGAGAGCTCCTTGTTGAGCATCTCGATGTTCTTTTCGTGCAGGCGCACGGCATCCGACAGCTTGCGGATGTCGGTTCCGGGCTGGCGGCTGCCGGTGGCGAGGGCGCCGCGGGCGGCGGCCAGATTGCGTTCCTCGCTGCGCATTTCCTCAACCAGCAATTGCCGGCGCATGTCGTCCCGCTTCCTTTGCGTGCCCACATCCACTTTCGGGAAATAGCTCGGCGTTGGCGACTTCGCGGCGGGTCTGGATTTGGTCGCCGTCGGTGTCGTGGCGGTGGTGGTGGCCGACGGGCCCATATCGGGGATCACCATCTGGGGTTTGGCGCCCGGACGCGACATGTTGGTGTAGGTCACCTGGCCCTTGTCGTCGACGAACTTGTAGATCTCGGCCCTGGCCGGCATGACGCCCGCGAGCAGGGTCATCAGGGCCGTCAGGACAAGGCTGGGCACGGGGAATGCCTGGGTTCTCATGGCGCGAGTTTACCGTTAAATCGACGGCGGCCACGGTCGAACACCGGGTCGGGGTCAGCCGCCGCCGAGCCGGAAACGGCTGACCGCCGCGGACAGGCGGGAGGACAGGTCGCTCAGGCCCTGGGCGGCGCTGGCGGAACTCTCCGCGGCGCGGTGGTTGGTGGAGGCCATGTCGAGGATGTTGTTGATGCGGCCGGAAATGTCCCGGCACGAGTTGTCCTGGTTGTCCCGGATGGCGTCGATGGCGTGGATCTGCTCGCTCAGGCCGGATACGGCCTCGGTGATGGCGGCGATGGCCCGGTCTCCCTGCTGGGTTTTTTCCACCCCCTGGGTCACCTGGACATGCACCTGCTCCATGGCGGTGACCGCGGTGACGGTTTCGTTCTGGATGGTATGGATGGTGGTGGAAATCTCGCCCGTGGCTTTCGTGGTGCGCTCGGCGAGCTTGCGGACCTCGTCCGCCACCACGGCGAAACCGCGCCCCTGCTCGCCCGCCCGCGCCGCCTCGATGGCGGCGTTCAGGGCGAGAAGATTGGTCTGGTCGGCGATGTCCTTGATGACGCTGACGATGCGGCCGATTTCCTCGGAATGGTTGCCCAGGGAGGCGATGGTGCTGGCGGTGTGGCTGACGGACTGGGAGATGCCGTTGATGCTGGCGGCGGCCTCCGTCACCACGTGGTGTCCGTCCTTGGCGAGATCCTTGGCCCGGTCGGTGGCCTGGATCATGGTGGCGATGTTTTCTCCCACCTGGCTGGAGGCGAGGGTCAGTTCCTGGGCCGAGGCGGTGGTGGTCTCGGCCAGTTGCCGCTGCTGGTTGGAGGCGTCCACCACGCTCAGGCTGTTGCGCGCCGTGTGGTTCGCCGATTCCTCCAGTTCCCCGGCGGCTTGCCGGATTTCACCGATCAGGCGGCTGAATTCGCTGGCCATGTGGTTGAAGCTCCTGGCCACCTGGGCCAGTTCATCCTGGCCACGGACGTCGATATTGCCGGAAAGATCGCCCTGGGCCAGCTGGGCGGCCGCCTTTTCCAGCTTGGTGGTGCCTTGCACGATGGAGCGGCGGATCAGCAGCCCCAGCGCGACGGACAGCGCCAGGCCGACGATGATGCTGCCGATGGACGCCTTGATGAGCAGGCCGCTGACCTGGGCGGTCTGTTCGTAATAGAGCTTGGCCTCCGCCGTCAGATGCATCACCAGATCGTCGGTGGCCGCCATGAGCGTCTTGAAGGTCGGGCTCAGGGTCGAGGTGTTGAGGGCGTCGGCCTCGTCGAATTTCTCGCCGGTGAGCAACTCCCGCATCTTCTCCACGCCGTCGCGGCCGAACACCAGGCGGGCCTTGAGATAGGCGTCCAGCAAGGTGGTCTCCCGCTGGGTCAGAGGCTGCTTCTTGTAGGTATCCAGCAATTCGCTGACCTGACGGACCGAACGGTCGATGGCGTCGAATTTTTCCTGGGCGGCGAAGCCATCCTTTGACAGGCGCGCCTCGTAGATTTCGTTGCGGACCTGCAGTTGGGTCGCCCGGATTTTCTGCAGGGTATTGATCGACAGCAGGTGGCGGTCGTAAACCTGGGCCAGCGCCGCGGTGCTGCGCTGGATGCCCCAGAGCCCGCTGGCGCCGACGATGATGAGGATGATGGAGGACACAACGGTGAGGGCGATCAGGCGGGTGCCGATCTTCATGTTGTTCAGGAAATTCATCGCGGTCCTCCGGGCGGGGCTCTCGTGTGGCAAAAAGAAAAGGGCGGGGGATCAACCCCGCCCTCTATTACGGCAAGCCGGAAGGAATATTTAAGCGATATCGCTTACAGGCTGTAATACATGTCGAACTCGACCGGATGGGTGGTCATGCGGAAGCGGGTGACTTCCTCGTTCTTCAGCTCGATGTAGGCGTCGATGAAGTCGTTGCTGAAGACACCGCCGCGGGTCAGGAACTCGCGGTCCTTGTCCAGGTTTTCCAGGGCCATTTCCAGGCTGTGGCAAACCTTCGGGATGGCCTTCTCTTCCTCGGGCGGCAGGTCGTACAGGTTCTTGTCGGCGGGGTCGCCGGGGTGGATCTTGTTCTGCACGCCGTCCAGGCCCGCCATCATCAGCGCCGCGAAGCACATGTAGGGGTTGGCGGACGGATCCGGGAAGCGGGTCTCGATGCGGCGGGCCTTGTCGGAGGCCACGTGCGGAATGCGGATCGAGGCGGAACGGTTCTTGGCGGAGTAGGCCAGCATGACCGGGGCCTCGAAGCCGGGGACCAGACGCTTGTAGGAGTTGGTGCCGGGGTTGGTGATGGCGTTCAGCGCCTTGGCGTGCTTGATGATGCCGCCGATGTAGTACAGCGCGAACTCGGACAGGCCGGCGTAGCCGTTGCCCGCGAACAGGTTCTTGCCGTCCTTCCAGATGGACTGGTGCACGTGCATGCCGGAACCGTTGTCGCCAACGATGGGCTTGGGCATGAAGGTGGCGGTCTTGCCGTAGCTGTGGGCCACGTTCTGCACCACATACTTCAGGATCTGGGTCCAGTCGGCGCGCTTCACCAGGGTGGAGAACACGGTGCCGATTTCGCACTGGCCGGCGGTGGCGACTTCATGGTGATGCACTTCCACGGGCACACCCATTTCCTCCAGGGCCAGGACCATGGCGCCGCGGATGTCGTGCAGGGAGTCGACCGGGGGAACCGGGAAATAGCCGCCCTTGACGCCGGGACGGTGGCCCATGTTGCCGCCTTCGTACTTGTTCTTGGAGGACCAGGCGGCCTCCTCGGACTCGATGGCGACGTGGGTGCCGGACATGTCGGCGTGCCAGGTGATGGAGTCGAAGATGAAGAATTCGGGTTCCGGTCCGAAGTAGGCGGTATCGCCCAGGCCGGTGGACTTCAGGTAGGCCTCGGCGCGCTTGGCGATGGAACGCGGGCAGCGGTCGTAGCCCTTGCCGGTGTCGGGTTCGATGACGTCGCAGGTCAGGATCAGCGTGGGCTCATCCATGAAGGGATCGATGTTGGCGGTGTCCGGGTCCGGCATCAGCAGCATGTCGGAGGCCTGGATGCCCTTCCAGCCGGCGATGGAGGAGCCGTCGAAGGCGTGGCCGTGCTCGAATTTCTCATCGCTGAAGCCGGCCTTGGTCACGGGCACGGTCACGTGCTGTTCCTTGCCACGGGTATCGGTAAAGCGAAAATCGACGAATTTGACGTCGTTTTCCTCAATCATCTTCATAACATCGGCGACAGCCATTTCAAACTCCTCAAGAATGAACAAAGCGACTCGGGTAGTACCACGGGGAGGCAGGTAAGCAGGTTCCGTGCCATGCCCTGGAATGCAATAAAGCATTGTGCCATAAGGCTTGTCCCCAAAATGGGGAAAATTGGTGAACCATTCTGGTGCGCCATGCGCCTTGATGGTGCATGAGTGGGTTCGGCAGCCCACGCCCCCGACGCATACAATGCCGCCGTCCGAGCAAACCTATCGTTCCATGACCGACGCCTACGCCGTATTCGGCAATCCCATCGCCCACTCCAAATCGCCGCTGATCCATGCCGCCTTTGCCCGCCAGACCGGCCAGGACATCCGCTACACGGCCCTGCTGGCCCCCCTGGATGGTTTCCGCGAGACGGTGGAGGCGTTCCGTGACGGCGGGGGGCGCGGCGCCAACGTCACCGTGCCGTTCAAGGAACAGGCCTTCGCCCTGGCGACCCGGCGCAGCGAGCGGGCGGAAATGGCGGGTGCCGTGAATACCCTGAGCTTCGATGGCGCCGGCATCCTCGGCGACAACACCGACGGCGCCGGACTGGTGCGCGATCTGGCGAACAACCTGGCGATCGGGCTGGCGGGCAAGCGCATTCTCCTCATGGGGGCGGGGGGTGCCGCCCGCGGCGTCATCCTGCCCTTGCTGGAGCAGGCGCCCGCTGCCTTGTACATCGCCAATCGCACGGCGGACAAGGCGGCTGCCCTGGCCAAGGGCTTCGCCCGCCATGGCGAAATCAGCGGCGGCGGTTACGATGGCTTGCCCGGCCCCTTCGACGTGGTCATCAACGCCACCGCCGCCAGCCTGGCCGGTGAACTGCCGCCCTTGCCGGCGACGGTGTTCGCCGGGGGCGCCCTGGCCTACGACATGATGTATGGCAGGGACACGCCCTTTCTCGCCTTCGCCCGCTCCCGGGAGGCGCGGACGGCGGATGGCCTGGGCATGCTGGTGGAGCAGGCGGCGGAGGCGTTCTTCCTGTGGCGGGGCGTGCGGCCGGAGACCCGGCCGGTGATCGACATGCTGAGGGCGGCCTGATGCTTCGCCTGCTGGGCAAGGGACTGCTGCTGCTGGCGGGCCTGTTCCTGCTCATGCAGTGCTGGTACCTGGCCCATGTGCTGTGGTGGAAGGCCTTCGACCCGGCCTCCACCGCCTTCATGGAGGCGGGCCTGGAGCGCTTGCAGGAGAAGAAGCCGGATGCGGAATTGCGTTATCGCTGGGTGGATTACAACCGGGTTTCCGTGCATCTGAAGCGGGCGGTCATCGCCGCCGAGGACAGCCGCTTCCTCGCCCACGAGGGCTTCGACTGGGAAGGCATCGAGAAGGCGGTGGAGAGGAACCTCAGGAAGGGACGCATCGTCGCCGGCGGTTCCACCATCAGCCAGCAACTGGCCAAGAACCTTTTCCTTTCGGCGTCCCGCAATCCCTTCCGCAAGCTCCAGGAGGCCGTGATCACGGTCATGATCGAGACCCTGTGGAGCAAGCGCCGCATCCTCGAGGTCTATCTCAACGTCATCGAGTGGGGCAACGGCATCTTCGGCGCCGAGGCGGCCAGCCGGCGCTATTTCAGGGTGCCGGCGTCCGGCCTCGGGCCGGACCAGGCCGCCCACCTGGCCGCCATGATCCCCAACCCGCGTTACTACGAAAGAAATCAGTCCGCGCGGGGGTTGCTCAAGCGCAAGGCCATCATCGCCGCGCGCATGGTCCAGGTATCCGTGCCGCGTTAGCGGTCAGCCGGCCCGGCGCCAGAAACGCCAGGCCCGCGCGGGCGTGAGCAGCGAGGCCCGTCCCGGTCCGGCCAGCAGATCCACGCGCGCCGCGCGCGGGCGGCCCAGGGCCAGGCCGCGCAACAGCGGCTTGAACCAGGCCCGTTCCAGCTCCGCCAGATACACCGCCAGGTCGTGATCCTCCGGCGAGGGCGCCAGGGTGGCCAGCGCGTTTCGGAACCGGCCGGCGGCCCGCAATTCCTCCAGATGGCTTGGGCTGGGGCGCGCTTCCACCCCGGCGGCCGTGGCCAGCGCCCGGATTTCCGGCGCGTCGCTCGCCGCCAGGTCGAGCCGGGGACGCATCACGGGCAGGATGCCGCCGCCCCACAACCACAGGCCGTTCACCGGCGGAAGGCCGGCGTTGTCCCGGGCCTGGTTGACGGCGTGGTCATGCAGCAGCATCTGGGCTTCGTTGACCATGGCCATCAGACGCCGGGCATCCCGACCCCGGGGCAGATGGGGCGACAGGTATTCGCCGGCAACCTGGTCCAGGGGCGTGGTGCCGACCTCCGGCGGAGCGGGCAGCCGCAGGTACCAGCGCGTCGCTGTCGGCGCCGCCAGTTCCAGCCCCTCCTCCGCCCAGTTCCGGTTCAGGCTGGCGACCAGGGCGGCGGCCTCCGCGTCGGCGAGCCCCAGGGTGTCGGCGGTGCGCAGCATCAGTCCGCCCATGCCGACCTCCAGGTGGGCGGGATCCAGGCGCAGCCAGTAGGCTTCTCCCGGCGCCAGGCCATCGGCCAGGGCGCTGATCGGGGCCAGGGGCCAATCCTGTTGCCTGGCGATGCCGAATGCCTGGCAGCCGATGGCGGCCAGGCCGGGGTCCGCGGACAGCGGCTCGCCCCGGCCCAGCAGGGCCATCAGGCTGGGCGCCGTCCGTGCGGCGGCCGCGAGGGCCTGCTCCAGACGAATGGGCAGGCGCAGAACCAGATGCAGTGAATTCATGGCGGGATTATCCGAAGCCGAGGGTTGTCGGGCTATGGTTTGCGCATTGTTGACAAAATCAGTATGGAATTTTTTCCAGTTGGTGATATCAACAAAGCAGGTGAGTCGCATCCAAGGAGTCGCGCCATGAGCACCCTTTCGGTCAAACCACGCGTGTCCGGCATGGCCATTCCCGCCATCAGGCAGGTCGAGGTCGCGCGTTCCCTGGCCTGGCTGCGGCTGGGCTGGGGCGATTTCCGGCGGAGCTGGCCGGTTTCCCTGAGCTATGGGGTCCTGTTCTCCGCGCTGGGCTGGTCGCTGATGGCCTGGGCCAGGGACAGCGCCCACCTGACCATGACGCTGATCTCGGGTTTCGCCCTGGTGGCCCCCTTCCTGGCCATCGGCTTTTATGCGATCTCCAGTCGCTTGGAACATGGCCTCGATGCCGGCGGACCCTTGCAGGCCCTCACGTCCCTGCGCCGCAACGCCGCCTCCATCGGCCTGTTCGCCCTCATGCTGGCCTTCATGCTCAGCGCCTGGGAGCGCGTTTCCGCGTTGCTGGTGGGCCTGTTTCTCAGGAACGACCTGATCGTCAGCGGCTATTTCAGCCTGCTGCTGCTGTTCGACGCCGACCACCTGGGTTTCGTCATCGCCTACCTGGCCCTGGGAGCCATCCTCGCCGGCCTGGTGTTCGCGCTGGCCGCGGTGTCCCTGCCCATGATGATGGACCGGCCGGTGGATGTCGTGACGGCCGTCGTCACCAGCTTGTGCACGGTCTGGCACAACCCCCTGCCGATGCTGGTCTGGGCGGCGATCATCACCGTGCTGACCCTGGCCGGCGCGATGACCGCCTTCATTGGCCTGGCGGTCCTGTTTCCGTTGCTGGGGCACGCCACCTGGCACGCCTATCGGGACCTGGTGGCAAGCGGCTGAAGCGGCGGGGCGGAACGGCGCCAGACGCCCCAGCCCGACCGCCTCGGGCATAAAATCGCGCCATGCGGCAACTGCACCACACCCTTGAAATATCCACCCGGGGCAAGGGCCTCCACGACTTCACCGCCGAGGTGGCGCGCTGGCTGGCGGAGACCGGTATCCGGGACGGCTTGCTGACCCTGTTCGTGCGCCATACCTCCGCCAGCCTGGTCGTCCAGGAAAACGCCGACCCGGATGTGATGGGCGACCTGGAGCGCTTCCTGTCCCGTCTGGTGCCGGAGAACGACCCCCTCTACCGCCACGACCAGGAAGGGCCGGACGACATGCCGGCCCATATCCGTTCCGCCCTCACCCAGACCCAGTTGTCCATCCCCGCGCGGGCGGGCCGCCTGGTGCTGGGCACCTGGCAGGGCATCTACCTGTTCGAGCACCGTCGCGCGCCCCACCGCCGCCAGGTGGCGGTTCATCTCATCGGCGAATAAGGCGGCCCCCGGCGCGAGCGCATCCAGTCGTAGCCGGAGTGTCATGCTTCATTGATACTATCCGGCCTCGCGATTAAACGCGGAGGAGACAAAATGAACCGATCCACCATTGCCTTGCTGTTGTGCCTGGGGCTTCCGGGATTCGCCCAGGCATCCGAAGAGGATGAATGGGCCCGCGCCCTGGAAATTCCTTGCCACCCCCTGGTCACGCCGACGGAGTGTCGGGCTCACCGGGACATGCTCGTCCGTTTGCCGGATGGCCCGGAGCGGAGTGCCTATGTGGAAAAGCATGTCCGACTGCTGGAGGAGCGCGTCAGGTCCTGCGGGTGTTCAGTGGCCCGCAATGGCGTGGGCGTCCTGCGTTACCGCTGAGCGGGTCGTCCTCCGGACTGACGCGGGGGTGCCGGCTGTACCCGCAAGGAGTACGCCGAATCCGTAAGCGCTGAAGCGCCAACGGCTTCGCTGTGGCAGACTGCGCTTCGTGCTGCCTTATGAACTCCTGATCGGCCTGCGCTATACCCGCGCCAAGCGCCGCAACCACTTCATCTCCTTCATCTCCGTGATCTCCATGGCGGGCATCGCCCTGGGGGTCATGGCGCTGATCGTGGTGCTTTCCGTCATGAACGGTTTCCAGGAGGAATTGCGCGGGCGCATCCTGGGCGTGGCCTCCCACATGGAGATCAGCGGCCCCGGCGGGCGCCTGGTGGACTGGCAGGGACTGGCCGCGCAAGTGGCCCGGCACCCGGAAGTGCGCGGTTCCGCCCCCTACGTGAGCGGCCAGGCCCTGCTGGCCGCGGACGGCGAAACCAAGGGCGCCATGGTGCGCGGCCTGTTGCCGGCGGAGGAGGGCAAGGTGGCCGAATTCGCCGGCAACATGAAGAGCGGCCGCCTGGACCACCTCCGGCCCGGCGAGTTCAACATCATCCTGGGCAGCGATCTGGCCCGTTCCCTGGGGGTCTTCCCCGGCGACAAGCTGGCGGTGATCGCCCCCCAGGGCGTGGTGACCCCCGCCGGCATGCTGCCCCGCATCAAGCAGTTCAACGTGGTGGGCATCTTCCAGATGGGCATGTTCGAGTACGACGCCGGCCTGGCCCTCATGCATCTGGAGGACGCCCGCAAGCTCTACCGCCTGGGCGACGCGGTTTCCGGCCTGCGGGTCAAGCTGGCCGACATGGATCGGGCGCCCTGGGTGTTGCGGGAGCTGGCCCGCGGTCTGTCGGGCGATTTCTATCTCTCGGACTGGACCATGAGCCATGCCAACTTCTTCCAGGCGGTGCAGATCGAGAAACGCATGATGTTCATCATCCTCACCCTGATCGTCGCCGTCGCCGCCTTCAACATCATTTCCACCCTGGTCATGGCGGTCACCGACAAGCAGGCGGACATCGCCATCCTGCGCACCCTCGGCGCCAGCCCCAACAGCATCATGGCCATCTTCATGGTCCAGGGCAGCCTGATCGGCGTCATCGGCACCCTGCTGGGCGTGGCCTCCGGCGTGCTGCTGGCCCTCAACGTGGAAACCGTGGTGCCCTGGATCGAGCGGGCGGTGGGCATGGACCTGTTCCCCGCCGACGTCTATTACATCTCGGAACTGCCCTCGAAACTGAACTGGCCCGATGTCTGGACCATCGGCGGCGTCGCTTTGGTGCTGTCCTTCCTGGCCACCCTCTATCCCAGCTGGCGCGCCGCCAACATCCAGCCGGCGGAGGCGCTGCGCTATGAGTGAGGCGGGAAACGGGAAACGGGAAACGGGAAACGTGGTGCTGGCCTGCGCCGGCCTGCGCAAGAGCTACTGGCAGGGCAAGATCGAGGTACCGGTTCTGGACGGCATCGACCTGAGCGTCGCCGCCGGCGAGCAGGTGGCGGTGATGGGTGCTTCCGGCACCGGCAAGAGCACCCTGCTGCACGTGCTGGGGGGCCTGGATCGGCCCGACGCCGGCGAGGTCAGGGTGGCCGGCGAATCCCTCTGGTCGCTGTCCGAAATCGTCCGGGGCCGCCTGCGCAACCGCGCCCTGGGCTTCGTCTACCAGTTCCACCACCTGCTGCCCGAGTTCACCGCCCAGGAAAACGTGGCCATGCCCCTGCTGATCCGCCGCCAGGACAAGGCGGCCGCCCTGGCCGAGGCCGCCGCCTGGCTGGAGGAGGTGGGCCTGGGCCACCGCCTGGAGCACCGCCCCGGCGAACTGTCCGGCGGCGAGCGCCAGCGGGCGGCCATCGCCCGCGCCCTGGTCACCCGGCCGGCCTGCGTGCTCATGGACGAGCCCACCGGCAACCTGGATCGGCACAACGCCGCCCGCATCCAGGATCTGCTCATGGATCTGTCCACGCGCCACCATACCGCCTTCCTCATCGTCACCCACGACCCCGATCTGGCGGGCCGCATGAGCCGGGTGCTGAGGCTCACGGAGGCCGGATTGGAGTAATCTGTCGTTGTTCGTCGTACCCGCGCGGAATCCGGACCTTGATCCGGTCGAGGAGAGTCACATGCGTATCGCAACCAGCCTGGCGTGCCTGACCATGGCCCTGGCCCTCCCGGCCCGGGCGGCGGGGTTGCCGCCGGATGCCGCCGTCAACCCGGCGGCCCCCAACAAGACCCTGGAGCCCAATGTGGTGGCGAACAGCGGACGCCTGGAATGGGTGCCATTCAAACGGGATCTTACCGACTGGCCCACCCTCAGCCACGAGGACAAGCGTTCCACCGCCAAGCCGCGCAAGGTCAAGCTTTCCCAGCCGCTCAACGGTGATCCGGCGCGGGGCAGGGAAATCGCCCAGCGTTCCGACAAGGGCTATTGCATCGTCTGCCATCAGATGCCCGGGGAGGACTGGCCCGGCACCGTGGGCCTCAACCTGAGCAATTTCAAGCAGCGCAAGTACGCGGACGAGGCGGTTTTTCAACTGCTGTTCGATGCCCGCGTCATCAACGCCCAGACCGTGATGCCGCCCTACGGCACCAACAACATCCTCACCGAGCAGGAGATTCGCGACTTGGTGGCCTATCTGCAAAGCATCGAGTGAGGTGGCCGTGATGAGAAAAACCTGTCTGATCGCGCTCCTGGCCCTGGCGCCCCTGTTCGCCCATGGCGCCGAGCCCTACCGCGAATACGACCTCGCGGAGACCTACGAACCCCACGTCAGTGGCGACATGCGCCTGTCCGGCAGCTACCGCCACTGGGCGAACCCCGGGAACCTGGACTGGCGCATGGCCGGCAATCCGGATGAAAACTGGAAGCTGAACTGGAAGTTCATGGACCCGCCCTTCAATTCGGCGGTCCATGGCGGCCATTTCGCCATGGACCGGGGCGAGTTGCTGTTCAAGGAGCTCAATCTCAAAGGCCGTTTCGCCAAATGCCTGGGCGCCGGCAAGGGCGGCCTGAAAGGGCTGCGCGCCCGCTATCCGATGTACCGCGCGGATCTCAAGCGCATCGCCGGCCTGGAGGAAGTCATTGAATCCTGCGCCGCCAGGGAAGGCCGCGTGCTCCAGAACGGCAGCTACGACAACAGCGCGGTTTCCCTGTTCGTCGCCGGCAGGAGCAACGGCATGCCGATCCGGATCGACGTCGGCAAGGGGGTGATGCGGGACGCCTTCGAGCGGGGACGCACGCTGTTCCACACCCGGGCCGGCAAGCTGAACCTGGCCTGCTCCTCCTGCCATACCCACCAGATCGGCCTGCAACTGCGCGGCACCGTGATCACCACGCCCTACGGCGACGCCGCCCACTATCCGGTGTACCGCACCAAGTATTTCCTGCAGTCCCTGCACCTGCGCTTCATCGAATGCAACCTGGATACCCGGGTACAGCCCCTGATGCCGGGCAGCCGGGCCTATACCGATCTGGAGGTGTTCCTGACCGGCCTGACCAACGGCTACCCGGTGTCGGTGCCCAGCGAACGGGACTGACGCCGGAGGCGCGGATTCAGTCCGCCTGGCGGCGCGCCTCGCGACGCCGCAGGTAGGCCAGGATGTATAGCCGCCAGCCCAGCTGCACGGCGACATACCCCAGCACCGCCAGGGTGGAGGCCAGGATCAGGTTGCCGATCAGGAAGGTCTCGCCCAGGCCCATCAGCCAGTCCCAGAAGGCCGGCAGGAAATCCAGCCAGCTCTGGCTGCGCCAGTCGAACTCCAGCTCGGCGGCGGGGGTGCCGTTGCCGCCGGTGACCCAGCTGCCGATGGCATAGGCGGCCAGGATCAGCGGGCCCCAGGTGATGGGGTTGGTGTACAGGGTGGCGAACACCGCCACCGGCAGGTTGACCCGGAACACGATGGCGAGGACGGCGGCGGTGAGCATCTGCACCGGGCCGGGAATCAGGCCGCCGAACATGCCCACGGCGACACCGCCCGCCACCGAGTGACGGTTCAGGTGCCACAGGTTGGGATGCTTCAGCAGCGGCCGGAACCAGCGCAGGTGTCGGTGTTCGCGGATCGTCTCGTGGTCCGGCAGGTATTTGCGGAAATATTTTCGCGGCATGGGGGGATTCTAATTTGAGATGGCTGATCCTGGCCTTCACCCTCGGCGCGGCCTGGCTGCAAACCCGGCCGGAACTGCCGCCGCTGGCCTGGTCGGCGGCGCTGCCCCTGGCCGGACTGCTGTTGGGGTGGGCGGGCGCCATGAGGTTCCCTGGAGGCTCTTCCGCCGCGCCACGGATTGCCCTGCCCGTCGCCCGCCAGCTTGCGGTCTGGCTGCTGGCTTTCCTGCTTGGCTTCTTCTACGCGGCCTGGCGCGCCGACCTGCGCTTGTCCGACCGCCTGCCGGCGCTATGGGAAGGGCGGGACCTGGCGCTGGTCGGACGGGTCGCCGGCCTGCCGGAAACCACCCCCAATGGCCTGCGCTTCGTGCTGGCGGTGGACCGGGTGGTCACCCCCGGCGCCGTCGTGCCTGGCCGCGTCCAGATCGGCTGGTTCATTCGTCCCGGCGAGCCCCCGCCCAAGTTGGCGGGTGGCGACTGCGTCAGGCTCGTCACCCGCCTGTACCGTCCCCACGCCAACCTCAACCCGGGCGGCTTCGATTACCAGGCCTGGCTGCTGGAGCGGAACATCCGCGCCACCGGCAGCCTGGCGGGCCGGCCGGTCGCCGCCGCCGGCTGCGGGGGCGCCGCCGCGTCCCGCCTGGACGGCCTGCGGGAACGCATCCGCGCCCACCTGGCCGCCGGCCTGGGCGCGGCACCCTACGCCGGCGTGGTGATCGCCCTGGCGGTGGGCGACCAGGACGCCATCCCGGCCAGCCAGTGGACCCTGTTCCGCAAGACCGGAACCTCCCATCTATTTTCGGTTTCGGGCCTGCACATCACCTTGTTTTCGGCCCTGGTGTTCGCCCTGGTCGGCGGGCTCTGGCGGCTTTTCCCGCGCCTGAACCTGCGCCTGCCCGCCCGCCGGGCCGGCATTGCCCCGGGCCTGCTGGCGGCGGCGGCCTATACCGCCCTGGCCGGCTTCGGCATTCCCGCCCAGCGCACCCTGTTCATGCTCGCCGGCGCCGCCGGCGTCGCCTGGCTGGACCGGATTCCGGCCCCCTCCCGCCTGCTGGCGGCGGCCCTGGCCACCGTGGTGCTGATCGATCCCTGGGCGGCCCTGGCCCCCGGCTTCTGGCTGTCCTTCGCCGCCGTGGCCGCCTTGCTGTATGCCGGCATGGGGGGCGCCGCCAGGCCGGCGTGGCGGAACTGGCTCCACGCCCAGGGGACGGTGACCCTGGCCCTGGCACCCCTGCTGCTGGCCCTGTTCCACGAAATATCCCTGGTCTCGCCCCTGGCCAACGCCGTGGCCATCCCCCTGGTCAGCCTGGTGGCGGTGCCCCTGGCCCTGTTGTCCTCGGCCCTGCCCTGGGCCTGGCTGGCCAATGCCGCCCATGCCGTCATCGCCGCCGTCATGATTTTCCTGGAGGCCCTCGCCGCCTTGCCCAGGCCGGTGTTCAACATGGCGGCCCCCGGCTTGCCGGCCTTGCTGTTCGCCCTCCTCGGCACGGCGCTGCTGCTCCTGCCGCGGGGCTTCCCGGCCCGCTGGCTGGGCGCGGTCCTGTTCCTGCCCCTGTTCTTTCCCCGCCTGCCGGCCCCCCAGCCCGGCGACGCCTGGCTCACCGTCATGGACGTTGGCCAGGGCGAGGCCGTCCTGGTGCGTACCGCCGGCCACAGCCTGCTGGTGGACGCCGGCCCCCGCTTCGCCTCCGGCGAGGACGCCGGCGCCCGGGTGGTGGCCCCGGCCTTGTGGCGTCGGGGGATACAGGGGTTGGACGGCCTGGTGGTGACCCACGACGACATCGATCACTCCGGTGGCGCCGCCGCGCTGCTGGCCAGCCACCGACCAGGCTGGCTGCTCACCTCCCTGGCCGGCATGGCGCCGGAAGGCCTGAGCGAAACCGGCAAGGGCCTGCTGGCCGCGGTCCCCGGCGCCCTCGCCTGCGAGTCGGGCCAGTCCTGGCAATGGGACGGCGTCCGTTTCCGCGTGCTGCATCCCCCCGCCCACCACTATGCCCACCCCGGTTATGCCGACAACGACCGGAGTTGCGTCATCCGCGTCGATGCCGCCCGGGGCGGCGCCCTGCTGGCCGCCGATATCGAGCGGCTGTCCGAGATGAACCTGGGGGAGCGGCATATGCCCCTGGGCGCCGAGGTGCTGGTGGCGCCCCACCACGGCAGCAATTCCTCCTCCACGCCGGAATTCCTCGCCGCCGTGCATCCCCGTCTGGTGGTGCTGCCCGTCGGCCACCGCAACCGCTATGGCCATCCCCACCCGGAAGTCGTGGCCCGTTATCGCGGCCTGGGGGCGGAGATCGCGCGTACCGACCGGAGCGGCGCGGTGGAGGTCAAGCTGGAGCGAACCGGCCTGTCGGTGACGCGGGCGGCGGAGACCGAGAAACGCTATTGGCGGGAGTGAACGGGGGGGCGAATCCGCCCCAAGGAGCACGCCGTCTAGGGCCTGTTCCAAGTGCCCTCCTGATTTGCCGGAGTCACGACATCGCAACACAGGTAGTTAAAAATATTGATCCATATCAAGAAAAACGGGCGTGCCAGGTTCCGGCTTGATACATTAGCACTCACTGATATTGATTATTTTAAAACTCTCTGGAAAGGAAACTGAAATGCGTATCTCTGCCCTGATTGTTATCGCCCTGTTGTCCGTACCGGCCCATGCCGCCAAGGTCACCACCTTCAACAAGGAGTGTGTGGAAAACGAAGCCACCATCGTCTCCCTGCAACCCCAGCCCAAGCAGGAAGCCCTGGTGATCGAGGGTGAGGCCTGTGATCGCGGCCAGTTGACCAAGGAAGACCTGTCCTACGTGGAATCGGTGCAGCCGGCCAACGCGGTGCGGGTGATTCGCGGCGCCAAGTAATCCCGGTCGCGGGGGAAAAACACGGCACGCCTGCGGGCGTGCCGATTTTTTTCATGGTACCCATGCGGCATGTCTCTGGGCTTCCAGGCCCCCGCAGGGTGTTTGCCCACGCAAACAAGCATCCGGCGCGCGATTCTTTCATTGCCGATGAGGGTCAAGGGGGATTTACGACGCCTGCATGACCCCTGACCGGGTTGGCCGATGAGTAGGGCGACGCGGGATTCTCGTCGAGGACGGTGGCGTTTCCCGTTCCCGGCGCGGGTTTCAACTCGGGTCTCAACGCATTTGCCGGTGAACTAGCCTTGAAGCATCCAATCCCCGTAGGGAGGGCATCATGGCAAAACGTTCCTACCCCCTGGCCAAGGTCTACAGCCTGCTGGAGCCCGGACCGGTACTGCTGCTGGCCACCGCCGGCAAGACCCGCCCCAATGTCATGGCCCTGTCCTGGCACATGCCCATGGAGTTCGAGCCGCCCCTGGTGGGCTGCGTGCTGGGCAACCGGGATTACAGCTTCGATCTGCTCAAGGCCGCGCGGGAATGCACCCTCAACATCCCCACCGTGGACTTGGCCGACCAGGTGGTAGCGGTGGGCAACTGTTCCGGTCGGGATACCGACAAGTTCCAGTCCTGCGGCCTCACCGCGAAACCGGCCAAGCTGGTGGGCGCGCCGCTGGTGGCCGAGTGCTACGCCAGCCTGGAATGCCGGGTGGCGGACACCCGCCTGGTGAACCGCTACGGCCTGTTCATCCTGGAAGTGGTCCAGGCCTGGGTGGACGGCGCGGTCAAGGCGCCGAGGACCCTGCACCATCGCGGTTGGGGCGTGTTCATGGTGGCGGGGGAGACGGTCAGGCTGGCGTCGGGCATGCGGTGATGCTTCCGCGCAAACCATGGCGGCCGTGAAAGTCGCCGGGAGTCGCCCGGTGGCGGCAGAGGGGAAAGGTGGTGGTGGGAAGACGTTGTAGGGCGGATTAGCCGAAGGCGTAATCCGCCGGATGAAGACATCTTGCGGCGCAATGCCCTTCGGTTATTGCCCTACCGTGCTGTCGGGATGCGGGTCAAGGTCCGATCTCGCCCATGGCGCTTTGCAGGTAGTTCCGCAGGCCCACCTTGTCGACCAGGCCGATCTGGGTTTCCAGGTGCTCGATGTGCTCCTCGGTGTCTTCCAGGATGCCGTCCAGGATTTCCCGTGAGACGTAGTCCTTCACCGATTCGCGGTAGGCGATGGCCTCGACGTAGAGCTCGCGGCCGCCCAGTTCCAGCTTGAGGTCGCCAGCCAGGCACTCGGGCACGTTCTCGCCGATGTTGAGCTTGTTCAGGGTTTGCGGGTTGGGCAGGCCTTCCAAGAACAGGATGCGCTCGATGAGCTTGTCGGCGTGGTGCATTTCCTCGATGGACTCCTCGTACTCGTGCTTGCCCCAGGGCGTGGAGGCCCCAGTTCTTGTACATGCGGGCATGGAGGAAATACTGGTTGATGGCGGTGAGCTCCACCGCCAGGGCCTTGTTGAGCAACTGGATGACTTTCTTGTCGCCTTTCATGGGGACTCCTTTTGTCCGGGTTCAGGCCCCGTGGGCGCGGCGGGCGCACTTGCCGCATTCGGAGGCCACGCCCAGGTGTTCCCGCGGCGCGCTCAGGTAATGCACGCCTTGCGCCACGGCGTCACGCAGGGTGTCACGATGGCCATCCCCCTCACCCCGGCCCTCTCCCGCCTGCGGGAGGGGGGGAGGTCGCGGCCTGGGTGAAGTCCTCCAGCAGCTTGCGCACGAAGTCCTCCTCCAGGTCGGCGGTGATGAACACGAAGCGGCTGCGATGGTCTTCGTCGGGCCATTCGGCCAGTTCGGCGGGGGGGTAGAGCACGTGCTGGACGCCATGCAGGACCACCGGATTGGGCTTGCCGGCCACGTCGACGATGGCTTTCATGCGCAGCAGGTTTTTCGGGCGGAAGGCGATGAGCATTTCCAGGGCGGCATGGAGGCCGGCCCAGTCCAGGGGCGCGTCGAAGCTCAGGCTGAAGGCGCGGATGCGTTCGTCGAGATGGCCGGATGTGCCAGGAATGGTGGCGGGGGCGGGCGAAGCTTTGCCGCCCAGCACGCCGGTCCGGGCGACGGGTTTGTAGCGCTGGTGGGCCAGCCACTTTTCCACGTCCGGATGCTTGTCCCCGGGGTTGAACAGGCCGGCGTTCAGGATGAGGGCCGGGTCGATTTCTCCGTTCAGCACCCGATGGCGGGGCGCGGCCGGGTTGAGGTCCGCCAGGCGCGTTTCCAGTCCCGCGAGCGCTTCCGGGGAGGCCAGGTCGGTCTTGGTCAGCAGCAGGCGGTCCGCCACCGCCACCTGGCGCCGGGCTTCCGGGTAGGTGTCCAGTTGTTCCGAACCCAGGACCGCGTCCACCGTGGTGACCACCCCGTCCATGCGGTGGCGGGCGGCGATCCAGCGCTCGTTGAGCAGGGTATCCAGGATGGGGGCCGGATCGGCGATGCCGGTGGTTTCGATGAGGATGCGCCGGTAGGGCGGCAGCGTGCCGCCGGACCGGGCCATGTAGAGGTTCTTCAGGGTCGGCGCCAGGGTGCCCTGGATCTGGCAGCACACGCAGCCGCCCGAGAGCAGGGCCAGGGGGCCGCGCGATTCCTCCAGCAGTTGATGGTCCAGGCCGATCTCGCCGAACTCGTTCATCACCACGGCGGTGAGGGGCTGGTGCCGCAGCAGGTGGTTGAGCAGGGTGGTCTTGCCGCTGCCGAGGAAGCCGGTGAGCAGGGTTACCGGCAGGAGATCGGGGGTGGGGAAACTCATGGGGAACGGGGAGCTTGGGGGCTCCCCATTCTATCCACAAGCCCCGACCGGGTCGGGGCGAGGCTACTTGCCGCGTCGCCTGATCGCCTTGGCGGCGGGCCTGGCTTCCACCGCGCCGCCATCCTCCAGCAGCACGCGCAACATCCAGGCGTTCTTCTCGTGCACTTCCATGCGCTGGGTGAGCAGGTCGGCGGTGGGCTGGTCGTCGGCTCCGTCGGCCACCTTGAAGGCGGCGCGGGCGGTACGGGTCACGGCTTCCTGGCCGGCCACGAGCTGGCGGATCATGTCGTGGGCCGAGGGCACGCCTTCCTCCTCCTTGATGCTGGAGAGTTCCACGTAGCGCTTGTAGGAGCCGGGTGCCGGATGGCCCAGGGCGCGGATGCGCTCGGCGATGAGGTCCAGGGCGTTCCACAGTTCCGTGTACTGCTGCATGAACATGATATGCAGGGTGTTGAACATGGGTCCGGTCACGTTCCAGTGGAAGTTGTGGGTCTTGAGATACAGGATGTAGCTGTCCGCGAGCATCTTGGAGAGGGACTCCGCGATGCGGGCGCGATCCTTGTCGCTGATGCCGATATCGATGGCCATGATGTTTCCTTTCCAGTGATGGGATCAACGAAGTGTTGACGCCGTTTCAATATAACAAATGACACAAATGACCGACTTCCCGGCCGATGCCGCGACGCCGGGCGCGGCCGGTGTTCTCGAACAGCGCCCGTTTCTGGGCCGACGCTCATCACCTTCTGGTTGTCGTGCACCGGTCGCTGGTGTTTGTTGTCAAAGGCGTGGTCAGCTTCTTGCTCATGGCAAGCTCCTTGTGGTGATGGAATCGGCCTGCGTGTTGCACAGGTGAATCTATTAAAGGTCATGGATCTTCATCTATCAAATGGATTATCTATAATGCGACCATCTGTTTTATAGATCGGATTGGCGATGACCCTGCAAGAACTGCGTTACCTGGTGGCCCTGGCCGACACGGGCCACTTCGGCCAGGCCGCCGAGGCCTGTTTCGTCAGCCAGTCCACCCTGTCCACCGGCCTCAAGAAGCTGGAGGACTACCTGGGCGTCGTGGTGTTCGACCGCTCCCTGAAGCGGGTGGTACCCACGCCCATCGGCCGGGAGATCGTGGAATCCGCCCGGCGCATCGTCGAGGAAGCGGCGCGCATCCGGGAAGTGGCCAGCTACGCCAAGGACCCCATGGACCGCACCGTGCACCTGGGCGTCATCCCCACCCTGGGGCCCTATTACCTGCCCCATGTGCTGACCAGCGTGCGCGCGGCCCATCCCAGGCTGCGCCTGCTGCTGCGCGAGGAAATGACCCCCCACATGCTCGCCCACCTGGCCGAGGGCAAGCTGGACGCGGGCCTGCTGGCGCTGCCCATCATCGACCCCGCCCTGGAGGTGGCGCCCCTGTTCGTGGAGCCCTTCCTGGCGGCCCTGCCCCCGGACCACGCCCTGGCCCGCGCCGAGGCGGTGAACATCGATGACCTGGCCCAGGCCGGCCTGTTGCTGCTGGAGGAAGGCCATTGCCTGCGCGACCAGGCCCTGGATGCCTGCCACCTGGAAAACCTCAAGAGCGAGGAAATCCGCGCTACCAGCCTGGAAACCCTGCGCCAGATGGTGGCCATGGGCCTGGGCGTGACGCTGATCCCCGCCCTGGCCTGCGCCGGCGTCGGCGGCGCCGGCCAGCAGACGGTCATGCGGCCGGTGGCCAGGCCGGGCGCCTCCCGCACCATCGGCCTGGTCTGGCGCCGCCGCTCACCCCTGGCCCACACCTTGGAGCGCCTGGCGGAAACCCTGCGCGCCCGCCTGCCGGAAGGCGTGCTTGCGGCGAAAACTCTGGCCTGAAAGGAAGATCCATGCATGTCCCAACCCGTCCCCACGCCCGTTCATTCCTGCTGGCCGCCGGCCTCGCCGCCTGCCTCGGCGCCGGACTGGCGGTCACGGCGACGACGCCGGCCGCCGGTTCCGGCCCGAGTCCCGAGGATGATCGTCAGGTTCGGCTGGGCCGACTGCTGTTCTTCGACGCCAGCCTGTCCGAGCCCGCCGGCCAGGCCTGCGTCACCTGCCACCAGCCCGCCCGCGCCTTCACCGACCCGGATGACGGCCAGCCCACCTCCAAGGGCGTGCACGCCGACCGGTTCGGCAGCCGCAACACGCCTTCCGCGATGTACATGGCGTTCTCGCCCGCCTTCCATTTCGACGAGAAGGAGGGCCATTACGTGGGCGGCCAGTTCTGGGACGGCCGCGCCGCCACCTTGGAGGAACAGGCCAAGGGGCCATTCCTGAACCCGGTGGAAATGGCCAACCCGGACAAGCGCGACGTGGTGGAGAAAGTCCGGCGGGCGCCCTACGCCGACCAGTTCGCGGCCCTTTACGGCAAGGACGCCCTGGCCGACGTGGACCAGGCCTACGAGCGCATCGCCGTCGCCCTGGCGGCCTTCGAGCGCGGCCCCGAATTCCGGCCCTTTTCCTCGAAATACGATGCCTGGCTGGCCGGCCGGGCCCGCCTCAGCGACCGGGAGTCGCGCGGCCTGAAACTGTTCGAGGACGAGAAGAAGGGCAACTGCGCCGCCTGCCATCCCAGCCAGCGCGGCCCCAAGGGCGAGCCGCCCCTGTTCACCGACTTCACCTATGACAACCTGGGGGTGCCGCGCAATCCGGACAATCCCTTCTACGCCCAGTCCAGGGTCCACAACCCGGCCGGCCAGCGTTTCATCGACAAGGGCCTGGGGGATTTTGTGAAGAAGGCCTCGGAGGACGGCAAGTTCAAGGTGCCGACCCTGAGGAACATCGCTCTCACCGGACCCTACATGCACAACGGCTATTTCAAGACCCTGCGCGGCGTGACGGCGTTCTACAACGACCGCGACGCGCGCCCGGCCTGCGGCGGCGATGTCGGCGAGGCCGAGGCCCTGAAGCGGGGCTGCTGGCCGGCCCCCGAGGTGGCCGCCAACGTGAATGCCGAGGAACTGGGCCGCCTGGGCCTGAGCGACCAGGAGGTGGACGACATCGTCGCCTTCATGGAAACCCTGAGCGATGGCTACACGGGTGAATAGGCGGTCGGGGGGTGACCGCCAAGCCGGGTAGAATCGCCGCCGACCCCCCGGAAAAACCATGGCCGATTCCACCCTCCACAAGGGCGCCGCCAAGACCGCCCGCATTCCCGTCAAGATCGTGCCCAGGCCGCGCATGAAGCTGCCGGCGTGGATCAAGGCCCAGGCCCCGGCCGGGCCCGAAGTGGCCCGCATCAAGGGCCTACTGCGCGAAGCGAAACTGCACACCGTGTGCGAGGAAGCCTCCTGCCCCAACCTGGGGGAATGCTTCCGCCACGGCACCGCCACCTTCATGATCCTGGGCGACCTGTGCACCCGGCGCTGTCCGTTCTGCGACGTGGGTCACGGCCAGCCCCTGCCCCCCGACCCGGACGAGCCCGCCCACCTGGCGGAAACCCTGGGGGCCATGGGCCTGAAGTACGTGGTCATCACCAGCGTCGACCGGGATGACCTGCGGGATGGCGGCGCTGGCCATTTCGCCGCCTGCATCCGCGCGGCGAGGTCCGCCGCCCCGCATACCCGCATCGAAATCCTCACCCCGGATTTCCGCGGTCGGCTGGATCTCGCCCTGGACATCCTGGCCAGCGATCCGCCCGACGTCATGAACCACAACCTGGAAACCGTGCCGCGCCTGTACAGGGCCTGCCGCCCCGGGGCGGACTACGCGCACTCGTTGCTGTTGCTGAAACGGTTCAAGGCGCGCCGCCCCGGCGTGCCCACCAAATCCGGCATCATGCTGGGCCTGGGGGAGACGGACGCGGAAGTGGTGGAGGTGCTGAAGGATCTGCGCGCCCACGACGTGGACATGCTCACCGTGGGCCAGTACCTGCAACCCTCGGGGCACCATCTGCCGGTGGAACGCTTCGTGCCGCCGGAGCAGTTCGCGGCATTCGAGCGCATCGCCCTGGACCTGGGCTTCAGGAACGTGGCCAGCGGCCCCATGGTGCGCTCCAGCTATCACGCGGACCGGCAGGCGGCCGGGGTGTGACACCCCGGCCCTGCCGATTACCGCCTTACAGCTCGGGGCTCTCGGCCGGCAATTCCTCCATGAGCAGGCGTTCGGTCTCGCGCCGGATGGCACGCATCACGGTGGAGGCGGTTTGCATGCCGTTCTTGGCCATGTCGCCGACCAGGGGGCCGATCTTCGCGCCGAGCTTGCCGCCGAGCTCCGGGCCGAGCCCAAGGCCCAGGCCGCAACCGCCGCTGGCGGCCGGCTGGGTGGCGGCGGGGATGCCGGGGGCACCGCTGGCCAGGAAGCCGCGCTGGAACTGGGCGATTTCCCATTGCTGGCGCATCAGCTGTCCGGCCTCGAAGGGGGTGATCTGGCCGTTGCGCAGGGCCGTATCGATGCGCGCCATCTGCTGGCGAACCTCCTGGGGGTAGGCGGAGGATTGGCCGCTGCTGGCCTGGGGCGCGGGCTGATCGAACAGACAGGAACGTCCATCGGCCTGGGCCAGGCCGGCGCCGAGCATCATGCTGACCAGGGCGGCGATCATCAGGGGCTTGCGGGAAGCGAGGGAGAGTGTTGAGGATTTCATGGTCCGACTCCTTGAGGTTGCCCCGCTCGCGAAGCGCGAGCGGGTGAGTCCACTTTGAGGAGCCGGGGTAAGCCTGGTATGTCCGTACCGTTACCACACGCAAGCAATTGTTACATCGGCGGTTACAGGCCGCGCCGCGCCATCTCCAGGAGTTTGGCCACGCGCTGTTCCGTGGCCGGGTGGGTGCTGAACAGGCCGCGCAGATCGCCCCCGGACAAGGGGTTGATGATCATCATCTGGGCGGTTTCCGGATGCAGCTCGGCGGTGTCCATGGGCGTGCCCCGGGCGTAGGCCTCGATCTTGCGCAGGGCGGAGGCCAGGGCTTCCGGATCACCGGATATCTCCGCCCCGCCCCGGTCCGCGCCGAATTCCCGGGCGCGGGAAATGGCCATCTGGATCAGCGCGGCGGCCAGGGGCGCCAGGATCATGACCGCCAGTTGCGCGACCATGTTGGGCCGCTCCCGATCGCCGCCGAAGAACATGCCGAACTGGGCCAGGGAGGATATGGCGCCGGCCAGGGTGGCGGAAATCGTCGAGGTGAGGATGTCCCGGTTCTTGACGTGGGCCAGTTCGTGGGCCATGACGCCGCGCAGTTCCCGCGTGTTGAGCAGGCGCAGGATGCCGGTGGTGGCGGCCACGGCGGCGTGCTCCGGATCGCGGCCGGTGGCGAAGGCGTTGGGCTGGGCCTCGTCGATGAGGTAGACCCGGGGCATGGGCAGGCCCGCGCGACCGGCCAGTTCCGCGACGATGCCGTGGAACTCGGGGGCGTCATCCGGCCCCGCCTCCCGCGCCCGGTACATGCGCAGCACCATCTTGTCCGAGTTCCAGTAGGCCCACAGGTTCATGGCGCCGCCCAGCAACAGGGCGACGAGCATGCCCGTGGCGCCGCCGAGCATCATGCCCACCGCGCCGAACAGGGCAACGATGGCGGCCATCAGCAGGGTGGTTTTCAGCCAGTTGTTGAGCATCGCGGACCTCCGGAGGGGAAAGGATTTCGGCCCTTAGATGAGACGCAAAGGCGAAGATTCAAGGCGGAGGCGCGGCGGCCAGGGCGGTCAGCCGAGGACTTGCCCCGCCCGCAGCTCATGGCCGGACAGGAAAGCCTCCACCGGCAGGCGTTTCCCCCCCGCCTTCTGGACTTCGACGATCTCCAGGGCGCCTTCGCCGCAGGCGAGCCGGATGCCTTGTCGATCCAGGTCCAGAATCTGTCCGGGGACGCCATGGCCGGCAACCGGCCGGGCGCGCCAGATTTTCAGCGGCGCTTCGTCGAGCAGGCACCAGGCCCCGGGAAAGGGGTTGAAGGCCCGGATGCGGCGGTCCAGCTCCCTGGCCGTGAGGCGCCAGTCCAGCCGTGTGTCCTCCTTGCCGATCTTGGCGGCATAGGTGGCCCCGGTGGCATCCTGGGGCGTGGCCGCGACCCGACCCGCTTCAAGGTCCGGCAGCAGGGCCACGATCTCCCGAGCCCCCAGTTCGGCCAGCCTGTCGTGGAGACTGCCGGTGGTGTCGGTATCCAGGATGGGCAGGGCGGTTCGGCGCAGCATGGCGCCGGTGTCCAGGCCCTTGTCCATTTGCATGAGGGTAATGCCGGTTTCCGTATCGCCCGCCTCGATGGCGCGATGGATGGGGGCGGCGCCGCGCCAGCGCGGCAGCAGGGAGGCATGGATGTTGACGCAGCCCAGGCGCGGCATGTCCAGCACGGCCTGGGGCAGGAGCAGGCCGTAGGCGGCCACCACCATGACGTCCGCCTGGCTGTCCAGGATGGGCTGGCGCGCTTCCCCGGTCTTCAGGTTGTCCGGCTGGGCGACGGTCAGCCCGTGGGCCAGGGCCAGTTCCTTCACCGGGCTCATCCTGAGTTTCATGCCGCGCCCGGCCGGCCGGTCGGGCTGGGTGAGCACCAGGGGGATGTCGTGCCCGGCCGCGATCAGCGCCCTCAGGGCGACGGCGGCGAAATCGGGGGTTCCGGCGAAGACGAGGCGCATCAACATCCAGTAGGCGGTACCCAGTAGGCAGTAGGCAGTTTGAATGTTGTGCAACTGCTTACTGACAACCGACCCCTGCCAACTTGCCTCATCACATGGCTTCCCGCGCCTGCTTCAGCAGCTTGTGGCGGATGCGGGTCTGCTTGAGGCGGGAGAGGTATTCGACGAACACCTTGCCATCGAGGTGGTCGATCTCGTGCTGGATGCACACGGCGAGCAGGCCGGTGGCGTCCATTTCGAACGTCTTGCCCGCCAGGTCGAGGGCCTGGACGCGGATGTGTTCGGCGCGGGCGACCTTGTCGTAGATGCCGGGCACGGACAGACAGCCTTCCTCGTGGACCGATTCGCCTTCCTTCATGAGGATGCGCGGGTTGATCAGGGTGAGCAGCCGGTTCTTCTGCTCGCTGATGTCCACCACGATCAGGCGGATGTGGCGATCCACCTGGGTGGCGGCCAGGCCGATGCCGGGGGCGGAATACATGGTTTCCGCCATGTCGGCGGCGAGCCCGCGTATGGCGTCGTCGACTTCGCTTACCGGCTTGGCCACGGTATGCAGGCGAGGATCGGGATAATGGAGGATTTTCAGCAGCGCCATGTCGTGTATCGGCAGTGGATTCCGTGCAGAATTTAACAAAATGGTTTAAGTTTTTCCTCGTCTGAATTATAACGGCGGCAACTCCGCCGCAAGCCAAGAAGGGCAGGAACCATGCGTACTCTCCTACTGATCGCCGCTTTGGGCCTGAGCGCCCCAACCTGGGCCGACGAGGTTCGCCTCCAGGACAACGCCCCCGACCGCCATGTGGTGGTCAAGGGCGATACCCTCTGGGACATCTCCGCCAAGTTCCTCAAGGATCCCTGGCTCTGGCCCGATGTCTGGCAGCTCAACAAGGAACAGATCAAGAATCCGCACCTGATCTACCCGGGCGATGTGGTCATCCTCACCATGGAGAACGGCAAGCCCAGGCTGTCCCTGGAAAGCAGCGGCCTGGAGGTGGTCAGGCTCAGCCCGCAAATCCACGCGGAGCCCATCCTCACCAAGGAGAAGGGTATCCCGGCCATCGAGCCCAGGCACATCAGGCCCTATGTCACGGTGGCCGGCGTGGTGGATCCGGGCGTGCTGGATGCCGCGCCGAAAATCCTGGGCGCGGTCGACGAGCGCGTCATGATCATCAAGGGTGACGGCGTCTATGCCTCGGCCGGCAAACCGGGCGTCCAGCACTGGCGGGCCATTCGCCCGGGCAAGCAGCTGGTGGACCCGGATACCCGGGAAGTCCTGGGCCTGGAGAGCGAAAGCGTCGGCCTCATGCGCACCGTGGCGCCCGGCGATCCCCAGACCTTGCTGGTCGAGCATGCAAGCATGGAAGTCATGGTCGGCGACAAGTTGATTCCGGATGTCCCCTTCGCCCTGAGCACCATGATTCCCCGCGCCCCTGCGAAGAGCGTGGAGGGAAAAATCATCCAGGCCTACGGCAGCTTCAGCACCACCGCCCAATATGCCACCGTGGTCATCAACAAGGGCCAGCGCGACGGTCTCGAGCCGGGCAATGTCCTGGCCATCCATCGCCAGGGCAGGGTGGTGGCGAAGGAACAGGGCAAGGATGGCGAGGCCTGGCGTTACGGCGATGTGAAATGCGTCAAGCCGGGCAAGACCCTGACCAGCGAGTACTACGATCCCAAGGAAATGCTGGTGGAATGTGGCGAACTGCCCCCTGGCGCCAAGCAGGAAGTGGTGCGTTATTCGGATATCGGCTGCCTGAAGCCCGGCGCCAAGATTTCCACCTTCGAGTTCTTCAACCCGAAGGAGGTGTACCAGTTGCATTGCCGCCCCGGCGAGGAAAGCACCCAGATCCAGTTGCCGGGGCACAGGGTGGGGCTGCTGTTCCTTTACCGCGTCTATGACAAGGTGGCCTACGGCCTCATCATGAGCGCCGACGGTCCGGTTTACCTCATGGATGCCGTGAAGAATCCTTGAAGGCTGACGATGCCGAGATTGCCTGGCTGACCCTGGAGGCCATTCCGGGCCTCGGTCCGGAGTCCGCCAGCCGCCTCCTTGAAGTATTCGCCTCGCCCGATGCCATTCTCGGCGCCAGCGCGGGCCAACTCTCCCCGCTGGTGGGCGACGGCCTGGCCCGGGCCATCGTCCGGGGCGTGGACCGGGCCGCGCTGCGACCTGGCCTGGACTGGCTGGCCGGTCCCGACAATCACCTGATCACCTGGAACGACCCGGCCTATCCCGCCGCGTTGCGGGATATTCCCGCCCCGCCCGCCTGGTTCTACGTGCGCGGCGATCCCGCCTGGCTGTCCCGCCCCATGCTGGCCATCGTCGGCAGCCGCAACGCCACGCCCCAGGGCGCGCGGGACGCCCGGGCCTTCGCCCAGGCCCTGTCCGAGGCCGGCCTGACCATCGTCAGCGGCCTGGCGCTGGGGGTCGACGCGGCCGCCCATGAGGGTGGCCTGGCCGGCCTGGCCAGCAGCGTGGCGGTGGTGGGCACCGGCCTGGACCGGGTGTATCCGGCCCGCAACAAGGCCCTGGCCCACCGGCTGGCGGCGGAAGGCGCCATCGTCTCGGAGTTCGCCATCGGCACGCCACCGAAGAGCGGCCATTTCCCGCGCCGCAACCGCATCATCAGCGGCCTGTCCCTGGGCGTGCTGGTGGTGGAGGCGGCCCTGGAAAGCGGCTCCCTGATCACCGCCCGTTTGGCGTCGGAACAGGGCAGGGACGTGTTCGCCCTGCCGGGCTCCATCCATTCCGCCCTGTCCAAGGGCTGTCATCACCTGATCAAGCAGGGCGCCAAGCTGGTGGAATCCGCCGCCGATGTGCTGGAGGAATTGGGCCGCGTGCTGCCCACCCAGGGATCATCCGCTGTCTCCGGGGCGCCCTCGGCAAGTCCGGATGTCCTGCTGGATGCCTTGTCCGGCGGCCCCCTCGCCCACGATCAACTGGCGTCCAGGCTTGGCTTGACGGTGGCGGAGGTCTCCGTCAAGCTTCTCGCGGCCGAGCTGGATGGCACCGTCGCCAAACTGCCGGGCGGCCTCTATCAACGATTGTTCCGATGATGTTCGACATCCTCCTCTATCTCTACGACACCTATCTCCACGCCGAGCGCTTTCCGGACGCGGACCAACTCACACGCAAGCTTTCCGCCGCCGGCTTCGAGGACGAGGCCATCGGCGAGGCCCTGGACTGGCTGGCCGCCCTGGATGATCTCGCCCCCGGTGGCGAAAGCGCCGTGCCGGCCCCCACGCGCATCTACAGCGACGAGGAAATCACCCGCATCGCGACGGAAGGGCGCGGTTTCCTGAGCTATCTGGAAAGCGCCGGCCTGTTGCCGTTCCATGCCCGCGAATGGATTATCGACCGGGCCCTGGCCCTGGCCGATGCCGAGGTGTCCGGCGAACGCATCAAGTGGATCTCCCTGCTCGCGCTCTGGAAGCTCAAGGGCGCCGGCGACGTGCTCTGGCTGGAAGACCTGGTGCGCGGCGGCGAGCTGGACGGCGAGAACGACTGGCAGCCCACCCTGCATTGACACCGGCCCTGCCCATCCCCCCGTGACCAAACAACTCATCATCGCCGAGAAGCCGTCGGTGGCCCAGGACATCGCCCGCGCCCTGGGCGGCTTCCACAAGGAAAAGGACTACTTCGAGTCGGAGCACTTCGTGCTCTCCTCCGCCATCGGCCACCTGCTGGAACTGACGGTCCCCGAGGAGTACGAGGTCAAGCGGGGCAAGTGGTCCTTCGCCCATCTGCCGGTCATCCCGCCCCATTTCGCCCTGGCGCCCATCGAGAAGACCGAGGACCGCCTCAAGCTGCTGACCAGGCTGATCAAGCGCAAGGATGTGGACGGCCTCATCAACGCCTGCGACGCGGGCCGCGAGGGGGAACTGATCTTCAGTTTCATCGTCCAGCACAGCGCCAGCAAGAAGCCGGTGCGTCGCCTGTGGCTGCAATCCATGACCCAGACCGCCATCAAGGACGGTTTCGCCGGCCTGCGCGACGCCTCCGAGGTGGCCGGCCTGCGCACCGCCGCCGTGTGCCGCGCGGAAAGCGACTGGCTGGTGGGCATCAACGGCACCCGCGCCATGACCGCCTTCAACTCCAAGACCGGCGGCTTCCACCTGACCACCGTGGGCCGGGTGCAGACCCCCACCCTGGCCATCGTCGTGGAGCGGGAAGAGCGCATCCGCAAGTTCGTGTCCCGCCCCTACTGGGAACTGGAAGCCCGCTTCGCCGGCGGGAAGGGCGAATACACCGGGCGCTGGTTCGACGAGAAGTTCAGGAAAATCGAGGATGACGAACACGCGACCGCCTTTCGGCTCTGGGACCAGCCCAGCGCCGAGGCCATCCGCGACGCCTGCCTGGGCAGGCCGGCGACCGCCTCCGAGGAAACCAAGCCCTCGACCCAGCTTTCGCCCCTGCTCTACGACCTCACCAGCCTGCAACGGGAAGCCAACGGCCGCTTCGGCTTCTCGGCCAAGACCACCCTGGGCCTGGCCCAGGCCCTGTACGAGAAGCACAAGGTCCTGACCTACCCGCGAACCGACGCCCGCGCCTTGCCCGAGGACTACCTGGACACGGTGAAGGAAGTTCTGGGCAACCTGCCCGAGGACTATGCCGCCTTCGGCCAGACCATCCTCAAGCAAAATTGGGTCAAGCCCAACAAGCGCATCTTCAACAACACCAAGATTTCCGACCACTTCGCCATCATCCCCACCGGCACGCCGCCCAAGTCGCTCAACGAGATCGAGCAGAAGCTCTACGACCTGGTCACCCGGCGTTTCCTGGCGGTGTTCTATCCGGCGGCGGAATACGCCATCACCACCCGCATCACCCGTGTCGCGGATAACGCAACTGAGCACGCCTTCAAGACCGAGGGCAAGGTGCTGGTGAACCCGGGCTGGCTGGCGGTGTACGGCAAGGAAGCCCAGGTCGACGACGAGGAAGGCAGCCCGTCCCTGGCGCCCATCGTGCCGGGCGAAACCCTGGCCACCAAATCGGTGGACATCAAGGCCGCCTTCACCCGCCCGCCCCCCCGCTTCAACGAAGCCACCCTGCTGTCGGCCATGGAAGGCGCCGGCAAGATGGTGGAGGACGAGGAACTGCGCGCCGCCATGGCCGCGCGCGGCCTGGGCACCCCGGCCACCCGCGCCCAGGTCATCGAGAACCTGATCTCGGAAACCTACCTGCATCGCGAAGGCAGGGAACTGGTGCCCACCGCCAAGGCCTTCTCCCTGATCACCCTGTTGCGCGGCCTGGGCGTCACCGAACTGGCCTCGCCGGAACTCACCGGCGAATGGGAATACAAGCTGGCCCAGATGGAACGGGGCAAGCTCTCCCGCGACGAATTCATGGGCCACATCACCGCCCTGGCCCAGGACATCGTCGAGCGCGCCAAGCGCTACGAGTCCGACACCGTGCCGGGGGAGTTCTCCACCCTGAAGACACCCTGCCCGAAATGCGGCGGCGTGGTGAAGGAGAACTACAAGAAATTTGCCTCAGTCCTGCGACTGGAGCGCCTGGAAGATCGTCGCCGGCCGCCAGTTCGAGGTGGAGGAGATGGAAACCCTGATGAGCGCGGGCAAGGTGGGCCCCCTCACCGGCTTCCGCAACAAGATGGGCCGTCCCTTCGACGCGGAAATCCGCCTCAACGACGACAAGCAGCCGGAATTCGATTTCGGCCAGCCGCGCGAGGGCGAGGAAGCCGAGGCGGTGGATTTCTCCGACCGGGAAAGCCTGGGCAAGTGCCCCAAGTGCGGCGCCCAGGTCTACCAGCACGGCAACGCCTATCTCTGCGAACGCAGCGTCGGCCCGGCCAAGAGCTGCGATTTCCGCAGCGGCCAGGTGATCCTGCAGCAACCGGTGGAACCCGAGCAGATGCGCAAGCTGCTGGCCGAGGGCAAGACCGACCTGCTCACCGGTTTCGTCTCCGCCCGCACCCGGCGCAAGTTCTCCGCCTTCCTGGTGCGCGACAAGGACGGCAAGGTGGGTTTCGAGTTCGAACCCCGGGCGCCGAAGGACGGCAAACGCGCCGCCCCCGCGCCGGCCAAGGAAATCGGCGCCCATCCCGCCGACGGCAAGCCCATCCAGCTCAAGTCGGGTCGCTTCGGTCCCTATGTGCAGCACGGCAAGCTCATGGCCTCGCTGCCCAAGGATCGCAAACCGGAGGAGGTCACCCTGGACGAAGCCGTCACCCTGCTCGCCGAGAAGGCCGCCAAGAAAGCCGTCTGAGGCTCCACCGCTTGCCGCTTCCGGTAAGCGGGGAGGGTGGGCACCACTCCCAGACCCGATCTAGTCAACCATCGGGGTGGCGCACCGCGTCGCGCTTCACGTACATGGCAAGCCCGGGGCGTGTCGCGCCATCGGCTGGTATATTCCCCTACGCATCCCACCAGCCGGATATCCGACCCGAGACCGTAATGGCCAAAACCTCACTTCTTTACCAAGCCGTGTTGTTGAGCCTGCTCCAGCTCGGCTGCTCCAATAGCGACGAGAGCGGGCAGCGGCATGCCGAGAAGGCCCAGGAACAGGCCGCCCAGGGCGAGCTGAGCGCCGCGGCCATCGAATACAAGAACGCCCTGCAGAAGAACCCCCAGGACGCCTCGGCCCGCTTCGCCCTGGCCGAGCTGTATTTGAAGCAGGAACTGGGCCGGGCGGCGGAAAAGGAGTTGTTGCAGGCGCGCCAGCTCGGCATGGACGAGGACCGCATCGGTGTTCCCCTGGGCGAAGCCCTGCTGCTGAGCCAGGATTACAAGCGCGTGCTTGATCTGGTCAGCCCCGCCGCCGCCAAGACCCTGGAAAAACGCGCCGACATGCTGCGCATCCATGCGGACGCGCAACTGGGACTGGGTCAGGTCGACCTGGCCTGCACCCAGTACAAGGAGGCCCTCAACCTGGACGCCAACCTGGCCGCCGCCTACTGGGGTCTGGCCCGTTGCGCGCGCATCCGCGAGGGCGTGGAAGCGGCCCGCGCCATGTACGGGAAGGCGCTGGCCTTGAATCCCAACAACGCGCGCACCCGGGTCGAGCTTGGCAACATGGAGTACGGCCTGGGCAACCTGGCTGAAGCGGAGAAGCAGTTCGCCGAAGCCGTCAAGCTGGATGACGACCTGCCCCAGGCCCGTGCCGGCCATGCCCTGGTGGTCTATCTCCAGGGACGGGTCGAGCCGGCCAGCGCCGAGATCGCCCTTTTGCGCAAGCAGTATCCGGACAGTCTCCTGGGCAAGTCCCTTCAGGCCATGATCGATTTCGACAAGCGGAACTACGAGGCGGCCCTCAAGGCTTCCGCCGGGGTTCTCAAGGAGATGCCCCACCATCTGCCCAGCCTGGCCCTGTACGGCCGGGCCGCCTACAAGCTGGGCCGTTTCGAGGAGGCCTGGCGGGGCCTGTCCAGCTTCCTCAGGGCCAATCCGGAAAACGCCCACGTGCGCAAGCTGGTGGCCAACGCCCAGATCAAGCTCAAGCGCAACCTGGACGCCCTGGAAACCCTGGCCCCCCTGCTCGGCGACAGTTCGCGGGACGCCGATGCCCTGATCCTGGCCGGCGGCGCCAACACCCTGCTCAACAAGCCCCAGGTCGCCGCGCGCTTCCTCGAGCGCGCCCTGATCGTGAACCCCAGGTCCGCCGCCGCCCACATCGCCCTGGCGCAAATCCAGGTGGCCACCGATGACCATGGCAATGCCAGGGCGCACCTGCGGAAGGCCGTGGAACTGGAGCCCGACAACTTACAGGCCGCGTTCGCCCTGGCCCGGGTGCACCACGCCGCGCGGGAATACGACCAGGCCCTGGGGGTACTGGCAGACATCGAGAAAAAGTGGCCGAACCGGGTGGAGACCCCGGTGCTGAAAGCCCAGGTGCTCTACGACATGAAGGACGTGGCCGGCGCCCGCCGTACCCTGGAAGCCCGCCTGGCGGCCGCGCCCAAGGACGCGGGCGCGGTCCTGAACATCGCCCGCATCGACCTGGCCGAGGGCAAGCTGGCCGACGCCGGAAAGCGGGTGAAATCCGTGCTGGATCTCAACCCGAACCACCTGGAGGCGCTGCTGATGCAGTCCCGCATCGCCGAGAAGGCAGGCAATGCCAAGGAGCGCCTGAAATGGCTGGAGCTGGCGGTCAAGGCCCATCCCGCCGACTTCGCGCCGGTGGTGGAGATGACCCGGCACCTGCTGGCCCAGGGCCAGGCCTACAAGGCCCTGGAATGGGCCAGGCACGCCGAGAAGATCAAGGCGGATGCCCCGGAAGTGCTCACCCTGCTGGCGGAAGTGCAACTGGCGGCGGGCGAGAAGGAGAACGCCCTGGCCACCTATCACCGGCTCGCCACCTCGGTGCTGCCCAATTCACCCGCCGCCCATCTGCGCCATGCCCAGTTGCAACTGGTGGTCAATTCCAACCGGGAGGGCGCCCGCTTTTCCCTGGGGCAGGCCCTGAAGAACCAGCCGGACTATCTTGACGCCCAGGCGGCCCTCATCACCCTGGATACCAGCGACCGCAAATACAACGCCGCCCTGGAGACGGCGCGCAGGATCCAGTCCCAGCGCCCCGCCGACGCCGTCGGCCACGTCTTCGAGGGGGACGTGATGTTGGCCCAGAACCGCTACACGGCGGCGGTGGACGCCTATCGCAAGGGCATCGACAAGCGCGGTGGCGGCACCGCCGCCGCCAACCTGCACCGCGCCCTGGTCCTGGCCGGCCGCAAGGCCGAGGCGGAACAGGCTCTGGACGAGTGGCTGGGCAAATATCCCGGCGACATCCCGGTGCGCCTCTACCGCGCGGAGACCGCCATGGCCGAGGGCCTGTATCCGCCAGCTCGGGAACAACTGGAGACCATCCAGCGCCTTCGACCTGACCTCCCCAACGTGTTGAACAACCTGGCCATCATCTATGGGTCTTCCCGGGATCCCCGCGCCCTGGATTTCGCCCAGCGCGCCCATCAGCTGGCGCCCGACAACCCGTTGATTACCGACACCCTGGGCTGGATGCTGGTGGAAGGCGGCCGGATCGAGCAGGGTCTGACCCTGTTGCGCAAGGCCCAGACACAACAACCGGAGCATCCCCAGATCAATTACCACCTGGCGGTCGCCTTGGTCCGATCCGGTGCCAGGAACGACGCCAGGGGCATTCTCAAGGGTCTGTTGGGACGCCCTCAGGCCTTTCCCGAACGGCCTCAGGCGGAGGCCCTCTGGAAGCAACTCAACTCTTGATCCTCGCGGCTTCCCCGCAACACCATCCGCGCAACCGCTGCCCCCTCGCTCGAAATTGAGTCGAGCGTGCCGGGAACGGCCGCGGACCATATCCTGAACGGGATGCCGCGGTGCTGATTTCCCAGGGTCATAGGGAGCGGCAAGGCTCACTCCGTGCGTCGATTTTCTTTACAAACCGGCTTCAGGCCCCCGCGCATATCCCCGCATTTGTTGCTCTGTTAATACACAAGCCAATGATAATAATGAATTTACAAGGATTTTATTGATGCATGGCACGGTTCATGCTTCATCGGAATTGAAGGTTCAAGCGCATGAATGATCCACATTGAACTTGACCGGTTATGTCGTCACCCGATTAATGGAGCGAGCATCATGAAAACCCTGAAAATGAAGGTACTGGTTGCGGCTGTTGCAGGTCTGGCGGCAAGCGTTTCCCATGCCGCCATCGTGACCCAGTGGACGGTGGCCGTGGACGCCACGTTCCTGCCCGGCAGTATTGTCGATTCCAGCGGCGGCATGCCAGGCGGTGTCGTGATCTCCAATGCGAACAAGACGCTGCGCTGGGGTACCGACCTCGGCGATGGGCAAAGTGGCCTGGATATCGGCAACTCGCCCGTTTCGACCGCCGTGACGACGGGTGTCGGCGTGGTGTTGCCCGCCACCCCCAACATCACCGTGACGCACGTGAATCAGCCGATTCAGGCACCCAGCCTCGACAAGGTGTCGTTGAAGTCCGTGCTGACCTTGACCCCGCTGGTGCCGGCTCTGCCGGGGCTGCCCTCCGACTCTCTCACCTTCCTGATCGACTTCCTGGAGACCCCCAACGCTGGCACCAATGGTGTTTGCGCGGATGGGGGCACGCCCAATGTCGGCCCCCTTAACGGCAATGGTTGCGCCGACATCTTCGTCATCGACAAGGAGTCGTTGAACTTCCCGTTCTTCTATGACACGGATGGCGCGGGTGGGGATGACCCGCAACAGTATTTCATCAGCTTCCTTGAACTCACTAGCGGCCTAATCCACTGCCTGCGGCCGCGTGTCTGGCCGCGACGGGATCGAATGCGCCATGCCTCGGCTTCCGGACGCCGGAAGATGCGAATACCACCGTTCAATTCGGCGCGGTGATTACCACCGAGAAGGTCGTCGTCGGCGTTCCCGAACCCGGAATCCTGGGATTGCTCGGATTGGGCCTGGCCGGCATGGGCTTCGCCCTCCGCCGCAAAGCCTGATCCCGCGCCCCGGTGCAAAGAGGCGGCCTTCATCGGCCGCCTTTTTTTTGCGCCAGGCCGGTCGTTTCTTGTACCACGCCGAGGCCGGTTGGCGCCTCCTTCCCCGGCATGGCAGCCGTCGGAATATTTGACATCCTCGTGAGCCGGCAAGGCGGCCACGATGCCGTCAGATGCGTTCGTGGTTGACCCGGG
>JADJYY010000029.1 GCA_016719465.1 Hydrogenophilales bacterium
TCTCCCTGGATTGCTCATTCGTGAGTACGGAACGTGCGGCACTCATTTCCGCCTCCGCAAAGGGACCACTTCTGCAGATTCCGTCTTCCCTTCCAGCCCAGCCACGGCCACGGCGGCGGCCCTTTCGGCCAGGGTGGAGCGGGCTGCTTCGGCGTAGTGGACATATCGCAAACTCGTTTTCGGGTCGGAGTGCCCAAGCTGCGCCATGACTTCCACTAGGGACGCGCCACTCATCGCCAAGTGAGAGCCGACGGAATGACGCAGGCCATGTAGACCGATGTCATCCGGCAGGCCGGCTTCCTCCCGCACTTGTCGCCAGGGCTTGGACAGGGCCAGAGGGCCGATACCCTTGGATGGCCGGAAGACGTACTCGTCGGGCTTGCCCTGGGGCTGGCGCGCCAGGATTACCTGGGCTTGGGCAGGTAGGGCGATGGTCTTCGGCTTGCCGCTGCGGTGCCCGGTCTTGTGGGCCTGTGGGGGCAGGACTACCTGCCCGGCTTTCAAATCGACATAGCTCCAGCGCAGGCCCGTGACTTCGCTACGGCGGGTGCCTGTCAGCGCAATGAAGCGGATGGCATCGGCGACGGCATCGCGGATGCGCTTCTCGTTCTGCATCGTGTCCAGGGTGCGGAACAGCCGGCCGTAGGCATCGGCGTCTTCGATGATGGCCTCGCGCATCCCGTCCCGAGCCATCTTGATGTTTGACCAATCGACGGCGGCGCCGGCCGGGGTGCCATCCTTGGTCGACCACTTGCAGATGGTCCGCAACAGGGTGACGGCCTTCTTCGCGGTGCCCTCGCCGCCACCGACACGGGCCAGCCCTCGCGCCTTGGTCTTGACCGTGGTGGCGGTCTTGCCTTCGTTGATGGCGCGGTGAGCCTTCTTGACCTCGTTGGTCGTCAGCTTGTCAGCAAACACAGTGCCCAGCAGCGGGCGCAGGTGGTGATTGATGCGGCCGGTATCCACGCCACGGGTGGACTCGGCTTTTTCCTTGAAGGCGTCGGACGCCAGATAGTCCTCGAACACTTGCGCCAAGGTGGGGGCTTGCCGACGTGCCTGCTTCTCGCCCTGGGGATCTCGACCATTCAGGACGTCCCGATGTCTGTCCTTCGCAATCTGGCGGGCCTGTTCCACCGTCAGACTGTCGGACAGCTTGCCAATGGTGAACCGCTTCGATTTGCCCTCGGGGCTGCGGTACTGGAAGACGAAGGTCTTTACGCCGGTCGGGAAAATCTTGACGCCGAATCCCTTCAACTCGGTATCCCAAACGAACCTTTGGTCGGTGCCAGGTTGCTCGTTCTCGACAAGTTTTTTCGACAGCTTGGGCATATCCATTCCTCCCACGGTAAGCACACGGTAAGCAGACTGGGGTAAAAAACGGTAAAAAACAGTCTGACCACTGGCACGGATGGTAAGGCTTAGATATAGCGTTTACAAGGGATTAGAGTGATTCAGTAATTTCCGGTAAACACGGGAAACCCCATTGTCCTTGTTCTCCGAAGGCAGGGGTCGCACGTTCGAATCGTGTCGGGCGCGCCAAACAGTTCAGTCGTTCAGTTCGATCCCGAAATGGGCACCCATCCGGTGCCCATTTTCATTTCAATTTCAGTTCCAGACTTATTTGCCGGGTTTTCGGTTGCCGCCCGCCACCAGCCGATATTCGAAAAAGCGGCATTCCAGGGGCCCGTTGAACAAGGGCGTGCGCCGGTTGGAACTGAGGCCGATGAGCTTGGGAAATTCCGGGTCGGCGGAAATCATGAACGCGGTCCAGCCGGGGAAATGCTGTTTCAGGTTGTCGCCGATCTCCCGATAGAAAGTGGGCATGTCGTCGGTGGACGGGCGCACGCCGTAGGGCGGATTGGTGACGATGATGCCGCCTGGCGTGGGTGGGTTCACATTGAGGAAATCCGCCTCCATGATGCGCACGCAATCCAGCAGCCCGGCCGCCTTGAGGTTGAGGCCGGCGGCCCGGACCATCAGCGGATCGATGTCGGAGCCGAAGATGGGCAGGGGCTCGGGATCGCGCCGGGCGCCCTCGGCATCCTTGCGCAGGCGCTGCCATTCGATGCGGTCGAAGTTCTTGAAATGCTCGAAGGCGAAATGGCGTTTCAGGCCGGGAGCGATGTTCAGCGCCATCAGGCCCGCCTCCAGCAGGATGGTGCCGCCGCCCATCATCGGGTCGTACAGGGGTGTGCCCGGCGTCCAGCCGGCCAGTTTCAGCAGCCCCGCCGCCAAGTTCTCGTTGAGGGGCGCGGCGGCGGCCTCGACCCTATAGCCACGCCGGTTGAGGGGTTCGCCGGTCAGGTCCAGATAGAGGGAAAAGCGCTCGTCGGTCAGGTAGAGCAGCAGGGGCACGTCGGGGTTGTGGGTCTACACGCTGGTCCGCTCGCCGATCTCGTCGCGGAAGCGGTCGCAGATCCCGTCCCTGATCTTGAGGCTGGCGAAGTTGAGGCTTTTCAGGGGGCTGTTGCGGCCCACGGTGGTGACCGCGATGGTGCGCGACACCTCGAACCAGGACGGCCAGTCCAGGGCCAGGGCGGCGCGGTACAGGTCGTCCTCGTCGCGGTAGCGGCCTTCGGCCACGCGCCACAGGACGCGGATGGCCAGGCGGCTCCACAGGTTGACCTTCCAGCCCAGGATGATGTCGCCCTTGAAGGCCACGCCGCCGGGGGCGGGAATGCCGCCCGGAGCGCCGGCTCGTCGGGTTCACCAGACCAGTTCGCCTTCCAGGCCGCGCGGGCAGGGGACCCGAAGAAAGTGGTGGGTCACCGGAGCCTGGGGCCGGGCGGCGTCTTTCTTCCGGCATCCGGGCCGGTATTGGGATGGTCATGGGAGCGCCCCCGATCGGTTCGCGCCTGGCGCGTTTCATTACGCGTTTCATCGCGCGTTTCGGCCTGGTCGCCGGCACCTTCCGGGCGCGGGGGCTTGCGGCGCCGGGGCTGGTCGGCGGTGGACGGCTTGGCGGGCCGCTCGGGGCGGCTCTCCGCCTTGGGCTGGCCGGGGCCTTGGGTGGCCCGGGCCGCCTTGGTCGCCAGGCTCAGGCGCTTATGCGCCTGGTGGCGGCCGCGCACGGGCAGACGCCCGGTCTGGGCTTGCTTCTCCCCCCCCGCATCGGGTTTGATGGTGAGAATGCTGCGTTTGGGTTTGTCCGATGACGACACGGGAATTCCTCAAGAAACTGCAACCCAGCCCGGTCACAGCGATCCTGATCGGACTGATCGTTTACCTCTGGTTCCGGCCGCCGGCCTTCGTGGACGAAGTGGCCCAACCGGCACCGGCGGTGCCCACGCTGCCCGGCCAGACCCTGGCCGACCTGCGCGGCAAGGTGGTGCTGGTCAACTTCTGGGCCACCTGGTGCCCCTACTGCCGCCACGAAATGCCGGCCATGGAGGCGTTCTATCGGGACAACCGGGCCAGAGGATTCGAGATTGTCGCCTACAGCCTGGATAAAACCCAGGCCGAGGCCGACGCCTATCTTCGCGAGGCGGGTTACAGCTTCCCCGCCCCCCTCATGTCAGACCAGGTTTCCCAGGCTTTCGGCGGGGTGGATCGGATTCCCCTGTCCTTCGTCATCGATCGCGACGGGGTGATCCGCCACAGGATCGCCGGCCAGGTTCACGCCGGCCGGCTGGACGACCTGATCACACCTCTGCTGGCGACATCCGCGAGCGTTGGGTCCCGTTGAGCAGGCGCTCCATCTCCCGTCGGTAATAGACGAAATCCATTTCCGGGCAGGGCGCGCCCAGGCGCGTGGCCACGGCGGAAACCTGCCCCCGATGATGGGCATAGTGGGTAAACAGATGGGTCAGCGCATCCCGCACCCACATGGTTCTGGTCTTGCCATCGCTGCCGGCGAAGCTGATCCGGGTATCGAGAAATTCCGCCGGCTGGGCCTCCAGCCAGGACTGCAACCGGCGGGTTTCCCGACGCAGGGCGATCTTCAACTCGCGCCAGTCGGGGTGGTTGATGACCCGGTAGTTCACCGCCAGGCTGTCGCCCTGGAGCCGGGCCAGCCAGGACTGGCCGACCAGGAGCATATGGTCCACGGTGTGGTGAACGCTCTTGAAATACAAGCCCTCGTCACCGCCCAGGGCTTCGGGCTGCAAATGATCCAGGGCGGAGAACAGCACCTCGTTGGCCCAATGCTGATAATCGGCCTGCACCACGAAATAACTCTTCCACGAATACATGATCCATTGGCTCCAGTCGTTGCTCCAGGGCGAGCAGGCAAGGCGGATGATCGAAAACTATACCAAGCGCGGCTATTCGCTCACCTCAGCCGTCGGAAGGTTCTTTTCCCAGCTTAAACGGTCGTTCATCTCCCGCGTCACCGTGATCCCGCCGTCGGCGGCCACCACCAGCGCCAGGCGGATCCCCATGCGCCCGGCCATGGCGCGCCACGCCCCGGGACCGGCGATGAACAGGGGCTTGCTGGCCACATCCGACAGGGTACCCGCGTGTTCCCCGCGCGCGATCACGGTCACCGCCTGGGTGTGATCCACCGGCCAGCCGGTGCGCGGGTCGATCAGGTGGCAATAGCGTTTGCCCTCCACCTCGAAGAAGCGCTGGTAATCACCGGAGGTGCCGATGGCCTCGCCGTCCTTGAGATCCAGGGTAGCCAGGGCCCCGGCCCGGCGCGGATGCTGGATGCCCACCCGCCAGGGCGTCCCGTTCTTGTCGCCCAGGGCCATGATGTTGCCGCCGATGTTGATCAGCGCGTTGTTCACGCCCTGGCTTTTCAGGTAGGCCGCCGCCAGGTCCAGGGCATGGCCCTTGGCGTAGCCGCCCAGATCCAGGCGCGCGGCCGGGTTCGTGCCGGTCAGCATGAGGCCGTCGATGCGGAGATCGGTCATGCGCGGCCTGGCCTTCACCAGGCGCCCGATTTCCCCGGGGTCCGGCAGGCGGGCTTCGAAGGTATCCGAATGAAAGCCCCATAACCGCACCAGGTTACCGATGGCCGGGTTGAACAGCCCCTCGGATTGCTCCGACAGCCGGGTGGCATCTTGCAGAATGGCGGCCAGCCCGGGCGTCAGCGCCGTCCTGGCCGGCGCGTCGGGCCTGGCCAGGGCCAGGATGCCGTTGATGCGCTCCAGGGTGCCCGGCTGCCAGGCATGCAGGGTCTGGTGCATCTGGTCGAAATCCTTCAGCACCTGGTCGGCCACCCCCCTGGCCTTGCCCTCCGGTTCGCCATAGACCGTGACTTCCACCAGGGTGCCGAAGACGTAGGACTGCTGGCGGTGGAGTTTTTCCCCGCAGCCGGCCAGCAATAACAGCGCGACGACCGCCAATAGGCTGCGCCACACCCACCCTTTTCCCTTCACCCTTCCCCCTTGACGGCCAGTTCCAGGGCATCGACAAACATTCCCGCCACGTTGAACCCGGTCTGGTCGGTGATTTCCCGGAAGCAGGTGGGGCTGGTGACGTTCACCTCGGTTAGGCAATCGCCGATCACGTCCAGGCCCACCAGCAGCAGGCCGGCGGCTTTCAGTTCCGGCCCCAGGGCGGAGGCGATTTCCCGATCTCGTTCCGACAGGGGCCGGGCTACGCCTCTGCCGCCGGCGGCCAGGTTGCCCCGGGTCTCGCCTTCCATCGGGATGCGGGCCAGGCAATAAGGCACGGCCTCGCCGTCGATGACCAGGATGCGCTTGTCGCCATCCCTGATCTCCGGCAGGTAGCGCTGGGCCATGACGGTTTCCGCGCCGTCGCGGGTGACGGTTTCCAGGATCGCGCCTAGATTCGGGTCTTCCGGGCGCAGGCGGAAGATGCCGGCGCCGCCCATGGCGTTGAGGGGCTTGACGATGATGTCGCCTTGCTCGGCCAGGAATTCCCGGATGAGCGCCGCCTCGCCGGTCACCAGGGTCGGCGCGATGAAGCGGGGAAAACGGGCGATGGCCAGCTTCTCGTTGAAATCGCGCAGGGATTGGGGCCGATTGAACACCCGGGCACCATGGCGCTCGGCCATTTCCAGCAGCCAGGTGGCGTAGAGGTAAGCCTGGTCGAAGGGCGGATCCCGGCGCATGAGCACGGCGTCGAAATCCGCCAGGTCGCGCCATTCGTCCTCGCCGCGCGTAAACCAGTCCTTGCCTGTCCCCCCAGGGGGGAGAAGCACCTGGAATGTCTTGCCACTCACTCGGCCGTCCTTCCAGGCCAGGTCCTCGCTGACCATGGCCCACAGTTCATGGCCGCGCCGCTCGGCCTCCACCATCATGGCGTAGGTGGAGTCCTTGTGGATCTTGAAGGACTCCAGGGGATCGGCGACGAACAGCAGCCTCACGGCTCGGTCCGTTCCAGTTCGATGGCCGCCGCCAGGGCCGCCAGGCGGGCCAGCACGCCATAGGTGTAGAAACGGTTCACCGGCGCGTCCGGGCGGGCGCCGCAGTCGCAGTAGCTGCAACTGGTATCGAAGGCCAGGGGCACGAAGTGCATGCCCGGGGAATTGAGGTTCTCGTCGGCGCCCCGGCCGGTATGGACCCGGTAGAAACCGCCGATAACGAAGTGGTCGATCATGTACACCACGGGTTCGGCCACCGCCTGGTTGATGCTCTCGAAGGTGTGCACGCCTTCCTGCACCAGCACGTCGCTGACTTCCAGGCCCTCCTTCACCACCGCCATCTTGTTGCGCTGCTTGCGGTTCAGGTCGCGCACGTCGTCGGGGGATTTCACGGTCATGATGCCCATGCCGTAGGTACCGGCGTCGGCCTTGACGATGACGAAGGGCTCCCGGTCGATGCCGTGCTCGGCGTACTTGGCGCGGATCTTCTTCAGCACTTCCTCCACGTGGAAGGCCAGGCATTCCTCACCCTCCCGGGCCTGGAAATCCACCTCGCCGCAGTTGGCGTGATAGGGATTGATGAACCAGGGGTCCATGCCGATGAGGCCGCAGAAATCGTGGGCCACCTGGTCGTAGGCGGCGAAATGCTTGGACTTGCGCCGGGTGGACCAGCCGGCGTGCAGGGGCGGCAGCATGCTCTGGGCCGGATTGAGTCCCTTCAGGATGTCAGGCACGCCGGCGGACAGGTCGTTGTTGAGCAGGATGGCGCAGGGATCGAAGCTGGTCCCGGACGTCGATCCGGGATCCAGTTTGATGCGATCGCCCTCGCGCCTGACGGGCTCCAGGGTGAGCTGGCCGCCCTCCGGCAGGTCCAGCACCAGGGGCGCCTCCAGACCGGGGATCAGGCTGCCGAAGCGCACCGTCAGGCCGATCTTGCGGATGATGTCGGCCAGGGCCGCCACGTTCTGCAGGTAGAACAGGTTGCGCGTGTGGTTCTCGGGAATGATCAGGAAGCGCCGCGCGTCGACGCACATCTTCTCCACCGCCATCTGGGCCGCCTGCACGGCCAGGGGCAGGAAATCCCGGTTCAGGTTGTTGAAGCCGCCGGGGAACAGGTTGGTGTCCACCGGGGCCAGCTTGAAACCGGAATTGCGCAGGTCCACCGAGCTGTAGAAGGGCGCGTTGTGCTCCATCCACTGCCGGCGAAACCAGTGCTCGATGTCGGGCTGGGCCTCGATGACCTGTTTTTCCAGTTGCAGCAGGGGACCGGCGAGGGCGGTGGTGAGATGGGGAACCATGGCGGGAAGGTAATGGGATGGCGCGGGGGGTTCAATGGGAGACGACGGTAGATTTCGCCTTGAATCTTAGCCGCTCCGCCGGACTTCACCTGTCCTGGCCCCGGTAAATCACCGAAAATCATGCGCCATGTTCGACATCGTCCTGTTCCAGCCGGAAATTCCGCCCAACACCGGCAACGTCATCCGCCTGTCCGCCAACTCCGGCTGCCGCCTGCACCTGGTCAAGCCCCTGGGCTTCGACATCACCGACAAGCAGCTGCGCCGGGCGGGTCTGGATTACCACGAGTACGCCGATCTGGCGGTGCACGAGACCTGGGCCGATCTGAAGGCCAATCTGGCCGGACGCCGGCTGTTCGCCTTCACCACCAAGGGTGCCGGCGATTTCAGCCGGACCCGCTTCCAGCCCGGCGACGTCTTCGTGTTCGGCCCGGAAACCCGGGGCCTGCCGGCCGAGATGCTGGACGAGTTCCCGCCGGAACGGCGTCTGCGCCTGCCCATGCTGCCCACCCAGCGCAGCCTCAACCTGTCCAACGCCGTCGCCGTGGCGGTGTATGAAGCCTGGCGCCAGAACGGTTTTGCGGGAAGCCGGTGAACTTGGTTTTCCGAGGAATGTCCCCATGCTTCTACCACAACTTTTCACCGACCCGGCCAGGCACTCCCCCTCCCAACCTCCCCCGCAAGCGGGGGAGGGGTTTTTCTCCCTCCCCACGTGTGGGGAGGGTCGGGGTGGGGAGGGACCTGGCACACTGAAAGCCCGCACATGAGCGCCCTGGAAACCTTCGAGAAACTCCTGGCCCAAGGCAAGGACAACGCCCTGCTGCGTTACTCCCTGGGCAACGAATGCCTGAAGCTGGGCCGGGTGGACGAGGCCGTTGCCCATCTGAAAGCGGCCCTGGCCTTCGATCCCCGCTATTCCGCCGCCTGGAAGACCCTGGGCAAGGCGCAACACGAATCCGGCGCCCTGGCCGAAGCCCTGGAAACCTACCGCCAGGGCATCGCCCACGCCGAGGCCAAGGGCGACATCCAGGCCGCCAAGGAAATGAGCGTATTTGCCAGGCGCATCGACAAGCAACTGGCCGGCGGGTGACCCCGAGCCCCCCATCGGCTACCATCACCCCCCATTGGATTCACCGACTCAGGAGCAAGACATGGCACGTATGGTGCACTGCGTAAAACTCGGCCGCGAGGCCGAAGGCATGGACTTTCCGCCGCTGCCCGGTGAACTCGGCAGGCGCGTGTTCGAGAACATTTCCAAGGAAGCCTGGCAAGGTTGGATCAAGCTCCAGACCATGATCATCAACGAGAACCGCCTTAACCTGGCCGACGCCCAGCACCGCAAATACCTGATGGAACAGGCCGAGAAGTACTTCTTCGGCGAGGGCGTCGGCGCTCCCGAAGGCTTCCGTCCCCATTGAGCGATCGGTGATGGGGCGGTGGTCAACACCGACCGCCCCAATCACCGATCACCCATCACCGATAACCGCCTTCCCCCATGTCCGACAAGCAAACCCACTTCGGCTTCAAGACCGTCGCCGAGGAAGAAAAGGCCCGCAAGGTGGCCGAGGTGTTCCATTCCGTGGCGAACCGCTACGACGTGATGAACGACCTCATGTCCATGGGTCTGCACCGGGTCTGGAAGCGTTTCCTGGCCCTGCACGCGCGCCTGCGCCCGGGCAACAAGGTGCTGGACATCGCCGGCGGCACCGGCGACATCGCCCGCCTGCTGGCGGAGGAGACCGGCCCCACCGGCGAGGTCTGGCTCACCGACATCAACGGCTCCATGCTGGGCGTGGGCCGCGATCGCATGCTGGACAAGGGCCTGATGCTGCCCGTGGCCCAGTGTGACGCGGAGAAGCTGCCCTTCCCCGGTGATTACTTCGATCTGGTCACCGTCGCCTTCGGCCTGCGCAACATGACCCACAAGGAACTGGCCCTGGCCGAGATGCGGCGGGTGCTCAAGCCCGGCGGCAAGTTGATGGTGCTGGAGTTCTCCAAGGTCTGGAAGCCGTTACAGCCCCTGTACGACCTCTATTCCTTCCAGATGCTGCCGCGCATGGGCGACCTGGTCACCAAGGACGCGGAAAGCTACCGCTACCTGGCCGAATCCATCCGCATGCACCCGGATCAGGAAACCCTCAAGGGCATGATGGAGTCGGTGGGCTTCCAGAAGGTGGACTACTTCAACATGACCGTCGGGGTGGTGGCGCTGCATGTGGGGTACAAGATTTAGCTTATCGACTGCGACCACACAGGGACGAGAAGGGGCCGACAAGACGGCCCCTTTCCATTTGTTCATGCAGTCATGCCTTGAAACATGCCAGCCCCGGGAATGATCATTGTTTTTTGATTATCAATGCATCAATATGCGGTGATGATTCTCCGTAAACTCGATATCGCCACCGCCTTGAGCCGTTTTCCCGTGGTGGCGCTGCTGGGCGCGCGCCAGGTGGGCAAGACCACGCTGGCCAAGCAGGCGGCCGCGACCCTGGAAGCGGCAGGACGCGCCACCCTGTACCTGGACTTGGAACGTCCATCCGATCTGGCTCGTTTGCAGGATGCGGAACTGTTCCTCCAGGCCCAGACCGACAAACTGGTGGTGATCGACGAGGTACAGCGCCGTCCCGACCTGTTTCCCCTGCTGCGCGCCCTGGTGGACGCGGACCGCGGGCCGGGACGATTCCTGATCCTGGGCTCGGCGGCGCCGGAACTGCTGCGCCAGTCCTCCGAAAGCCTGGCTGGTCGCATCACCTACCTGGAACTGGGGCCCTTCACCCTGGACGAAGTGGGCGCCACCCCGGAAAACCAGCGCCGGCTCTGGCTGCGCGGCGGCTTTCCGGACAGTTTCCTGGCCACCGACGACGACGCCTCCCTGGCCTGGCGCGAAGCCTTCATCCGCACCTACTTGGAGCGTGATCTGCCGCAACTGGGCTTTCGCCTGGCCGCCACGGAATTGCGGCGTTTTTGGCAGATGCTCGCCCATCACCACGGCCAGCTCTGGAACGGTAGCCAGTTGGCGGGCAGCCTGGGGGTGAACCACACCACCGTGCGCCGCTGGCTGGATGTCCTGGAAGCCACCTACATGGCCCGGGTGTTGCCGCCCCTGCATGCCAACCTGAAGAAGCGCCTGACCAAATCCCCCAAGGTTTACCTGCGCGACAGCGGCCTGCTCCACGCCCTGCTGGGCATACGCGGCCAGGGCGACCTGTTCGCCCACCCGGTCGCCGGCGCCTCCTGGGAGGGGTTCGCCCTGGAACAGATATTGGCCGCGCGGCCGGGCGGAAACGCGACCTTCTACCGCACCACCGTCGGCGCGGAAATCGACCTGGTGCTGGAACAGGGCGCCCGGCGCCAGGCCTGGGAATTCAAGCTGGGTCTGGCTCCCAAGCCGGCAAGGGGGTTCTGGCAGGGGCTGGAGGATCTGGAGATCGCGGAGGCCACGATCGTCTATCCCGGCGATGCGGCTTATCCGTTGAAGGAATCGGTCTGGGTCAGGCCATTGGCGGAGTGTGTCTCGGCTAACTGATCTGCCCGCCCGCAATTTCCCGGTGCTTACTTCTTCTTCGCGCGCGGATGCGCCTGGTCATAGACCCGGGCCAGATGCTGGAAATCCAGGTGCGTGTACACCTGGGTGGTGGACAGGCTGGCATGGCCCAGCATCTCCTGCACCGCCCTCAAGTCCCCCGACGATTGCAGCACGTGGCTAGCGAAGGCGTGGCGCAGGGCGTGGGGATGCACATGGGCGGTGATTTCCTGGCGTCGGGCGAGTTGTTTCAGGGCCAGGGTCAGGACGCCGGGGGCAATGCGCGCGCCGCGGGCGCCCACGAACAGGGCGGCCGGGTCCCGCGCCACCGTGTCGCGCACGGCAAGCCAGCGTTCCACGGCCGCCAGGGCCCGGCTGCCGACCGGCACGATGCGCGACCTGGAACCCTTGCCGGTGACCTTCACTTCCGCCCCGCTCAAATCCAGCCCGCCGACATCCAGGCCGATCAGTTCCGCCCGGCGCAGGCCGGAGGAATACATCAGCTCGAACATGGCCACGTCCCGTATGGCCCAGACGTCGTCGCCGGGGGCTTCCAGCAGGTGGGCCATTTCGTCCACCGAGAGGGCGTTGGGTAGTTTCTTCTCGCCCTTGGGCGGCCGCAGGCCCAGGCAGGGATTGGCTTCCAGCACACCCTGGCGCGCCAGATAGTGGAAGAAGCTGCGCCAGGCCGACAGGGTGCGGGCCAGGGTCTTGGCCTTGAGGCCGTGGCCGTGCAGGCCGGCCAGGGCGCGGCGGATGTCGTGGGAGACCAGGGTCTCCGGCGCTGTCTCGCCCACCCTTTCCAGCAGGTGGCGCAGGTCGAAGGCGTAGGTGGAAACGGTAGCCGGGCTGTAGTGGCGCGCCGTCAGGGCGGCGAGGAAGGCGGCGATATGCGCGGAAAGGGCGCCTTCAGCCATGCCTGCCGCGCCTCGCGCGCTTGCCCAAGGCTCCCCCCCTTTGGAAAAGGGGGGTCAGGGGGGATTCAACCCGCTTGCCTGCCGTGACCCCCCCCCATCCCCCCTTTTCCAAAGGGGGGGAGTGAAAGCGTTCGCGCAAGGTGACTGTAGCAACACCTGTTTCACAAAAACCGGGAAACAGCCGCGCCGGAGAGTTCCGCCAGCCAGGACAGGTACAGCGTCCCCATCTCCGGGTAGAAGCGCTTGGCGTCTTCCGAGGCCAGCACCAGCAGGCCGTTCAGCTTGTCCTCGCGCAGGGGCGCCAGGGCGAAGGATTTCTGGTTCGCGCCCACCGAGCCGAACCAGCCACGGATTTCGTCCGGCACCTCGCCGCCGCAGCGGGGCTGGGTGAGACCGGTCATCAACACCTGCACGTCGGCGCTCACCTTGGCGAATTCCGGCATCTCCGGCGCGTTGTCGGCCCAGATCCGCACCGCGCCGTGGGGCACGGCGAAGCTTTCCGACAGGCTCATGGACAGGGACTGGAACACCGCCTCCAGGCTGCGCGCCCGCATCAGGCCCAGGGACAGCTTGTGCAGCTTGTCGCCGATGGCATCGTTCTCCTCGGCGAACTGGATGAATTCCCGCAGCTTCAGCTCCAGGCCCCGGGACTTGTCGCGTAGGGCCAGCACCTGGCGTTCGCCCAGGGAAATGGCCTGGCTGCTGTAGGGGTGGGGCACGGTGATGTCCGCCAGCAGTTCGGCATGGCCGACGAAGAAGTCCGGGTTGAGCTTGAGGAATTCGTTGATCTGTTCGGGGGTGATGTTCATGGATTCTCGGTCTCGTGGGGATCAGATTTCAATCTCGCCGTGGAACACGCTGACGGCCGGGCCGGTCATGAACACGGATCGGCCTTCGCCCGCCCAGCGGATGGACAGGTCGCCGCCCCGGGTGTGCACCGTGACGGCGGCATCCAGCAGGCTCCGGGTCATGCCGGCGACGGCGGCGGCGCAGGCGCCGGTACCGCAGGCCAGGGTTTCGCCGCTGCCGCGCTCGAATACGCGCAGGCGGATTTCGTTCCGGCCGACGATTTGCATGAAGCCGGCGTTGACCCGCTCGGGAAAGCGGGGATGGTGTTCGATCAGGGGGCCGATTTCCGCCACCGGCGCGGTTTCCACGTCCTCGACGATCCAGACCGCGTGGGGGTTGCCCATGGACAGGACGGATAGCTCCAGTTCCCGGCCGGCCACCTGAAGCTTGTAGGTCGGCTGCCGCTCCGGGGCCTCGAAGGGGATGTCGGCGGGCTCGAAGCGGGGCGGCCCCATGTCCACGGTGACCCGGCCGTCCTCTTCCAGCTTCGGCACGATGATGCCGGCGGCGGTCTCGACCCGGATTTCCCGTTCGGACGTCAGCCCCTGGTCGCGCACGAAGCGCGCGAAGCAGCGGGCGCCGTTACCGCACTGCTGCACCTCGCCGCCGTCGGCGTTGAAGATGCGGTAGCGGAAGTCGGCGTCGGGCCGGGTGGCGGCCTCCACCAGCAGGATCTGGTCGCAGCCCACGCCGAAATGGCGGTCGGCGATGGCGCGGAGCTGGGCCGGGGCCAGATCGACGCGCCGGCTGACACCGTCGAACACGACGAAATCGTTGCCGGCGCCCTGCATCTTGGTGAACGGGAATTTCATGGCCGCATTATCGGGCAGTTCGCGCCGGGTCGGTGAGCTTCGCCGGGATCGTGGCTGCGGCATGGGTCAGGCGCCGGTGGTGGGGCCTGCCTCTTCCTGGGCCAATCTCAGGATGTAATGGGCGAAATCCGGGTCCTCGCCGCGCAGGAGTGTCGGCAGGCGTTCACGGAATTCCTCCCGCTGGCACCACTCGCGCATGTAGTCCTCCCAGGAGTGCCAGCGCCGAAGCTGCTTCTCGGCCATGTCCGGCTCCCAGGCCAGCAGGTAGGCCCGCTCGAACAGGGAGATGAGCATGTCGAAGATGACCCACATGCGTTCCCTCTGCTCCTCCGTCAGGTCCGGCGCGGAGGCCTGGCTGCGCAACTTCAGATCCGGGTTGGCCAGCACCACTTCCAGGAAATCGATGTAGGCGTCGGACAGTTGCTGCCAGGTGACCTCCTCCTCGTTCTCCCGTTCCTTGCGCTGATCGAACAGGAACACGCCGATGGCGAAAGGCAGGCCCACCACCGTAACGATGTAGGACAGCAACTCCCAGGTTTCCAGGTCCACGCGACGCCTATCCCATCAGGCCCAGGTAGTCCTTGTAGATGCAGCGGTCCATCACCACGCACAGGCCCGCTTCCCGGGCCCGTTCCGCGGCCTCCTCGTGGACGATGCCCTCCTGGATCCAGATGGCCGGGGCGTTGATGGCCAGGCATTCCTCGACGATGCCGGGGATGGCGGCGGATTCCCGGAACACGTCCACCAGGTCCACCGGGAAGGGGATGTCGGCCAGCCGGGCGTAGGCCTTCTCGCCCAGCACCTGATCCACCGCCGGCCGCACCGGGACGATGCGGTAGCCGAATTTCCGCATGGCCTGGGACACGCCGTAGCTGGGGCGGTCGGGCCTGGGCGAGAGGCCCACCACGGCGATGGTCTTCACGCGCCCGAGCAGCGCCTTGATGTCCTCGGGTCCGGGATTCTGGAAGCTCATGTCGTCTCCTCCTGGTTGGGGTGGCCAGTCGCCATTGTAGGAGCCGGCGCCTACAGGGGCTTCGCCATGACGTAATCATCCATCACGAAGCCCCCGCCAATATCCTCCATGACCAGGGTGGCCACCGTGAAGCCGTGTTTGAGATAGGCGTCGATGGCCGCCTGGTTGCGCCGGTTCACCCGCAGCACCAGGCGGGTGAAGCCATGGCTTTTCGCGCGCGACGCCACCTCGGCCATGAGCATGCCGCCGATGCCCCGGCGTTGCCAATCGGGATCCACGTAGAGTTTGTCCAGCTTGTAATCACCCTCTTCCAGGGCATGCCCATGGGCGAAACCCACCAGCGCATCCCCGGCCCGCGCCGCCAGCCAGAGGTCGCCCCGGGCCAGGAGCTGGCGCACCAGCCCGGGCTTGTAGCGCTCGGCCAGCATGTATTCGATCTGTTGCGGCGTGATGATGCCCGGGTAGTGTTTCCGCCAGACCCTGCCGGCCAGATCCACCAGGGCTTCGGCCTCGTCGAGCCGCAACGGCGCGACATCAATCTTCATACAGTTGGCCCTTTACCCCGCTCGGCTGGGTCTTGAAACGCCGGTGCAGCCAGAAATACTGCTCGGGCATTTCCCGCACCCGATCCTCGATGAAGGCATTCATGCGCCGGGTATCGGCCTCCACGTCGCGGGTGGGGAAATCTTCCCAGGCGGGGTAGAAGCGCGTGACGCAGCCGGCGCCCTCCTGTCGCGTGACGCAGGGCACGACCACCGCGCCGGTGGCCCTGGCGAGGCGGGACAGGCCGGTCACGGTGGCGGCGGGCACCCCGAAAAACGGCACGAAGATGGCATCCTTGGGGCCGAAATCCATGTCCGGCAAGTAATAGAACGGCAATCCCTTGCGGATGGCCCGGATGACCGGCTTGATGCCGTCGCGGCGGGAATACATCTCGGAAGGCCGCTCGCCCTGGCCGAATCGGGTGCGGGCGTGGAGCATGAGCCGGTCCAGGTGGGGGTTCTTGATGCGCGCGTAGAGGGAGACCACCGGCGAGAAATCGGCGGAAACCCGCACCCCCCCCACATTGAGGCCGACGAAATGGGGCGCCAGCCAGATGACCGGTTTTCCGGCGTGAGCCAGATGGTGTTCGACCCCCTCCAGACGGGTGAGCCGTTCCACCTGCCCTCGACTCCCCCACCAGGACACGGTGTCCTGCAGGAACGCCCGCCCCAGGGCCCGGAAGTGGGCCCGCGCCACCGAGTCGCGCTCGGCCTCGGACCACTCGGGGAAGCACAGGCGCAGGTTGGTTTCGGCGATATGGCGCCGCTCCGCCGCCAGGTAATACAGCAAAGACCCCAGGCCGGCGCCGAACGCCCCGAGGGCGGGCAAGGGCAGCACGGCATGCAGCAGCCGCAACAGGAGGATGCCCAGTCGCCTCATATCCCGCCTCCCGCCGGCCGCTTGGGCACACGGGCAATCAAAACAAGGAGTTGGGGAATGGTGGGGATCAAGAGTCTGAGCGAAACCGGAAGTTGACCTGTAATGCCGTGCAAGGCTAGCATGCGGACGCCGCCGAGTTAATTGCAGCGATGCATTCACGACAAATTGCGGGCGGGATACAAATCCAGCTAAAGCGTCCCGCTCCTGTTCCCCGGAGCCGGTTCGCCGGTCAAGGATGGGGATAAACACAGGAGCCGTGCAATGAGCAAAGACTATTTCTTCACCTCGGAATCCGTTTCCGAAGGCCATCCGGACAAGGTCGCCGACCAGATTTCCGATGCCATCCTGGATGCCATCCTGGTCCAGGATCCCACCGCCCGCGTCGCCGCCGAAACCCTGGTGAGCACCGGCCTGGTGATGCTGGCGGGCGAGATCACCACCCACGCCCAGGTCAACTACGCCAGGGTGGCGCGGGAAACCATACGTTCCATCGGCTATGCCGATCCCCACCTGCGCTTCGACGCCGACGGCTGCTCGGTGCACGTCTGCTACGGCCAGCAAAGCCCGGACATCGCCCAGGGCGTGGACCGGGCCTCCGACGACTACCTGAACCAGGGCGCCGGCGACCAGGGCCTGATGTTCGGCTATGCCTGCGACGAAACCCCGTCCCTGATGCCCATGCCCATCTACCTGTCGCACCGTCTGGTGGAGCGCCAGGCCATGCTGCGCAAGGACGGCCGCCTGCCCTGGCTGCGCCCGGACGCCAAGTCCCAGGTCACGCTCAAGTATGTGGATGGCAAGCCCTTCAGCATCGACACCGTGGTGCTGTCCACCCAGCACACGCCGGAAATGACCGAACTCGAAGGCGGCGGCAAGCGCATGAAGCAATCCGCCATCGACGCCATCATCGAGGACATCATCCAGCCCGTGCTGCCCAAGGAACTGGTGAAGGGCGACATCAAGTACCTGGTGAACCCCACCGGCGTGTTCGAGATCGGCGGTCCCCACGGCGACGCCGGCCTCACCGGCCGCAAGATCATCGTCGACACCTACGGCGGCGCGGCGCCCCACGGCGGCGGCGCCTTCTCCGGCAAGGACCCGTCCAAGGTGGACCGCTCCGCCGCCTACGCCGCCCGCTACGTGGCCAAGAACATCGTCGCCGCCGGCCTGGCCAGCAAGTGCCTGGTCCAGGTGAGCTACGCCATCGGCGTCGCCAAGCCCACCAGCGTCATGGTGGAAACCTACGGCACCGGCAAGGTTTCCGACGAAAAGCTGACCGAACTGGTGCTGCAACATTTCGACCTGCGCCCCAAGGGCATCGTCGCCATGCTCGACCTGCTGCGTCCCATCTACCGCAAGACCGCCGCCTATGGCCACTTCGGCCGCGACGAACCGGAGTTCACCTGGGAATCCACCAACAAGGCGGAAATCCTGAAGGCGGACGCCGGTCTCTGATTTTTCCGACCCCACCGAGGGGCGCTGCGACCCATGCCCATGGGCCAGGCTCGGACGGGGTTACCTGATGGAACCGCGCCCGTTCATGCAAGGAGTTGTTCAATGAACGCGTTCACCGACTACAAGGTCGCCGACCTGGCCCTGGCCGACTGGGGCCGCAAGGAAATCCGCATCGCCGAGACCGAGATGCCCGGCCTCATGGCCATCCGCGAGGAATTCGCGGCCAGCCAGCCGCTGAAAGGCGCCCGCATCACCGGCAGCCTGCACATGACCATCCAGACCGCCGTGCTGATCGAGACCCTCACCGCCCTGGGCGCCGAAGTGCGCTGGGCCTCCTGCAACATCTTCTCGACCCAGGACCACGCCGCCGCCGCCATCGCCGCCGACGGCATCCCGGTCTACGCCGTGAAGGGCGAATCCCTCACCGAATACTGGGACTACACCCACAGGATCTTCGAGTGGCCGGATGCGGGCTACTCCAACATGATCCTGGACGACGGCGGCGACGCGACCTTGTTGCTCCATCTCGGCGCCCGCGCCGAGGCCGACATCAACGTCCTGGCCAAGCCCAACGGCGAGGAGGAAACCATCCTGTTCGCCGCCATCAAGGCCAAGCTGGCCACCGATCCCACCTGGTATTCCACCCGCCTCAAGCACATCAAGGGCGTGACCGAGGAAACCACCACCGGCGTGCACCGCCTCTACCAGATGCACGAGCGCGGCGAGCTCAAGTTCCCCGGCATCAACGTCAACGATTCCGTCACCAAGTCCAAGTTCGACAACCTCTACGGCTGCCGCGAGTCCCTGGTGGACGGCATCAAGCGCGCCACCGACGTGATGGTGGCTGGCAAGGTCGCCCTGGTGTGCGGCTATGGCGACGTGGGCAAGGGCTCCGCCCAGGCCCTGCGCGCCCTCTCCGCCCAGGTCTGGGTCACGGAAGTGGACCCCATCTGCGCCCTCCAGGCCGCCATGGAAGGCTACCGCGTGGTGACCATGGAATACGCCGCCGACAAGGCCGACATCTTCGTCACCGCCACCGGCAACTACCACGTCATCACCCACGACCACATGGCCGCCATGAAGGACCAGGCCATCGTCTGCAACATCGGCCACTTCGACAACGAAATCGACGTCGCCTCCGTCGAGAAGTACCAGTGGGAAGAGATCAAGCCCCAGGTGGACCACATCATCTTCCCCCCATCCGGGGACAAGCCTGACGGCAAAAGGATCATCCTGCTGGCCAAGGGCCGCCTGGTGAACCTGGGCTGTGCCACCGGCCATCCCAGCTACGTGATGAGTTCCAGCTTCGCCAACCAGACCATCGCCCAGATCGAGCTGTTCACCCAGACCGACAAGTACCCGGTGGGCGTCTACACCCTGCCCAAGCACCTGGACGAGAAGGTGGCGCGCTTGCAACTGAAGAAGCTCAACGCCCAGCTCACCACCCTCACCGACCAGCAGGCCGCCTACATCGGCGTGCCGGTGCAGGGGCCGTACAAGGCCGAGCACTACCGGTATTGATGTTTCCCCTCCTCTCCCTCCGGGATAACCAGCGACTTGGCGGTCGTTCTTTGGCCGCCTCGTCGATTGGTTGGAGGTTTTATCAGAGGGGGGTGAGGGAAAGCCGGCGCTGTTCAAGCCCGCTTTAATAAGGAAGGCCACTATTAAAAGTTGTAGCCTTTTCTTTTAATATCTGAACAAAATCCCCCTCGCTATTAAAAGCAGCTTTAGCAGCCCATACCGCTATTAAAAATTACAGCGTGAAGTTTTAATAGCGTACCTTCCAAGTCGCGGGAATGTGCATGAACAGAACAACGGGGACCTATCGGCAGTGCAGCGTCGCCGGGGAAAGCTATCGGGTCTATCTGCCCGCTCCGCTTCCACCCCGGCCGGCGCTGGCCATCTATGCCTCCTTGCAAGCGCGCCTGGACCGGGCCAACCGGGCCATCGGCCGGCTGGACGGCATTTCCGCCGTGTTGCCCGACACCGCCCTGTTCCTCTATTTCTATGTGCGCAAGGAAGCGCTGCTTTCCAGCCAGATCGAGGGCACCCAATCCTCACTGTCCGATCTGCTCCTGTTCGAGGGCGAACAGACTCCGGACGTGGCTCTGGACGACGTGCGCGAAGTCTCCAACTATGTCGCCGCCATGGACCATGGCCTGCGCCGTATGCGCCAGGACGGTTTTCCCTTGTCCCTCAGACTCATGCGCGAGATGCATGCCATCCTGTTGCGGGAAGGCCGTGGCGCCGCGAAAGACCCGGGCGAGTTCCGCCGCTCGCAAAACTGGATCGGCGGCGGCCGGCCCGGCAACGCCCGCTTTGTGCCACCGCCGCCAGAGGAAGTCATGGACTGCCTGGGCGCCCTGGAAAAATTCCTCCACGACGAGCCCGAACCCACGCCGCTGCTCATCAAGGCCGCCTTGGCCCACGTCCAGTTCGAGACCATTCACCCCTTCCTGGACGGCAATGGCCGCATGGGGCGTCTGCTCATCACCTTGCTGTTGTGCGGCGAAGGCGCCCTGAGCGAGCCGCTGCTCTACCTCAGCCTCTATTTCAAGCTTCACCGGGAAGCCTATTACGACTGGCTGCAACGGGTGCGCGAGACCGGCGATTGGGAAGGCTGGCTGGGCTTCTTCCTCAACGGCGTGGAAGAAACCGCCGAGGGCGCGACGGAAACCGCCCGCCGCATCCTGGCCTTGTTCGAAACCGACCGCGGCCGCATCGCCCAAATCGGCAAGGCCGCCGCCACCGGCTTGCGGCTCCATGAGTACATGCAGAAAAAACCCATCTTCAGCGTCGCCCAGGCCATGCAAGGGCTGGACATGACCGCGCCCACCATCGCCGCCGCCCTCAACCGCCTGGAGAAACTGGGGCTGGTCGCGGAAACCACAGGCAGAAAGCGCGACCGCGTGTTTTCCTATGCCCCCTACCTCGCCATCCTCAGCGAAGGCGCGGAACCCATCAAATAGGGGTATCCCATGCGTAGCAACACATTCCCGAAGGCGGCCGACCGGTCCGACGGCAAGCACATCACCCCGCTCCCCAAGGGCCGCTGGTGAACCTGGGCTGCGCCACCGGCCACCCCAGTTACGTCATGTCCTCCAGCTTCGCCAACCAGACCATCGCCCGGATCGAGCTGTTCACCCAGACCGACAAGTACCCGGTGGGCGTCTACACCCTGCCCAAGCACCTGGACGAGAAGGTGGCGCGCTTGCAACTGAAGAAGCTCAACGCCCAGCTCACCACCCTCACCGACCAGCAGGCCGCCTACATCGCATGCCGGTGCAGGGGCCGCACAAGGCCGAGCACTACTGGTATTGATGTTTTCCCCCCCTCTCCTTCCGGATAACCTGCGACTTGGCGGTCGTTCTTTGGCCGCCTCGTCGATTGGTTGGAGGTTTTATCAGAGGGCAGGGGTATTCTTCCAGCACCCGCACTGTCACTATGCAGCTATATGGCTCAACTTTCTAAACCATTAGTAATGCCGGCCATAAGGGCTCAATAGATTCACAAATGTTCTCTTCGCCAGTCAGTCCTGAATCGCCCCGGGTTTCGTGGAGGCCATTTGGTTTAAGTCAGGCCACCGGAGCGGCCTCATTGGCGAGTTGCCTGTAGTAGTTTGCCTCGGCTTCGGCGGGCGGGATATAGCCGATGGATTCCAGCAGGCGATGGTGGTTGAACCAAGCCACCCATTCCAGGGTGGCCAGTTCCACCGATTCCTTGGTTTTCCAGGGGGCGCGACGGTGGATCAGTTCGGCCTTGTACAGTCCGTTGATGGTCTCGGCCAGGGCGTTGTCGTAACTGTCGCCCCGGCTGCCCACCGAGGGTTCTATGCCGGCCTCGGCCAGCCGCTCGGTGTAGCGGATGGAAACGTACTGCGAGCCCCTGTCACTGTGGTGCACCAGGCTATCCGAGCGCTCAGGTTGCCGGGCATAGAGGGCCTGTTCCAAGGCATCCAGCACGAAGTCCGTGCGCATGGAACTGCTGACCCGCCAGCCCACGATGTGCCGGGCAAATACGTCGATGACGAAGGCCACGTACAGCCAGCCCTGCCAGGTGGAAACATAGGTGAAGTCCGATACCCACAACTGGTTGGGGCGATCCGCCTTGAACTGGCGGTTGACCCGATCCAGCGGGCAGACGGCCTTGGCATCCGGGATCGTCGTGCGCACGACCTTACCGCGCCTGACGCCCTCCAATCCCGTGCGCTTCATCAGCCGTTCCACCGTGCAGCGTGCCACCGTAATGCCCTCCCGGTTCAGTTGGCGCCAGACCTTGTCGGCACCATAGACCTGCAGGTTGGCCTGCCAGACCCGCTGTATTTCGGGCATCAGGGCCTCATCCCGCTGGGCGCGGGCACAGCGCAGGGTGGGACTCTTCTGCTGGGCGGCGTGGCGCCGATAGCCCGACGGGGCGATCTGCAGGACTTCACAGATCGGCTCGACCCCGTAGGCATCCCGGTGCTGGTCGATGAACGCCCTCAGGACTTGAGTCGGCGGTCGAGCTCCGCCTGGGCAAAAAACGCACTTGCCAGCTTCAGGATCTCATTGGCCCGGCGCAACTCCTTGACCTCACGCTCCAGGGCCTTGATGCGGTCGTGCTCTTCGCTGGTGATGCCAGCACGCAGGCCGGCCTCGACCTCGTGCTTCTTGACCCATTCATGCAAGGTCTGCGGAACACAGCCAATCTTCGGCGCAATCGACTCGATCGCCGCCCACTGCGAGGGATACTCGCCACGGTGTTCCTGCACCAGACGCACAGCTCGTTCACGAACTTCGGGGGAATACTTAAGGGTAGGTTTCTTGCTCATCATGGCTCCATCTTCTCAAGGAAAGGAGCCTCCTCAAAACCCGGGGCGATTCAGTCCAGGGGCAAGGATGGCCGACTTCCAAACCGACGCTGACCGTTCAACACTAACCAACATAGCTGCCAGCCTTTTTGCTGCCCAGCGCCCTCTGATGTCACTCAAATGCCGCTTGGTGACGTTTGCTTGGTGGGGCGGCTTGGTTGGCATAGCCTTCTTTGGCATTTACCCAACGACCAACTGGCTCGCGAGCCTCCAGAGCAAACACTATTCCTTGTTCGTTGCGGGCGAATTGAGCTTGCCCTTCATACCCGAGTTCATTTGGATTTATTTTTCGATGTTCGTGTTGTTTCTGCTGCCCCCCTTCTTACTGAATCCTGAAGAACTTAAGCGTCTTGCCAAGGAGCTCATCCTGGCCACGGTGATCGCCGGCCTGTTGTTCCTGGCGTTGCCCGCCCGACTCGGTTTCCCGCGCATGCTGCCTGAGGATGAGTTCTATCGCTCAGTCTTCCTCGGCATTTTTACCCTGGACCAACCGTTCAATCTGGTCCCCTCCCTGCATGTGGTCTATACGACTGCCATCAGCCTTGCGGTGATTCCCCACACCGGCACCCCAATTCGTCTGCTGCTATTCTTCTGGATGATGCTCATCGCTTCGTCAACGGTGCTTGTCCATCAGCACCATCTGCTGGATGTCATCACCGGTGTGTTGTTGGCTGTGCTCATGCACGTCCTCATGGGAGGTAGAAAATGGTCAAGAAAATAATGCTGTTTGGCTTGGTGATTTGCACGTCCATGGCCTCCCTCGCCGAAGAACCCGACCACGCGATCCACAAGGAACTCCGTGCGGTCTTGAAGGTAGTGGAGTCCGCCATCAACTCCGGCGACTACGACAAGATGCTGCCCGTCGTTAGCGAGGAAATCCGTGCGACACCGGTCAATCAGGAATTCCTGTCCAGCCGTGCCGAGGTTTCGGCCTACTTCAAGAAGTGGTTCGGCGCCGGTGGTTACCTGAAGAAGCTGGAAATCAGCTTCACACCGGACACGCTGACCGAGCTGTCACCAGACAAGACCTGGGGAGTCGTGTACGGCAACGGTATCGAGAGATACATCCTCAGCGACGGGCGCCCCTACGACCTGCAAACCCGCTGGACCGCCACCATGGTGAAGGAGGCGGACGGGCATTGGCGCATTCGCGCCATCCACATCGCGACGAACTTCCTGGACAACCCGATTCTGACCGAAGCAGAACACGCACTGGGCAAAGCCGCCGCCGCCGGCGGGGTGCTGGGGCTACTTGTCGGCGGGGCTCTCGGCTGGTGGCTTAGAAGGAAAAAGAAAAGCTAGGTCGGCTGCCGCACCCATGGGTGGCGCGGGGCGTACGCCTTTCCAAAGGCTGAAATAGACCCGCCAGAACGAGGGCTGGCGCTCTGAGGCATCGACCCAGTGGGGTAACTCGTACCAAGGCACCTGTGGATGCTGGTGGTGCGCCCGATGGTAATGGTAGTTGAGGGCGATCCATCGAAACGGGTCCAGCACCTTGAGGTTCCAAGCGCCGTTTCGGATATCGCGTGCACTCCAAGCGTGGTCGGCGTATTGCAGGACCGACCAATGCAATGCGAAGGCCCAATAGCACGCCAGGACGCCGACCACGGTGAGGTCCAGCCAGTAGAAGATCAGCGCCTGATAGCCGAACGCCAAGGCGATCTCGGTCCAGACACGCATGATGGGAAGCTTGACCAGATCGGCTACATAGGGGCCGAAGCCCAAGGCCGGGGCGAACCGCTCGACGAAGAAACGGGAGCGATAGGCCCCGGGGGCCAGAAGGTACACCAGGTTGCCGAACACCACAGACCACCAGTAGAGCCCCAGCAGGTTTCCGGCATACAGCCATATGTTGCGTACCAGCCTGGATTGGCTGGGCAGGTAGTAGTCGTATAGTTCCAAGTCGGTTCGGTTCCGCTCGTGATGCCCCATGTGCGCGACCCGCTGCATGGCGAATGAGGTCGGGAAGGCCAGCCCAGACACGATACCGAGCAAATCGTTGCGCCGTGCCGACTTGGCACCCAAGCCGTGCACAGCCTCGTGCATCAAGGCAAACGTCGTGTTGTTGACCAGGCTGAATAGCCATGCGGCGACCAGTGCATAGCCCAGGGATAGATGGCTTGCCGCCCAGAGGCATGACCAGGACGCGGCCAGGGACAGGATCAGCAGAGCGGTGTTGAGCATGCCGGCCATGAGCTAGCCCTCCTTCGAAACCGGACGGGTGCCGGGATGCCCGTGGACCTGGAGCGAATGGCGCATGAAGCCCAGCACGGGGAACGAGATGCACAGCGCGAGGCCGAGCAGGAGATAGATCGCAGCCTGCACGGCGCCGAGCGGGCCGAAGTGGCCGACGAGATACTCCATGCCCGCGATCGACAAGCCGTGGGCGGCGCCGAAGCCACCAAAAATCCACGGTGCGTAGTCGAGCGCGATGGCCTCCTCCCCTCGCCCATCGGCCCACGGCTGGTTGTACACCTTGAGGATGCCGCCCCTGAGCGCCTTGATCTCGTAGAGCACATTCCAGAAGCCGAGGACGGAAGCGAGAATCAGGCTAAAGCGTGCGATGTCCGCCAGGGTCTCGGCCGGTTGCCCGTGGATCAGCCAGGCAATGGTGGCTGTGGTGCTGCCGAAGACAAAGCCATGGTGCGGGCGGAAGCGCCCGAGTTTCCAGCGGACATTGAACTCCCAGACCTTGAACATATTGGTGCCTATGCCTGGAACGATGTATGACCACAGGACCGGGATCAGCCAGGCGACAAGCACCTGGGACAGGTTCCTGTATTCGGTCCACCAAAGATAGAAGGACAACGGCGCCAACACGGCCGGTGCGAGGTACTGATAGACCCTGAGCGTGGCCGTCATCGCAGTCCGAACCTCATCCCGTGCTTCTTGTAGACCTCCTTGCGATACAGCAAAGTGTAACGCCAGAAAGTCAGTGCCCGCGAGAGCGAACGCAGGTTGGTTTTCCAGTCGGAGAACCGCTGCAACAGCGAGGCCGGACTGTTGAAGCGTGCGCGCGCCGCATGGCAGGCATCGGTGAGTTCGCCCGGTGACATCAGCGCGGGCACATACGCCGCCCGATTGAAGCGGTATTCGGGGTGCAGCCACCACTTACCGTCGTACAGAAGGCGGTTTTGTTCGGCCAGTCTGCGATACAGTGGGGTGCCGGGGTAGGGCATCAGGATGTTGTACGCAGCAAATGTGAACTTGCTGCACAGGGCGAAATCGACCGTCGCCGAAATGCTCTCGGTAGTGTCGTGGTCATAACCGAGTGTGAACGCCGCCCAGGTCTGCATGCCGTGGTCACGCAGGATCTCGACCTCCTTCTCGTAATGAGAGAAGCCCGGGATGTTGGGCGACTTCTTGGCATCGCGCAGGCTGGCCGGCGTGATGGACTCGAAGCCCATGACGTTGCCCCAGCAGCCGCTCTTCTCCATCAGGACCATCAGTGCTCTGTTGCCGGTCACGTCCAGGCTGGCCTGACTGACCCAGTGCCTT
>JADJYY010000030.1 GCA_016719465.1 Hydrogenophilales bacterium
GCCAGATACGCCGCACCACACTTGTCGAGAACAACCGCTTCCGCTGGGAGCCCTCCATCAGCAATCCGGACCCGGCTACTCCCGATCCTCATCGCGGGTATTGGCGTCCCTTTCAGATCGCCTTTCTGCTCATGTCCTTGCGGGGCATCTGCGACCCGAAGCATGCCGACCGAGATACCGTGGACCTCATCTGGTTCCCCACCGGTGGCGGCAAGACCGAGGCATACCTTGGGCTGACGGCATTCACCATCTTCTTCAACCGGCTCTCCGGTCGGTTGCCAGGAGGCGCGGATGTACTCATGCGGTACACACTACGTTTGCTTACTGCCCAGCAATTCCAGCGTGCGGCCTTGCTGTTCTGCGCCATGGAGTACCTACGCAGGGGAAATTCGACTCTGGGCAGCAAGCCTTTCCGTTTGGGCCTCTGGGTTGGTAGCGCAACCACACCCAACAAGCGTGCGGATGCGGTCCAGAAGCTGAAGAAGCTTGAAAATGACGCCACAGCCAGAGAATCCCTTCATTCTCTTGAAATGCCCTTGGTGTGGCGCACGCTTCGGCCCCAATGATGCTGCCCCGGCTGGTGGCAGGCGGAACAGGAATAGAGCAGAGGATGGCACCTCTTCCGTGACAGGTTATTACCGGCACGGCACGGGCACGGCACAAACCGTGGTCTATCGTTGTCCGGATCATGAGTGCGAGTTTGGCAAAGCATTGGCACCGGGCGTACACCGCGATCCGTTGCCTGTCACAGTCATCGACGAAGACCTGATCGAATCCCCACCCAACCTGCTCATTGGTACGGTGGACAAGTTCGCGATGCTGGCCTGGAAACCAGCGCTACGGAAATTTTTTGGCATCGAGAAAGATGGGCAGCATCTTCATGAGCCGCCTACCCTGGTTATTCAGGATGAGCTGCATCTGATCTCCGGCCCGCTGGGAACCATGGTTGGGGCTTATGAAACCGTCATTGACCGGCTCTGTCGAGAGCATGGTATCGGCAGGATAGGTCCGAAGATCATCGCCTCCACCGCGACCATCAGTCGGGCAAACGAACAGATTGCGCATCTCTACGCCAGAAGTTCCGTGTTGCTGTTCCCACCTTCCGGCCTTGAGGCGGGAGATTCATTCTTTGCCCGGGAAGATCGCTGGCCTGATGGCAGCCTCAAGCCAGGCAGGCTATATGCTGGTGTGATGGCACCGGGGCATGGGTCATTTCAAACAACTCAAGCGCGTGTCTTTGCGATGTTGATGCAGGGCGCAGCAATCATGGATACAGATGATGCTGGCCGCGACCCTTGGTGGACCCTCCTTTGTTTTTTTAACTCACTTCGTGAACTTGGCGGCGCGGCCACTCTCTTCGTTGCCGATGCCAGAGATTACCTGCGGGTAATTATCGACAGGATGGGCATCAGTTACGAGATGATACGCAGCCCCTTTACATCCGAACTAACGAGCCGCATCCGTAGTGATGACATTCCCAAGGAACTGGCGCGACTGGAGTTGTCATTCAGCACAGCCAGATTGCGCACACGTGACGCGGCAATAAGTGAAAGGCCGGTCGATGTTTGTCTGGCCTCCAACATCATCGAGGTTGGTGTGGATATCCCACGCCTTTCCTTGATGGCTATCGTTGGTCAGCCCAAGACCACCTCACAGTACATCCAGGTTTCCAGTCGGATAGGACGGGACAGGGAGAAGCCCGGATTGGTAACTGTGCTATATGGACAAAGCAAGCCACGGGATCGCAGCCACTACGAGCGCTTCCGCAGCTATCACCAACGGTTGTATGCCCAAGTAGAACCGACCAGCGTCACCCCCTTCAGCTTGCCGGCAGTGGACCGGGCATTGCATGGAATTATTGTCGCCGCAGTTCGCCAGTTGGGTGACCAAGAGAGGGAAGGCGAACATGCAGACCCCTTTCCTTTGGCAGTTGGGGTGCAGCTGCGCGCTATCATCGAGGACATGGTGAGGAAAAGGGTCGATTTCGTGACCGGCGGAGTAGAGACGTCTGTGGTCATGGATCGGCTTAAGAAACGCCTGGATGAATGGCGAACCTGGAATCCAGATGCTTACGGTGGCTTTGGCACTCTGCCGGAGCACCCACCTCTCATGCATCCTGCAGGTGCCAATCCGCCGGCCGAGTGGAACAACCACAGCTGGCCAACCTTGTCCTCGTTGCGTGATGTCGACTCCAGTTGCGAAGCAGACGTGACCAGCTGGTTCAATCGCACCCAGGAGGAACTGCCATGAGCCGGCCCATCCGCAGGACCCAGGCTATCGCACCTTTCGGGCCAGGTGCCATGGTGGATTTTCCGGGCCCGGTATCGCTGATCCATGCAGGTCTGGATGCATGGCCATATGAGGAAGCCAACCTGGAGCATCGCGAATTTCGTATCGACGATGAACGTCGGCTGGCAAGGCGGCTGGGTGTGGATTTCTTCGTCCAGCCCCCGGATTTTCGCCGGCCTGATCGGAATGGTGGGCAGCAGCGGAATCTTAATCTCATGCTGCCCTTTCTACGATTTCCACTCTGGCATGTCTGCCCCCGGTGTGGGCGAATGCACAAGGGCCGCTACCACGACCGCGATGCACCAATCTGCGAAGGACCAATAGCAACCGGTAGCGAGGCTGGCAACAGGCATCCACGGCGCAAGACTTTTCAGGTGCGTTTCGTTGCCGCGTGTACGAAAGGCCATATCCAGGATTTCCCGTGGGTGGAATGGGTGTTCGAAGGCAAGCCGTCCGGCTGGAAGCCAGATGGGGTGGATCGCTGGTTGCGCATGACAAGTTCGGGGAGTGCCTCCCTCGCCGGTGTTGCTGTTCAGGCAGAGGAACGGGGCGAGAATGGGCGATCCAGGGTGGTGGCAAGACGTACGCTTGCAGGTGCTATCACAAGCACTGCAGACCCATCTGGCGGAGAGAACGACAATACTCCGTTGAGCCAATTGGGAGTGAATTGCACTGGCGTCAATCCGGTCCTGGCCATCGGCACCGAGCTGAGGCCTGCCCCCGGCAACTGCGGCAAACCCCTGTTCGCACTGCTCAAGAGCGCAGCGAACCTCTATTTCCCGTCAGTGGTCAGTTCCATCTATATCCCGGACATTGACGACAAGGCGCTTTCCCAGGATGTGCTCGATCTGCTGGATGATCGGGATATCAAGAACCGGTTGCGTGCAGGTGCCATGGACGCCGACAACGGGCAAGTGAGCCTTCGGTCAGCTACCAACGCACTGGCCACCTATCACCCCGAATCGGCAGTGCAGCCAGCCATTCTGGCCGAGGCAGCCAATCGCCATCTCCTGCATGGCATCCTTCTTGATGATCGAAAGACCAGGACATTCCTGGATCAGCGTATCAAGACCGACCCAGATGGCACGCTGTCGCTGGAAGCTGTCGATGCAGCTGTCAGAAGCTTGAATTGGGGGGTTGACCCTGCTCTTCTATTGGATGCGCTTCGCTCACACTTCGCCAGCAACGGGCAAAGCAAATCGCAAGTTGGTGTCGAATCAGAAGTGGAGGAAGCCAGCTATCGCCAGCAGGAGTACTGCGTTTTTTCCCGTGATCTTCAGGTTGGTTATCCCAAGACAGATTTGGATATTCGTGGAGCCGATCTGAGTAAATACGGGCCTTTGTCACGAGATGCATTCAGCCGAATTGCACTCCTGCACAAACTGCGGGAAACCCGTGCTTTTGAAGGATTTTCCCGTATCTATTCCACCGGCCTGACCCGTATAGAGCAACGAGCATTGTTCATGGAGCAGCCCAAGCACTGGCTACCTGCGATCGTGGTAAGGGGTGAAGGAATATTTCTCCAGTTTTCCGAGACCCGCTTGCAGGAATGGATGAACCAATACGGTGATGACCTTGTTCGCCGGCTTTCTCTTATGAGGATGAACCTGGATGCTTTGGCAACTAGGCGGCATCAGGAATTACGGCTCATAACGCCCAGATTTGTATTGCTGCATACCTTTGCCCACCTGTTGATCAATCAGCTTGTACAGGATTGCGGATATGGTTCGGCTTCGTTGCGAGAGCGTATCTACTCAGCTGATGGAGAGAACCCCATGGCGGGCATCCTGATATATACGGCTGCGGGTGATTCGGAAGGCACCATGGGTGGATTGGTGCGTATGGGTCAGCCTGATCGACTTGAAGAAGTAATCAGGAGGGCGCTGGACAAGGCCCGCTGGTGCTCAACTGATCCGGTATGTATCGAGAGCCATGGACAGGGACCGGATAACTGCAATCTGGCTGCCTGCCATTCCTGCGCCTTATTGCCTGAAACTTCCTGTGAGGAACAAAACCGACTGCTGGACCGTGGCGTGGTCATCGGTACCATTGACAAGCCTGGATTGGGGTTTTTTACATCTGAAATGGGCCAGCCGTGATATCTGTAATTGATCTCTTTTCCGGCCCCGGTGGGCTGGCAGAAGGTTTTGGGTCACTTCGTGATGACGATGAAGAATGCTTGTTCGACATCCGCGCCTCATTCGAGAAGGAGGTGGTTGCTCACCGCACCCTCTCGCTGAGAGCTTTTTATCGCGCCTTCGGTCACCCGAGCGATGTTCCCGGCGCTTACTACGATTACCTTCGCGGCAAGATTTCCAGGGAAGATCTGCTGGAAAATCCCCGTTTCCTCGCCCAAGCCAACAGGGCAAAGGAAGAGGCTCACTGCCATGAACTCGGTGTGACACCTTCCGAGAAAATTGACCAGATAATCTCCCAATCTCTGAATGGTGACGAACCTTGGGTTCTGATCGGCGGTCCGCCATGCCAAGTCTATTCGGTAGTGGGGAGGTCTCGATGGCGGCGTGAAAATGTCGAGAAATTCGAAAGTGACCACCGCCATTTCCTATACAAGGAATACCTTCGGATCATTCAGCAATTCCAGCCTTCCATTTTCGTTATGGAAAATGTCAGGGGGGTATTGTCTTCAACCCATGGTGGGAGCCCCATTTTCCAGAGGATTCTGGATGATCTTTCAAATCCCTCCCCTGGGCTCCGCTATGAAATCCGCTCATTCAATTTCCCTAGGGATGTGCTGATTACCGACCCGATGGACTTCGTTGTCCAGGCCGAAAATCACGGCCTCCCGCAAGCTCGGCACAGGGTAATGCTGCTCGGGGTTCGTGAGGACATTCGGGAGCGACAGCACCGGCCACTTGAAAAAAACCTGCCCATTTCGGTTAAGGAAGCAATTGGAGACATTCCGGCCATAAGGAGCTTCCATTTCCCGTGGCGGGGATTCACTGGATGGCTGGAAAGGAATATTCGACGAATTGCTGGTACTTCTTGCAAGGACAACACCGGAAACCAGCGAATTTGTGAAGAGGGAATTCGATCTGTCGCTGGCAGGCTGGTCGATACCACTGAGTACGGGGCAACGCTATATCCATGCCCCGGATAACAGACCTGCCAAGATGCCGGCGACACTGGCACACTGGATTCTTGACGAACGGCTGGAAGGGTATATCCAGCATGAGGCCCGTAGTCACATGAAACCCGATCTGCTCCGATATCTTTATGCAGCCTGTTACGCCAGACGGTTTGGTGTCTCGCCAAAAGGTAGACGAGTTTCCTGATGCACTTCTGCCCTAAGCACGGAAATGTGCATTCCGCGCAAGTGCCTTTTTCGTGATCGCTTCCGGGTCCAGCTCGCGAATCAGCCATCCTCGACGGTGGTCTCGCATATCTCCAAGGATGGCCATTACTACATCCACTACGATCCTGCGCAGTGTAGAAGTCTGACCGTCAGGGAAGCGGCCCGTTTGCAGACATTTCCGGACAACTACTTGTTCGAAGGCAATAGAACAGAGCAATACTGGCAGGTTGGCAACGCTGTGCCGCCAATGTTGGCCAGGCAGGTGTCGCGCGTGGTTGCTGACCTGCTACTGGATGGATCATTGCTGAACCATCGGGCTGTGCCGGATAAGGATGCCGACCTCTTTGCTGATATCCACACATGATCGATGTAGTGGATAGCGAAACCCGTTCAAGAATGATGGCGGGGATCAGGGGGAAGAACACTCGACCTGAAATGCTCGTTCGAAGATTCCTGCATGGACACGGATTCCGTTATCGACTTCATGTGAAGCGTTTGCCAGGGCAACCAGACCTTGCCCTGCCGAAGTGGAGGGTGGCCATCCTTGTGCACGGATGTTTCTGGCACCGCCATGAAGGTTGTCGATACAGCACCATGCCAACCAGTAACGTCGAGCGCTGGAGGATGAAATTCCAGGAAAATGTCGCACGCGATCAAAGGAACGTGCGTGAAATGCTTGACTCCGGGTGGAGCGTGATAATCCTTTGGGAATGCGGCCTGAGGGCTGTAAGAATGGGTAGGGAAACCCTGAATTGGTTGCCCGAGCAAATCATGAATGCTGCCCCTTCGAGCTTGAGGGAATGGCCGGCTACTCCAGCATCAACATCAAGGTAAAGCTTTCCTGTGCTGTTTATAGAGAATTCAGTGCAGCTTCTCCCCACTCCCGCAACACTTCTTGTACTTCTTCCCGCTCCCGCACGGGCATAGGTCATTGCGCCCCACCTTGGCGGTTTCCCGGCGGTAGGTGGCGGCTTCCTTGCGCTGGGGCAGCCAGTAGTCGCGGATGCCGATGACGCAGGGGCCGATGGCGTCGGCGAAGTCCTGGTGCCGGTCGGCCAGGGCCTGGTTTTCCTTGAGTTCGTTCCAGCCTTCCTCGGTGCCGTAGAGCAGCATGGGGGTGAGCAGGCCGCCGGCTTCCTGGGTGTCGGCTGCCACCATCGGTTGCCAGCCTTCCGGGTCGAGCTGGATGGCGCGGATGAAGCCCATGCACCACTCGTCCAGGATGGGGACGGGCTTGCCCTCGTGCTGGCTCTGGTAGATGAGCGGGTCGTAGGCGTCGATCTCTTCGTGCAGGTCCTGGACGCGGTCGTTGTACATCCGCATGACCAGGCCGAGGATGCGCCGCGTCTGCTCGGCGGAATCCCAGACCATTTCCTCTTCCTCCGTCTCGCCCCAGATCGCGGGCAGCCACTGGCTGGGCATGATGGTGTTGGGGCCGATGACCAGGGCGGTGAGGAAGCCGTCCAGCATGGCGATGTCCATGCATTCCTCGGGGGTGGCGTCGGACAAGAGGAATTGGTCGAGTTCGTCGAGTTCTTCGTCGGTGAGGGGGGTGTCGGGGTTCATGGTGGAGTTCCTCGATGCATATGGACTGGTCAAGGTGACGGCGCACAGAAACCGCCTAAAGGGACGTGCCGGAAGACGTCCTCGTCGGTGAGATAGCCGGCGACCTCGGCGTGGCGCAGGGCCTGGGCGCGCAGGATATGGAAGCGGCGGATGGACAGTTGCCAGCGCAGCATCTCTCGCGCCAGGTCGCTCTTGGTGCGATGGGATGCCTCGGCGAGGCGGGTCAGTTCTGTTTCCATGCGCTCATCGATACGTATTGTCAGCGTTGCCATGGAGATCCTCTTTTGTAGGTTGTACTACGTCGCAACATGAACAAGCTGTTTCGTATAGGTGTTGAACTGAAAGGGGCACTGGATACGGCGCCCCTTGCCACTGGATCGTCATACCGGCGCACGCCGGTATCCAGGACCTTGCTCAGCGTCCACTCGGAACCCACTGGACCCCGGCCTTCGCCGGGGTGACGGTCTTGCGCGGAGTGTGCCTCAACACCCTTTCAGAACGGCTTGCTACATGAATGGTGTTTTGGCTTGTCGTCGGTTACTGATTTTCTCGAAAGTAATGCCATATGCCGTCTTGCTGGCACTCTTCTCCCCACCCCAACCCTCCCCGCCAGCGGGGAGGGGGCCAACTCCTCCCATCAGTCGTTAACGCGGACTGAACCAGGAAAAAAACGGCTTCCACTGGGAAGCCGCGATTTTTCTGGTGCCGACAGTCTGACTCGAACAGACGACCTATCGCTTACAAGGCGATTGCTCTACCAACTGAGCTATGCCGGCGTGTACGACGTATGGAGACGAGGGGCCGATATTACTTGACGACCCGCAGTTGGGGCTTGCCCTTGGGGGGCTGGGGCGGCGACGGCTCATCTTCGCTTTCCTGGCCGGTCGCAGCGCTTTCGCCAGCGTCGATGGAGGCCATGGCATCCTCGTCATCATCGGACAACAGGTGCTCGAAGCTCATGCCTTCTCCGGTTTCCTTGGCGTAGATGGCGAGGACGTTGCCGACGGGAACCTGGATGGCGTGGGAGGCGCCGCCGAATCGGGCGGAGAAGGTCACCCAGTCGTTGTCCATCTGGATGTTGCGCACGGCGCTGGGGCCCACGTTGAGGACGATCTGGCCAGCCTTGACATAGCCCTGGGGCACCTGGGTGCGGGCATCCACCCTGACGGTCAGGTAGGGGGTCAGGCCGCTGTCCACGCACCATTCGTAGAGGGCGCGCAGGAAATAGGGTTGCTGGGACAGCCCGCTCAAGCTGGGCTCACTTGCGCATGGCTTTTTCGACCGGCGTGAGGGCCTCGATGAAGGCCGGCCGGGCGAACAGCCGCTCGGCATATTTCAGCAGCGGGGTGGCCTGCTTGGGCAGCTGGATGCCGTAATGGTCCAGGCGCCACAGCAGCGGGGCGATGGCCACGTCGAGCATGGAATACTCCTCGCCGAGCATGTACTTCTGCTTGGTGAAGATGGGCGCGATCTGGGTCAGGTTGTCGCGCACCAGGTTCCGGGCCTTTTCCGCGGCCTTGGGCGTGCCGTTGACGATGTCGCCCAGGTGCGAGAACAGGTCGCTCTCGAAATTGTGCAGGAACAACCGGGCGCGGGCGCGCATGACCGGGTCGGCGGGCATCAGTTGGGGGTGCGGGAAGCGCTCGTCGATGTACTCGTTGATGATGTTGGACTCGTACAGGGTCAGATCCCGCTCCACCAGGATGGGAACCCGGTTGTAGGGGTTCATGGCGGCGATTTCGTCGGACTTGTCCTGGAGATCCACATCCTTGATGTCGAAATCCATGCCCTTTTCGTGCAGGACGATGCGGCAGCGCTGGCTGAAAGGGCAGGCGGTCCCGGAATATAAAATCATCATTTGGCGTTCAACCTTGGTGCTTAGTGCACGTCTTTCCAGAATTCCTTCTTGAGGTAGAAGGCGACCACGTAAAAAATGCTCAGGAACAGAAGCACGGCCAGGCCGATATTCATGCGCTGGCTCTTGGCGGGTTCACCCATCCAGGCCAGGTAATTGACCAGATCGCCCACCAGGGCGTCGTACTCGGCGAGGGTGATCTTGCCGGGGACGGTCAGTTCCAGGCGTTCCATGACCTGGTGATCATGGCCGTCGGCGGTTTTCTCGGTGCGATAGACCGGCGCCATCTGGCCCTGCAATTCGTGCAGGACATGGGGCATGCCGACCTTGTCGAAGACCGTGTTGTTCCAGCCGGTGGGGCGGGAATCGTCGCGATAGAAGCCGCGCAGATAGGTGTAGACCCAATCGGGCCCGCGGGAGCGGGCGATCACGGACAGGTCGGGCGGCGGGGCGCCGAACCACGCCTTGGCATCCTTGATCTTCATGGCGACGCGCATGGTCTCGCCGGGCTTTTCCGCGGCGAACAGGAGGTTGTCCTTGATCTGGGGCTCGGTGAGGCCGAAATCCTGCATGCGGTTGTAGCGCATGTAGCTGGCGGCATGGCAGTTGAGGCAGTAGTTCACGAACACCCGGGCGCCGCGCTGCAGGGATTCCTGGTCGTTCGGGTTGACCGGCGCGTGGTCCAGATGAATGGCGGCGCCGGAGGCGAAGGCGGCGGTGGGCAGGGCGAGGAGCAGGAAAAGCAGTTTTTTCATTTCGTCGTCACCCTTTCCGGTACAGGTTTGACGGAGTCATTCCTGGTGTACCAGGGCATCAGCAGGAAGAAGGCGAAATAGACCACGGACAGGACGCGGGCGATCCAGGTGTACAACTCGGTGGCCGGCAGGATGCCGAGGACGCCCAGGCCGACGAAGGCGATTACGAACAGGGCCAGGGCGATCTTGAACTTGGGACCGCGATAGCGGATGGATTTCACCGGCGATCTGTCCAGCCAGGGCAGGGCGAAGAAGATCAGCACCGCCACGCCCATCAGCGCCACGCCCGGGAACTGGGAGCCCAGGATGGGGGGCACCGCCCGCAGGATGGCGTAGTAGGGCGTGAAGTACCAGACCGGGGCGATGTGCTCGGGGGTCTTGAGGGAATCGGCCGGGATGAAGTTGTTGGCTTCCAGGAAGTAGCCGCCCATCTCCGGGGCGAAGAACAGGATGGCGGCGAACACCATGAGGAAGACCACCACGCCCAGGATGTCCTTGACCGTGTAGTAGGGGTGGAAGGGGATGCCGTCCAGGGGCAGGTGGGTCTCGGGATCCTTGAGCTTCTTGATCTCGACGCCGTCCGGGTTGTTGGAGCCCACTTCGTGCAGGGCCAACAGATGGGCCACCACCAGGCCCAGCAGCACCAGGGGCAGGGCGATGACGTGGAAGGCGAAGAAGCGGTTCAGGGTGGCGTCGCCGATCACGTAGTCGCCCCGGATCCAGATGGACAGGTCCTCGCCGATGAGCGGGATGGCGGCGAACAGGTTGATGATCACCTGGGCGCCCCAGTAGGACATCTGGCCCCAGGGCAGCAGGTAGCCCATGAAGGCTTCGCCCATGAGCACCAGGTAGATGATCACGCCGAAGATCCAGATCAGTTCGCGCGGCTGCCGGTAGGAACCGTAGATCAGGCCGCGGAACATGTGCAGGTAGACCACCACGAAGAACATGGAGGCGCCGGTGGAGTGGATGTAGCGGATCAGCCAGCCGTAATCCACGTCGCGCATGATGTACTCGACGGAGGCGAAGGCCAGTTCCGCGTCCGGCTTGTAATGCATGGTCAGGAAGATGCCGGAGACGATCTGGATCACCAGCACCAGCAAGGCCAGGGAGCCGAAGAAGTACCAGAAGTTGAAGTTTTTCGGCGCGTAGTACTCGGACAGGTGCGCCTTGTAGGAGGCGGTGAGCGGGAAACGCTCATCAATCCAGTTCAGTAGTTTTTGCATTGCTGAATTCTTCCCTTCGATATCAGGCTGCCGCGCCCTGGTCCTCGCCGATCAGCACCCTGGTTTCGGACAGGTACTTGTGGGGCGGGATGACCAGGTTGGTCGGGGCAGGCGAACCGTTGTACACGCGCGCGGCCAGGTCGAAGCGGGAACCGTGGCAGGGGCAGAACCAGCCGCCGCTCCAGTCCGCGCCCAGGTCGGCGGGGCCGATTTCCTTGCGGAAGGTGGGGGAGCAGCCCAGGTGGGTGCAGATGCCCACCACGATCAGGTATTCGGGCTTGATGGAGCGGGTGGGGTTCTTGCAGTAGTCGGGTTGCTGGGCGGTGTTCTCGGACGCGGCGTCGGTCAGCTTGTCATCGTTCTTGGCCAGCATGTCGAGCATTTCCTTGGTGCGGTTCACCACCCATACGGGTTTGCCGCGCCACTCGACGGCCAGCAGCATGCCGGGTTCCACTTTCGACAGATCCACTTCCACCGGGGCGCCGGCGGCCTTGGCCCGGGCGCTGGGCATCATGCTCAGCACGAAGGGCGATGCCACGCCGAGGGCGGCCACGCCTCCCACGGCCGAACTCATGGTCACCAGAAAGCGGCGTTTGGAAGGATCAACGCTCAGTTCACTCATAAATTCGGTCCCGCCGGATGGATGAAATGTTCTTGGGTAATCGGGTTGTGGGAACGGGATATGCCGATCGCATTCACAACGATGCCCATTTTTCAAAAGCCGGCATTTTACAGTTAAACATGGTCTAACTTAAAGCCTGGATTTGAAGCGAGGGCTCAAGCCGGGGGCGCTGCGCTAGAATCAGCGGGTTTTTCGCGCCTTGAGAACCCATGCACAAGGTCTGGCTGATATTCGCGCAATTCGTCGCGGCGCTGGTGGTGGTCGCCGCCGCGTTGTTCGCCCTGGACCGCTTCATCCCCGGTCTGCTGCCCGCCGATGACGGCGCCATCACCATCCGGGAGGTGGCGGGCGCGGCCGGCGTCGCCCCCGCGCCGTCCACGTTCGCCGACGCCGCGGCCAAGTCACGGCCGGCGGTGGTGAACATCTTCACCAGCAAGCAGGTTCGCGCCCCGCGCACCCCGTTCATGGACGATCCCGCCTTCCGCCGCTTCTTCGGCGACAACCTCCCCATGCACAATCGCCCCCAGCGGGTTTCCAACCTGGGCTCCGGCGTCATCGTCAGCCAGGATGGTTTCATCCTGACCAATCACCACGTCATCGAGGCGGCGGATGAGATCCAGGTGGCGTTGCCGGACGGCAAGACCCTGGAAGCCGTGGTCGTCGGCACCGATCCGGACACCGACCTGGCGGTGCTGAAGGTCAAGCACGACCACTTGCCGGCCATTTCCTTCGCCAAGGCGGAAACCCTGCGGGTCGGCGACGTGGTGCTGGCCATCGGCAATCCCTTCGGCGTGGGACAGGCCGTGACCATGGGCATCGTTTCCGCCCTGGGCCGCAGCCATCTGGGCATCAACACCTTCGAGAACTACATCCAGACCGACGCGGCCATCAATCCGGGCAATTCCGGGGGCGCGCTGGTGGACGCGTCCGGCAACCTGATCGGCATCAACACGGCCATCTACTCCCGCTCCGGCGGCAACCTGGGCATCGGATTCGCCATTCCCGTGTCCATCGTGCGCCAGGTCATGGAGCAGATCATCGCCCATGGCGCCGTGGTCCGGGGCTGGGTGGGCATCGAGGTGCAGGAGATCACGCCGGAAATCGCCGAATCCTTCAGCCTGAAATCGACGGCGGGCGCCCTGATCGCCGGCGTGTTGCGGGGCGGGCCCGCGGACCGGGCCGGCATTCGCCCGGGGGATGTGCTGGTGGGGGTGGGCGACAAGCCGGTGATGGATTCCACGTCGCTGCTCAACCTCATCGCCGTGCTCGCCCCCGGCAAGGCGGTCCAGCTCCGACTGATCCGCGATCAGGTCGAGATGCGGCTCATGGTGACCGTGGAAAAACGCCCGGCGCCGCAGAAGACGGCCCGGGAATAGCCCTCTCCTCCAGACCCGGCGTTCGCCGTCGGGCTTCGCGCATGGCGGCCGATACCGCCGCTCGGAATCGCCGGGCTCGCGGTTCGGGTGGCGACATCAGCCCTTTCACTCCCCAAGGGACCGACCCCGGCCCGGCCATCAGGCGTAGCTCTTCATCGCCTTTCGCCGGCCCGGCTTCTTCTTCATGATCACCACGCCCTTCACCGCGTCCAGCCCGTCGATGGGGATGTTGGGGTAGAGGGTGTTGAGGGGCCTGAGCATCCAGCCTTCCGGATGCTTCACCAGTTGGCGGAAGATGTGTTCGTCGTTGGCGAAGGCCACCACGAAGGACCCGTCCCGGGCCACGCCCTCCGGCTCCACCACGATGATCTCGCCTTCCTCGAACTCGGGCAGCATGGAATCCCCCAGCACCATCAGGGCATAGGGCTCGCCGCTGGCGCAGGCGGAGGCGGCCAGGTCCTCCTCCGGGCGCGTTTCCGTCGCGGGCTTGACGGGAATGGGGAAGGGTTTCCGCGTTGTCTTGTGGGTCATTACTTTCCTCGCATGAACATCCGGTCCAGGTCCGCCAGCGTCAGTTGAAACCAGGTGGGCCGGCCGTGGTTGCATTGGTCCGCCCGCTCGGTGGCTTCCATGTCGCGCAGCAGGGCGTTCATCTCCGGCAGGGTCAGGCGGCGGTGGGCGCGCACCGCGCCGTGGCAGGCCATGGTGGCCAGCAGTTCGTCACGGCGCGCGGTCATGGCCTCGCTTATGCCGAATTCCCGCGTCTCTTTCAACACCTCCCGCGCCAGGGTTTCCGCTTCGGCATCCTTCAACATGGCGGGCAGGGCGCGTACCGCCAGGTGGGTGGGGGAGACCGGGGCGATCTCGAAGCCCATCTCGCCCAGGCCGTCCCGGGCTTCCTCGGCGGCGGCCATTTCCAGGGGCGTGGCCTGGAACACCAGGGGGATGAGCAGGGGCTGGCTGGCCATCTGCCGCCGGTCCAGGGCCTGCTTGAGGCGTTCGTAGAGGATGCGTTCGTGGGCGGCGTGCATGTCCACCACCACCAGTCCCTTGTCGTTCTCGGCCAGGATGTAGATGCCGGAAAGCTGCCCCAGGGCGTAGCCGAGGGGCTGGGAGCCAGGAGCAAGGGGCAAGGGGCAAGGGGCAAGGGGTTGGGCGGAGGGCTGGGCAGGCGCGGCTGGAGACGCTCCGGGCGCCAGGGCATCGGTCACCATCCGGTAATAGGTGGCCGGCTCCCCGGCGTGAAGCGGCAGCGCGGCCGTCGCGCCCCCCCGGAACGCGTTCCGCTCGGCGGGCGCGGGGGGCTGGCCACCTTGCTCCTTGCCCCTTGCCCCTTGTGCCTGGCCCAGACCCCGCTCCAGCACATGGAACACGAACTGGTGCACCCCACGCCCCTCCCTGAAGCGCACCTCGGTCTTGGCCGGGTGCACGTTCACGTCCACGCCTTCCGGCGGCAGTTCCAGGAACAGCGCGAAGGCCGGATGGCGGTCGTGGTGCAGCACGTCCCGGTAGGCCTCGCGGATGGCGTGGGCCAGCAATTTATCCCGCACGAAGCGGCCGTTGACGAACAGGTACTGGGCGTCGCGCCCGGCCCGGGAATAGGCGGGCAGGCCGGCCAGGCCGAACAGGCGCAGAGGGCCGGCGGATTCATCCAGGGCGCGGGCGGCCGCCGCGAAGTCCTCGCCCAGCACTTCCAGGGCGCGGGCCTGCCAGTCGGAAACGGGAAAACGCCGCGATACCTTGCCGTTGTGGGAAAGGGTGAAGGCGCATTCCGGATGGGCCAGGGCCAGGCGGCGCAGGGTCTCGTCGCAATGGCCGTATTCGGTGGCGGCAGTCTTGAGGAATTTGCGCCGGGCCGGGGTATTGAAGAACAGGTCCCGGGCCTCCACCACGGTGCCCCGGCCCAGGGCGGCGGGCTCGGGCGCCCCCAGCAGGCCGTCCAGGGCACCGATCCTCCAGGCGTGGGGCTGGCCCCCGGCGCGGCTGCTGACCGTCACCCGCGCCACGGCGGCGATGCTGGCCAGGGCCTCGCCGCGGAAGCCCAGGCTGACCACCCGCTCCAGGTCCCCCAGGCTGGCGATCTTGCTGGTGGCGTGGCGGGTCAGGGCCAGGGGCAGGTCATCCGGGCCGATGCCGGCGCCGTCGTCCGCCACCCGGATCAGCTTGATGCCGCCTTCCTCCAGGTCCACCCGGATATCCCGGGCGCCCGCGTCCAGGCTGTTCTCCAGCAGTTCCTTGAGGGCCGAGGCCGGCCGCTCCACCACCTCGCCGGCGGCGATCTGGGAGACGAGCAGGTCGGGAAGGAGGTGGATGGCGGGCATGGCCGGCATTTTAACGGGCATGTCCGGATGAGGGCCGGGAGATGCGTGAAGACCCGGGTGGCCCATCCCGGCGGGATGGCGTTCAGCCAGTCCGATGCATGGGTTCGATGGGCTAGGAAATCAGTCGCTTTTCCAGTGCCCGGACTTGCCGCCCAGCTTTTCCACGAGGCGCACGGATTCGATCACCATGCCCCGGTCCACGGCCTTGCACATGTCGTAGATGGTGAGCAGGGCGACGCTGGCGGCGGTGAGGGCTTCCATTTCCACGCCGGTGCGGCCTACCGTCTCGGCCATGGCGCTGCACTCGATGGCATGGGCGGGCTCGTCCAGGCTGAAATCAACCGTCACCTTGGTGAGGGGAATGGGGTGGCACAAGGGGATCAGGTCGGCGGTGCGCTTGGCGGCCATGATGCCGGCCAGGCGGGCCACGCCCAGCACGTCGCCTTTCTTGGCGGCGCCGTCGCGGATCATGGCCAGGGTTTCCGGACGCATGACGATGCGGCCCGCGGTGACCGCCACCCGTCGGGTCTCGGCCTTTTCGCCGACGCCAACCATGATGGCGCGGCCCTGCTCGTCGAAATGGGTGAAGTCGTTCATGGCGGTGGCGCTTGCCCCCTTAAGGGAGGAACTGGTCGATAGGGCAAGTATCATAGCCCCATGAATTTGTTTCGCTCCATCGCCGCGGCCCTGCTCATCGCCTATCCCGCCGGCATCCTTCACAGCGGCGCCGCCCGGGCCATCGAATTGCCCGATCTCGGGGAGGTCGCCCGCACCAGCCTGTCCGAGGCCCAGGAAGATCGCATCGGCCGGGAAATCATGCGTCAGATCCGGGAAAGCAGCGACTATCTGGACGATGCGGTGATCGCCGATTACCTGGAGAACCTGGGCGACCGGCTTGCCGGCGCGTCGCCCAGCCCGGGCCGGAATTTCGAGTTCTTCCCTGTGCGGGATGCCAGCATCAACGCCTTCGCCCTGCCTGGCGGCTTCATCGGCGTCCATACCGGCCTGATCTCCGCCGCCCGGAACGAATCCGAGCTGGCGGGCGTGCTGGCCCACGAAATTTCCCACGTCACCCAGAATCACATCTCGCGCATGGTGGACAGCCAGAAGACCAACAGCCTGGCTTCCATGCTGGCATTGGCCGTGGCCATCCTCGCGGCGCGCTCCAACAGCCAGGCTTCCCAGGCGGCGCTGGTGGGCGCCCAGGCCCTGAGCATCCAGAACCAGTTGAATTTCACCCGCGAGAATGAGCGGGAAGCCGACCGGATCGGCTTGCAGACCCTGGACGCCGCCGGCTTCTCCCCCCAGGGCATGGGCAGTTTCTTCGAGCGCCTGCAGGCCCAGGGCCGGCTCTACGAGAACAACGCGCCGGCTTACCTGCGCACTCACCCGTTGACCCACGAACGCATCGCCGACATGCAGAACCGCCTGGAGGACATGCCGTATCGCCAGCATCCGGATAGTCCCGAATTCATCCTGGTGCGGGCGCGGGTCCAGTCCACCGAGGGGGAGCCCAAGGACGCGGTCACCGTGTTCGAGGCGCGGGTGCGCGAAAATCCGTCGCCCGCCTCCTGGTACGGCCTGCTCCAGGCCAGCCTGCGGGTGGGCAACAAGGCGCGGGCGTCCCAGTGCCTGGCCAGGCTGGACGGCGCCGTCGCCAAGTCTCCCCTGGTGGCGGTGGCCCGGGTCGAACTGGCCCTGGCCGAAGGCCGGGCGGCGGAGGCGGTCGAGTTGTCCCGGGCCGGGCTGGCCCTGCATGCCGGCTACCGTCCGCTGGCCTACCTGCATGCCGCTTCCCTGCTGCGCGTCGGCAAGGCCGGGGATGCCTTGAAGTTCCTGGATGATCAGCAGCGTACCTGGCCATCGGACGGTCATTTCCAAATGCTGAAGGCGGAAGCCCACAACGCCCTGGGACAGGTTGCCGAATCCCATCTGGCCCAGGCCGAGGCCTATGTGCTGGCGGACCGGATTGCCGCCGCCATCGAGCAATTGCAGATGGCGCAACGGGCGGGCAAGGCCGATTTCTACACCCTGTCCATCATCGATGCCCGTCTTCGGGACTTGCGCGAGCGACAGCGGCGGGAGTCGGCGTCCGATGTGGGGAGCAACGCAAGATACTGATTTTCTCGAAAGTAATGCCCTATGCCGTCTTGCTGGCACTCTTCTCCCCACCCCAACCCTCCCCGCCAGCGGGGAGGGGGCCAACTCCTCCCCCGCATGCGGGGGAGGTTGGGAGGGGGAGGAAAGTGGTTTTACTTTGCGCAAGGCTTAGTAGATGCGGTTCGGTTACCGTGAAAGTCGCGTCGGCGACTTGTTCCCGGCGCGACATGCCACGCGAGAGGCATCCCGGACGGG
>JADJYY010000031.1 GCA_016719465.1 Hydrogenophilales bacterium
CCCTGCCCGATTGCGTAGATATAATCTGGTTGCTAGATTTGATAAATAGTCGCCCCTGCAAAAATTCATCTGACATATAGACCCTGCCTGAAGAGCGAAGACGAGGCAGGGCAGAATCAGTGTTTCCTGGCGAAGGCGCAGCTGAGAATCAGACAGGTGCCACAGATTCCAGGCCCAATAAAAAGGGCCACTCAGCCGGGCGGGTCATCGCCCGCAACAACCAACGCAGGTTGCAACCCGCCGCACACAGCACCGCATGCAGCGCATCACCCGTGGCGCCCGCAACCAGCACCGATCCATGCGGTGGTCCGATTTCCAAATGCCCGGTAGCCGGCTCCACCGCCTGCCGGCGTTTTCAGCCAACGGCGCTGTTGCCTGGTCAGCGACCGGTATTTGCCCAGTGGATGATCTCCACCCCAGGGTTGTCGTGGTCCACGCCCCGGTAGCCCAGATCCACCACCACCTGCTTCGGCGTGATCCCCACGTCTTCCAGCAGGATGCCGGTCTGCTCCAACTGTTCGCGCAGGATGTGGCCGTCGTAGGGATTGCCCGGGAAGGTCCGGGCACCCCACCATCAGCCCACTCTGGTGGGTGACGGCAATACTCGCCTTCACCCCGAACTCGTAGGGTTTGCGGGCCTTGCCTTTGCCGATGCACTCGACTTCCGGGGCATGCAGGGCATAGAGCTTGTTCTTGTCCTTCGGTTGCTGGGTGCGGATGCGCTCGGCGCGTTCCAGCAGCGTCTTCAGACGGGTGAGCGTGCTCGGGGATTCGGTGCTGGCCAGGCCGAGCTTGCGTTGGACTTCGCGCAGGACACTGCCCAAGATCGTCCGTTGCCGCTTGACGGTACGCCGCAGGCGCTTGAACTGCTTGGCGTGGGCGTAGCCACCGGCGCGGCGCCGCAGTTCCCGGCCTTCCTTGGCGAAAGTCTGCTTCAGGCCGATGCCGGCAAACTTCGCGGCCTGCACGACCTTGGTGCGGGCGATCTCCAGCAAGCGGCTGTCCACCGGGTGGGCGATGGCCTTCTCCTAGTCGGTGCTGTCGACGATGACCCGTTCGAATTCGCTGGGGCGCACCGCCTTCGTATCCACCGCCGTGTCGATCGTGGCCTTGAGCAGTTCTTCCACCCCGGCTTCACCGATGGCGGCGCGGAAGCGTCCCACCTGGGTGGCGTCACAGGGCAGTCGGGGTTCGTAGTAGTCCATCCCGCTGAAGTATTGCCAGACGACGTTTCTCCGGCCAGCGGAGCGCACCGGGTCTTCGTCGCTGAGGTTGTAAACATACTCGAGGGGAAAGCAGCGAGGCCGTGGGGCGGATCGACAGGCGGGGGCGCCCGGCGGCGCTGATGCCCGTGCCGGCCACCACCAGGGTGGGACCGAACAGGTCTGCGCCCGCGATGGCCCGTCCTTCCCGGTCTCGTCGCGCGAAACTCGGGGCCAGGGCGGCTTCGATCCGGTCCCAGGGCAGGCGCTGGGCCAGGGCGGCCAGCGGGTGCTTCAGGTCGATCATCTGGTCCAGGCGGGCGCGGAAGAAGTCAGCGGTCATCTCGTCTCTCGGCAGGCGATTTCTCTCGGGTTCTGGCGGGATTATTTCAATTCCTGCGGGATTCGGGGGCTGAATTGTGCCCGCACCCCTTTGTCTATGCGGGTTGGGGGGGCGTTTTGCAGGGGCGACTAAATAGGTGTATGATGGTTATGGTTACGAGTGAAAGAAAAAGCAGACGGAGTAATAGAAATAAAAATAAATTGGTAAATTTGCATAGGGGATTGGACTGGTTTGAGGTACAGCGGTCTGTCGAGTACCGGGGTATTGTCGAAGGGACCGGTTGCTCAAGGTTCCAACCTGCCTGACAAAGGGTATTCCGCATTGTTGACCATGGCGTGATCCCCCACCTGTACGGCGGCTTACCTGGCCAATTTGGATCACACACGCTTCCTTTGTGGCCCCTGGGGCAACTATCAACGTCGGAGAGGTCTAGGTTAATTCCTGCCATCAGCATCAGATCTGGCCCGACACCCGGCGTGAGGCAGGGACTGAACTTCCACACCTCGAAGCCCCCTCATGGCTTTCCGCACTCCGCCGCGCAATACGCTCCACCCCTGCCCGGCGCGCAGGATGATCCGCCGGATTGGGTGAGCAGGAAATCCAGGAACGCCCGCGCCACCACCGAGATCTGCCGTCCGGCCGGATACACCGCGTACCAGTGGCGCTGGATGGGGAAGCCTTGCGCATGCAGCACGGCGAACTGGTCGGGCTGGTGCAGGGTGAGGGCATGGCAGGACAGGGCGGATATGCCCAGGTCGGCGAGGATGGCCTGCTTGATGGCCTCGTTGCTGCCCAGTTCCAGGCGGGGGCGGATTTCCAGGCCGTGCTCATGGAACAGGCGTTCGATGGCCTTGCGCGTGCCGGAGCCGGCTTCGCGCATGACCCAGGGCTCCCGCGCCAGGCGTTCCAGGGAGATGCGCTTTTCTTGCGCCAGGGGATGGCCGGGGGCGGCCAGGACGACGATGGGGTTGTCCATGATGGGCGTGGCGATGACGTCGATCTCCTCCGGCGGCGTGCCCAGCAGGTAGAGGTCGTCCAGGTTGTCGGCCATGCTGGCCAGCACCTGTTCCTTGTTGGTGACGCGCAGGCTCACGTCGATGCCGGGGTGCAGCTTGGCGAACTCGCCCAGCAGGCGCGGCGCGAAGTAGGAGGCGGTGGTGATGGCCATGAGCTTGAGCTTGCCCCGTTCCAGGCCCTGGCGTTCCGCCACGGCCATGGTGTAGCGGTCCAGGATGGCGAAGATGTCGCGGCTGGCCTGGGCCAGTTCGCGGCCGTCCTCGGTGAGCAGCACCTTCTTGCCCACCTGTTCCACCAGGGGCGCGCCGACGATGTCGGTGAGCTTCTTCATCTGCATGGAGACCGTGGGCTGGGTCAGGTAGAGCTCCTCGGAAGCGCGGGTGAAGCTGCCCAGGCGGGCGATGGCCTCGAAGATTTCCAGTTGGCGGAAGGTGGTGTGGTGGCGCATGGACGGGTGAAGGTGAAGAAGGGTGAAGGGTGAAGGGTGAAGGGTGAAGGGTGAAGGGTGAAGGGTGAAGGGGAAAGCGGAGACGTGCAAGAGGGTGCGATGGGCTTACGTTTCTCTTTTCCCGTTTCTCATTTCCCAGGAATGAACATAGACAATAGTCTATCAACAGCATAGAAAATCGTGACTGTTATTTATGCATGTGCGCCGGCAAGATTCGCCCACCTCGAATCGACATGGGTTCGGTTCGCTGGATCAACCCCCATCCACACAAGGAGCGATCAATGGCCGTCAAGACTTACAACGCTGGCGTGAAGGAATACCGCCAGACCTACTGGACCCCGGATTACACCCCCCAGGACACCGACATCCTGGCCTGCTTCAAGATCACTCCCCAGCCGGGCGTGGACCGGGAGGAAGTCGCCGCCGCCGTGGCCGCCGAGTCGTCCACCGGCACCTGGACCACGGTGTGGACCGACCTGCTCACCGACCTGGACTACTACAAGGGCCGCGCCTATCGCATCGAGGACGTGCCCGGCGACGACACCTGCTTCTACGCCTTCGTGGCCTATCCCATCGACCTGTTCGAGGAAGGCTCCGTGGTCAACGTGCTGACCTCCCTGGTCGGCAACGTGTTCGGCTTCAAGGCCCTGCGCGCCCTGCGTCTGGAAGACGTGCGCTTCCCCCTGGCCTACATCAAGACCTGCGGCGGCCCGCCCAACGGCATCCAGGTCGAGCGCGACAAGATGAACAAGTACGGCCGTCCCCTGCTGGGCTGCACCATCAAGCCCAAGCTGGGCCTGTCCGCCAAGAACTACGGCCGCGCCGTCTATGAGTGCCTGCGCGGCGGCCTGGACTTCACCAAGGACGACGAGAACGTCAACAGCCAGCCCTTCATGCGTTGGCGCGACCGTTTCCAGTTCGTCCACGAAGCCACCCTGAAGGCGCAGCGCGAAACCGGCGAGCGCAAGGGCCACTACCTGAACGTCACCGCGCCGACGCCGGAAGAGATGTACAAGCGGGCCGAGTTCGCCAAGGAAATCGGCGCGCCCATCATCATGCACGACTACCTGACCGGCGGCCTGACGGCCAACACCGGCCTGGCCAACTGGTGTCGCGACAACGGCATGCTGCTGCACATCCACCGCGCCATGCACGCCGTGCTGGACCGCAACCCGCACCACGGCATCCACTTCCGCGTGCTGACCAAGGTCCTGCGCCTGTCCGGCGGCGATCACCTGCACTCCGGCACCGTCGTCGGCAAGCTGGAAGGCGACCGCGAAGCCACCCTGGGCTGGATCGACACCATGCGTGACGAGTTCATCAAGGAAGACCGCAGCCGCGGCCTGTTCTTCGACCAGGACTGGGGCTCCATGCCCGGCGTGCTGCCGGTCGCCTCCGGCGGCATCCACGTCTGGCACATGCCGGCGCTGGTTTCCATCTTCGGCGACGACTCGGTGCTGCAATTCGGTGGCGGCACCCTCGGCCACCCCTGGGGCAACGCCGCCGGCGCCGCCGCCAACCGGGTCGCGCTGGAAGCCTGCGTCGAAGCGCGCAACCAGGGCGTGCAGATCGAGAAGGAAGGCAAGGACATCCTGACCAAGGCCGCCGCCCACAGCCCCGAACTGAAGATCGCCATGGAAACCTGGAAAGAGATCAAGTTCGAGTTCGACACCGTGGACAAGCTGGACGTGGCCCACAAGTGATCTTCGTAGGGTGGGTTAGCCGCGTAGCGGCGTAACCCACCACAGCGGCGGGTTACGGCCTGCGGCCTAACCCGCCCTACACCCCCGATCCGGGGTACGGATGAATGAATTGAATCGAAAGGAAACGAAATGTCTGAAGTGATGGATTACAAAAGCCGCCTGAGCGATCCCGCCAGCCGCAAGTTCGAGACCTTCTCCTACCTGCCCGCCATGGACGCGGCCAACATCAAGAAGCAGGTGGAATTCCTGGTGAAGAAGGGCTGGAACCCGGCCATCGAGCACACCGAACCCGAGCACATGATGGATTCCTATTGGTACATGTGGAAGCTGCCCATGTTCGGCGAAACCGACGTGGACCGCGTGCTGGCCGAGGCCGAGGCCTGCCACAAGGCCAACCCGAACAACCACGTGCGCCTGATCGGCTACGACAACTTCAAGCAGTCGCAAGGCGCGGCGATGGTGATCTTCCGCGGCAAGACCGTTTGATCTGATCAGCCTCCCCCTTTTTAAAGGGGGATTGAGGGGATTTGTCGGAGCCGTGCCGTCCATCGCCGGCGAATCCCCCCTGGCCCCCCTTTTCAAAGGGGGGAAAGAAGGAAATTCGACATGTCCATCATCGACCAATACCGCATCGAGCAAGAACCCTACTACCGCCCCGTCGCCGACGAGGTGGCGCTGTTCGAGGCCGCCTATTCCGTGCGCATGCCCATGATGCTGAAAGGCCCCACCGGCTGCGGCAAGACGCGCTTCGTGGAATACATGGCCCACAAGCTGGGCAAGCCCCTGATCACCGTGGCCTGCAACGAGGACATGACCGCCTCCGACCTGGTCGGCCGCTTCCTGCTGTCCGCCTCCGGCACCGAATGGCAGGACGGCCCCCTGGCCATCGCCGCGCGCCATGGCGCCATCTGCTACCTGGACGAGATCGTCGAGGCGCGCCAGGACACCACCGTGGTGATCCACCCGCTGACCGACAACCGCCGCGTGCTGCCCCTGGAGAAGAAGGGCGAGCTGGTCCACGCCCACCCGGATTTCCAGATCGTCATCAGCTACAACCCGGGCTACCAGTCCCTGATGAAGGATCTGAAGCAGTCCACCAAGCAGCGCTTCGGCGGCCTGGACTTCACCTATCCCGATCACGCCATCGAGAGCGAGATCGTCGCCCACGAATCCGGCGTCAGCGCCGACATCGCCGGCAAGCTGGTGTCCATCGCCGAGCGCTCCCGCAACCTCAAGGGTCACGGCCTGGACGAAGGCCTGTCCACCCGCATGCTGATCTACGCCGGCAGCCTCATCGCCAAGGGCGTCGCGCCCCAGGCCGCCTGCCGCGTGGCGCTGGTGCGGCCGATCACCGATGATCCGGACATGCGCGATGCGCTGGACGCGGCCGTATCGACATTTTTTTGAGCGGGCAGGTCGTAGGGCGGGTTAGCCGCGAAGCGGCGTAACCCGCCGAATCAGGATTGGTGGGTTACGGCCTGACGGCCCTTGTCCCCGAATGGGGGTAACCCACCCTACGTTCCTTGTCCACGAATGGGGGTAACCCACCCTACGTCCAACTTTCACGGGTATTGCCATGTCCTTCAATCTCGCCGACTACGCCGAACTGCTGGAGGGCCTGTCGCCCCACAGCCAGCAGGCCTTGCACGCCAACTGGCACGAGGCCACCAAGGTTTTCTCGCCGCGCGGCCTGGACAACTACCTCAAGGGCGCCGCCGCCATTCGCGGCCTCGGCCGCGGCGATTCGCTGGTGGAAACCTGGATCGAGGAAGCGCCGCGAGTCGCCAAGGAAGTCGGCGAGGATGTGGTGGCCGATCTGGCCACCGCCGCGCTGATGCTGGCCTCGAAAACATCCGGCGCGGTCATCGAACTGTTGCTGGCCACGGCGCCCACCGCGGCGAACCGGCTGGGCGATGCCGCGCTGTTCCTGAAGTATCTGCAATTCATCAACACCCTCATCGCCCAGGCGCCACGAGGCGTGCGACCGATGCTGGACAAGCTGGAAGTGCTGTTCCAGAACCTGACCCTGGGTGGCCTGCGGCGTTGGGCGCTGTGGGGCGCGCACGCGCACCGCACCAATTACGAAGAACAGATCAGGTATTTCAGCCTGGAGACCAAGGAATCCCTGGCCATGCTCCAGAAGGAGCGCAAGGGCACGCTGCTGGTGGACGTGCAGCGGCGCATCAACATGTATTTGCGCGCGCTCTGGGCGCGGGATTTCTTCATGCGCCCGACTTCCGGCGATTTCGAAAACCGCGAAGGTTATCGACCTTACATCGAGGATTACCTGATCCACGTGCCGGACGCCTTCGACGATTTCGTGCTCCCCTCACCCCCAGCCCCTCTCCCGGAGGGAGAGGGGAATAGAGTCTCCGGCCTGGAACTCTATCGCGCCACCGCCGCCCACTGCGCCGCTCACGTGGTCGAAACGAGGCAGCCCATTTCCGCCGAAGCCCTCAACCCCCTGCAGATGGCGCTGATCTCGGTGATCGAGGATGCCCGCGTCGAAGCGCTGTCGATCCGCCGGTTCCCAGGCCTGAAACAATTGTGGGCCAGGTTGCACACCGCCACGCCGGCGATGAACGCCAGCGTCGGCGGCTACCTCAACCGCCTGGCCCGCGCCCTGCTCGACGAAACCTACCGGGACGACGACCCGTGGATCGCCGAAGGCCGCGTCCTGTTCGCCAACGCGCGGGACCGGTTGGACAGCAACCACACATCCTGGGAAATCGGCGTGCAACTGGCCCACCGCCTGGCCGACAAGAAGATCGCCTTCAATCCACGGACCGATGTGCTCACCGCGCCTTACCGCGACGACAACCGCTATTTCTGGGAATTCGAGGAATTCGATTTCGACAAGGCGGCGGGCGCCGGCTACGAATCGGTCAAGCAGGTGCGCAAGTACGTCGGGGTCATGGAAATGGCCAACGAGATCGATGTGGAAACCGCCGGCGACGACGCCGAGGAAATCTGGGTGCTGGGCACCGAGCTGTTCCCCTACGAGAACATCGGCGACGAGAGCAACGGCAAGTCCTTCAACGAGCTGGAAGGCAAGGAACCGGTGTCCGACCCCTTCCACTATTCCGAGTGGGACTACCAGATCCAGCTGGAGCGTCCGGCCTGGGCCACGGTGCTGGAGAAGCGCGCCAAGGCCGGCGACCTGGCGGTCATCGACGCCATCACCGCCCGGTACAAGCGGGAAATCCACCGCATGAAGTTCCTGCTGGACGCCATGCAGCCCCAGGGCGTGCAGCGCATCCGCAAGCTGGAGGACGGCGACGAGATCGACATCAACGCCGCCATCGCCAGCTTCACCGACATCCGCCTGGGCAATCAGCCGGACCCGCGCATCATGATGCGCAGCGTGCGCAAGACCCGGGACTTCTCCATCCTGGTGCTGCTGGACCTGTCCGAATCCACCAACGAGAAAGTAACAAGCGTGGCCCAGGATCAGGAGGAGGGTACGCAACTGACCGTACGCGAACTCACCCAGCAGGCCTGCGTGCTGCTGGCCGACGCCATCGACAAGGTGGGGGACCCGTTCGCCATCCATGGTTTCTGCTCCGATGGCCGCCACGACGTGGAGTACTACCGTTTCAAGGATTTCGACCAGCACTGGGATGAAACGCCGAAAGCCAAGCTGGCGGGCATGACCGGTCAGCTCTCCACCCGTATGGGCGCGGCCATCCGCCATGCCGGGCATCACCTGAAACAGCAGCGCTCGGCGAAGAAACTGCTCATCGTCATCACCGACGGCGAACCGGCCGACATCGACGTGCGCGACCCCCAGTACCTGCGCCACGACACCAAGAAGGCGGTGGAGGAAGTCGCCAGGTTCGGCGTCACCACCTACTGCATGAGCCTGGACCCGCGCGCCGACAACTACGTGTCGCGGATTTTTGGCCAAAAGAACTACATGGTGGTGGATCATGTGCAGCGGTTGCCGGAGAAGCTGCCCCTGCTTTATGCCGGCCTCACCCGATAACGACGGAAACGGAAACATTGGATTAACCAGGCCTGCCCGGGAAAACGGCCGGTCCGGCCCTTCAACAACGACAAGCACGGACATGGAAACACCCGAACCACAAGCGCCACTGGGCCGCATCGTGCTGGATGGCTGGCTGTTCGCCTTCATCCCGGAAACGGAGGACTGCGCCGGCTGGAGCATCGGCCGCATGCAGAACCTCATGGAACGGGTCCAGAACGAATGGGACAAGTACGGCAACCTGCCCAGCCGCCTGCCCCCGGAACTTCGCCAGCGGCACGCCGACCTCTACGCCCGGGCCATGCAAGGCGCGCGCGCCAAGGGTTGGGATCCGGAGTTGGGGGACGACGAGTAACCCGGCGACGGGCATCTCCGCGCCCTTGTCGATGCCGCCCAGGGGAATACCATGGGGTCCCGGAACGCTATTGGAGTGGGTTGAATGCTCGAATTCGCATTAGGTCTGGTGGCCCTGGTCGTCGGCGCCGAACTGCTGGTGCGCGGCGCCTCCAAGCTGGCCCTGTCCTTCGGCATCTCCTCCCTGGTGGTGGGACTCACCGTGGTGGCCTTCGGCACCAGCGCGCCGGAGATGGCGGTGTCGGTGCAGTCGTCCTGGTCGGGGCGGGTGGACATCGCCCTGGGCAACGTGGTGGGCAGCAACATCTTCAACGTCCTGGTCATCCTTGGCCTGTCCGCCCTGGTGACGCCCCTGGTGGTGCACCAGCAGGTGATCCGCCAGGAGGTGCCGGTGATGATCGGCGTCTCCCTGCTGCTCTGGGCCCTGACCCTGGACGGCGGCATCAGCCGCTGGGAGGGGATCCTGCTGGCCGCCCTGGTGGTGGGCTACACCGTCCTGCTCATCCGCCAGAGCCGGCGCGAGACGGCGGCCGTCCAGGCCGAGGTGGAGGCGGAATACCAGGAGGCCTTCGACGGCCCGCCGCAAGGCTGGGATAGCCACTGGGGCGCCCAGGCCCTGCTGATCCTGGCCGGCCTGGCCCTGCTGGTGGCGGGCGCCCAGTGGCTGGTGGAGGCGGCGGTGGGCTTCGCCCGCCAGTTCGGAGTGAGCGAACTGATCATCGGCCTCACCATCGTCGCCGCCGGCACCTCCCTGCCCGAGGTGGCCACCTCGGTCATGGCCGCCATCCGGGGCGAACGTGACATCGCCGTGGGCAACGTGGTGGGCAGCAACATCTTCAACATCCTGGCGGTGCTGGGATTTTCCGCCAGCGTGGCCCCCGCCGACCTGGCGGTGGCGCCGGCCATGCTGGCCTTCGACCTGCCCATCATGGTGGCCGTGGCGGTGGCCTGCCTGCCGGTGTTCTTCACCGGCGCCCGGGTGAACCGGGGCGAGGGCGCCCTGTTCCTGGCCCTCTATGCCGCCTACACCCTCTATCTGATCCTGCATGCCACCGGCCATGACGCCCTGGATACCTTCGGCGCCGCCATGACCTTCGTCCTGCCGCTGGTGGCCGTCACCCTGCTGATCCTGGCCTGGCGGCACTGGCGCGCGCCAGGCGGGCCGGGCGCGTGAGCGGCACGGCGGGCGCGGCCACTCCCACCGGCCCGGCCTACGTCGGGCTGCTGGCCCTGCCCGTGGCCGGCTTCGGCCTGCTGGTCTGGGGCCTGCTGCATCATTCCCTGCCCTGGGCGCTCACCCTGGAATGGGTGCCCAGCCTGGGCCTGGACGCGGCCTTCCGGGTGGATGGCCTGGCGGCCCAGATGCTGGCGCTGATCACCGGCATCGGCGCCCTGGTGTTCGTCTATGCCCACGGCTACCTGGACCACGAACCCCGGCGCGACCGCCTGCTGGCCATCCTGGCCCTGTTCATGCTGGCCATGGTGGGCGCGGTCAGCGCCGACAGCGTGATCCTGCTGTTCCTGTTCTGGGAGCTGACCAGCCTGACTTCCTTCCTGCTGGTGGGCTGGAACCACGCCGACCCCCACGCCCGCGCCGGCGCCCGCCAGGCCCTGCTCATCACCATGGCCGGCGGCCTCGCCTTGCTGGGCGGCCTGATCCTGCTGGCGCAGATGGCCGGAACCTGGACCCTGTCCGGCATCGTCGCCGCCGCCCCCGGCCTGCGCGCCGATCCGCGCCTGCCGGCGGCCCTGGCCCTGGTCATGCTGGGGGCCTTCACCAAGTCGGCCCAGTTCCCCTTCCACTTCTGGCTGCCCAACGCCATGTCGGCGCCCACGCCGGTGTCCGCCTACCTGCACTCGGCCACCATGGTGAAGCTGGGCATCTACCTGCTGGCGCGGCTGGACCCGGCCTTCAACGATCTGCCGTTCTGGGAATTCAGCCTGGTGGGGGTGGGCACCCTCACCGCCGTCTGGGCCGCCGCGCTGGCGCTGCGCGAGCGGGACCTGAAGCGCATCCTGGCGCGCACCACGGTCTCGGCCCTGGGCATCCTGGTGCTGCTGGTGGGGCTGCCCAGCCCCAGCGCGGGGCTGGCCGTCGCCGCCTTCATGTTCGCCCACGCCCTCTACAAGGCGCCCCTGTTCATGGTGGCGGGCAATATCGACCACGCCACCGGCACCCGCTCCATCGATCACCTCATGGGCCTGCGCCAGGTCATGCCCTGGACCGCCGCCGTGGCCATCCTGGCCGGCATCTCCATGGCCGGCCTGCCCATGTCCTTCGGTTTCATCGCCAAGGACGTCATCACCAGCGCCAAGGCCGAGGCCGAACTCCTGGCCCTGGTGAGCCATGCCACCGTGCTGGTGAACGCCACCGTCGTGGCGGTGGCCGGGGTGGCGGCGGTGCGGGTGTTCTGGGGGCGGCCCGAGTTTCCCCGGGCGCGGGTGCGCGAGGTGCCCTGGTCCATGCGCCTGCCGCCCCTGCTCATCGCCCTCCTGGCCCTGGAGTTCGAGTTCCTGCCCGCCCTCGCCGATCCGCTCCTGCTGGCGGCCGCCCAGGCGATCTCGCCGGGGCTGGATGCCGGCGTCCTGTCCGCCAGCTACCGCTTCGACAACACCCTGACCGCCCTGGAGATCACCCTGGGGCTGGGCCTGCTGCTGTTCCTGTTCTGGGACCGTCTGCACGCCCTGGGCCATCGCATCCACTGGCTCGACCGCTACGGCCCGGCCGCCGCCTACGAGCATGCCCTGCATGGCCTGGCGCGCCTGGCGGCCGCCCACACCCGCCTGCTCCAGCACGGCCGCCTGAGCGGCTATCTGCGGGGGACGCTGGCGGCCCTGCTGGCCCTGGCGTGCGTCATGCTCTGGCTGGAGGCGCCACCCCTGGCCTGGCCCGCCCCCCCGCCGGAGCAGGCCGTGGCATGGAGCGTGGCCCTGGTCCTCATCGCCGCCGGCGCCGTGGCCGCCCTGACCCTGCGCGATCGCCTGGCCCTGCTCATGGCCAGCGGCCTGGTGGGCTACGGCAGCGCCGTGCTGTTCCTGTTCGCGGGCGCGCCGGATCTCGCCTTCACCCAGTTCGCGGTGGAAACGGTGCTGGTGGTGGTGGCCGCCACCGCGCTGCGGCATTTCCGTGGGGAAGCCCCCCGCCTGGAAGAGCCGCGCCTGGCCAACGCCCTGTTCGCGCTGCTGGCCGGAGCGGGGGTCTTCCTGCTGCTGCTGCCCCTGGCGGCGCTGCCGCCGGACACCGCCCTGTCCGACTGGTTCGCCGCCCACAGCCTGGAGGCGGCCCACGGGCGCAACGTGGTCAACGTCATCATCGTCGACTTCCGCGGCCTGGATACCCTGGGCGAAATCGCCGTGGTGGCGGCGTCGCTCCTGGCGGCGCTGCCGCTGCTGGCGGGGCTTCGGAACAGGAATCACGCGGCATGACGCCCCGTTCCGTCCTCCTCGACCGGATCGTACCCATGCTTTACTGGCTGCTGTTGGCCGCCGCCGTCTGGATCCTGCTGCGCGGCCACAACGCCCCCGGCGGCGGCTTCATCGCCGGTCTGGTGGCGGTGGCGGCCAGCGCCGCCCTGGCCATCGTCCTGGGCGAGCGCGTCGCCCGGGCGCGGCTGCCCCTGGCGCCCCTACCCCTGGCGGCCAGCGGCGTGTTGCTCGCCCTGGTCTCGGGCCTTCCCGCCCTGTTTTCCGGCCATCCCTACCTCATGCACTTCTGGGGCGCCCCGCTGGAGGTGAAGCTGTCCACGGTGATGCTGTTCGACCTGGGGGTGTTCCTCGCCGTTTGGGGCGCCCTGGCCGGTTTCGTCCTGGCCCTTCTGGCGGCGTGGGAGGAGGCGGCGTGAGCCTGATCGTCCCGCTCGCCATCGCCCTGTGCGTGGCCGCCGGCGTCTACCTGACCCTGTCCCGCGACCTGTTCCGCATGGTCCTGGGCCTGGCCGTGCTGGGCAGCGGCGTCAACCTGCTGCTGTTCGCCAGTGGCCGCCTGGGCCCCCTGGCGCCGCCCATCATGGAGGCCGGCGCCGACGCCCTGGCCGCCGGAGCCGCCAATCCGCTGCCCCAGGCCCTGGTGCTCACCGCCATCGTCATCGGCTTCGCCCTGCTCTGTTTTGGCCTGGTGCTGGCCGCCCGCCTGGCGAACATGGCCAGGAGCGAGGACGCCGATGCCCTGCGCGCCACGGAACCCCCCGGCGGCGAAGGCCACAAGCCGGCGGTGCTGGAACCATGAATCTGATTCTCGCCCCCCTTCTGCTGCCCCTCTTTACCGCCCTGGTGTGCGCCCTGCTGGCTGGACGTCCGGCCTGGCAGACCCGGATCAGCCTGGCCGGCGCCGCCGCCAATCCGCTGTTCGGTCTGCTCCTGCTGGAACGGGCGGCCTCCGGCGAAGTCCAGCATCTGGTCCTGGGCGGCTGGCCGGCGCCCTTCGGCATCGCCTTCGCCGCCGACGGCCTGGGGGTGGCGCTGGCCGTGGTTGCCGCCCTGCTGGGCCTGGCGGTGCTGGTCCACCAGGCCGGCGCGGCGGAGCCGGCGGCGCCCTCGCCCGGCCTGCATCCCCTGGTCCACCTGCTGCTGGCCGGAGTGGGGGGCGCCTTCATGACGGCGGACCTGTTCAACCTCTACGTCTGGTTCGAGCTGATGCTGATGGCCGCCCTGGGCCTCCTGGTGGCGGGGGGCGAACGCCGGCACCTGGAGGCGGCGTTCAAGTATTTCGTCCTCAACGTGCTGGGCACCCTGCTGCTGCTCGCCGCCGTGGCCCTGATCCATGGCGCCACCGGCCACCTCAATTTCGCCGCCCTGGCCGAGGCCGCCCGGCGCCCGGAACTGGCGGGCGTCCTGCCCGGCTATCTGGGCTTGCTGGCGCTGGCCTTGTTGCTGAAGTCGGCCGCGTTCCCCCTCTACGCCTGGCTGCCGGCCACCTACCACAGCCTGCCGGCGCCCATCCTGGCCCTGTTCGGCGGCCTGCTGACCAAGGTGGGGGTGTACGCCCTGCTGCGCCTGTTCGGCCAGGTTTTCGCCGGCGTCGCGGAGGCCCCGGTCCAGCTCCTGGGCTGGATCGCGCTGGCCACCATGGTCAGCGGCGTGCTGGGCGCCGCCTATCACTGGGACCTGCGGCGCATCCTGGCCTTCCACATCGTCAGCCAGATCGGTTACCTGCTCCTGGGCATCGCCCTCATGAGCCCGGCCGGCGCCGCCGCCACCCTGTACTTCACGGCGCACAACATCCTGGCCAAGGCCGGTCTTTTCCTCATCGCCGGCATCGTCTGGCGGCTGGCGGGCCACCACGACCTGCGCCGCGTCGGCGGCCTATACGCGGCCCGACCGGGCCTGGCCCTGCTGTTCCTGCTGGCGGCCTTCTCACTCGTCGGCGTGCCGCCCACCTCGGGGTTCTGGGGCAAGTTCCTGCTGGTGCGGGAGTCTTTCGGCCAGGGCCAGTTCCTGTGGGGCGGCGTCGCCCTGGCGGTGGGGGTGCTGACCCTCTATTCCATGGCCAAGATCTGGCTGGAGGCCTTCTGGAAGCCCCACCCGGACGGTCGCGAGATGGCCGCGCCGGTGCCCGGCCTGGCCCCCGCCTACGCGGCGGTGATGATCCTGGGGGCCGCGACCCTGGGCATGGGCCTGTGGCCCGAACCCTTCATCGCCTTCGCCCAGTCCGCCACCGCCGGATTCGGCACGGGAGGCCGGCCATGAAACGCCTGGTGGCCGCGCTGCTGCTGGCCTGGCTGTTTGCGCGCGACCTGGTGCTGGGCGGCTGGGCCACCCTCCGGGCCATCCTCGCGCGGCGGACCGCGCGTTCCGGCCTGGTGCGGGTGGCCTATGGCGATCTGCCCGAGTCGGCGGCCCTGCTGCTGGGCGTCCTGGTCAGCCTGACGCCGGGGGCGACCACCGTGGACATCGACCCGCAACGGCGGGAATTCCTGCTGCATCTGCTGGACCTGGACCAGGAGGACGCGGTGCGCCGGACAATCCTGGAGGAGTTCGCGCGCCCCCTGGCGGTCCTGTTCGGGAGGCGGCCATGAGCCCGGTGTGGTGGCTGGCGCTCCTGGCCGGTCTTGCCACCCTGCCGGCAATGTGGCGCCTGCTGCGGGGGCCCGCCGCCGCCGACCGGGTGGTGGCCCTGGACCTGCTGTTCGCCCTGGCGGTGGCCTTCTGCCTGCTGGCGGCCCTGGCCAGCGGCCGCATGGAATTCATCGACATCGCCATCGGCCTGGCCCTGACCGGCTTTGTCGCCACCCTGGCCTGGGCCCGACTGGTGGAAAGGCGGCGGCCATGATGCCTCTGGGTTGGGCCCTCTGTTTCCTGGGCGTCGTGGTTCTGTTCATCGCCGCGCTGGGCCTCCTGCGCCTGCCCGATGCCCTCGCCCGGCAGCACGCCGCCACCAAGGCGGGCACCCTGGGCCTGGGACTGTTGATCCTGGGCGCCGGCCTGGCCTCCGGCCGCTGGGATTGGGCGCCCCGCCTGCTTCTGCTGCTGGTCCTGCTCATGGTCACCCTGCCCCTGGCCTCCCACGCCCTCGCGCGGGCCGCCGCGCGGAGCGGGCCGGAACCCCCGGCGGACGAAACCGGGACACGACCGCGCGGAAAATGAGGGCATCCGGAATCCACGGTTCCCAGAGTTCGACAGATAAAGCGTTTACAACTCATTGATTATGTGAAACGCATAGTGGAATTTGGAACTACATCGCCTTGGAATCGGGCTCGGGCAGGTTTACGGCATGGAAGAGCTCCCCTCTGCTCAGGTGTCAGAGTTGAGGCCGCTGGCCGTCTGACGCTGATGCAGGGTGACCTGATGAAACCGAATCCCGGGCACGATCTCCAGGGCCCGCTCGGGGCGAGTGGGTGGCGTGGTTCGCTTCAAGGCATACGCAGCACCCGATACCACCCCAGCGCCAGGAAACAGATCAAGGCACCAGGCACGAATCCGCTCGGGCAGTCGGTGGAACACCGGCGCGATCTCGATCTCGCTCTCGAGCACCCGGCCGCGCTCGATATCCGCCAGCGCCTTCGGCACGACTGACGATCTCGGCGGGCGTGGACCCGGCATGTTGGTTACCAGAATCAGCTTGCCATCCATCATTCACGCCCGGTTCAGGACGCGCTCATGATCTCGTGGTGAACACGCTGGCCGACAGGTCGACCTTGATGATGTTCGCCAGGTGGGCATCCGCGACCGCCTTCGTAAAACGCGCGCGGTGGTGCCCGCATCCGACAGCCTCTGCCCCGGGTAGGTCTGGCCGGTGTCCTGTCCATCCAGCTTGCCCGCCCAGCGCGCCGCGTCGGCCTCCAGGGCGGCGATGCGCGCTCATCACGGGATGCCCTGTTCGGCGGCCACCTCCGGCCGATGCGCCACGATCAGACGAAAGCCTTGACAGGCCAATTCGCCCACCACTTCGGCCGTGGCCGGCTGATAGGTGTTGATGGAATTCGGCCAGCAAGGCATCGAACTCCCCCGTAACGCCGGGCCGGCCAGGAGGAACTCCAGCGGTTCAGCGCCCACCTTGATCTGGCGGATGGCCTCCAGGGTTATCCAGGCTGAGCAACCCGATCCGCCACCAGCACCACCCGCTTGATCGGATAACGCGTCAGGACCTTCGATGGTCGGCACTTAGGTCGTTGACTCTCCGCCGCATTGCCGGCGAACACCTCACGATGAATCGGCAGGCCTGGCGGTTTTCCACCCCAGCATGACCTGGCGGGCAATGCCGCCATCCTGGACGGTCGAACTGGCACCTCGCCGGTCTGTTCGGTGCCGCCCTCGGTACGATCGGTGGTGAGGTCTAGAAGACGATCGACAACTCCTGGTCGATCAGCGGCGCAGCAGCTCGACAGAGCCCGACTCCATCGAGTCCGCGCACGCAGCAAAGGGTGTCCATGGTGCGCAAGATGATGGTGGTGGGTGACCGTCTCGCGCCACGTCCGGCACCTGGCTTCCTTCCAGCCAGCGCAGGATGCCGAGCTTGGACTCGGGATCGCACAGGCGGTTGAACACCAACACGCGCAGCAAGCGTTCAGCATCGAACTGGCGGCGATTGCGCAATACCCGGCGAAACGCATCGGCAAAGCCGAGTTCGCTCCACAGCGCGCGAGCAGCCAGGTGTCGCCGATGGAGCGGGCGGGGCGAAGTCCACGCGCGCGCCCGGTGCCTTGTTCCAGCGTGCTTACCGGCCGCGCGCAGCAGGCCGTTGACCAGCGAATCGCCTCGCCGGCGCGGATCGATCCAACCCGCCCAAGGGTGGCGATGATGCTTGGCGGGAGACGCCGGTTAACGGCATCGCGGAAGGCTTCCACGAGTTCGACGAATGCCGGGGCCGGAGGTGGTGATCTTGACGAACATGTCGCCACTGTAAGACGTCCAGCCGATTCAATACTTCAATGAAAATAACGTGTCACTACAGACAAAAACCGGACCCATCGCCAAGTCACTGTTCCAGGGGTTCAGTTCGAAAATCAGCAGCAATCAGGCGAAAAGTGTCGAACTCGGGAAGTT
>JADJYY010000032.1 GCA_016719465.1 Hydrogenophilales bacterium
TCACCACCACGTTGCTGCTGGTGATCGGCGCGCCACTGGCCTGGTGGCACAGCGCGTACCCGCTCACCGGTGGAAGGGGCCGGCGGGGCGGTGGTGGCCCTGCCCATCGTGCTGCCACCCACGGTCATCGGTTTTCTACCTGCTGGTAGCGATGGGGCCCAACGGGCCCGGTGGGCCAGGTTCACAGGCCCTGGGCCTGGGCTTGCTGCCCTTCACCTTCGCCGGCCTGGTGGTGGCCTCGGTGTTCTACTCCCTGCCCTTCGTGGTGCAGCCCCTGCAGAACGCCTTCGAGGCCATCGGCGAGCGACCCCTGGAAGCGGCCGCAACTCTGCGCGCCGCGCCCCTGGACGCCTTCTTCAGCGTCGTCGTGCCCCTGGCCCGGCCGGGCTATCTCACCGCCAGCGTGCTGGGCTTCGCCCACACCGTGGGGGAGTTCGGCGTGGTGCTGATGAGGGATCTACGACCACGTGGAAGCCAGGGTACGCCCAGGCCCACGGTCTGGCGGCAGGTATGGTGTTCTCCTTCACGGTGCTGCTGGCGCTGTATACCCTGAATCCAACCGGGAGGCGGAAGTGAGGCGCGCCCTTCGCCTGCCGTTCCCCCTTTGCAACAGCCTTGCGAGGATAAGGGGACAGGAGATTCGTCGTCGGAGGAAAGGCGGCACAGATAAATCCCCCGCCCCGCTTTTGCAAGGGGGGTTAGCCTCAGCATGAGTCGGGCGTGAACGCCATCCGCGCCCCTTCCGCCTCGATCGTTCCGACTTCTGCCTGGACGTGGACCTGGATCTGCCCGGCCGGGGCGTCACCGCCCTGTTCGGCCCTTCCGGCTCGGGCAAGACCAGCCTGCTGCGCCTCATCGCCGGCCTGGACCGGGCGGAGGGTGGCGAGCTGAGCGTCAACGGCCAGGTCTGGCAGGACGCGGGCAGCTTTCTGCCCACCCACCGGCGCCCCCTGGGCTACGTGTTCCAGGAAGCCAGCCTGTTTCCCCATCTCAGCATTCGCTGCAACCTGGAATTCGGCATGAAGCGGGTGGGCGCGTCGGACCGCAGAGTGAGCCTGGACCAGGCTATCGACCTGCTGGGCATCGGCCATCTGCTGGATCGCAAGCCGGACAGCTTGTCCGGCGGCGAGCGGCAGCGGGCGGCCATCGCCCGGGCCCTGGCGGTCAGCCCCCGCATCCTGCTCATGGATGAACCCCTGGCGGCCCTGGACCTGGCGCGCAAGCAGGAAATCCTGCCCTACCTGGAAAAGCTCACGACGGACTGCAAATCCCGCTGCTCTATGTCGGCCATGCGCCCGACGAGGTGGCCCGGCTGGCGGATCACCTCGTGATCATGGACAGCAAACGGGTCCTGGCGAACGGTCCCCTCATCGACACCCTAGCGCGGATGGACCTACCCATCCGCCTGGGGGAAGACGCGGACGTGGTGCTGGACACCCTGGCCGGCATTTCGCGCCAGGGCGATGAACAGCTTTTCCCCCCACTACGCGTGCTTGTGGCGGGCCTGGGGAAAAGCGCGGCCAGCCCACACGAAATCTCAGCGGTACAGCAGCAGCGGCGCCGTTTCTTCCCGCCAGGCGGCCTCGTCCTGGCGGGCCGGGGTGCCCAGGTCGCCGGGCAGGGCCGCGGCATCGTCCACCCACTGCCGCAGGGCCGGTCCGCCGTTGATCAGGTCGATGGCCAGGCGGTCGCGTTCGTATTCGTAGGGGAAATCCCGCCACAGCGGGTAGTCGGGGCGCAGCTTGCGCAGGGCCTTGAAGGCCAGCGCCTGGAGGCGCCAGGGGCGGAACGCGGCGTGGTCGTAGCCGCCGTCTTCCACGTGAATCTGAATGCCGGCGCAAAGCTGGCCAGCATGCTTGTGGAAGGTGGGCTCGAACCGGCATTCCCGCAGCTTGCAGCCTCGCAGCCAGTCGGGGGCGAGATGGCGCATTTCCGCCATCAGTTGGCGTGGTTCCAGGTCCGGCGCGCCGAACAGTTCCAGGGGCCGGGTGGTGCCGCGTCCCTCCGAGAGGGTGGTGCCTTCCAGCATGACCGTGCCGGCGTAGCAGCGGGCCATGGACAGGTTGGCGGCGTTGGGGCTGGGGTTGATCCATTCCCGCTCGCCCAGGGGCCAGCCGAAGCCGGGGGCGGCTTCCGGATTCCAGCCTTCCATGGCGATGACCTGGTAATCCACATCCAGCTTGAAATGCTTCACGAACCAGCGGCCCATCTCGCCCAGGGTGAGGCCATGGCGCATGGGCATGGGACCGGCGCCGACGAAGCTTTCCCAGCCGGCTTGCAGGATGGTGCCCTCCACCGGCCGGCCGGCCGGATTGGGGCGGTCCAGGACGATGACGGTCTTGCCGTGGCGGGCGGCCTCCTCCAGCACATAGAGCAGCGTGGTGATGAAGGTGTAGATGCGGCAGCCCAGGTCCTGCAGGTCCACCAGCAGCACGTCGAAGCTGTCCATCATGGCCGGGGTGGGACGGCGCACCTGGCCGTAGAGGCTGAACACGGGAATGCCGAGCAGGGGATCCTGGTAGTCCGGCGACTCCACCATGTTGTCCTGCTTGTCGCCGCGCAGACCGTGCTGGGGGCCGAAGGCGGCGGTGAGCCGGATTTCCGGCAGGGCGGCCAGGGCATCCAGGGCGTGGCTCAGATCGGCGGTGACCGAGGCCGGATGGGCGAGCAGGGCGATGCGTTTGCCGCGCAACGGCGCGCGCAGGGAAGATTCATCGAGCAGCCGGTCGAGGCCGAATTTCATCGCGGGGCTTCCTGAAGGTCGATTTCGAGGGCGAATGTATCAGGGTGGTGGAAATCCGGCTTCCCCGGCGGGTGGCGCAGGGCCCAGTAGGACAGCCCGCCGTCCAGGTCTTCGAGCACGGCGCTCAGGCCGATGCGCAGGCGCTGGCCGGAAGGCAGCAGATCGGCGGCAAGCCGGGCCCGCAGTTCCAGTCCGCCGTGGGCCGTTTCGCTGTCGATCACCGGTGCCGAGGCGGTGTCCAGGGGGCCGCCGTGGCGATAGGCGGTGAAGTCGTAGACCTGCCATCGCCCGTCCGGCGAGAAGTTGAACTCCCGGTAGGCGGGGGTCTCCGCCCCGGCGACGAAAGCCTCGCAACAGGTATGTCGCCATAGGCCGTCCGCCCGGGCGGGGATCGGCCCCTTCGGTACCCGGATGCGGGACAGGTCGCCGGTCAGAAGGTAGTGGATGGCAAGACCCCCGCCCACCAGCCGGATGACCCGCGCCCGCAGTTCCAGGCCCGGGTGGATTCGGCCGTCGGGGTGGGGGAGCAGGATGCGCGGGGATGACATGGTGCGGCTGCGGTGCCGAGGGTTTCCTGTTTCCGGCATGGGACCCTGGAAATGCAAAAGGGCTTACTTGAGTAAGCCCTTTTGGTTTTCTGGCGCGCCCGGCAGGATTCGAACCCACGACCCCCTGGTTCGTAGCCAGGTACTCTATCCAACTGAGCTACGAGCGCGTAAAGAGCCGCGAATTATAAAGAAATCGCGACGCTTGGCAAGGCCATCAGCCTGGTGATGTCTGACGGTACGGGAATTGGCGGAGACGAAGGGATTCGAACCCTTGATGCAGTTTTTGGCCGCATGCTCCCTTAGCAGGGGAGTGCCTTCGACCTCTCGGCCACGTCTCCAAACTTTTTCCGGCGGGGCCGGGAAAAGCCGCGCAAGAATACCCGCGCGGCCTGGCTAAAGCAATGACGGGGAAGTTATGCGGCCGGGGCCTTGTCCAGTTCGAAGGCCTGGTGCAGGGCGCGCACGGCCAGTTCCATGTACTTGTCTTCCACCACCACGGAAATCTTGATTTCCGAGGTGGAGATCATCTGCAGGTTGATGTTCTCGGCGGCCAGGGTGCCGAACATCTTGCTGGCGACGCCGGCGTGGGTGCGCATGCCGATGCCGACCAGGGAGATCTTGGCGATCTTGTCGTCGCCGGTGACTTCGCGCGCGCCGATCCGGTCCTTGACCTTGTTGAGCACGTCCATCGCCTTCTTGAATTCGCCGCGGTGGACGGTGAAGGTGAAGTCGGTGGTGTTATTGGCGCCCACGTTCTGCACGATCATGTCCACGTCGATGTTGGCGTCGGCCACGGAGCCGAGGATCAGGGCGGCGATGCCGGGCTTGTCGGGCACGCCCTGGACGGTGAGCTTGGCTTCGTCGCGGTTGAAGGCGATGCCGGAGATGATGGGTTGTTCCATGCTTTCATCCTCGAAGGTGATCAGGGTGCCCTCGCCTTCATCCTCGAAGCTGGAGAGCACGCGCAATTTGACTTTGTATTTGCCGGCGAATTCGACCGAGCGGATTTGCAGGACTTTCGAGCCCAGGCTGGCCAGTTCCAGCATTTCCTCGAAGGTGATGGTGGGAAGCCGGCGGGCTTCCGGCACGATGCGCGGGTCGGTGGTGTAGACGCCGTCCACGTCGGTGTAGATCTGGCATTCGTCGGCCTTGAGCGCCGCCGCCAGGGCCACGCCGGTGGTATCGGAACCGCCCCGGCCCAGGGTGGTGATGTTGCCGGCCTGGTCCACGCCCTGGAAGCCGGCGACGACGACCACGTGGCCGCTGTCCAGCGCCGCGCGCATGGCCTGGTCGTCGATGTGCTCGATACGGGCCTTGGTGTGGGCGTCGTCGGTCAGGATGGGCACCTGCCAGCCGGTGAAGCTCCTGGCTTTCAGGCCCAGATCCTTGAGAGCCATGGCCAGAAGGGCGATGGTGACCTGTTCTCCGGTGGAAACCAGCACGTCCAGTTCGCGCGGATCCGGTTCCTTGTTGATTTCCTTGGCCAGGGCGATGAGCCGGTTGGTCTCGCCGGACATGGCGGAGAGCACCACCACCACCTGATGGCCGAGCATCTTGAATTTGGCGACCCGCTCCGCCACGTTGCGGATGCGGTCGATGGAACCCACCGAGGTGCCGCCGTACTTCTGAACGATAAGCGCCATGTTTGGAAGATTTGCACGAAAAGCAGGCATTCTACAGGAGCCGGACTTGGCGTCGCCATATCACGGCCCACATCTGGCCCCCATTGAAACTATTCTCACTCGCCCTTAGTCTTATCCCCGTTTTCAACTCGCTGTGGAGATTCCACGATGCAAACCCAATACGACAATGTAGTGCGGATGGATGGCGCCATTGCCGTCGAGCAGGCCAACAAGGTCCTGCGCAACACCTATCTGATGCTGGGCCTGACCATGATCCCGACGGTGATCGGGGCGTATTTCGGCATGAGCCTGAATTTCGCCTTCGCCGCCGAGCATCCGTTCATGTTCGCCATCGGCATGCTGGCCGTGATGATGGGCCTGTTCTTCGGCATCAACGCCACCCGCGACAGCGGCCTGGGCGTGGTCCTGCTGCTGGTGCTGACCGGCTTCATGGGCGTGATGCTGGGGCCGATCCTGCAAGTGGCGCTGAATCTGCGCAACGGCGCGGAAATCGTCGGTCTGGCGGCGGGCGGCACCGGGGCCATCTTCCTGACCCTGGCCGGCATCGCCACCACCACCAAGAAGGATTTCAGCTTCCTGGGCAAATTCCTGATGGTGGGTATCGTCCTGCTGATCCTGGCCAGCCTGGCCAACATCTTCTTCCAGATCCCGGCCCTGGCCCTGACGCTGTCGGCGGTGGCGATCCTGCTGTTCTCCGGCTTCCTGCTCTATGACGTGAGCCGGGTGGTGAACGGCGGCGAGACCAACTACGTGATGGCGACCCTGGCCATCTATCTGGACATCTACAACATCTTCGTCAACCTGCTGCAGCTGCTCATGGCCTTCATGGGCGAGCGGGACTGACGTCTGCCGGATCAACCCTGACCGGGAAGGGGTGGCACAATGCCACCCCTTTTTTATTTCCCGCCATGTCTGATACCTCTCCCCTGATCCTGACCGCCGGCGAGCCGGCCGGCATCGGCCCCGACCTGTGCGTGCTGCTGGCCCAGACGCCGCCCGCCGGGCGCATCGTCATCCTGGCGGATCGGGACGTGCTGGCGGCCCGGGCCGGCCGGCTCGGCCTGCCTTTCGCCGTGCCCGACCATGTGCCGGGCGGCGAAGCGCCCATCAGCGTGCTGCATCTGCCGGTCGCCGCGCCTGTGGAGCCGGGTGTGCTGAACGCGGCGAACGGTCGCTATGTGCTGGACACTTTGCGCCGGGCCGTGGCGGGGTGCCTGAGCGGGGAATTCGCCGGCCTGGTCACCGGGCCGGTGCACAAGGGCGTGATCAACGAGGCTGGCGTGGGCTTCACCGGCCATACCGAATTCCTGGCGGAACAGACCGGTACGTCCAGGGTGGTCATGATGCTGGCGGGTGGCGGCATGCGCGTGGCCCTGGCCACGACCCATCTGCCCCTGCGGGCGGTGGCGGAGGCCATCACCCGGGACAGCCTGACGGAAATCCTGCGCATCCTCCATGACAGCCTGATGCGGGATTTCGGCCTGGCCGCGCCGCGCATCCTGGTGGCCGGGCTGAACCCCCATGCCGGCGAGGGCGGGCATCTGGGCCGGGAGGAGATCGAGGTGATCGAGCCGGTGTTGGCGCGCTTGCGGGATGAAGGCATGAATCTGCTCGGCCCCCTGCCCGCCGATACCCTGTTCCAGCGCAAGAACCTGGACGCCGCCGACGCGGTGCTGGCCATGTACCACGACCAGGGCCTGCCGGTGCTCAAGCACGCCAGCTTCGGCGAGGGGGTGAACATCACCCTGGGGCTGCCCATCATCCGGACCTCGGTGGACCACGGCACGGCCCTGGATCGGGCGGGGACCGGCAACATCGATCCGGGCAGCCTGGGTGTCGCCATCGCAACGGCCTTGTCCATGGCCAGGCACCGGGCGGCGCCATGAGCCTCGCGCTGCCTCAAGCTAAGAAATCCCTCGGCCAGCACTTCCTGGTGGATAACCATTACATCCAGCGCATCGTCGCCGCCATCCGGCCCCAGGCCGGCGACCGCATGGTGGAGATCGGACCCGGCCCCGGCGCCCTGACCAGGCCCTTGCTGGAAAGCCTGGGGCATCTGGATGTGGTGGAACTGGACCGGGACATGGTGGCTCGCCTGCAAGCCGAGTTTCCTTCCGGGCAATTGACCATCCATCAGGCCGACGCCCTGCGCTTTGCCTTCGGCGATCTCGGTCCGGACCTGCGCGTGGTGGGCAACCTGCCCTACAACATTTCCTCGCCCCTGCTGTTCCATCTGGCCGAATACGCCTCCGGCATCCGCGACATGTGCTTCATGCTGCAGAAGGAAGTGGTGGATCGCATGGCCGCGGCGCCGGGCACGCCGGACTATGGCCGGCTGTCGGTGATGCTCCAGGCCCGCTTCCGGGTGGACAAGCTGTTCACCGTGCCGCCGGGCGCGTTTCGGCCGCCGCCCAAGGTGGATTCGGCCATCGCGCGGTTGGCGCCCTTGCCCGAGGCGGCGGTGCCTTATCGCGAACATCGGGTGTTCGCGGAGGTGGTGGCGCGGGCCTTCGGCCAGCGTCGCAAGACCCTGCGCAATACCCTGAGGGGACTGGTGGACGAGCCCCTGTTCGCGGAACTGGGCATCGATCCGGCGCGTCGCGGGGAAACCCTGTCGGTGGCGGAATTCGCCGCCCTGGCCAATCGCCTGCCCGGCAACCAGGATCAACGCGGCGGTTAGAATCACGGCCCATGACCGAATCCCAGTCTCGCGAAGTCCCAACGCATTCGTCATCCGCCTGTTTCCATTGCGGCGAGCCGGTTCCCGCCGGCGCCCATTACCGCATCGTCTTCCAGGGCGAGTCCCGCCCCGCCTGCTGCCTGGGTTGCGAGGCGGTGGCCCAGACCATCATCGACTCCGGCAACGCGGACTATTACCGCTTGCGCACCGACCTGCCCAAGACGCCGGAAGCCGCCCTGGAGGAGTTGAAGAACCTCAAGCTCTACGACCTGCCCGAGGTGCAGGCGAGCTTCGTCAAGAGCGAGGGTGAGGTGCGCGAGGCGAGCCTGATCCTGGAGGGCATCGTCTGCGCCGCCTGCGTCTGGCTGAACGAGCGTCACCTGCACCAGTTGCCCGGCGTGCTGGCGGCGGACATCAATTTTTCCACCCGGCGGGCCCGGGTGCGCTGGGATGACGGTCGCATCCGCCTGTCCGATATCCTGAAGAGCATCCAGGACATCGGTTACCACGCCTATCCCTTCGATACCAGCCGCCAGGAGGAGTTGTTCCGCAAGGAGCGCAACACCGCCATCCGCCGCCTGGCCATCGCCGGCCTGGGCATGATGCAGGTCATGATGTACGCCGTGCCCACCTATCTGGCCCACGAAGACACCATGTCGCGCGACATCGAGGCGCTCATGCGCTTCGCCAGCATGTTGCTGACCACGCCGGTGGTGTTCTATTCCGCCCTGCCGTTCTTCCAGGGCGCCTGGCGCGATCTCAAGCTCAAGCGTGCCGGCATGGACGTGCCGGTGGCCCTGGGCGTGGGCGCCGCCTTCGCCGCCAGCGTATATGGCACCCTGGTCGGCAGCGAGGAGGTGTATTTCGACTCGGTGACCATGTTCGTGTTCTTCCTGCTCACCGGCCGCTTCCTGGAGATGAATGCCCGCAAGCGTTCCGCCGAGGCGGCGGAAAGCCTGGTCAAGCTGATTCCGGCCGCGGCATTGCTGTTGCCGGGCTATCCGGAAAGCCGCCAGGATGAAACGGTGGCGGCGGTCAAGCTGACGCCGGGCGACCACGTTCTGGTGGGGCCGGGGGAGAGCTTCCCGGCCGACGGTTCGGTGGTGGAGGGGCGTTCCAGCGTGGACGAATCACTGCTCACCGGCGAATCCCATCCCGTCGCCAAACATCCCGCGAGCCTGGCGATTGGCGGCACCATCAACCTGGAAAGCCCGCTGGTGGTGAAGGTGGAAAAGGTGGGCTCGGATACGGTGCTGTCCGGCATCGTCCGCCTGCTGGATCGGGCGCTGGCGGAAAAGCCCAGGCTGGCCCAGCTGGCCGACCGGGTGGCGGGCTGGTTCGTCTTCGCGCTGCTGGCGGTGGCCGTGGCCGTGGCGGGGATCTGGTATGTCGTCGATCCCTCCCGGGCATTCTGGATCACGGTTTCCGTGCTGGTGGTGTCCTGCCCTTGCGCCCTGTCACTGGCCACCCCGGCGGCGCTCACCGCCGCCCTGGGCCGGCTCACCCGCCTGGGTTTGCTGTCCACCCGCGGCCATGCCCTGGAAACCCTGGCCCATGCCACGGATTTTGTGTTTGACAAGACCGGCACCCTGACCACCGGGGAATTCAAGTTGCTGGATGTGGAAGTCCTGCGCGGCGACCGCGAGGGGGCCCTGGCCATCGCCCGCGCCCTGGAGCAGGGCGCCACCCACCCGGTGGCGGCGGCGCTGCGCGATGCGGAACAGGAGGGCGCGCTGGACGCCGAGCAGTTGAGCTATGTCCCGGGACGCGGCGTGGAAGGCCGGGTCGAGGGGCGCGTTTACCGCCTGGGCGCGCCGGAATTCGTCAACGGCGCCCCCGACCCGGGGCGCTTCCCCCATGGCGTGACCGTGGTCGGACTGGCCGACGCGGAGGGCGTGCTGGCCTGGTTCGCCCTGGGCGACGCGACGCGACTCCAGGCGCGGCAACTCATCGCCGATCTGAAGAGTCTGGGCGTCAGCCTGCATCTCTATTCCGGCGACCGGAGTGAGAATGTGGCGGCGCTGGCGGCCGAACTGGGCATAGCCGACGCCCACGGCGCCATGTTGCCGGAAGACAAGCTTGCCGCCGTGCGGGCGTTGCAGCGGCGCGGCGCCATCGTGGCCATGACCGGGGACGGGGTGAACGACGCGCCCGTGCTGGCCCAGGCCCAGGTTTCCATCGCCGTGGATCAGGGCGCGGAAGCGGCCCAGGCGGCGGCGGACATGGTGCTCCTGTCCAGCGAGATCGGCCGCCTGGCCGATGGCGTCCGCCTGGCGCGGCGCGCCCAGATCGTCATCAGGCAGAACCTGGGCTGGTCCGCGCTCTACAACGCCCTGGCCATTCCGGCCGCCGCCATGGGCTATGTCACGCCCTGGATGGCCGGCATCGGCATGTCGCTATCGTCCCTGCTGGTCGTGCTCAATGCCATGCGCCTGTCGCGTATCAGCAAGGCGTGAGTCCGCCACAGGGGGTCGGCATAAGGGGCCGGCACCAGGAACTGGCACCAGGAACCGACATAAGGAATTTTGATTGTGTCCAGGCCTTGTTGGGCAATACCATCGAAGCACGCATAAAGTGAATCAATGGACATCCTCTATCTTTTGATACCCCTGAGTCTGGTTTTTGTCGCGGCGATTGCCGTGGTTTTTCTCTGGGCGGTCAAGAGCGGGCAGTTTGAGGATATGGAGGGCCCGGCGCATCGCATTCTGATGGACGACGAGTATCCCGCTCCGCCCGAAAATCTACGCGAGAACACAAAAACAAATAATGGCGACGATTGACATAAGTCAAGCGCCTATTTAGGATTTCGATGTCGTTTATACGGCATTCATTTTTTAGACCCAGCCTGAAATGCTCAAGGAGACCCGTATGGAAGCAACATACAACTACAAGGTCGTCCGCCAGTTCGCCATCATGACGGTCGTATGGGGAATTGTCGGGATGCTGGTGGGCGTCATCATTGCCGCTCAGCTCATCTGGCCCACGTTAACCGAAGCTCTGGGACCCCTGGCTCCCTACCTTTCATACGGGCGTCTGCGTCCGTTGCATACCAACGCGGTGATTTTCGCCTTCGGTGGTTCCGCGTTGTTCGCCACCTCGCTGTACATCGTCCAGCGTACCTGTCAGACCCGGTTGTTGTCGGACGGGCTCGCGGGCTTCGTGTTCTGGGGTTGGCAACTGGTCATCCTGCTGGCTGCGGTCACGCTGCCGATGGGGTTCACCTCCTCCAAGGAATATGCCGAGCTGGAATGGCCCATCGACATCCTCATCACCGTGGTGTGGGTGGCCTACGCCGTGCTGTTCTTCGGCACCATCGTGATGCGCAAAACCAAGCACATCTACGTGGCCAACTGGTTCTTCGGCGCCTACATCGTCACCATCGCCCTGCTGCACGTGGTCAACAACATCGAGCTGCCCATCGCCCTGTCCGGCGGCGGCTGGATGAAGTCCTACTCCGCCTATTCCGGGGTGCACGACGCCATGGTGCAGTGGTGGTATGGCCACAACGCGGTGGGCTTCTTCCTGACCACCGCCTTCCTGGGCATGATGTATTACTTCATTCCCAAGCAGGCCGGCCGTCCGATCTTCTCCTACCGCCTGTCCATCGTGCACTTCTGGGCGCTGAACTTCATCTACATGTGGGCCGGCCCCCACCACCTGATGTACACCGCGCTGCCCGACTGGGCCCAATCCCTGGGTATGGTGTTTTCTCTGATGCTGCTGGCGCCCTCCTGGGGCGGCATGATGAACGGCATCATGACCCTGTCCGGCGCCTGGCATAAGCTGCGCACCGATCCCATCCTGAAGTTCCTGATCACCGCCATGTCCTTCTACGGCATGTCGACCTTCGAGGGACCGATGATGTCGGTGAAGACCGTGAACGCCCTGTCCCACTACACCGAATGGACCATCGGTCACGTGCACTCCGGCGCCCTGGGCTGGGTGGCGATGATCTCCATCGGTTCCCTGTATCACCTCATCCCGCGCCTGTTCGGCCGTGAAGAAATGTACAGCACCCGTCTGATCAACGTTCACTTCTGGTGGTCCACCATCGGCGTCGTGCTCTACATCGCCGCTCTGTGGATCGCCGGCGTGGCGCAAGGTCTGATGTGGCGCGCCACCAACGCGGACGGCACGCTGACCTACAGCTTCGCCCAGTCCGTAAACGCCATGTATCCCTTCTACACGATTCGCCTGATCGGCGGCACCATGTTCTTCGCCGGCATGCTGCTGATGGCCTACAACGTGTGGAAAACCGTCGCCGCGGGCAAGGCCGTCAACGACGCCCGTATCCCCGAAGCCGTCGCGGCTTAACGGACAAGGAGACAAGCTATGTTTTCGCACAAGGCTCTTGAAAAGAACATCGGCTGGCTGATGGTCCTGACCTTCCTGGTCGTGTCCGTCGGCGGTCTGGTCCAGATCGTGCCGCTGTTCTTCCAGAAGTCCACCACGCAGCCCGTGGAGGGGCTCAAGCCCTACAACGCGCTGCAACTGACCGGCCGCGACATCTATATCCGCGAGGGTTGCGTGGGCTGCCACTCCCAGATGGTGCGCCCGTTCCGCGCCGAAACGGAACGCTATGGCCACTTCTCGGTGGCGGGCGAGTTCATTTATGACCGTCCGTTCCTGTGGGGTTCCAAGCGCACCGGGCCGGATCTGCACCGCGTCGGCGGACGGTATTCCGATGACTGGCATTACACCCACATGATGAACCCCCGTGACGTGGTGCCCGAGTCCAACATGCCGGCCTACCCCTGGCTGGCCGACACGCCGGCGGACGCGTCCGAGATCCAGGCCAAGATGAAGACCCTGAATATCGTCGGTCATGGCTACACCGAGCAGGAGATCGCCGAGGCCCCCGCCATGCTGGAAGGCAAGACGGAAATGGACGCGATCATCGCCTACCTGCAAGTGCTGGGCACTTCCGCCCCGAAGGCCAAGTGACATGGACGTCGGCATCCTCGGTTCCATCGTGACCGTCCTGTTCTTCATCCTGTTCGTCGCCATCATCTGGTGGGCCTTCCACCGCGAGAACAAGGGCAAGTTCGAGGACGCCGCCAACCTCCCGTTCCAGGAGGATGCGGACGGTGCCCGCGATGCCGGCAAACGCCTCACCGACTAGGAGACATTCAAAATGACCGATTTCGCAGGATCAGACTTTTTGAGTGAGTTCTGGCATTACTACATTGCCGCGCTCACCGTTATTGGCATCGTCTTTTCCCTCTGGCTGCTCAAGAGCCAGACCACCCAGAAACTCGCCGAGGGTGAACAGGCCGAAGTCATGGCGCCGACCTGGGACGGCGACCTGCAGGAGCTCAACAATCCGCTGCCACGCTGGTGGATGTGGATGTTCTATGCCCTGATCGTCTTCGGCATCGTCTATCTCGTGCTCTATCCCGGTTTCGGCAAGTACGCCGGCACGCTGGGCTGGAGTTCCTACCAGGAGTGGAAGGACGACAAGGACGCGGTGGATGCCGAGTTCGAGAAGGTCATGGCGCCGTTCAAGTCCCAGGATCTGATGGCGGTCGCCGCCGACCCGAAGGCCAGGGAGATGGGTCAGAACCTGTTCATGACCTACTGCTCCCAGTGTCATGGCTCCGGCGGCCAGGGCGGCAAGGGCTTCCCCAATCTGGCCGACAATCTCTGGCTGTTCGGGGGCACCCCCGACGACGTGAAGTCCAGCATCGCCAACGGCCGCGTCGGCGAGATGCCCGGCGGCATGGCGGGCGACGAGCGGGGCGCCAGGGAAGTGGCCAACTATGTGTTGTCCCTGGGCGGCAAGCCCCACGATGCGGCCCTGGCCGCCGCGGGCAAGGAAAAGTACGCGGCCTGCGCGGGCTGCCATGGCGAGGATGGCAAGGGCATGAATGCCGCCGGTTTCCCCAACCTGGTTGACGACGCCTGGCAGTACGGTGGCAGCGTGGAAGCGATCACCGAAAGCATCGTCAAGGGCCGCAAGGGTGGCATGCCCGCCCAGCTGGAAGCCCTGGGCGAGGCCAAGGTGCATCTCCTGAGCGCCTATGTCTGGGGACTGGGCGGCGGGGTCAAGCCCGCCGCACCGGCGCCGGTCGAGGCCGCTTCGGCCGAGGCGGCCGCGCCGGCCGCCAACTAGGCGCCCGCGGTTCCGGGGCTGACCCGCCGGTCGGCCCCGGAAGCCAGCCCGACTTCCCGGAGTGGGCTGGCTTCCGGAACGGAAAGCGCCCGGGATGGGCTCCGTCCGCGCCGCATCGTGGCGCCGGGATAGAAACGACCGGGGATACCCGGTGGTTTTCAGTTGAGAGAGGTATGTCGTGTCCGAACACAAGCCTGTGGACATCCCCATCATCAAGAATGCCGGGGGCGAGACGGAGCAATCGCTGTATGCCGTCCACGAGAAAATCTATCCACGCGCGGTAAGCGGCGTTTTCAATTACTGGCGCGTGGCGCTGGTGGTCTTCACGCAGCTGATTTTCTACGGGCTGCCCTGGATTACCTGGAACGATCGCCAGGCGGTCCTGTTCGATCTGGGCGCGCGCAAGTTCTTCCTGTTCGACTGGGTGTTCTGGCCCCAGGACTTCATCTGGTTCGCGGTCATCCTGATTCTCTCGGCCCTGGGCCTGTTCCTGTTCACCGCCATCGCCGGGCGCCTCTGGTGCGGCTATGCCTGCCCCCAGACGGTCTACACGGAACTGTTCATGTGGATCGAGAACTGGATCGAGGGCGACTACAAGCAGCAGAAAAAACTCAATGACATGCCGTGGAATGGACAGAAGATCCTCCGCCGCGGCGGCAAGCACGTGGTCTGGGTCTTGCTGTCGCTGTGGACGGGTTTCACCTTCGTGGCCTATTTCACCCCGGCCACGGTGCTCTGGCAGGAAATGCGGGAACTCTCCTTCGGCCCCTGGGAAACCTTCTGGATCTTCTTCTATGCCTTCGCCACCTGGGGGTTCGCCGGCTTCATGCGCGAGCAGGTGTGCAAGTACATGTGCCCCTACGCCCGCTTCCAGAGCGTGATGTTCGACACGGATACCCTGATCATCACCTATGACTACAAGCGCGGCGAATCGCGCGGCGCGCGCAAGAAGACGGTCGATCACAAGGCGTTGGGGCTGGGGGATTGCGTCGACTGCGGCATCTGCGTGCAGGTCTGCCCCACCGGCATCGATATCCGCAACGGCCTGCAGTACATGTGCATCGGTTGCGCCGCCTGCATCGACGCCTGCGACCAGGTCATGGACAAGATGGGCTACCCGAAGGGACTGATCCGCTACTCGACCCAGAATGCCATCGACGGGCAATACCCGGACAAGGACATTCCCAAACATGTGTTCCGTCCCCGCACCCTGTTCTATATCGCCGTGGTCGGCGTCATCACCATCGCCTTCTTCTATACCCTGGCGATGCGCATTCCGATGCGCGCGGACATCCTGCGCGACCGCCTGACCCTGTCGCGCGAGGCGGCCAACGGCCAGATCGAAAACCTCTACCAGTTGCGCATCATCAACATGGACGGCCAGCCGCATCGCTACAGCATCGCGGCCAGCGGCATCGACGGATTGCGGGTGGTCACGGGCGATCGCGTGGAGATTCCCGCCCTGGGCACGGTCAACCTCAATGTGGTGCTGAGCGCCGACCGCATGGTCCTGAAGCGGCCGAGCCAGCCGGTGATGTTCACGATCAAGGCCGAGGATGATGCCCGCATCGTGCGCGAAGCCAAATCCAGTTTCCTGAAATAGGGTGGTGAAATGATGGCGCTAGATCTCTCGACCGACCGACCCTGGTGGAAGGAGCCGATGGTCTGGCTGATCGCCGGCCTGCCGGCCACCGCCGTGATCGCCGGCTTCACCACCTACTTTATCGCCGCCCATGAACCGGACAGCCTGGTCCGGGCCGAATATCGCAAGGAAGGTTTCGCGCTGGTGGAGAAGACCACCGCGGCCGACACGCTGGCGGCCGAGTTGGGCCTCTTCGCCCGCATGACCGCGGACAACGGCAGGCTGGAGGTCACCCTGAAAGGCCGACTGTCAACGACCCCGGAACGGGTGGCGCTGACGATCATTCACCCCACCCGGGAGAGCCGGGATATCGCCCTCGTCCTGGCGCGATCGGGCGGGGGCTCCTACGGGGCGAACCTGCCGGATGTGGGCAACGGCAAGCGCATTCTGGTTCTCGAGGCGGAAGACCGGGCCTGGCGGATTACCGGTCAATGGATGGCGCCCTTCTCCGGCATGACGGAGTTGGCGGCGGTGGAAACGAATCACTCAACGCACCCCTGACGGGGCAACGATAGGAGCACGCACATGGACGCAGTCATGAGTTTGTTGTTCAACTCCCCCATCGGCCTACTGAGCCTGTTCACCATTGGTTTCATCATCGCCATGGGTCTGTTCCTCTGGGCGAAGCTGGCCAAGAAATCCCACGAAAATTAAGCGTGCTGTCTGGCGCCGGCGACGGCGCCTGGTTTCCGTTGCCGGCCCCGCGCCGGCAATTCGCTTTCCGGGGGTCCGGATTCAGGCCGCCAGGCTTCTCATGCGGACAGCAGGGTCGTGAGCTGTTGCCGGCTGGCCGGGTAGTTCTCCTTGTCCAGGAAGTCCTGCACCAGGAATTTCTCCATTTGCGGATACAGGCCGATGGCCTCGTCGAGCTGGGGGTCGTTGCCGCGCGCGTAGGCGCCGATGGTGATCAGGTCGCGGCTGCGCTGGTAGCGGGCATACAGGGCCCGGAAGCGGCGCACCTGCTCCAGGTTTTCCTTGGGCAGCAGTTCGGTGATGGCGCGCGAGACCGAGGCCTCGATGTCGATGGCCGGATAGTGGCCCTGGTCCGCCAGTTGCCGCGACAACACGATGTGCCCGTCCAGGATGGCGCGGGCGGCGTCCGCCACCGGATCCTGCTGGTCGTCCCCTTCCATGAGCACGGTATAGAAGGCGGTGATGGAGCCGCCTTCCTTGCGGCCATTGCCCGCCCGCTCGACGAGTTGCGGCAGCTTGGCGAACACCGATGGCGGGTAGCCCTTGGTGGCCGGCGGCTCGCCCACGGCCAAGGCGATTTCCCGCTGGGCCTGGGCGAAGCGCGTGAGGGAGTCCATGATCAACAGCACATGCAATCCCTGGTCGCGGAAATGCTCGGCGATGGAGGTGGCATAGGCGGCGCCGTGCAAGCGCAACAAGGGCGGCGAGTCGGCCGGGGCGGCGACCACGGCGGCGCGTTTCAGCCCTTCCTCGCCGAGGATGTTCTCGATGAAATCCTTGACCTCGCGGCCGCGCTCGCCGATAAGGCCGACCACCACCACATCGGCCGCGGTATAACGGGCCATCATGCCCAGCAACATGGATTTGCCCACGCCGCTGCCGGCGAACAGGCCCATGCGCTGGCCACGCCCCACGGTAAGCAAGGCATTGATGGCGCGGACCCCCACGTCAAGCACGTCCTTGATGGGTTCCCGTTCCATGGGATTGAATGGCCGGGAATGGAGCGGCGCCCGACGCGAGGTTTCCAGCGCTCCCAAACGATCAAGCGGGCGACCGGCGCCATCGATCACGCGACCAAGCAACTCGGGTCCGACGGCAACCTGCCGAATGCGATCCTCGATCCGGCGTCGGCGGTAATAGGGCCTGTTGATACGGGGCGGTTCGAAACCACACACCGCCGCCATTTCCACCGTGGCCCCGGGGCCGAGGCCATAGACGTCGGTGGAAGGCATGAGAAACAGGCGCTCGCCGGAAAACCCGACCACTTCGGCGTCCACCTGCTGCCCGCCGGACATGGCCACGCGGCAGGAAACGCCGGTGGCCAGCTTGAGCCCGGAGGCCTCCATGATCAATCCGGCGACCCGGGTGAGGCGGCCGGTGGTGCGCCAGGGCGTGATCAGGCAGACGGCTTCCTGGCAGTCGCGGAGATAGGCGAGCAGCGGTTCGGTTGGCGTCAGCTCAACCATGAGTCGTCGTCAACGCCCAGGCATTCGGTGATCTCCCGCCAGCGTGTCCGCAGGCTGCCATCCATTTCGCTGTGGGTGCTTTCCAGGCGAAAGCCGCCGGGTTCAAGCTGGGGATCGGAGACGACCTTCCAGGACAGGTGGCCGTGTTCCTGGGCCAGCCATTCCCGCACCAGCTCCACATGGTCCGGGTGGGCGACGATCTTGTGGTGGCCGTTGAGAACAGGCAGGGAAAGCAGGGCTTCGCGTATGGCCCCCAGGACCAGATCGGGCTTGATCTGGATGGCCTTGCGTACCACCTGCTGGGCCACGGTCAGCGCCAGGGCCAGGACTTCCCGCGCCACCTCCTCGTCCTGGCGCAGGCGGCCCGCCTCCAGGGTTTCCACCAGGGCGCGCAGCAGGCGGACCTGGTCTTCCCCATCCCTCAGTCCCGCCTCGAAGCCGGCCTTGCGGCCTTCCTCCTGGCCCAGGTCGTAGCCTTCGCGCCAGGCGGCCTGGTGCAGTTCCTCCACTTCCTGGGCGGTGGGCAGGACGACCTTCGACCCGTCGTCCGCAAGGTCGGGGTCGGCGGGGGCGGGGTGGCGGCGGCCGTCGGCAGAGGCGGTGTCCTCGAAGGCCGCGAGTTCCCAGCGCTGGTATGCCGTCAATTGTTCCTTGGGGATGACCCTGGACATGGCTCAGCCCCGCGCCGCGGACATTGGAATCCGCCCCATGGCTTATTCCACCAGGCCTTCCTCGCCACCCTTGCCGCCGAGGACGATCTGCCCCTCGTCGACCAGTTTGCGCACGATCTTGAGGATTTCCTTCTGCTCGGCCTCCACCTCCGACAGCCGCACCGGGCCCTTGGCGTCCAGATCTTCCTTGAGCGCCTCGGCGGCCCGGCTGGACATGTTCTTGAAGATGAGGTCCTTGAGTTCCTGGGAGGTTCCCTTGAGGGCGATGATCAGGGTCTCGGACTGGACCTCCCGCAGCAGCAATTGCACGGAACGGTCATCCAGATCCAGGATGTTGTCGAAGGTGAACATCTGGTCCTGGATCTTCTGGGCCAGCTCGGCGTCGTGTTCGCGGATGTTCGCCAGCACCGAGGCCTCGATGGCCCCGCCCATGTAGTTGAGGATGTCCGCCGCCGCCTTGACGCCGCCCAGGGAGCTTTTCTTGGTGACTTCGCCGCCGGACAGCAACTGGGTGAGTACCTCATTGAGTTCCCGCATGGCCATGGGCTGCACCCCTTCCAGGGTGGCGATGCGCACCATGACATCGTTGCGCAGGCGTTCCGGCAGCATGTTCAGGATTTCGCTGGCATGGTCCCGTTCCAGATGCACCATGATGGTGGCGATGATCTGGGGGTGCTCGTTGCGGATCATTTCCGCCACGCTGGCGGAGTCCAGCCATTTCAGGCTCTCGATGCCCGCGCTTTCATTGCCTTGCAGGATGCGGTCGATGAGATGGGCGGCCTTGTCGTCCCCCAGCGCCTTCTTGAGCACGGAGCGGATGTACTCGTCGGAGTCCCCCAGGCTGACCCGGCCCTCGGTTTCATCGATGAACGACCTCAGGACGGTATCGATCTGCTCGCGGCTGACGTTGCCGATGTTGGTCATGGCCACGCCCAGCTTCTGGACTTCCTTGGGGCCCAGGTACTTGAACACCTCGGCGGCTTCCTCGTGGCCCAGCGCGAGCATCAGGATGGCGCACTCGTTGACGCTGGTGTCGCTCATTCCTTGCCCATCCATTCCTTGACGATGTCGGCCGTCACCTTGGGATTGGATTTGGTGAATTCCTTGACCTTGCCCAGGGTGTCCGTGTAGGCCTCCGCCGGGACGGCGCGGTTGGCGGCGCCGGCCTCGCCCGGGTACATGGCGCCGGTCGCGCCGGCGTGGGGGGCGGTTTCCGGTGGTTTGACCAAGTCACGCAGAAGGGGGCGCAGAACCCCGAATACGAGATAGAAAGCCAGGCCGAAAATGATCAGGTTCTTGAGCAGGGATTTCGCCATGGACACGTTGTCCGGATCCTTCCAGACCGGGATGTCGAGCTCCGCCTTGCTTTCCGTGAAGGCGGCGTTCACCACGTTTACCGTGTCGCCCCTGTCCTGGCTGAAGCCCA
>JADJYY010000033.1 GCA_016719465.1 Hydrogenophilales bacterium
GAGGTAAAAACAAAACGCCCCATGACGGGGCGCCTGCGGAAATATCGCACCGAATTAGTGCGTCATCCGGCCTTCTTCTGTTCGTCATCGAGACGATCCAGTTCGGACTCCAGTTCCTCTTCCGACAGCGGTTTGTACACCTCCGCCTCGGGAGCCGGCGCGGCCGGCCGGTTCTTCACCACCCAGCCGGCGATGATTACGCCCAGTTCGTACAGCAGCCACAGCGGCACGGCGAGCATGATCTGGGACACCACGTCCGGCGGCGTGAAGATGGCGCCGATGACGAAGGCGCCGACGATGACGTAAGGCCGCGCCTCCTTGAACTTGCCGACCTCGACGATTCCCGTCATGGCCAGGACGATGACCACGATGGGCACCTCGAAGGTGAGCCCGAAGGCCAGGAACATGGTGATGACGAAATCCAGGTACTTGCCGATATCGGTCATCACCGCCACACCCTGGGGAGCGATGCCGATAATGAAGCCGAAGACCACCGGAAACACGAGGAAATAGGCGAAGGCCATGCCGCAGGCGAACAGGAACACGCTCGCCACCACCAGGGGCAGGATCATCTTTCTCTCGTGGGAATACAGGCCGGGCGCGATGAACGCCCAGACCTGGTAGAGGATGTAGGGCAGCGCCCCCAGAAAAGCCGCCATCATGGCCACCTTGATGGGCACGAAGAAGGGCGTGACCACCTCGGTGGCGATCATCTGCCCTCCCTGGGGCAGCTTGGAAAGCAGGGGCTGGGCCAGCACCGTGTAGAGATCGTTGGCGAACGGAAACAGACAGACGAACAGCACGATCCAGGCGATGGAAGCGCGCAGCAGCCGATCGCGCAGCTCGATCAGATGGGAGATGAAGGTTTCCTGGCCGTCGATGTGCATGGAGGGGGGATCGCTTCAGCCGGCGGAGCCGTCGGGAGAGCCGTCCGGCGCGCGCGCCACCTTGGGCGGGGGCGGCCCCGCCTCGGCTGCGCCGGTGCCAGCGGTGGACGCGGTATCGACCGCCTCGGTCGCCGGCGTAGCCGCCAGAGCGGGGAGGGCCTCGCCCTCGCCCGGCGTGTTCGCGTCACCCGCGGCCGATGCCTCGGCCTTGATCTTTTCATACTCCTGCATGGCCAGACCGCCATCGGTAACGCTCATGGCCTGCATGACCCGGCTGATCTGGGTGGTTTCCTGCTCCACCACGGTTTCCGCCTCCCGCTTCACGTCGCCGGCCATGATCTCGTACTTCTGGGCGGCGTCCTTCATGTCCTGCTGCATCTTGCGCAACTCCTCCAGCTTGATGTCCCGGTCGATGTCCTGCTTGACCTGGGAGACATAGCGGTTGAGCTTGCCGAGCCATTGCCCGGCGCTGCGCGCCACCTTGGGCAGGCGCTCGGGTCCGATGACCACGAGGGCCACCAGACCGATGACGAGGAGTTCGGAGAAGCCGAGATCGAACATGGGGGAGTGAGGAGCGAGGGGTGAGGAGTGAGGGGACCGGGGGGGTGTTCTTTACGCCTCGCCCCTCACTCCTCTCTCCTTACCGGATTCAGCTCTGCTGTTTGTCCTTGACCTCGCCCTCGATGGTGGTGCCGCGGGTCTCGCCTTCGCGCGGCAACTCGGTGGGCTTGTTCTTTTCCTCGCCCATGGCTTCCTTGAAGTTCTTCACGGCGCCGCCCAGGTCGCCGCCGATGTTGCGCAGCTTCTTGGTGCCGAACACCAGCAGAACGATCACCAGTACGATCAACCAATGCCAGATGCTGAATGAGCCCATGGTGTTTCTCCTCGATTAAACGAATTAAAGCGGGCGCGGCCCGTTGCCGCCGATAACGTGGACATGCAGGTGAAACACCTCCTGCCCACCGCCCCTGCCCGTGTTGATCACGGTGCGAAAACCGTCCGCCAGGCCCTGCTCGCGGGCCAGGCGGGGCGCCAGTATAAGGATTTTTCCCAGAACGTCCCGATGAGTTTCGTCGCATTCCGCGAGGGAAGCCACGTGGCGCCTGGGGATGATCATGAAATGCACCGGCGCCGCGGGATGGATGTCGTGAAAGACCAGCACGTCGTCGTCTTCATAAATCTTGCGGCAGGGAATTTCTCCCGCCACGATCTTGCAGAAAATGCAGTTCTCGCTCATGTCTGTTCCTTGCGCGCGGCTTTTTCCGCCAGTCCGGACAAACCTTCGCGTCGGGCCAGCTCATTGAGAATCTCGCCGGGATGGATGCCCTGCTGGGCCAGCAGCACCAGCGAATGAAACCATAGGTCGGCGGTTTCATAGACCACTTTTTCCCGCGCGCCATCCTTGGCGGCCATGATGGTCTCCGCCGCTTCCTCGGCCACCTTCTTCAGGATGGCGTCCAGGCCCTTGGCGTACAGCCTGGCCACGTAGGAGCTTTGCGGGTCGGCGTGCTTGCGGGCTTCCAGGGTTTCCGCCAGGCGGTCCAGGATATCGCGGCCGGATTCGTGGGATGGGCTCATTTCTTGTAGATCTCGTGGGGGTCCTTGAGCACCGGCTCCACCGACACCCACTGACCGTTTTCCAGCTTCTGGAAAAAGCAACTGCGCCGACCGGTATGACAGGCGATGCCGCCAATCTGTTCGATCTTCATCAGGAGCACGTCCTCGTCGCAATCCAGGCGCAGTTCCAGCACCTTCTGGGTGTGGCCGGATTCCTCGCCCTTGTGCCACAGTTTCTTGCGGGAACGGGACCAGTACACCGCCTCGCCGGTTTCCACGGTGCGCTTCAAGGCTTCCCGGTTCATCCAGGCCACCATGAGGATCTCGCCGGTTTTGGCGTCCTGGGCGATGGCCGGCAACAGGCCGTCGTCGGACCAGTTGATCTTGTTCAGCCAGGCATCATGTCGATCGCCCGGCCGTCCCGGGACCGTCTTCTCGCTCACAGTCTTACCTCTATGCCTTGCTCGGCCATGAAGTGCTTGCACTGCTCCACGGTGTATTCGCCAAAGTGGAAGATGCTGGCGGCCAGCACCGCGTCGGCGCCGCCGATCTTCACGCCGTCCGCCATGTGTCGCAGGTTGCCCACGCCACCACTGGCGATGACGGGAATATTCACGGCGTCGACGATGGCCCGGGTCAGGTTCAGGTCGAAACCGATCTTGGCGCCGTCCCGGTCCATGCTGGTGAGAAGGATCTCGCCGGCGCCGAGTTCCTCCATCTTGCGCGCCCATTCCAGGGCATCCAGGCCGGTGGGCTTGCGCCCGCCGTGGGTGAAAATTTCCCATTTCGGGGTCGCGCCCCAGACCGTCTGCTTGGCGTCGATGGCCACCACGATGCACTGGCTGCCGAAGCGGTCGGTGCAATCCCTCACCAGTTGCGGGTTGAACACGGCGGCGGTGTTGATGGACACCTTGTCGGCGCCGGCGTGGAGCAGCCGGCGCACGTCCTCCACCGCGCGCACGCCACCGCCCACGGTAAGGGGGATGAACACCTGGGCGGCCACATCCTCGATGATGTGCAGGATCAGGTCGCGGTTGTCGGAGGTGGCGGTGATATCCAGAAAGGTGAGTTCGTCGGCGCCCTGTTCGTCGTAGCGACGGGCGATCTCCACCGGATCGCCGGCATCCCGCAGATTGACGAAATTGACGCCCTTGACGACGCGGCCGGCGGTGACGTCCAGGCAGGGAATGATGCGTTTGGCCAGGCCCAAGTCAGTTCGCCCCGCCGCCCAGTTCGTCCGCCAGGGCCTGGGCGGCGGCGAAGTCCAGGGTGCCTTCGTAGATGGCGCGGCCGGTGATGGCGCCCATGATGCCCTCGCCTTCCACGGCGCAAAGCTTGCGCACGTCGTCCAGGTTGGTGATGCCGCCGCTGGCGATGACCGGGATGGTGAGGGCCTGGGCCAGCTTCACGGTGGCTTCGATGTTGACGCCTGAGAGCATGCCGTCGCGGCCGATGTCGGTGTAGACCACCCCCTCGACGCCGTAGTCCTGGAACTTCATCGCCAGGTCGATGACATCGTGGTGGGTCACCTTGGACCAGCCCTCCACCGCCACCTTGCCGTCCTTGGCGTCCAGGCCGACGATGATGTGGCCGGGGAAAGCGGTGCAGGCGTCGTGCAGGAAGCCCGGGTTCTTCACCGCCGCGCTGCCGATGATGATGTAGGTGATGCCATCGTCCAGGTAGCGCTCGATGGTATCCAGGTCGCGGATGCCACCCCCCAGTTGCACGGGGATCTCGTCGCCCACCGCGTTGACGATGGCCTTGATGGCCGCCTCGTTCACCGGCTTGCCGGCGAAGGCGCCGTTCAGGTCCACCAGGTGCAGGCGCCGGGCGCCGCTGGCCAGCCACTTCCCGGCCATGTCGGCCGGGTTGGAGGAAAACACCGTGGCGCTGTCCATCTCGCCCTGTTTCAGGCGGACACACTGCCCGTCCTTCAAATCGATCGCCGGAATGATGAGCATGGCTGTCTCTGATTACCTCTGATTGCCGTCCCAGGTGGTGAAGTTGGCGAGCAGGCGCAGGCCCGCCGCCTGGCTCTTTTCGGGGTGGAACTGCACGGCGAACAGGTTGTCCCGGGCCACCGCGCAGGTAAAGGGGAAAGGGTAGGCGCTTTCGCCGGCGATCACCCCGGCATCCGCCGGCTGGGCGAAATAGCTGTGCACGAAATAGAAGCGGGCGCCGTCCTCGATGCCCGTCCACAGGGGATGGGGCATGGCCTGGCGCACATTGTTCCAGCCCATGTGGGGCACCTTGAGCTTGTTGCCGGCCGTGTCGCGCATGGACGCATCGGGAAAACGCTTCACCTGTCCCGCCATCAGGCCCAGGCAGGGCGTATCGCCCTCCTCGCTGTGATCGAACAGAACCTGCAGTCCCATGCAGATCCCCAGAAAGGGCTTGCTGGCCGCCGCGTCGAGAATGACATGGCGCAGGCCATGGGATTCGATTTCCGCCATGCAGTCGGGGGCCGCCCCCTGGCCGGGGAACACCACGCGCGCCGCCGAGGCGATGAGGGCGGGATCGTCGGTGACCACCACCTGGGCCCCCGGCGCCACGTGTTCCAGGGCCTTGCGCACGGAATGCAGGTTGCCCATGCCGTAGTCGATCACGGCGATATCGGCCATTTACAGACTGCCCTTGGTGGAAGGCAGGCTATCGCCCATGCGCGGATCGGCCTCGACGGCCATGCGCAGGGCGCGGCCGAAGGCCTTGAACACGGTTTCGGCCTGATGGTGGGCGTTGACGCCGCGCAGGCAATCCACGTGCAGGGTGACGCCGGCATGGTTGACGAAGCCCTGGAAGAATTCCCGGAACAGGTCCACGTCGAAGTCGCCGATGCGGGCGCGGGTGAATTCCACATGGAACTCCAGTCCGGGGCGGCCGGACAGGTCGATCACCACCCGCGACAGGGCCTCGTCCAAGGGCACGTAGGCATGGCCGTAGCGGCGGATGCCCTTCTTGTCGCCCAGGGCCTTGGTGAAGGCCTGGCCCAGGGTGATGCCGATGTCCTCGGCGGTGTGGTGGGCGTCGATGTGCAGGTCGCCCTCGCCCTCGATGTCCAGGTCGATCAGGCCATGGCGCGCCACCTGGTCCAGCATGTGTTCCAGGAAGGGCACGCCGGTGCGGAAGGCGGACTTGCCGGCGCCGTCGAGATTCATCTTGACGGTGATCTTGGTTTCCAGTGTGTTGCGGGTGACTTCGGCGCTGCGCATCTCAGTGGTCCAGTTCGTCCGCCAGGGCGGTCAGGAAAGCCTCGTTCTCTTCCGGGGCGCCCACGGTGACCCGCAGGCAGTGATTCAGCAGGGGATGGCCGCCATGCAGGTTCTTGATCAGCACGCCCCGGGCCTTGAGGCCGGCGAACACCCTGGGGGCGTCGGACACCCGGAACAGAATGAAATTGGCGCGGCTTTCAAAAACCTCCACTCCGGCAAGAGCGGACAAGGCCTGAAACAGACTCCCCCGTTCACCGACCAGGGTGGCCGCCTGGGCTTCCAGGACATCCACGTGCGAGAGGGCGTATCGGGCCGCCACCTGGGTCAGGACGTTGACATTATACGGCAGGCGCACCTTGTCGAACTCGCCGATCCAGGCGGGTTTTCCCACCAGATAGCCCAGGCGCAGGCCGGCCAGGCCGAGCTTGGAAACCGTGCGCATGAGCAGCAGGTTGTCGAAGCGGGCCAGGGCGTCGAGAAAACTCAGGCCGCCGGCGAAGGCGTGATAGGCCTCGTCCACCACCACCAGCCCGGGCGAGGCGGCGATGATGCGCTCCACGGCGGCCCGGTCGAAGGCGTTGCCGGTGGGATTATTGGGGTAGGCCAGGAAGGTGAGTGCCGGCTCCTCCCGCTCTACGGCCTCCAGCACGGCCGCCTCGTCCAGGGTGAAGTCCGCCTTCAGGGGCACGCCCACGTAACGCATGCCGGCGAAACCGGCGATCATGCGGTACATGACGAAGGAGGGTTCCACCGCCAGCAGGGTGGCGCCGGGCCTGGCCAGGGCCATGGCCAGGATCTGGATCAGTTCGTCGGAACCGTTGCCCAGCAGGATGTCGTATTCCGGCGCGATGCCGAAGGCCGCGCGCAGGGCCCGCTGCACGCCGGGCGCCTGGGGATCGGGATAGCGGTTGATGGCCGCGTCGCCCAGCAGCGCGCCCAACTCCCCGCGCAACCCGTCCGGCAGGCGATAGGGGTTCTCCATGGCATCCAGCTTCACCATGCCGGCCGCGTCGGCGACATGGTAGGCGGACAGGGCCAGGATTTCGGGGCGGATGAGTTGATCGGGCTTCATGAAGCAGTCGTCAGTCGTCAGTTTGCGGTCGGCGGAAAAATCAGAGGGGCGCTGAGAACTGCCTACTGCCAACTGTCAACTTTAACTTCCCATCCGATATTCGGCGGAGCGGCCGTGGGCTTGCAAACCTTCGCCATAGGCCAGGGCGGTGGCGATCTCGCCCAGGCTCTTCGCCCCCTGCTCGGAGACGTGGATCAGGCTGGAACGCTTCTGGAAGTCGTACACCCCCAGGGGCGAGGAGAAGCGCGCCGTGCGCGAGGTGGGCAGCACGTGGTTGGGGCCGGCGCAGTAGTCGCCCAGGGCCTCGCAGGTGTTGCGGCCCATGAAGATGGCGCCGGCGTGGCGGATCAGGGGCAGCATGGCGTTGGGGTCTTCCACCGACAACTCCAGGTGTTCCGGGGCGATGAAGTTGGCGATCTCGGCGGCCTCGGCCAGATCCTTGCACAGGATCAGGCCGCCCCGGTTGCCGATGGAAGCGGAAATCACGTCCTGGCGCGGCAGGGTGGGCAACAGCCGGCGCACGCTGGCCTGCACCGCGTCGAGGAAGGTGGCGTCCGGGGAAATGAGGATGGACTGGGCCAGTTCGTCGTGCTCGGCCTGGGAGAACAGGTCCATGGCGATCCAGTCCGGATTGGTCTTGCCGTCGCAGATCACCAGGATTTCCGAGGGGCCGGCGATCATGTCGATGCCGACGATGCCGAACACCCGGCGCTTGGCCTCGGCCACGTAGGCGTTGCCGGGGCCGACGATCTTGTCCACCTGGGGAATGGTCTCGGTGCCGTAGGCCAGGGCGGCCACTGCCTGGGCGCCGCCGATGGTGAACACCCGGTCCACGCCCGCCACGGCGGCGGCGGCCAGCACCAGATCATTCCTCACCCCATCCGGCGTGGGCACCACCATGATGAGCTCCCTGACGCCGGCCACCTTGGCGGGAATGGCGTTCATCAACACTGAAGACGGATACGCCGCCTTACCGCCGGGCACATAGAGACCGACCCGGTCCAGGGGCGTGACCTGCTGGCCCAGCACGGTGCCGTCCGGCTCGGTGTAGGTCCAGGATTCCTGGCGTTGTTTCTCGTGGTAGGCGCGCACCCGATCGGCGGCCGCCTTGAGGGATTTCTCCAGGCGCAGGGGGAGCTTTTCCAGGGCGGCATGCAACTCCGCCCGGGGCAGTTCCAGGGCAGCCATGTCGGGTGCGTTGAGGCGGTCGAAACGGGCCGTGTATTCAAGCACCGCCGCGTCGCCCCGGGCGCGCACACCGGCAAGAATCTCCGAAACGGCGTTCTGCACCGCGCTGTCGGTGGCGTCGTTGAAGGCCAGCAATTCCGCCAGGCGAGCCTTGAAATCCGGCGCGGCGGCATCCAAACGGGTCATGGTGAGAGCGGTCATGATCGGGGTCTAACTGGAAATGACGTGACTGGCCGGATTATAGCCATGCCGCAGTGCGGCAAGGGTTTGCATCCCCGTTTTTTCCTGACCTCGCTCAAGGCGCGACCGCGCCCCGGAACGCCTCGATGATGGGCTGGATGGCGTCGTGCTTGAGCTTGAGGGCGGCCTGGTTGACCACCAGCCGGGAACTGATGCTCATGATCTCCTCCACCGCCACCAGGTTGTTGGCCTTGAGGGTGCCGCCGGTGGAAACCAGATCGACGATGACGTCGGACAGGCCCACCAGGGGCGCCAGTTCCATGGAACCGTAGAGCTTGATCAGGTCCACATGCACGCCCTTTTGCGCGAAATGCAGGCGGGCGGTCTGCACGTACTTGGTCGCCACGCGCAGGCGGGCGCCCCGGCGCACGGCGGCCTCGTAGTCGAAGCCCACCGGCGTGGCCACCATCATCCTGCACCTGGCGATGTTCAGGTCCACCGGCTGGTACAAGCCCTCGCCACCGTGCTCGATGAGCACGTCCTTGCCGGCGATGCCCAGGTCGGCGGCGCCATGCTGGACATAGGTGGGCACGTCGGTGGCGCGCACGATGATGAGGCGCACGTCCGGCCGGTTGGTGCCGATGATCAGCTTGCGCGAAGTCTCCGGGCTCTCGCTCGGCGTGATGCCCGCCGCCGCCAGCAGGGGCAGGGTTTCGTCGAAGATGCGGCCCTTGGACAGGGCGAGGGTGATGCCGCTCATGCTTTCTCTCGTTTGATCATGGCGCCCAGGGTGGTGAGCTTCTTTTCGAGCCGGTCATAGCCCCGGTCCAGGTGGTAGATGCGCTCGATGTGGGTCTCCCCTTCCGCCACCAGGCCGGCGATCACCAGGCTGGCGGAGGCGCGCAGGTCGGTGGCCATGACGGTGGCGCCCTGCAAGCGCTCCACGCCCTTCATCACCGCCGTGTTGCCGTCGATCTTGATGTCCGCGCCCAGGCGCTGGAGTTCCACGGCGTGCATGAAGCGGTTCTCGAAAATGGTCTCGCGGATGATGGCGGTGCCGTCGGCGACGGCATTGATGGCCATGAACTGGGCCTGCATGTCGGTGGGAAAAGCCGGGTAAGGCGCGGTGCGGATGGATACCGCCTTGAGCCGGGCCGGCGCGATGATGTGGATGGATTCGTGGCTGGGGGTCTTCTCGCCGACGATCTCGCAGCCGGCATCCATGAGCTTGTCCACCACGGCGTCCAGGTAGCCGGTGGAGGTGCCGGTAAGGCGGATGTCGCCGCCGGTGGCCGCCGCCGCGCACAGGAAGGTGCCGGTCTCGATGCGGTCCGGCATGATGCGGTGGGTCGCGCCATGCAGGCGTTCCACGCCGCGGATGCGGATCACGTCGGTGCCGGCGCCGCTGATCTGGGCGCCCATGCTCACCAGGCACTGGGCCAGGTCCACCACTTCCGGCTCCCGGGCAGCGTTTTCGATGATCGTTTCGCCATCGGCCAGGCAGGCGGCCATCATCAGGTTCTCGGTGCCGGTGACGGTGACCATGTCGGTGAACAGGCGCGCGCCTTTCAACTTGCTGGCTTTGGCGGTGATGTAGCCGTGCTCCACGGCAACTTCCGCGCCCATGGCCAACAGACCCTTGATGTGCTGGTCCACGGGCCGGGCGCCGATGGCGCAGCCACCGGGCAGGGACACCTTTGCCTCGCCGCAACGGGCCAGCAGCGGCCCCAGCACCAGGATGGAGGCGCGCATGGTCTTCACCAGCTCGTAGGGCGCCAGGGGATTGTTCAGGCCGGAGGCATCCAGAGTGACGTTCTCGCCGTCCCGTTCCACCTTGACGCCCATCTGGGCCAGGAGCTTGAGCATGGTGCCGATGTCGTTGAGACCGGGCACGTTGGTCAGCGTCAGGGGCTCGGCGGACAGCAGGCTGGCGCAGAGAATGGGCAGGGCGGCGTTCTTGGCGCCGGAGATGGCGACTTCGCCGGAAAGCCGGGCGCCGCCGGTGATGACGAGCTTATCCATTCCTTGCCGCCCATTCTTCCGGGGTCAGGGTCTTCATGGACAGGGCGTGGATTTCCGCGTGCATGCGCTCGCCCAGGGCCTGGTAGACCAACTGGTGGCGCGCCAGGGGCAGCTTGCCGCGAAACTCCGGGCTGACGATGACGGCCTCGAAATGCTGGCCGTCGCCGGCCACCTGGATGTGGTCGCAGGCCAGGCCGGCCTGGATCCATTGCTGGATTTGCTGGGGGGTCACCATGGGGGAATCCTGTTTCGGAAGGCCTGGGGCCAGAAGAAAGTTAATGGCGGAGTTTATAGCCCGACTTCAACATCATCAAAGTCAGGCCGGATAGCAGCACGACGAAAGGCGTTACCACGGCCAGACTCAACCAGGGGTCCACGTCGCCCTGGCCGAAGAAGCCGTAGCGGAAACCGTCGATCATGTAGAACACCGGGTTGAAGTGGGACACGCCCTGCCAGAAGTCGGGAAGGGAGTGGATGGAATAGAACACGCCGGACAGGAAGGTGAGCGGCATGATCAGGAAGTTCTGCACGGCGGCCAGGTTGTCGTATTGATTGGCCCAGATGCCGGCCATGATGCCCATGCAGGCGAACACCGCGCCGGAAGACAGGGCGAAGGCCAGTATCCAGAGGGGATAACGCATTTCAATGTCGGCGAAGAACAGGCCCACCAGCAACACCCCCAACCCGACCGTGAAACCGCGCACCAGGGCGGCGATCAGGTAGGCCATGAAGAACTCCAGGTAGGACAGGGGCGGCAGCAGCACGAACACGATGTTGCCGGTGATCTTGGACTGGATCAGGGAGGACGAGGAATTGGCGAAGGCGTTCTGCAGCACCGACATCATGATGAGACCGGGCATGAGGAAGGCGGTGTAGCTCACCCCGGGGTAGACCTGCACGTGCTCTTCCAGCACGTGGGAGAAGATCAGCAGGTACAGCAGAGCGGTGAGCACGGGGGCCCCCACGGTCTGCACCAGCACCTTCCAGAAGCGCAGGATTTCCTTGTAGAGCAGGGTTCGGAAACCGCTCATGCCTGTTCCGGGGTGTCATGCCCGACCCCATGCATGATCTTGAGGAAGACCTCCTCCAGATCGGCCTGGCCCAGCGCCATGTCGCACACCCCGACTCCCGCCTGGCGCAAGCTGGCCAGGATGGCTTCCAGGTCGCCGTAATCGGGCAGATCGAGGATGAAGCGGGCTCCGTCCCGGCCGGTCAGGCGTGGGCGCAAGGAAGCGGGCAATTCGGTCACATCCAGTTCCAGGACCAGTCGGCGTCCCCCACCGCCGCGCAGCAGGTTTTCGGTGCGATCCAGCGCCACCAGTCTGCCTTCCTTGAGCATCGCCACCCGTTCGCACAGGGTCTCGGCCTCTTCCAGGTAGTGGGTCGTGAGCAGGATGGTGTGCCCGTCCCGGTTGAGCCGGCGAATGAAGTGCCAGAGGGATTGCCGCAGTTCCACGTCGACCCCGGCCGTGGGCTCGTCCAGCACGATCACCGGGGGTTTGTGGACCAGGGCCTGGGCCACCAGCACCCGTCGCTTCATGCCGCCGGAGAGCAGGCGGGTATAGGTATCGGCCTTGTCGGCGAGCCCCAGATTGGCCAACAACTCGTCGATCCAGGCATCGTTGCGCCGCAGGCCGAAGTAGCCCGACTGCAGCCGCAGGGTCTCCCGCACCGTGAAGAACGGGTCGTACACCAGTTCCTGGGGCACCACGCCCAGGGCGCGGCGCGCCTGTCGATACTGGCGGGCCACATCGAACCCCATGATGGACACCGAGCCGTCCGTGGCCCGGGTCAGTCCCGCGAGAATGCTGATCAGCGTGGTCTTGCCGGCGCCGTTGGGTCCCAGCAGCGCGAAGAATTCACCTTCCGCGATCTCCAGGTCGATGCCGCGCAGGGCATGGACCCGGGGGAAACGCTTGTGCAGGCCGCGCAGGCGGACGGCGGCGGCCATGGCCGGGAATCAGAGCTGATCCGCGATGCCGTAAAGCTTGGCGAGGCTGGCTAGGCTTTCCGGGACGGCGCGAAACTCGATGGGCTTGCCGGCCGCCCGGCGGCGCAGGGAAAGCATCAGGCTCAGGGCCGAGGAATCCACGTTTCTCACGCCGGACAGGTCGAAGACCGAGATGCCATCGCCCACGGCCGCCTCGGCCTCGGCCAGTTGGCGGCTGGCGTTTTCCAGGAGCAGGTCGCCCTCCAGGGCGGCCACGCCGGCCTCCACGCGCATTACTTGCCGCCCCCCGCCGGCGCGGGCGGCTGGTTCCGGCGGCTGAGGGAAGCCACCAGGCCCTCGATACCGCCCTTGCGCACCTCGGAATTGAAGGAATTCCGATAGACGGTGACCATGCTGACGTTGTCCACCAGCACGTCGAACACCTTCCAGCCGGCATCCTGCTTCTCCATGCGGTAATCGATGGGAATGGGCGGCGCGCCGGGTTTGCTGACCACGGTGCTCACGGTCACCTCGGTATCGCCGGGCGCCATCCTCAGGGGCGGAAATTCGATCTTGTAATCGGAGACGCTGGTCAGGGAAGCCGAGTAGGTGCGCACCAGCATGGTCTTGAACTGGTCCACCAGTTCCTGCTGCTGCTCCGGCGTGGCCTTGCTCCAGTTCTTGCCCACGGCCAATTGGGTCATCTTGCGAAAATCGAAATTGGGAAGGATCTTTTCTTCCACCAGGGCCAGGATCTTTTTGGTGTTGCCGTTCTTGAGATCCTTGTCCTGTTTGACGATGCGGAGCACCTCATTGGTGGTGTTCCTGGCGAGCACGTCAGGGGCGAGTACCTGCGCCCAGGCGTTCAGGGTGAACA
>JADJYY010000034.1 GCA_016719465.1 Hydrogenophilales bacterium
CAGCGTGGAAAACTTTCCAGATTTCCGGGGTAAACAGCGTCCAATAGTTACCACCCCGGGGTGTGCAACCATCCGGCGTTTTTGCCGGGGAATCTGGGGTGTTATCCATGGAAGTCATAGCCGAAATCCGGCGCCGCCACCTGGTCAGCAAGGAGAGCATCAGCTCGATTGCCCGCGACCTGAAGCTCTCCCGCCAGACCGTTCGCAAGCATCTGCAGACCGAGGCCGAGCCGGTCTACAGCCGCCAGAAGCAACCCGCCCCCAAGCTGGGTGAATTCCAGGCCACGCTGGAAGGCTGGCTGCAAACCGAACGGCATCTCCCCAAGGCCCAGCGGCGCACCGCGCGCCGTCTGTTCGAGGGCTTGCAGGCTGAGGGCTATCGCGGCGCCTACGACAGCGTGCAGCGCTTCGTGAAGCAGTGGAAGGCAAGCCAGACCCGGCCCGCCATCAAGGACGCCTTCGTGCCCCTGGTGTTCGCGCCTGGCGAGGTCGGCCAGTTCGACTGGAGCCACGAGCATGTCGAGATCGACGGCGTCATGCAGACCATCAAGGTGGCCCACTTCCGCCTGGCCTACAGCCGGCAGATGTTCGTCGTCGCCTACCCCAGGGAAACCCAGGAGATGGTGCTCGACGCCCATAACCGCGCCTTCGCCTTCTTCGGCGGCGTGCCGGTTCGCATGGTCTACGACAACCTCAAGGCCGTGGTCGACGCCATCCTGGTTGGCAAGGAACGCCAGTTCAACCGCCGCTTCCTGGCGCTGGCCAATCATTATCTGTTCGAGCCGGTGGCCTGCACGCCGGCCTCGGGTTGGGAGAAGGGACAGGTCGAGAACCAGGTCGGCAATGTGCGGGAATGGCTGTTCACCCCGCTGGCCCGGTTTGCCAGCTTCGCCGCCCTGAACGACTGGCTGGCGACCCGCTGCCGGGAACTGGCCGAGCGCAAACACCCTGCCGAACCCGGCCGCACGATTGCCGAATGCTTTGCTCAGGAAGGCCCCCATCTGCGCGCGATCACAGCCGCCTTCGACGGCTATGTCGAACAGATGCTGCGCGTCTCCAGCACCTGTCTGGTTCGGGTGGACCGCAACCGCTACAGCGTCCCCGCCGACCATGCCGGGAAGGCGGTGTCGGTGCGGCTCAGCGCGGAGCGGGTGCGCATCGTGGCCGAGGGTAGCGTGATTGCCGAGCATGGCCGCCGCTTCGGGCGGGACCAATTGATCTGCGATCCCTGGCATTACCTGCCGGTGCTGGAGAAGAAGCCCGGCTCACTGCGCAACGGCGCACCGTTCCTGGAGTGGGACTTGCCGGCGCCGATCCGGGTGGTGCGGGATCGCATCCTGAAACAGCCGAAGGGGGACCGCGCCTTCGTCGAACTGCTGCTGGCCGCGCGCGAGGTGGGACTGGAGTCCCTGCAAGTGGCGTGTGAACTGGCGCTGGAGTGTGGCGTCATCACCGCCGCCGTGGTCATGAACGAACTGCGCCGCCTGACCGCACCGCCTCGGCCCGGCGAAATCAGCCTGCCGGACCAACTCCGTTTGCAGATCGAGCCGCTGGCCGATTGCAGCCGCTACGACCATCTGCGTGGAGGCCAGTATGTCCATTGATCGCCTGGCCCAACTGAAGTCGCTGCACCTCTACGGCATGGCCACCGCCTGGGGCGAACTGTTGGCTGAGGGTCCACGCCGACCGATGCAACCGGAAGCCTGGCTGGATCGCCTGATCGAAGCCGAGCAGGCCGACCGGCAAGTGCGCAGCCTGCGCTACCAGCTCAAGGCGGCGCGTTTCCCGATTCATCGCGACCTGACCGGCATCGACTGGTCGGAGACGCCCTTGCCGCAGGCGCAGGTTCAGCAACTGGCGACGGCTGCGTTTATGGAAAGCGCCCACAACCTGATCCTGGTGGGCGGGACGGGTACCGGCAAGACCCATTTCGCCACGGCCCTGGGGGTGGCCGCGATCCATCAGGGCAAACGGGTGCGCTTCTTCAACGCGGTGGATCTGGTGAACCAACTGGAACGGGAGAAACAGCAGGGGAAGACGGGCAACCTGGCCAAGCAACTGGTGCAGATCGACGCGGTGATCCTGGATGAACTGGGCTACTTGCCGTTCCCGGCTTCCGGCGGTGCGCTGCTGTTCCACCTGATCAGCCAGCTCTATGAGAAGACCTCGCTGATCGTCACCACCAACCTCTCCTTCGGCGAATGGGTGGTAAGCGTCCAACCCGCCCATCTGTGCTGACCCGCTGAGCCTGAGCAAGCTATATGCTTTCTTGGGGGCAGCTGAGATGGCGAAGCGGCACGGGGCGGCATTCTGGCAAGGGCATCTTGCAGCGTGGCGTCAAAGCGACCTGACGCAACGAGCGTACTGCGCGCGGCACGGATTGGGAGAGCGGGCGTTCTATCGCTGGCACCGCAGGGAGAAGGAAGCCATCGCGGCGGGGAAGGCCAGGCTCACCCTGGTCCCGGTTAGCGTTGGTACGTCCCCGATGGGCAACGTCATCCGGCTGCACAGTCCCGGGGGCTGGCGAATCGAACTGCCGGCGGGAGAAGCGCCCTGGCTGGCCGATCTGCTGAGGCAGTTGCCATGATGCCGAGAGCGAACCAGGTCTGGCTGGTGGTCGAAGCGATCGACATGCGCACTGGCATCGAGGGCCTCTCGCAGCGGATCCAGAACAGCCTGGGCCGTTCCCCCTGCGACGGCAGCGCCTATGCCTTCCGCAACCGCCGTCAGAACCGACTCAAGCTCCTCATCTGGGATGGCACCGGCGTCTGGCTTTGCCAGCGGCGCCTGCATCGCGGCCACTTCATCTGGCCCAGCGTGGAGACCCCGGTTTGCACCCTGACGGCGGCGCAGTGGCAATGGCTCATCACCGGCGTCGATTGGCAACGCCTGGAAGCCCCGCCGCCGACCCACTGGCGCGTGTAGTCCACCTCCCTATTTGGGGAGGTTGGACTACTCCCAAAGAGACTGCGTAAACCCAGCATCCACGCGGCTTTACGCGAGTTTGACCGGGTAAAATCCAAGTATGGATTCGAGTACTGAACAGGCACTGGCCCTCACCGAAGCCGCGGGTGGACTCCCCGACTGGGCTCGCAACTCGGTTCAGGCGCTACTCGACCAACTCCAACAACAGGCCGCCGAAACCGCCCGGCTAAGTGCCGCTCTCAAGCATGCCGAAGCCAAGAACCAGGCCCTCACCCTCGAACTGGCCCACCTGCGCCGGCTGCGCTTTGGCGCGAAGAGTGAAGCGCTGAGCGCGGAACAGCGCGACCTGTTCCAGGAAACCCTGGAAACCGACATCGCCGCCTGCGAGGCCGAAGCCGAACAGGCCGTCCCGGAGGCGAAGCCGTGCGCGAAGCGCGAGCGCGCCGGCCGCCAGCCTATCCCCTCGCACCTGCCGCGCATCGAACACCGGTTTGAGCCGGAATCCTGCACCTGCGGCCACTGCGGCCAGGATCTGGTCAAGATCGGCGAGGACATCAGCGAACAACTCGACGTCGAACCCGCCCGATTCTTCGTACACCGGAACATCCGCCCGCAATACGCCTGCCGTGCCTGCGAAACCATCACCGCCGCCCCCATCCCGGCCGCGATCATCGACGGCGGCCTGGCCGCACCCGGGCTCCTGGCCTGGGTGGCGATCGGTAAATACGCCGACCACCTGCCCCTGTACCGCATCGAACAGATGGCCGCGCGCCAGCAGGTCGTCCTATCGCGCTCCACCCTGGCGGAATGGATGGGACGCGTGGGCGTGGCCCTGACCCCGCTGGCCGATCGCTTGGCCGAATTGCTCAAGCAATCCCCCGTCCTGCATGCCGACGAGACCCCGGTGGCGCAGCTTGATCCCGGGGCGGGCAAGACCAAGCGGGCCACTCTGTGGGCCTATCACAGCAACCGCCTGGCGGCGGGGCCGCCGATCGTGGTGTTCGACTACCAGGCGAGCCGCTCGGGCCGCCATGCCAGTGACTTCCTGTCGGGATGGCAAGGCCATCTGATGGTGGACGACTACGCCGGCTACAAGGCGCTGTTCCGCTCGGGAGCCACGGAACTTGCTTGTCTGGCGCATGCGCGGCGGAAGTTCTTCGATCTGGTCGTGGCGAACCAGAGCCCGATCGCCCAGGAGGCCCTGGCTCGGATCGGGAGGCTCTATGCCATCGAGCAGGCGGGTCGGGGGCTGGATGCCGAAGCCCGACGGGCGCTGCGGCAACGCGAGGCGAAGCCGGTTCTGGATGCGCTGTTCACCTGGCTGTATGCCACCCGGCAAAGCCTGGCGGACGGCGGCGCCACCGCAAAGGCGATCGATTACAGCCTGAAGCGTTGGGAGGCGTTGATCCGCTATGCGGATTCGGGCGACCTGCCGATCGACAACAACCCGGTGGAGAACGCGATCCGGCCGATCGCCATCGGCAAGAAGAACTGGCTGTTCGCCGGCTCGGAGCGGGCGGGGAAACGTGCCGCGGCGATTCAGACCCTGATCGGCACGGCCCGCCTCAACGGCCTCGACCCCGCCACCTGGCTGCGGGATACCCTGGAGAAGCTGCCGGCTTGGCCGAATAACCGGATCGATGAGCTGCTGCCACTACGGAACACCGCCAACTCCTGACTTGCCGGCGTTCGTTCTGGTGGGACGGTTGGACGCTTACGCCCTTGCGAAGTGGAGTTCTTCGGCAACGGCCAGGGCGCAATGCAGACGCTGCAATTCCATGCGCCAGTCGTCCGCTATCGGTACACAGGATGGCGGCGGCACAAGTTCACCACCTGTTCGCGCATCCGATCACGCACCGTCGTCAGGGCGCCGCCACCGGCTTCAAGCGCATCCAGCACGTCGCACAGCCAACCCGCCAGTTGCTCGCACTCGGCCACGCCGAAGCCGCGTGTGGTCACGGCCGGTGTGCCGATGCGCAGCCCAGAGGTCACGAAGGGCGAGCGTGGATCGTTGGGCACTGAGTTCTTGTTCGCCGTGATGTAGGCGTCGCTCAATGCGGCGTCCGCGTCCTTGCCGGTGTAGGGCTTGGCGGACAGGTCGATCAGCATCAGATGGTTGTCGGTGCCGCCGGAGACGATTCTGTAACCGCGCTGCCGGAGCACGGCGGCCATCGCACGGGCGTTGGTCACCACCTGGCGCTGATAGGTTTTGAACTCGGGTCGTAGCGCTTCCTTGAACGCCACCGCCTTGGCGGCAATGACGTGCATCAGCGGGCCGCCCTGGATGCCGGGGAACACGGCGGAATTGAGTTTCTTGTAGAAGTCCTCATCCTGCCCCTTGGCCAGGATGATGCCGCCGCGCGGGCCGCGCAGGGTCTTGTGGGTGGTGCTGGTCACCACATGGGCATGGGGCAGCGGGTTCGGGTATTCGCCTGCCGCCACCAGGCCGGCGACGTGGGCCATGTCCACCCAGAAGATGGCGCCCACCTTGTCGGCGATGGCGCGCATGCGCGCCCAGTCCTTGTGACGCGAATAGGCGGAGAAGCCGCCGATCAGCATCTTGGGCCGGGTTTCCAGCGCGATGCGCTCCATCTCGTCGTAGTCGATCAGTTCCGTCTCGGGGTCGAGCCCGTAGGGCACGATCTTGTAGTGGCGGCCGGAGAAGTTGGACGGATTGCCGTGGGTCAGGTGGCCGCCTTGGGCCAGGTTCATGCCCATCACGGTGTCGCCGGGGTTGGTCAGCGCCAGGAACACCGCCGCGTTGGCCTGGGCGCCAGCATGGGGCTGGACGTTGGCGTAGTCGCAGTCGAACAGCGCCTTGACCCGCTCGATGGCCAGGCGCTCGGCCACGTCCACATACTCGCAGCCGCTGTAGTAGCGCTTGCCGGGGTAGCCTTCGGCGTACTTGTTGGTGAATACCGAGTTCTGGATGGCCATCACCAGCGGGCTGGCGTAGTTCTCGGAGGCAATCAGTTCAACGTGATCTTCCTGGCGGCGTTCTTCGCGCAGGACGGCTTCTGCCAGTTCGGGGTCGAAATCGGTGAGGGTGAGAGAGGTGTCATACATGGGATTCGTCCTAGGGCTTGGAATATTCGGTTTTGAAGGCTTGATCCTGCTCGGGTGCGTCCTTGTCCAGTTGCCGGCGCACATCGCGGATCAGGTCACTGGCCGCCGCCAGCGCCTCGGCCGCCGGCTTGCCGGCCAGGCTTTCGATGAGCCAGGAGCCAATCACGACGGCATCGGCCACCTGGGCGATTTCCCTGGCCGTGCCGGCATCGCGGATGCCGAACCCGACGCCGACGGGAATGCGCACGTGCTGGCGGATACGCGCCAGCGTGTCGCGTACCTGAGCAATGTCCAACGTCGTGGTGCCGGTGACGCCCTTGACGGAGACGCAATAAACATAGCCGTCGGCACGTTCGGCGATTTGCCGGATGCGCCGCTCGGTGGAGGTCGGCGCCAGCAGGAAGATCAGGTCGATGCCGTGGCGGCGCAATTGCGCCGCCAGGTCGCCGGAGACTTCAGGCGGGTAATCGACCACCAGCACGCCATCCACACCAGCGGCGGCGGCGTCCGCAGCGAAGGCGCCCGGCTGGCGCAGCAGGTCGTAGCGTTCGATGGGGTTGGCATAGCCCATCAGCACCACCGGCGTGTCGATGTCCGACTCGCGGAAGCGCCGCACTTGATCGAATACCTGCTGCAGGCCGATGCCTCGGCGCAGGGCCTCCTCGCTGGCGGCCTGGATGGTCGGACCGTCGGCCGACGGATCGGAAAACGGCACGCCCAGTTCGATGACATCCGCTCCGGCTTCGACCAGGACGTGCATCAGTGCCGGGGTAATGTCCGCGTCGGGGTGGCCGGCGGTGACATAGGGGATCAGCGCCTTGCGCCCCTGCTGCCGCAGGCGCGGAAAGGTCGTATCGAGCCGGCTCATGGCTGGCCTCCAGAGTCACGCCGGGCCATCACCGTCTCCATGTCCTTGTCGCCCCGGCCGGACAGGTTGACCAGAATGGCCTGTTCCCTGGGCAGGGAAGCCGCCAACTTGAGCGCGTGAGCGACGGCGTGGCTGGCCTCCAGCGCGGGAATGATGCCCTCCACACGGCTGAGCCGATGGAAAGCGCTCAGCGCCTCGTCGTCGGTAGCGCCGACGTACTCGGCGCGGCCGATCTCGTGCAGCCAGGCGTGCTCCGGCCCGACCCCGGGGTAGTCCAGGCCAGCGCTGATGCTGTGGGTTTCCCGCACCTGACCATTGTCGTCCTGAAGGATGAGCGAGCGGCTGCCGTGCAGCACGCCGGGACTGCCGCGCTGGATCGACGCGGCATGCCGGCCGGTATCCAGTCCCAGCCCTGCCGCCTCGACGCCGATCAGACGCACGCCTTCGTGTTCGATGTACGGGTGGAAGATGCCGATGGCGTTGCTGCCACCACCGACGCAGGCGATCACCGCGTCGGGGTGTTGCTTCGCCATGCCCAGGCGCTTGAACAGCACCGGCATCTGGGTCAGGCATTCCCTGCCGATTACGGTCTGGAAGTCCCGCACCATCGTCGGGTACGGGTGCATGCCGGCCACCGAGCCGATCAGGTAGAAGGTGTTATCGACGTTGGTGACCCAATCGCGGATCGCGTCGTTCATGGCGTCCTTCAGGGTGCGCGAGCCGGCGGTCACTGGCACCACCGTTGCGCCCAGAAGCGCCATGCGCTGGACATTGGGGCGCTGTCGCTCGATGTCCACGCTGCCCATGTAGATCACACATTCCAGGCCGTAGCGCGCGCAGATCGTTGCGGTGGCGACGCCGTGCTGGCCCGCGCCGGTCTCGGCAATGATGCGCCGCTTGCCCATGCGCCGCGCCAGCATGGCCTGGCCGATGACGTTATTGATTTTGTGCGCGCCGGTGTGGTTGAGGTCCTCGCGCTTGAGGAAGATGCGTGCGCCGCCCGTTTCCTCACTGAGACGCCGGGCGTAGTACACCGGCGAGGGGCGGCCGACGTAATCGGCCAGTTCTTCCTCGAACTCGGTGATGAAGGCGGGATCGTCACGGTAGCGCCGGTAGGCCGCGTGCAGTTCCTCGACCGCCTGCGCCAGCGTCTCGCTGATGAAGCTCCCGCCGAAGCGGCCGAAGAAGCCATCAAGGTCGGGTTGGTCGTAGATCGGCTTCCGCGTCATGTCGCCGGCTCCATCTGCGCAGCCGCTTCCGCCGCTGCCGCGCCATTCACCACACTGGTGCGCAATGCGCGCGGGTCGATGCCGGCCTGTGCCAGTTCACAGGCATGGCCGACCCGCCAGCGGATCGGCCGCTGCCGTATCCTTTGTGCGCAAGTCATCGGTGGCGGTGTCCAGATAGGGTACGGCATAGCCGTGTGCCGCAAGCAGCGGCCCCGGCATGCCGAGGTCTTCAAAATCCGGATGGCGGATGGCATGGCGGTGTTCATGGTTGTGGTTCCCCTGTGCTGGTTTCACCGGGCCAGTAATGGCTGTCCGGTAGCGGGCGTGCGCCGAAGATGGCCTGGCCGACTCGTACCACCGTGGCGCCTTCCTCGATGGCGATCTCAAAATCACCGGACATGCCCATCGACAATTCATCCAGCCCGTTGCCAACGGGCGTGCTCTGCCGTAGTCGGTCGCGCAAGCTGCGCAGCAGCACGAAGCATTGGCGCACTCGCTCGGCCTCGCTGGAGAACAGTGCCAACGTCATCAGCCCGCGCACGCGTAGCGCCTTGAACGCAGGCAGCTTCTGGACGAAGGCCGGCACGTCCCCGGGGGCCAGGCCGTATTTGCTGGCCTCACCGGAGGTGTTGACCTGCACGAACACATCCAGCGAGCGCCCTTCGACTTGCAGACGGCGGTCCAGCGCCTCGGCCACGCGCAGGCTGTCCAGCGCCTGAAACTCGGCGGCGAAGCGCGCCACCAGCTTGGTCTTGTTGGTTTGCAGGTGGCCGATGACCGACCAGCGCAGGTCGGTCAGATCCTGCATGGCTTCCCATTTGCGGTAAGCCTCCTGCACCTTGTTCTCGCCCAGCATCCGGCAACCCGCCGCATGGGCTAAGCGCAAACTGGCCTCGGGTTTGGTCTTGCTAACCGGCAGCAAACGTACCGTTGCGAAATCGCGGCCGGCGCGGCGACAGGCGGCCTCGATGCGCGCTCGTACCGCATCCAGGTTGCGCTGGAAATGCTCGACCGTCGTGGCCTCGGGATAACGGCCGTGCTTGTCATGACGGGTCCGTGTGTCGGAAGGCACTGACATCAACTCGCCCCCTTGTTGACCGGCAGTGAGGCTTCTCGGGCCCTGGCATCGACCATCGCGCCGGCGAGGCTGCCGCCGATGGCGCCCAGTAGCGCCAGGCCCGCCAGCGTGGTGATGAAGGTCGCCAGGAAGGCCATGAAGACAGCGGCCAGTATCACCCCAAACACACCGACCAGGATGCAGAACACACCCGCGGCAATGCCAGCGACCCGGCGTTTGGACGGACCGGCCACGACAGGACGGGCGAGATCGTTCCAGCGAATGCACGAAGATGAAGCAACTGATGACATGGCCTGACGACGACTCCTGACAAAGGGGATGAACGGGTTGTGAAACGTTTTTATAGCTTTACAATGGCTGGATATTCCCTGCCAATTATTTAAATAGATACAGACCAATTGTTCAAACATGCCCAACTTGAATCCGTCAAAGCCTGGATCGGTGACCCTGCGCATGGCGCCTTGCCCCTGCATGCGCGCATCCAGCGGGCCATCCGGCAACTGATCCTCGACGGCGTGCTCGATGTGGGCAGACCATTGCCCGCGTCACGCGCCTTGGCGAAGTCATTGGGGATTTCCCGCGATACGGTCGAGTCGGCCTACAGCCAGTTGCATGCGGAAGGCTTCATCGAGCGGCGCGTGGGCAGCGGCAGTTTCGTGTCGGAGCGGGCACAGTGTCTGCCAGTACGTGGCAAGGTGCGGCGCACGGGGGATCGCAAGACGACACTGCGCCTCAGCCAGCGCGGCAGCGCCATGTTCCAGAGCGGCGGCGTGCGCGACTTCCTGATGCCGCGCCCGTTTGCACCCGGCGTGCCGGAAACGCGCAGCTTTCCGCTCCAGATCTGGGAGCGACTGGAGCGGCAGGTGTTGAAGGAATACGGCACTCTGGCGCTGCTACACAGTCCGCCGCAGGGCATGGAGCCGTTGCGGCGCGCCATCGCCGATTACGTCAATCTCGAACGTGGCGCGCGTGCCACGCCCGAGCGCGTGCTGGTGCTGACCAGTTCCCAGCAGGCCATGACTCTATGCGCCACTGTGCTGCTCGATGCCGGCGACCGGATCTTTATCGAAGACCCCGCGTACCACGGCGCGCGCAAGGCGTTTGATGCCGCCGGGCTGGAATGCGTACCCGTACCGCTGGATGAAGACGGACTGCGGGTGGAACACCTCAGCCAGATGGCGGCAACGCCCGATGAATTGCCCAAGGCGGTGTCCCTGACGCCATCGCACCAGTTCCCGACCGGAGCGACACTGGCACTGGATCGGCGGCTGGCCGTCATCGAATGGGCCAGGCAGCACCAAAACTGGATCATCGAAGACGACTACGACAGCGAGTTCCATTACGAAGGCAAACCCACCGCCTGCGTGCAGGGCCTCGACCCGCACGAACGAACGATCTACATCGGCACCTTCACCAAATCGCTGTTTCCCGGCCTGCGCATCGGCTATATGGTGCTGCCGCCGCCGCTGGTGGCACCCATGACCGTGGCCCGCACCCTGCTGGATGGACACAGCGCGCCGATTCCGCAACTGACGCTGGCGCGCTTCATCCAGGGCGGCCACTTCGGCGCCCATGTACGCACCATGCGCGCTGTCTATGCCGAACGGCGCGACGTGCTGGCACGCCTGGTACGCAAGCACTTGGCAGACTTCGTGGAACCACGGGTGCCGGCCGGGGGCATGCAGATGCCCTGCGTGTTCATCCGCGACATCCCCGAGCGCGAGGCCGTGGAATCGGCACGCCGGGCCGGCATCGACCTGCTGGGACTCACGGCGCTGCATGCGTCAAACCGGCACAAGGCCGGTTTCCTCATGGGATTCGCCGCCCATGCCCCGCACGAACTGGAAATCGCCGTCAAGAAACTTGCGACCGTGCTGCGCGCGTTGTGCCGCTGATCGTTATCAATAAGCGTTAACCCGCATTTCTCACCAGGCGCCGTAGCGAGGGCGCCTGGTGAGAAATCGTCACCCAAAGGGATGTTGGCCCAGGTCTCCATCGCCCATCTGGTCAGCCACGTGTACATCATAGAGGTGCCCGCCCTGGTGCCATCGCCACCATCCGGCGTGAACACCGCCAGCTCGCGCGCTGGCCGCTCATGGCCGTTGCCGTGTGCGATTCAGGTTCGTCCAGCGCTCCTGTTCCACTCGCGCAGGAGATCGGAGAGAGAGACCTCCTGCGGTGTCCCATCTGAGCGGGCGACTAATGCCCGAAGCGCGCGGAATTTGTCCCGAGTCAGGATGATGCCTCCACAATCGTGGGGTGATGCTACAGCTCCAACTACTCGAACAATGATCGTGCGGCCGCTTCCCGGAGCTTACCCGCCATTCCCTAGAACTGTGGCTAATAGCAGCCCGTTGGCCGTGGGAGTGGCTTTCACGGGCGCACAACAACTGCATCAGGTTCACTGCTGTCCGAGAGCGTCCAACCCGGTAGCTGACGTTCACGCAAACTGTGAGCCGCCTCCCCAGAGACCGCACCTGACCCGAAGCTGTCCGACAGCCATCGTCGGCGAATGTCGGCAACGGGTCGAGAGCGCACATTCGATGCCGGCTGAAAAGCCTACCCCACCGACAGTTACCTTCCCCCCTACTCCCCATAAACAATCCGATACACCGCCCCCGCGTGGTCGTCCGACACCAGCAGGCTGCCGTCCGGCATGACCAGGACGTCGGCGGGGCGGCCCAGCACCTGTTCCGCGTCCGTGCCTTCGCCTTGCAGCCAGCCGGTGGCGAAGGGTTCGTAGGCCACCACCCGGTCGCCTTCCAGGATCGCGGCCATGACCCGGTAGCCGGTCTTGCGGCCGCGGTTCCAGGAGCCGTGCTCGGCGACGAAGATGGCGTCGCGGTAGCGGGCGGGGAACTGCGTGCCGGTGTAGAAGCGCATGCCCAGGGCGGCGACGTGGGCGCCCAGTTCCCGGGCGGGCGGGGTGAATTGGGCGCAGTCGCGGCCGTATTCCGGGTCGGCCAGGGCCTTGCCGTGGCAGTGGGGATAGCCAAAATGGCGGCCGGGCCGGTCCAGGCGGTTGATTTCGTCCGGGGGCGCGTCGTCGCCCAGCCAGTCGCGGCCGTTGTCGGTGAACCAGAGCTGCCGGGTGCGCGGGTGCCAGTCGAAGCCCACCGTGTTGCGCACGCCCCGGGCCACCACGGCGAGCTGGTTCGTGGCGGGGTCCAGGCGGGCGATCAGCGCGTAGCGGTCCGGGTCCGGGGCGCAGATGTTGCAGGGGGCGCCCACCGGGATGTACAGGGCGTCGTCCGGGCCGAAGGCGATGAATTTCCAGCCGTGGTGGGTTTCCGTGGGCAGGGCGTCGAACACGGTTTCCGGTGGCGGCGGGGCGTCGAGCCGGCGTTCCACGTCGCGGATGCGCAGGATGCGGCTGATGGCGGAGATGTAGAGGTCGCCGTCCCGGAAGGCGACCCCCACCGGCAGGGTCAGGCCCTGGGCGATGACCTTGGGCTTGCCGGCGCGGCCCTTGACCAGGGGCACGGCGTGGACGCGGCCGTCGCGCATGCCGCCGACGAACAGGGTGTCGCGGCCCAGGGCCATCTGGCGGGCGTTGGGCACCTGGGCGAAGCGTTCGATGCGGAAGCCGGGGGGCAGGCGGATCTGGTCCAGGGGCGGCTCCGCCGCGCGGACGGGTAAGGATGTGACCAGGGCGGCGAGCAGGCAGAGGGCGAAGATGGCACGACAGGTGCCGCCATAGGGACCTCGAGGTTTGCCGCCTGGGCCGAACATGGCGCTCAGCCCCCGCGCACCATGTTCATGATCTGGCCCATGTCCAGATTGCCGGCCTTCTGGCGAATCTGGGGCAGGTACTGCTCCTGCATGGCCTTGGCCGGGCCGAGCAGGTTCTGGAAGCATGCGCAGGACCTGGGCGTTCATCTGGCGGCCGCCGGCGTAGTAGCGCTTGCGGCCACCTGGCCCAGGGCGTAGGTGGTGGCGAAGGAGAAGGCCAATGCCCGTGAGCGCCGCCGATCTTAACGGCCCATTTACCTGCCAATCCGCCTCCCGCCTTGCCGAGCAGGCCGCCCAGCAGCTTGCGGCCGAACTGTTCCAGGTATTGGGAGGTGAGACACGCCCAGGGTAGCCAGCAGTTCCGCGGATATGGCCCTGGTCCAGTTCGTGGCCGTGGGCCTTGCCGATGCCGTACACCATCTTGATTTGGAGCGGGATGATGGCCATGAAGGCCCGGTTGGGGTGGCAGCAGTTCCAGGGCGCCGCGGAGGATGGCGTGGTTGAGGATGGATTTGTCCAGCTCGCTGGCACGTTGGGTACCGAGGCCACCACCGGTCCGGGGTGGTGGCGTCGATGGTGGTGGAGAGGGTGGTGGAGAGTAGGGCAGCCGGGATTCCGCCAGATCGGCCATGGCATCGGTTCAACGCGCAGGGAGTTGGTGACGGCGGCTTCAAGCCCCAGGACGGCGGCGAGCTCGGTCAGGAAGCGGCGTCCCGCCCCGTTGGCGTGGCCGTTTATGCCGCGTCACACCCACCGCCATCTCGTAGGCCACAGTTGCCGCAGCGACGGTCGCAGTCAGGGCGGCGGCGCTGTCCGCCAGGCTGGCCTGCTTCGCCACCGCTACAGGGCGGGCAGATCGGGCACGCCTTCGGTTTCAGCCAGGGATTCGGACAGACGGCGGACTGTTCGCGCTCCGTTCGGCGTTGGCGCCGTCGGCGAAGGGCCGAAGCAGGGCGATGGTGAGGATGGCTTAGTGTTGTTCGGGGTGCATCGGGCGTTCCTTTCCGGGCTGGTGTGACCCGGATT
>JADJYY010000035.1 GCA_016719465.1 Hydrogenophilales bacterium
AACAGGTCGACCCCCAAGCGGAACGCAACGCGCGCGAACTCGGGCGCGCTCAACCATGAGCCGCCTCGCGTCACCCGCGCATCACAGCGACCAGTCTCCCAGGCGCCACCATCCTTTGGCGCCCCCGCGTAGCTGTCATTCCTGCAATCCTGGGTCCACTCCACGACATTGCCAACCATGTCGTGCAGCCCGAATCGGTTGGCAGTAAAGCTGCCAACTAGCGCGGTCTGCTTTCCGCCCCACTGGCTGGAACTGCGAAAATTCTCGGTGTTGGTTCCGGGCACGTCGCCCCAAGGGTAGCGCGTGCTCGTCCCGGCACGGGCGGCGTATTCCCATTCGGCCTCAGAAAGGAGGCGGTAGGATTTTCCCATCTGCTTCGACAGCCATTGTGCGTAAGCTCTGGCATCCTCCCAACTCACATTGATCACAGGCCGGCGCCCGCGGCCCCAGCCCTCATCTGCGGGTTGATGTCCGCAGCCGCCGGCAGAGACACAAGCATCCCATTGTTCGAAGGTCACTTCGTACTTTCCGATTGCAAAAGGACGTGCGATGGTCACCCGGTGTTGCGGACCTTCGTTCGTTTGCCGCCCCTCCTCGGATTCCGGCGAACCCATGACAAAGCTTCCTGCCGGAATGGCTATCATCTCGGGGCATTGATCACAGTCGCGGAACGCTTCTCCGACGTTTGGAGCTGGCGGAAGAAGCAGCCTTGTCGTTGCTGCCGGATCCCGAGCTGTCGATGCTGACGGCTCAATAAAAGGAGTCTGCAGCGGCGATTCGAGCCGCTGCAGATTCGAAATGACGATGAGGAGAAGTAGCCCGACCATAGCGGCAATGCCCATGGGCAGTTTCAGGCTTGCCACTGACCGCTTGCCACCTTCCGCGTTTACCGCGGCGGCCGCCAGCCTGGAGGAGTTCTCCTTCTGTCGCCCCGGTGCCAAATACGCCTGATCGAGCCCGGACACCTGTCGCAGGTGCACCACAAGTTCATCAACGTCCTTTGCCCAGTGGCGCGTCGTGAACGTGAAAGCCTGCCGTCGCGCGAGCGGCCGTAGCGCCTCTGGCAGGTCGTCCGCAGAGGGCATGTCGGCGTTGCCCACCAGCACAGGAAACACGCGCACGTCCTTGCAACTCAGGCTCTCCACAACCTCGCGGCGCACCCAGTCGTCTGGAAGATCGAGGCGGCGGCGCCCCCTGATATCCTTGGCCGAGAGCCAACCCGGGCCGATGACGACTATCACCACCGCGCAGTTGTCCAGCCCTGCCTGCAGTGCATCGACGAAGTCCGCGCCCGGGTCGATACTGGCGATGTCATGGAATACCTGCTGTGGTGCAAATCTGCGCCGTAGATCCTCGGCAAGATGCAGGGCCGCTTGCTCGCTGTCCTCACGGCGGTAACTGATGAAGATACGGGAGCGCTCAGTCGTCATGTCGTTCACCGGTTGCCATTTCCGTATGAAAGGTCCGAATCCTCGGTGCGATTTTTTCCTTCATTTCTCGCAGCACCACGCGCATGTCGTATTCGCTTTGCAGATTCAGCCAAAAACGCGGTTCCATGTTGAAAAACAGGCCCAGGCGCAACGCGGTATCTGCGGTGATGGGGCGGCGGCCACTGACTAGGCCGCTGATTCGGCTTGGCGAAACATCGATGTCGCTGGCGAGTCTGCGGGCGCTGATGTGGAGGGGTGTCAGGAAGTCCTCAAGGAGGATTGCCCCAGGATGGATTTCGTTAAGCAGTTCAGCCATGTGGGGCTCCCAATTAGGGGCAAGGCGTGTTTTCTGTACTGTGGTGGAAACAGTGACGGCGGGCATGCCTACCTCCCTTTCTTCGTTTCCGGCAATCTACGCCGCCCTACGTGGGGTCGGCAAGCGACGGGCTGAACACATCCAGTTCCGTCGTTCCGGCGAAGGACGGAGTCCAGTGAAATCAATGATCTGGATCCCGGCTGGTGCCGGGTTACGAATCAGTCAGCCAAGTTACCCCAACTGCTGCCCGTGCTCCCGGGTGTTGTGGAATTTCACCCGGGGCCAGCGCTCCATGGCCAGGCTCAGGTTCACGTGGTTGTCGGCCAGGTACACCAGGTTGTCGTCCACGTCGCGGGCCAGGCGCATCTGCTGGGCCTTCACGAACTCGGCCAGGTGGGCCGGGTCGTCGCAGGTGACCCAGCGGGCGGTGTGGATGCCGGCGGGCTGGAAGATGGCGTCGACGCCATATTCGGTCTTGAGGCGGTGTTCCACCACCTCGAACTGGAGCTGGCCCACGGCGCCCAGCAGCAGGTTGCTGTCCACCAGGGGCGCGAATACCTGGATGGCGCCTTCCTCGCCCAACTCGCGCAGGCCCTTCTGCAATTGCTTGGACTTGAGCGGGTCGCGCAGGCGCGGCTTGCTGAAGAGATCAGGGGCGAAGTAGGGGATGCCCTTGTAGTGCAGGGATTCGCCCTCGGTGAGCACGTCGCCGATCTGGAGCTGGCCGTGGTTGTGGATGCCGATGATGTCGCCGGCGTAGGCCTCCTCCATGCGGGAGCGCTCGTTGGCCATGAACACCACGGCGTTGGCGATCTTGATTTCCTTGTTGGTGCGGCGCTGCTTCACCTTCATGCCCGGCGTGTACTGGCCGGAGCAGACCCGGAAGAAGGCGATGCGGTCCCGGTGGTTGGGGTCCATGTTGGCCTGGATCTTGAAGACGAAGCCGGTGAAGGGCGGTTCCGCCGGCTCGACGTAGCGGCTGCCCGTGGGCGTGTCGGCGGCCCGGGGCTGGGGCGGCGGCGCCCAGTCCTTCAGCGCGCGCAGGATTTCCCGCACGCCGAAGTTGTTGATGGCGGAGCCGAAGAACACCGGGGTCTGCCTGCCCTTGAGGAAGTCGTCCAGGTGGAAGGCCGCGCCGGCGCCGCGCACCAGTTCGATCTCGCCGTCCATGGTGGAGAACTCCATGGGGTATTGGGCGCGCAGTTCTTCGATCTGGGCGCCACGCAGGGTTTCGAACTCCTGGCCGGCCTTTTCCCTCGCCGGGGCGAAGCGCAGCACCTCGTCGTTGAGCAGGTGATAGACGCCCTGGAAACGCTTGCCCATGCCGATGGGCCAGGTCACCGGGGCGCAGTGGATCTTGAGGACGGACTCGATCTCGTCCAGCAATTCCAGGGGTTCCCGCACCTCCCGGTCCATCTTGTTGATGAAGGTGATGATGGGCGTGTCGCGCAGGCGGCAGACCTCCAGCAGCTTGATGGTCTGCTCTTCCACGCCCTTGGCCGCGTCCACCACCATGACCGCCGCGTCCACGGCGGTGAGCACCCGGTAGGTGTCTTCCGAGAAGTCCTTGTGGCCCGGGGTGTCCAGCAGGTTGATGACGCAGTCGTCGTAGCCGAACTGCATGACCGAACTGGCCACCGAGATGCCGCGCTGCTTCTCCACCTCCAGCCAGTCGGAGGTGGCGTACTTGCCCGACTTGCGCGCCTTCACCGTGCCGGCCATCTGGATGGCGCCGCCGAACAGCAGCAGCTTTTCCGTGAGGGTGGTCTTGCCCGCGTCCGGGTGGGAGATGATGGCGAAGGTGCGCCGCTTGGCGACCTGGCGGGCGATGTGTGGCAAGAGCGGAGAGTCGGGGTTCATATGGATAGTGCTGAGGTTTTGCTCCCTTCCCCGTCGGGGGAGGGATGGGGAGAGGGAAAAACCTGGTTCGCGCCCAGGAATTCTCCCCCTCCTAACCTCCCCCGCTTGCGGGGGAGGAACTCACGCCCTCCCCGTTTACGGGGAGGGTTGGGGTGGGGAGGATATCAACCGTTCTGCTGGATGCCGGCCACCAGCCAGCCGCCCTTGCCCTGGGCGGGTTTGGTCAGGTGCCAGATCTCGTCGAAGGCTTCGGCGGTCTCGCTGTCTTCCTTCAGCATGCCGTGGAAACGCACGCTGACCAGGTGGCGGTTGCCTTCTTCCGTCGCGTCCAGTACATCGGCGTCGAGCAGGGTGACTTCGGTGCGCTGGGTGGCGCCTTTCCGTTCGTCGATGTCCAGCTTGATCTCGGCGTACATCTCGGGGGTGGTGAATTCCCGGATGTCATCCAGGTTGCCGGCGTCGTTGGCGGCCTGCATGCGCAGGAAGTTGACCTTGGCCTGGCGGGTGAAGGCTTCGGCGTCGAAACCTTCGGGCAGGGGCGCGGCCTGGGCCATGGTGGCGGATACGGAGCCCGGCATGGCCTGTGGCGCGTCGAAGCGGACGGGTTGGCCCGGGTTCCCGGCGCCGGCGTATTGCATGGGACGGGCGGCGGCCGGCCGGTTGCGGGCCATGAACCAGCGCACCAGGAAGATGGCGGCCATGGCCAGCAGGGCCAGCATCAGGAAATTGGCCATTTCCTCGCCGAAACCCAGGTGGGAAGCCAGGGCGGCCAGGCCCAGGCCGGCGGCGAGCCCGGCGATGGGGCCCATCCAGGAACGTTTCTGGGGTGTTTGCGGGGCGGCGCCGGGTTGGGGCTTGGCGGGAGTCTGGGGCGCGGCGTCCCGCTTCATGAAATTATTGTCCCGCTGCATGCCGGAATTGCGGCCGCCACCCAGGCGCCGGGCTTCGGCATCGGGCACGACGATGGCGAGACTGATGAACAGGGCGAACAGGGCAAGGAGGAAGTGTTTCATGTGGCGATGAGCTCCAAAAAATTGATGTGACATTCTAACCGCTGGAAAGGTTGCGTCCTTTCCGCTGGCTGCAAGGGGGGATGAACAGGGTGCTGAAAATAAAGGCTCAGTTCGCGTTTTGTGGGGGGGGGGGGGTGTTGGTGGTGGTTGTCTTCCCCCTTTGTAAAGGGGGGACGGTGCCGCTCCCCCTTTAAAGGGGGACCTACTTTTGGCCAACTCCGTCCATCACTCGTTAACGCGAACTGAGCCAAAATAAACGCGGCGAGGGGGATGCCCTCGCCGCGGGAGGAAAGGAAGCGGCTTACTTCACGACCGGCGCGCCGGGCATGATGGGCATGGGCACCATCATCGGCATGGGGGCGCCGTAGGCGGGAACCCGAATCAGGCTGTTCATGGTGGGGCCGTAGGACTGGGGACTGGCCATGCCGCCCATCCAGGCGCCGTACCAGTTGGGGTTCATCGGCGCGGTGGCCATGCTGGTGACCTGGGGGCTCGCCGGCGCCGTGGCCCAGCGTGCCAGGACGTTGGGGTTGAGCGCGTTCATCGCGGTGCCCAGGAGCTTGGGATCCATGGGCAGCATCATCCAGCGCATCAGCTTGTTGGGGTCGGTCAACACCGTCTGGAGCGCGGCGATGAACTGGGGATCGACCAGGGCCTGGCTCCACGCGGCGATCACGGCGGGGTCCATGGCCCTGGCGAAGTTGCCGTAGGCGCGGGGATCCATCAGGCTGGAAACCGACTGGGTATACAGGGCCGGGTCCATCATCGCCGCGAGGGCGGAGGTCGCGAAGGTGGGCTCGCTGACGGCATTGAGGGCGGCCATGAACTTCTTCGGGTCGGCCATCATCTCGGCGTTGCGGGTGAAATCGGCCATGTACCGGACCCAGGCGTCGGTGTTCTGGGGGATGTCGGAAGCCGGCGCGTCGGCGGCCAGGGCGGCGGCGGGCGTGGTCAGCGCGAGGGTGATGAGGATATTGCGAAGTTTCATGTTGTCTCCTGTCAGCCTGTTGATGTGGCGGATATTGTTCGACATCGCCATGAATGGACGCTTGCCGTCGCCGGATTGTGCCGCGATATTGCCGGGAGGGCACGAATTTCTCGGTGGGGAAAAATGGTGCGGCAATTTCGAGTTGAGGCAATATTCGTTTCGCCATGAATGCCCTGATCGATACCCACTGTCACCTGGATGCCGGCGAGTTCGACCGGGACCGGGACGCGGCCTTCGCGCGGGCGCGCGCGGCGGGCGTGGCGACCCAGGTCGTTCCGGCCGTGACCCGGGCCAATTTCGCTGACGTGGCCGCCACCTGCGAGCGCTATCCCGGCTGCCTGCCGGCCTGGGGCTTGCATCCCATCTACATCCCCGTCCACCGTGACGACCACCTGGCGGCGCTACGCGCCCAGATCGCGGCCTGGCGGCCGGTGGCGGTGGGCGAGATCGGCCTGGACCTGTTCGTGCCGGAACTGGATTTCGCCACCCAGGAAAAGTTTTACCTGGAGCAACTGAAAATCGCTCGGGACTACGACTTGCCGGTGCTGCTCCACTGCCGCCGCGCCAATGACCAGATACTGAAGCACCTGCGCCGCATCCCGGTGAGGGGCGGCATCGCCCACGCCTTCAACGGCAGCGACCAGCAGGCGGAGGCTTTCATCAAGCTGGGCTTCAAGCTGGGCTTCGGCGGCGCCTTTACCTGGGAGCGCGCCTCCAACCTGCGCCGGCTGGCGCGGGAACTGCCCCTGGAGGCCATCGTGCTGGAGACCGACAGCCCGGATATTCCGCCCCGGTGGGTGGGCAAGGGACGCAACGAGCCGGCGGAGCTGGCGCGCATCGCCGGGGCTCTGGCGGAATTACGAGGCTTGTCCGTGGAAGAGGTCGCAAAGGCAACCACCGCCAACGCGCTCGATGTGCTGCAACTCCCCCCTTTATCAAAGGGGGAAGAAAACCCTCCACCGGAACATTCCCGGTAGCCATGATCTGGACCATTCCCAACATCCTCACCGCCATCCGTCTCATCCTGACGCCCTTCGTGGCCTGGCGCCTGGCCGTGCATGACGTGGAAGGCGCGTTCTGGCTATTCGTGGTGGCGGCCGTCACCGATCTGCTGGACGGCAACCTGGCCCGTTTGCTCAACCAGAAGAGTGTGCTGGGCGCCTGGCTGGACCCCATCGCCGACAAGGTGATGCTGCTGACCACCCTGTCCATGCTCTGCCTGACGGAATTGTTGCCGCTGTGGTTGCTGTGGGTGGTGCTGGTGCGGGACGGGGTGATCCTGGCGGGTGCCGAGGCCTACCGGCGACTGACCGGCGGCCTGGACGTGCGGCCGACACTTTCCGGCAAGCTGGCCATCGCCCTGGAATTCATCCTGGTGTCCTTCACCCTGGCGGACCTGGCCCTGGAATTGGGGCTCGACGATACCCTCGAACCCCTGGTCCGGATCACCGCCGCCGTCGTGGCCCTGTCCGGACTGCGCTATGTGTGGTTGTGGGGGGCGAAGACGCGGGATTTCCTCAAGAGCCACGCAGGCGTCTGATCAGCGCCGCCGTGGAGGCATCGTGGTTGCCCGGGGCGTTTCCGGTCAGTTCCGGCAGGATGACCTTGGCCAACTGCTTGCCCAGTTCCACGCCCCACTGGTCGTAGGCGTTCACGTTCCAGAGGGCGCTCTGCGCGAACACCTTGTGCTCGTACAGGGCGATGAGCCGGCCCAGGGCGCGGGGGGTGAGCTTGCGATAGAGCAGGGTGTTGGTGGGCCGGTTGCCGGGAAACACCTTGTGGGGCGCCAGGGCCTTGATCTCGCGCCTGGACAGGCCGGCCCGGGCCAGCTCGGTTTCCACCTCGGCGCCGGTCTTGCCGCGCATCAGGGCTTCCGGCTGGGCCAGGAAGTTGGACAGCAGCACCGCATGCTGGCCATTCACGTCGTTATGGGATTCCGCCGCCGCCAGGAAATCGCAGGGGATCAGCTTGGTGCCCTGGTGGATGAGCTGGTAGAAGGCGTGCTGGCCGTTGGTGCCCGGCTCGCCGAACAGCACCGGCCCGGTGGACAGCTTCACCGGCTTGCCCTCCCGGGTCACGCTCTTGCCGTTGCTCTCCATGTCGCACTGCTGGAGATAGGCCGTGAAGCGGGACAGGCGTTGCTCGTAGGGCAGCACGGCGTAGCTGTCCGCGTCCCAGAAGTTGTTGTACCAGAGCCCCAGGAGGGCCAGGAGCACGGGCATGTTGGCGTCCAGGGGGGCGGTGCGGAAATGCTCGTCCATGTCGTGGGCGCCGGCCAGCAGTTCCTCGAATTCGTCCATGCCGATGTACAGGGCGATGGGCAGGCCGATGGCGCTCCACAGGGAATAACGGCCGCCCACCCAGTCCCAGAAGCCGAACATGTTGGCCGGGTCGATGCCGAATTCCCGCACCGCCACCTCATTGGTGGAGACGGCCACAAAATGCCTGGCGACGGCTTTTTCGTCCTTGGCCGCATCCATCAGCCAGGCCCGCGCCGCGCCGGCGTTGAGCAGGGTTTCCTGGGTGGTGAAGGTCTTGGAGGCGACGACGAACAGGGTGGTGGCCGGGTCCAGGTCCTCCAGGGTGTCGACCAGATGGCTCGGGTCCACGTTGGAGACGAAATGGGCGCGGATGTTGCCGCCGTAGGGTTTCAGCGCCAGGCAGACCATGGCCGGCCCCAGGTCGGAGCCGCCGATGCCGATGTTCACCACATCGCTGATGGCCTTGCCCGTGTAGCCCTTCCACTTGCCGGTGCGCACCTTGTCGGCGAAGGCGCGCATGCGCGCCAGCACCTCGCGCACATCGGGCATCACGTCATGGCCATCCACCAGCACCGGCCGATCCGAGCGGTTGCGCAAGGCCGTATGCAGTACCGCCCGGCCTTCCGTCAGGTTGATCTTCTCGCCGGCGAACATGGCGTCGCGCAGGGTTTCCACGCCGGCTTCCCTGGCCAGCTTGAGCAACAGCTTCATGGTCTGGGGCCGGATCAGGTTCTTGGAGTAATCCAGCAGCAGATCGTCCATTTGCAGAGAGAAGCGCTCCGCCCGCTTCTTGTCGCGGGCGAACAGATTGCGCAGATGCAGGGCCTTCCAGGCCTTGCGTTCTTCCTTCAGGGCTTGCCAGGTGGGGGAGAGGGTGATGTCGGGCATGATGGGATCGATCGGAAATGACGTGGCTGGGAATAGATGCGGATGCGTTCAGGGGAAGCGGATCAGACGCTCCAATCCTCCACCCGCAACCCTGGTACACGGCTGAATTCACCCACGTTGTGAGTAACCAGGGTGGCATCCAGAGATAGAGCGTGGGCGGCGATAAGCGTGTCGAGGGCGCCAATGGGACGGCCCTGGCGTTCCAGTTCCGCTCGCAGGGGGCCATAGGCCTGGGCGGCAGCTTCGTCGAAAGGGGCAATGTCGAGGGCATCACCCAGGTTGGCGATGGCTTGCAGCGCCTTGGCGGGTTGTTGGCTTTTCGCCGCGCCGAAAAGCAGTTCGGCGAGGGAGATGGAGGAGAGGCGCAGTTCGTCGGCGCGCCGCTCGGCGAAGCGCGCCGCGACCTGGGGTGGGCGGCACTTCATGGTGTAGATGATGATGTTGGTGTCGAGCAGGTAGCGCATCAGAAGCTTTCCCGGGTTTCAGCGGGAAAGTCGGGAATGTCGTCCGGGAAGTCGGCGGGCAACTCGATGCGAGTCAGCGCTTCGTAGATTTCAAGCCCGGTCTGGCGCGGCTTGCGCAGCACGATTTCATCGCCGCGACGGAAGATTTCCACCTCGGCCACATCGAAGTTGAAATCCTTGGGCAGACGTACCGCCTGGGAATTGCCACTTTTGAAGACTTTGGTGTGAAGCATGGGGGCCTCCTTATGTATTTACATAAGTATATACATTTATTGCGCGAGGCGTCTCAAATCCACCCGCGCTGTTTCAACCTTCGATACAACCAGAAGCAGGCGGCCCCGGTTCCGGCCAGGGCGAGAGGATAGCCGAAGGTCCAGTCCAGTTCGGGCATGTGCCTGAAGTTCATGCCGTAGAGGCTGAACACCAGGGTGGGGATGGCCAGGATGGCGCCCCAGCCGGCAAGTTTCTGCACGGATTCGCTCTGTTCCATGACCGCCGTGGCGAGGGAAAGCTGCATGGCGTCGGCGATCATTTCCCGCAACCGGTCCAGGGTCTGGACCAGGCGCAGGGCGTGGTCCTCCACGTCGCGGTAGTAGGCGCGCAATTCCTTGTCCACCACGTTGGGGTGCAGGCGGATGAGGTCGCCGCAGATTTCCGGGATGGGCTGGACGGTGCCCATGAGGCCAACGATTTCTCGCTTGGTCTCGAACAGGCGTTGCAGGTTTTCGCCTGAGAAGCCGCTGGAGAAGATGGCCGCTTCCAGGTCGGCGTAGCGGTCTTCCAGGCGGGCGGACAAGGGGCGCAGTTCGTCGACGATGTGGTCCAGCAGGGCGTAGAGGGCGAGGCCGGTGGTGATGGGGCGGCCGTAGGTTTCCAGCCGGTCCAGGACCCGGTCGTAGCCCGGGCCGGTGTCGTGGCGCATGATGGCCAGGTAGGCGGGGCCGCAGAAGATGTGGGTTTCACCGTATTCGATGCGGTTGTTCCACTGCCGGGCGGTGCGCAGCACCACGAACAGGCCGCCGGCATAGTCCTCCACCTTGGGCCGCTGGTGGGCGGAGAGGGCGTCCTCCACAGCGAGTTCATGGAGGTTGAGTTCCTTCTGCAGCAGTTCCAGGGTGGGCTTGTCCGGATCGTTGAATTCCATCCAGACCAGACCCTCCCTGGCTTCGATCGCCTCGGAGACATCGGCCAGGGGGATGACCCGGCGCCGGCCGCTGGCGAGAACCTGGCAGGACGCGAAGCCCAACGGTTCAGTCCTGGTAGAGGATCACGCCAGCCAGGGGCGGCAGGGTCAACACCAGGGACTGGGGATAGCCCATCCAGGGCAGGTCCTCGCTCATCAGGCCGGCGCCGTTGCCCAGGTTGCCGCCGCCGTAGAAGGCGGAATCGCTGTTGAAGATCTCGCGCCAGAAGCCGGCGGCGGGGGCGCCGATGCGATAGCCGTCGCGGGGCACCGGGGTGAAGTTGAAGGCGACCACCACGGAACGGCCTTCCCGGTCCCGGCGCTGGAAGGTGAGGATGGACTGGTCGGCGTCGTGGCAGTCGATCCAGGCGAAGCCTTCCACCTGGAAGTCCAGGTCGTGCAGGGGCGGCAGGTCGCGGTAGAGGCGGTTGAGGTCGCGTACGCAGCGGCTGATGCCTTCGTGCCAGTGGGTTTGCAGCAGGCCCCAGTCCAGTTCCCATTTCTCGGACCACTCCCGGCCCTGGCCGAATTCGTTGCCCATGAAGGTGAGTTTCTTGCCCGGGCTGGCGGCCTGGTAGGCGAGCAGCAGGCGCAGGTTGGCGAATTGCTGCCAGGTGTCGCCGGGCATCTTGCCCAGCAGAGAGCGTTTGCCGTGCACGATCTCGTCGTGGGAGAAGGGCAGCACGAAGTTCTCGGAATAGGCGTAGAGCTGGCCGAAGGTGAGGTTGTTGTGGTGGTAGCGGCGGAACACCGGGTCCTGCTGGATGTAGGCCAGGGTGTCGTTCATCCAGCCCATGTTCCATTTCATGGAGAAGCCCAGGCCACCCACGTAGGTGGGCCGCGACACCATGGGCCAGGCGGTGGATTCCTCGGCGATGGTGAGGGCGCCGGGGAAGCGCTCGTGGATCATGGCGTTCATTTCGCGCAGGAAGTCGATGGCTTCCAGGTTTTCCCGGCCGCCGTACTTGTTGGGCAGCCATTCGCCGTCCTTGCGGGAGTAGTCCAGGTAGAGCATGGAAGCCACGGCGTCCACGCGCAGGCCGTCCAGGTGGAACTCGGACATCCAGTAGTGGGCGCTGGAGAGGAGGAAGCCTTTCACCTCGCCGCGGCCGTAATTGAAGATGTGGGTGCCCCAGTCCTGGTGCACGCCCAGACGCGGATCCTCGTGCTCGTAGAGGGCGGTACCGTCGAAGCGGGCCAGGGCCCAGGCGTCCATGGGGAAGTGGCCGGGCACCCAGTCCAGGATGATGCCGATGCCGGCCTGGTGACAGGTGTCCACGAAATGGCGGAAGTCGTCCGCCGAGCCGAAGCGGGAGGAGGGGGCGAAGTAGCCGGTGGTCTGGTAGCCCCAGGACTCGTCCAGCGGGTGCTCGGTGATCGGCATCAGTTCCAAATGGGTGTAGCCCAGGTCGGTGACGTAGGGCACCAGGGTGTCGGCCAGTTCGCGCCAGTTGTAGAAACCTCCGTCGTCATGGCGGCGCCAGGAGCCGGCATGAATTTCGTAGATGTTCATGGGGGCGTGCAGCCAGTCCCGCCCCGCGCGGGCGTGCAGCCATTCGCCGTCGCCCCAGGCATGGCGCGACGGGCCGGGCACCACGGCGGCGGTGCCGGGGCGCATCTCGAAGCCCTGGGCATAGGGGTCGGCCTTGACGATGACCGCGCTGGTATCCCGGTTGCGGATCTCGTACTTGTACAAATCGCCCGCCGCCAGGCCGGGGATGAACAGTTCCCAGATGCCGGAGCCGCCGCGCACCCGCATGGCGTGGATGCGGCCGTCCCAGTTGTTGAAGCCGCCCACCACGGAGACCCGCTCGGCGTTGGGGGCCCAGACGGCGAAGCGCACGCCGTCGGTGCCGTCCAGTTGCGTGGGCTGGCCGCCCATGCTGCGCCAGGCTTCCAGCAGGCGGCCTTCGTTGAACAGGTGGATTTCCTGGTCCGAGAGCAGGGGGCCGAAGGCGTAGGGATCGGTGATCTCGAAGGACTGGCCGTCGGCTTCGATGGCCAGCCGCCAGGGTCGCGCCGGCGCCAGGGCGCCGCGCCATTCGAACAGGCCGCGCCCGTCGGACTTGACGAGATCGACGTTGCCTTCCGGCAGCAGCAGGGAAACACGGCTCGCGTCCGGGCGGAAGACCCGCAGAACCCAGCCTGCCGGATCGGGATGCAGTCCCAGGATGGCGAAGGGGTCGTGGTGGCGGGCGGTGAGGAGACGTTCCAGGGAGTTGGGCATGGTTTTGGGTGTGTTGAAATGAAGGCCGGCGGGCGAACTTATTCAGATTACCCGAGTCGGATGCCCCGTTTTTACTGGAGCGAGACGGATCGGGCGCATGTATTAAGGATACCTATATCGGCTATTATTTCATCATCGGATGACAGCGTCAGATCAAAGAAACCGCACTCAAGCGAAGGGGATTGAACGTGCAAAAAGAATATCCGCGTTTCGTCAGCTTGCTGACCAAAAATACCGTCGCGCTGATTCTCGCCGGCGGCCGGGGTAGCCGCCTGAAACAGTTGACCGACTGGCGCGCCAAGCCGGGCGTCCCCTTCGGCGGGAAATTCCGCATCGTCGACTTCCCCCTGTCCAATTGCATGAATTCGGGCATTCGCCGCATCGGCGTCATCACCCAGTACAAGTCCCATTCGCTGATCAAGCATATCCAGCGCGGCTGGGGCTTCCTGCGCGGCGAATTCAACGAGTTCGTGGATCTGCTGCCGGCCCAGCAACGGGTGGCGGAGGAAACCTGGTACAAGGGCACCGCCGACGCCATCTACCAGAACCTGGACATCCTCCGGGTCTACAAGCCGGAGTACGTGCTGGTGCTGGCCGGCGACCACATCTACAAGATGGACTACGGCGAGATGATCGCCAACCACGTGCGCAACGAGGCCGACATGACCGTGGCCTGCATCGAGGTGCCCGTGGAAGAGGCCAGCGCCTTCGGCGTCATGCACACCAATGACGAAGGGCGCGTGGTCGATTTCGCCGAGAAGCCGGACAAGCCCGCGCCCATGCCCGGCAATCCCGACGTGGCCCTGTGTTCCATGGGCATCTACGTGTTCAACGCCGCCTTCCTGTTCGAGCAACTGGTGCGGGATGCCGACGATACCCATTCGGAACACGATTTCGGCAAGAACATCATTCCCCACCTGATCAAGACCGGCTACCGGGTCTACGCCCACAGCTTCGCCGACAGTTGCGTGCATGGTGACGGCGAGCCCGTGTACTGGCGCGACGTGGGAACCGTGGATGCCTACTGGGAGGCCAACCTGGACCTGGCCCGCATCACCCCGGAACTGAACCTGTACGACAAGGATTGGCCGATCTGGACCTATCAGGAGCAACTGCCCCCCGCCAAGTTCGTGTTCGACGAGGAGCATCGTCGGGGCATGGCGGTGGATTCCATGGTGTCCGGCGGCTGCATCATCAGCGGCGCCATCGTGCGGCGCTCGGTGCTGTTCTCCAACGTGCACGTCAGGGAAGGCGCCTACCTGGAGGAAGCCGTGGTATTGCCCGATGTGCGCATCGGCGAAGGCGCCATTCTCAAGCAGGTGGTCATCGACAAGGGCTGCAAGATCCCGCCCGGCATGAGCATCGGCGTCAACCGGGCGGAAGACGAAAAACACTTCCACGTCACCGGTCGGGGCGTCACCCTGGTGACGCCGGAGATGCTGGGTCAGGCGTTCCATCACTTCCGATAAAGAAAGTTGGCGGTAGACAGTAGGCAGTAGGCAGAATAGCGCCCGCCGACTACTGATGACTGTCTACCGCCGACTTTTATGCTCCACCTCGTTCTCTGCTGGCATTTCCACCAGCCCGACTACCGCGACGCCGACGGGCGTTACCAGTTGCCCTGGACCTACCTGCACGCGGTCAAGGACTACGCCGACATGGCGGCCCATCTGGAGGCCGCGCCCAACCTGTGCTGCGTGGTCAATTTCGTGCCCACCCTCACGGCCCAGTTGGTCGATTACACCGACCAGTTCGCCAGCGGCGACCTGCGCGACCCACTCCTGGCCAGGCTGGTCGATCCCCGGCTCGAAGCCTTGCCGACCGCCGACAAGCATCAGCTCGTGCTCCAGTGCTTCAAGGTCAACCATCCCACCATGCTGGAGCCGTTTCCCGCCTACCGGCGCCTGTACACCCTGTGGAAGACCGCGGAGGAAAGCGGCGAGGCCGGCATGGCCTATCTTTCCGGGCAATACCTGGCCGATCTGGTGACCTGGTATCACCTGGCCTGGACCGGCGAGACCGTGCGCCGCGCCCGCCCCGATCTGCTGGCCCTGATGGAAAAGGGCGAAGGCTTCAGCCTTGAGGACAGGAAGGCGCTGTTCGCCATCTATGGCGAGGTCATCGCCAGCCTGCTGCCCCGCTACCGCGAGATGGCCGAGCGCGGCCAGATCGAGCTCTCCGCCACGCCCCACAGCCATCCCATCCTGCCGCTGCTGCTGGATTTTCGCGCCTCCCGGGAAGCGCGGCCCGACCTGCCGGTTCCCGCAGCCGCCAACTATCCGGGCGGCGAGGCGCGCGCCCGGCTCCACATCGAGGCCGCCATGACGGATCACCGGGAGCATTTCGGCCAGACTCCGGCCGGCTTCTGGCCCGCCGAGGGCGGCGTGTCGGAAGCCGCCGTGGATTTGCTGTCCGCCGCCGGCGTGACCTGGACCGCCAGCGGCGAGGGCGTTCTGCGCCACAGCCTGGCCGCCCTTCACCAGGATCTGAGTCACAAGGCCGGCTGGTCCACCATGCCCTATCGTTTGCCCGGCACCGATACGGCCCTGTTCTTCCGCGACGACCACCTCTCCGACCTCATCGGCTTCGAATACAAGGGCTGGTTCGGCGCCGACGCCGTGCGCCATTTCCTCCACGCCCTGGACGAGGTGCGGCGTCACGCGCCGGGCCCCAATCCGGTGGTCAGCATCATCCTGGACGGTGAAAACGCCTGGGAGTACTACCCCTACAACGGCTTCTACTTCCTGTCGGACCTGTATGCCGCGCTGATGGACGCGCCCCACATCCGCGCCACCACCTTCAGCGACTACCTGGAAATGGCGCCCGAGTCGCCCCGGCCCCTGCCCCGCCTGGTGGCCGGCAGCTGGGTTTACGGCGACTTCACCACCTGGATGGGCGATCCGGCCAAGAACCGGGGCTGGGACTGGCTGGTGGCGGCCAAGCAGGCCTTCGATGCCGCCCCGGTCGAGCGCCAGGCGGCGGCGGAACCCCTGCTGCGCTCCTGCGAGAGCTCCGACTGGTTCTGGTGGTTCGGCGACTACAACCCGGCCGACGCGGTGGAAAGCTTCGACCGGGTCTACCGGCAGAAGCTCAAGCGCCTGTACCAAACCCTTGGCGCGCCCGCGCCCGACTACCTGGATCATCCGCTCTGCCAGGGCGGTGGCGGCATGGAAGCGGGCGGCGTGATGCGGCGCGGTTCTTAGCTACAAGGGGCAAGGGCGGCGCTTCGCGCCTGCAAGGTTCAAGGAAATTCCCTAGACTTTGCTTGCCCCTTGCCCCTTGCCCCTTGCCCCTTGCCCCTTGCCCCTTGCCCCTTGCCTTGAATTAGATACCCATGCCCAAATCCGTTTCCCTCCTCCTCGGCGTCCACGCCCACCAGCCCGTCGGCAACTTCCCGGAAGTCGTGGAGGACGCCCACCAGCGCTGCTACAAGCCTTTCCTGGAAACCGTATTCAAGTACCCGGACTTTCGTTTTGCCCTGCATTCGTCCGGCTGGCTGCTGGAATGGCTGATGACCCATCACCCGGACGACATGGCGCTGCTGCGCCAGATGGCCGACCGGGGACAGGTGGAATTCTTCGGCGCCGGCGACATGGAACCGGTGCTGGCGGTGATTCCCTACCGGGACCGCATGAGCCAGCTGGCCGCCATGTCCGACCGGCTGGAGCAGTACTTCCTGCAACGTCCCCAGGGCGCCTGGCTCACCGAGCGGGTGTGGGAAGCCACCGTGGTGCCGGCCCTGGCCGATTCCGGCATCCGCTACGTGATGGTGGACGACTACCACTTCCTCTGCGCCGGCAGCGAGCGGGACCAGCTCAACGGCTTCCACACCACCGAGGAGGACGGCCGCCGCCTGGACCTGTTCCCCATCTCCGAGGCCCTGCGCTACCGCCTGCCCTTCGCCCCGGCTGCCGAGGCGGTGGCCTACATCGAGTCCATGGCGGATGAGACCGGCTCGGTTGCCAACGCTCCCGCCGCCATCTACTTCGACGACATCGAGAAGTTCGGCATCTGGCCCGAGACCTACAACTGGGTCTACGAGCGGGGCTGGCTCAAGGACTTCATCGAGGGCGTGCTGGCCTCGAAAGTCATCCGCAGCGCCCATTTCCACGACTACCACCGGGAAGCGCCGTCCCGGGGCGTGGTCTACCTGCCCACCGTGTCCTACAGCGAGATGGGCGAGTGGACCCTGCCCGCCGCCGCCGCCCGGCGCTACGCCGAACTGGTCCATGCCGCCCAGCACGAAGGCGTGCTGGAGCGGGACCGGCCCTTCATCCGCGGCGGCATCTGGAAGAACTTCCTGACCCGCTATCCGGAGGCCAACTGGGCCCACAAGCGCATGCTGGGCCTGTCCGCCCGCCTGGCCAGCCTGCCGGATGCCCTGCTGCGCCAGGACCTGGTGGAACTGCTGCACGAGGCCCAGGCCAACGACGCCTATTGGCACGGCCTGTTCGGCGGCATCTACCTGCCCCACCTGCGGCGCGCCCTCTGGCACGCCATGATCCAGCTGGAACGGCGCCTGGACGCCCTGCAATCCCGCCCCGCCAGCTTTTCCGGCGACGTGGACCTGGACGGCATCGACGAGGTGTTCATGAGCAGCCTGGCGCTCCAGGCCGTGGTGCGCCCGGACAAGGACGCCTCAGTCATCGAGTTGTCCAGCTATCCCCTGGCCCAGAACTTCGCCGACACCCTGAGGCGCTACCAGGAGCACTACCACGAGAAAGCCAAAATCGGGGCCGCCACGGCGAAAGAGCACGACGGCGACGGCATCGCCTCCGCCCACGACGTGGTGCGCTTCAAGCACGAGATCAAGCCCGAGGATCTGACGCCCGATACCCGCGGGCGCGGCCTGTTCGCGGAAACCTGGACCGACTACGACATCAAGCTGCCGGTGGAATACGCCAGCAGCGTGGTCCAGGGCGGCGCCGTGCTGTGCATGGGCCAGGCCGGCGAAACCCGGGTGGCCAAGATCTACACGGTCAAGGACAACCGCTTGAGCGTCGCCCTCAAGGCCGTGGGCCGGGGCCGCCTGTCCAGCCGTCTCAACCTGGCCATCCCCTGCTGCGACGGCCCGGCCGGACGCTACGTGGTCAATGGTGAGATCCCCGGCGGCTTCGGCCAGTCCTTCACCTGGGACGGCCTCAAGGAACTCGCCCTGGAAGACCACTACCTGGGCGGCGCCATCCGCCTTGCCAGCAACCTGCCGGCCCGCGTCAAGGTCCAGCCCCACATGACCGTGTCCCAGTCGGAAGCCGGCTTCGAGAAGATCATGCAGGCGGTGGAACTCACCTTCACCTGGGAAGTGGAGGGGCCAACCGAGATCCAGGTGGACCTGGACGTTCTGCCGATCAAGGCCGCCTGATAGACTGCGCGCCCTCGAATTGGAGAATGCGATGAGCGAACAAGTCATCCGCGCCGGCAAGGTGGTCTACATCACCTATTCCGTGCTCGACGAACAGGGCAACATCTTCGGCCAGCAGGACATGCCCACGGGCTACGTCCAGGGCGCCGACAGCGGCCTGTTCGCCGCGGTGGAGCGCGCCCTGGAGGGCAAGCGGGAAGGCGACCAGGTGCAAGCCCGGGTGCCCCCGGAGGAAGCCTTCGGCGACCCCGATCCCGACCTGATCATCAGCGATGACCTGGAAAACCTGCCTCCCATGTTGCGCAGCGTGGGCGCCCAGGCGGAAATGCAGAACGACGCCGGCGACGTCCTCACCTTCCGGGTGGTGGAGATCAAGGACGGCATGGTCACCCTGGACGGCAACAACCCCCTGGCCGGCAAGCCCTGCGTCGTGGCCGCCACCGTGGTCTCCATCCGCGATGCCACGGCCGAGGAAATGCGCAACGGCTTCCCCGCCGATCAGGGCGCGCCGCGCATCCACTGAGTCCGGCTTTTCCCCCCTTTCCTAAAGGGGG
>JADJYY010000036.1 GCA_016719465.1 Hydrogenophilales bacterium
GAAACGCGTCATTCGATCTCCGAAATACTTTCCCGTCAGCCCCTGTTCCGCATTCTTGGCGAGCAGGACTTGACCCGCTTGGCCAAGGCCACCAGCGAATATCGTCTCACCAGGAACGAGATGGTTTTGCAGAAGGGGCATCAGTCCGAAGGCCTGCACGTGGTGATCGCCGGCCAGGTGAAGCTGTATCTGCCGTCCATGGTCGGGTCGGAAAAGGTGGTGCGCATGGCGAGCCCGGGCGACACCTTCGGGGAGGAGGGGGTGTTCCTGAACAAGGTCTGCCCCATGGCCGCCCAGGCGGTCAAGGACAGCATCCTGCTGCTTCTGGACAAGCAGGCCCTGCTGGACACCATGGCGCGCAACGTCATGCTGTCGAGCGCCCTGATGACCCACATGTGCAGCCGCCTGTGCGAACTCGTGGAGAACCTGGAAACCTGCGTCCAGCGCAGCAGCGCCGAGCGGGTCGTGCACTACCTGGTGCAGATGGCGCCGGGCGAGGGCGAGAATGTCGAGAACGTCGACATTCTCCTCGACCTCAACAAACAGACCATCGCCTCCCAACTCAACCTGGCGCCCGAGACCTTTTCCCGGGTGCTGGGCCGCCTGGCCAAGGATGGCCACATCGAGGTCAAGGGGCGCAACATCAAGATCAAGAGCCTCAAGACCCTGCGCAACTACGCCGACTGAAGCCCGCTGGGCCTCGCGCTGTCGAGGCGGCGAACTCAGGTGCGCGGACGGCTGTGCACATGGTGGACATGGCGCGGGACCGCTTCGGTTTCCACCGGCACCAGGTTCAGGGCGGCATGGCGCACCCCCCGCTCGGCCGAAATCTTCTCGGCGATGGCCCGCACCTCCTCGGTATGGCCGCGCAGGAACAGGGTTTCCAGGCAGTTGTCGTGATCCAGGTGGACGTGCATGGCGGACACCACCAGATCGTGGGCGTGGTGCTGCAGGTCGGTAAGACGTTCCGCCAGTCGACGCTCGTGATGGTTGTAGACGTAGGACAGGCTGGCCACGCAGTGGGGCGCGTCCTCCCGCGCCAGGCGGTCGTCCTCCAGTTCCCGCCGCAGCATGTCGCGCACCGCCTCGGAACGATTGGCGTAGCCCCGGGCGTGGATCAGGGCATCGAACTCCCGGGCCAGGGATTCATCCAGGGAAATGGTGAAGCGTTCCATCGCGGGCTTTCGATCAGGTTGTCGGGTCGGTCACGGGGGGAGTGTAAGGGACGCGCCGGGGCGGCCGGAAGGCGCGCACGGCGGCATCCAGGCGGCGGGCGAGGGCGGGATCGGCGCCGCCGTAGCGCAAATCCACATAGAGCCGCGTGATGCGCTGGATCTCCCCTGCCAGGTCGGGCCTGGCCCGCGCGGCGCGACGCGAGAAATCCTCCGCGCCTTCCGCCGGCCCCTTGTTCAGGCCCACCCGGGCCAGGCGGCCGCGGAAGCGGGCATAGGCGCGGGCGGTCTTGTCGCCGCGCGGCATGCCCCGCTTCAGCAATCCCAGGGACAGGAGCAGCAGCGTGGCCGCCCCGGCGACGGTCAGCGTCGCCACCATGCCCTGCAGGGAGCCGAGCAGGGGACTCAGGCGGGACAGGAACTGGCGCTGGCGATCCCGGTTGTAGCCCAGGACCCACTGGTTCCAGCGGTTGTTGACCAGGTCCCAGCCCAGGCGCAGGGGGCGCAGCCAGGCGCCGTCGAACGCGACCAGGCCGGCGGGACGCTCGGCCGCCGGCAGGGCGGCGTTCACGCCCCGTTCCACCCGGCCGGGGGCCACGGCGGCGGTGGGGTCCACCCGCGTCCAGCCCCGCTCCGCCAGCCAGACCTCGGCCCAGGCGTGGGCATCCCGCCCGCGCACGATCCAGTAATTGCCGAACTGGTTGAGTTCGCCGCCCTGATAGCCGGTGACCACCCGCGCCGGCACCCCGGCGGCCCGCATGAGGAAGACGAAGGCGCTGGCATAGTGCTCGCAGAATCCGCGCCGGGCGGTGAACAGGAAATCGTCCACCGCCGAGTCGCCCAGCAAGGGCGGGTTGAGGTGTAGAAGAAAGGCTGCTGGCGAAACAGGTCCAGGGCCTGCCGGACGACGGAGCCGTCGTCCGTCGCCGCCCGCCGCCAGGATCGGGCCAGTTCCCGGGAGCGGGGGTCCGTGCCCGGGGGCAGGGCCAGGGCCCGGGCGCGGGATTCCGCCGACAGCCGCGGCTCCAGGCGGTAATCCAGGTGGGCCTCCAGTTCGTAGCGCAGGCGCTGGTTCACCGGTTCCCGGGCCAGCCATTGCAGGTCCGGCCCGAGGCTGTGCTGGAGGTTGTCCGGCAAGCGGGTGGGCAGGCCGAGAAGGAACAGCCAGCGTTGCCGGTGGGGTTCCAGGGTCACCGCATAGCGTATCGGCCGGCCCTCCGCCTCGGCCCGGGCGGGAATGTGGCTGCCGGCCACCGGCACGGCGGTGTGCCAGGCGCGACCGTCGTAGTCCCACAGCACCGGCCCGCGCCAGTAAAGCTGGCGGCTGTCGGGCCGGGCATCGGCGAACTCGGCGCGAAACGCCAGTTCGTCGGAAAGGATGAGCTGGCTGATATCCCCGGGCGACATGCGGTCGGACAGGCCGGTCTGTCCCGCCGCCTGCTGGGGCAGGCCCCACAAGGGACCATGCAGGCGGGGAAACAGCAGGAACAGCAGCAGGGCGAGGGGCAGGGCCTGGAGCAGCATCTGTCCCGCCAGCGCCAGATCGCGACGCGCCGCCGTCGGCGATTCCAGGTCCGTCGTCTGGTTGGCGATCAGGCCGGCCACCAGGGCCAGGGCCACCGGGATCATGTAGGCGGCGGTCATCAGGTTCTGGCTGTCCAGGAAGTGGGCCACCAGCAGGAACACCCCCACGAACAGCAACGCCATGCGGTCCCGTGGGGATTCGATTTCCAGCAACTTGGCCCCGGACAGGAAGGCCAGCAGCGCCACGCCGCCCGCCGGCCCGATCAGGGTGCCGTACTGGAACAGCACCCCGCCGACCCCGACCAGCGTCAGCAACAGCTTGGCCGCCCGGCCCACCGGTGGCCGCCCGGCCACGGAACCGTACAGGCTGAGGATGGCGCAGAGCACCCACGCCAGGCTGAGCCAGAGGGGCAGGCGCGGACTGTGGGGCGCCAGCACCAGCGCCAGGGGAACCACCACCCAGAGCCGGCTGGCCAGCCGGGGTCTCATGCTCGCGCCTCCCGGGCCAGGGCTTCCAGGCAGGCGCGCAAATGGGCCTCGCCCGCCCGGGGCGGAAGCTCCCCGCCCGGCAGCCGCAGGCCGAAGGCCAATCCGGCGGCGTGGGCGTCCAGGGCCCAGCGGGTCAGCCGCGACAGGCGAGCCTCCGGGTCCCGTTCCGGCGTTCGCCGCCAGTCCAGCCAGAGATTTCGTTCGGCGCCGCCGGCGAATTGCTTGGTCACCAGTTCCCGCCCACCCCGGGCCACGGCCTTCCAGGCGATGCGGCGCGGCGGGTCGCCGGGCTGGTAGCCGCGCAGGCCGGTGAAATCCGCGCCTTCGCCGCGGGGGGTGGCGCCGTCCCCGTCGTTGGCGTCGGCTTCGGGAAAGGGCAGGGCATCGGCGGCCGGCGCCGGATACACCAGCACGCCCCAGTCCAGCTCCATGACGCTCCAGCAGCGGAACAGGCCCAGGGGATATTCGCTGTAGAGCGAGAAGCGACCCGGCACATGCCAGCCGCGCTGGCTCTGGGGCAGCAGGAGATCGATCCGGGCGCTCCCCGCCGCCGGGATATCCCGAAGTTCGCAGCGGCCTTCGGGATGACGGATGGCGATGCGCCGCCGGGTTACGGCGCCGGGGTTGTCCACCCGCAAGGGAAACGCCGCCGTCTCCCCCGCGAAAACCGGCGCCGGGGCGCCGGGACGCAGCACCAGGCCGGACAGGTTGCGCTGGGTGTGCAGCATGCCCACCACCGCCAGGCCGGCGAACCAGAAGGTGAACAGATAGGCCAGGCTGACGCCGTAGTTGATGGCCCCCACCAGCAGGCCCAGCAACAGCAGCCCGAACACCAGGCCGGAGCGGGTCGGCAGGATGTAGAGCCGACGCGCCGTCAGGCCCAGCGGGCCGGATTCGAGCTTCGGCTTGCGCCAGGGCAGGTAGGGCAGGGCGCGGGTGGACATGGTGGGCAGTGAGATATCACTGATGCCCTTTTGGCTAGAGAAGGCGAGCCACGTGGGGTATCAAACCCTTCTCACTGACGAAAGTCAGGTCGTACATGCTGGACAGACCACTTGCCTGATCATCGGGCAAGCCCAGTACACAGACGATGAATTGCTCTTTTGTCAGCCCCAGTCGCTTGCGCAAGGTGACGTATTTGTCGATGGACTGTCTGAACTCGCCGGTTTTGCACTCGATGCAAAGGGTTGTTTTGCTGTTCAAGAGGAAGAAAACATCCAGTTCGTGGAGATCTTCATTGGCGAAAACGATGGACAGATTTCGCGCGCAGGAGAAGGGGATGTTCCGCTCCTGGCATAGCGCCAGAACCTGCATCAGGGCATACCATTCCAGCCACTCGCCTGCGAAGAAGTCCTGTATCAACTGCGAACTCTGCAGGGTCAGATTGATGGTCTTTTCAGGCTTTTGGTAGTAGTACTTGGCCACGAACGAATAGTCGTAGAGCTGACGGCAGAACGTCGTTATGGCCTGCGCTTCCTTCTGGCTCTTCTTGGCAAGTTGAATGAAAAAACCGGGTTGGCCTACACGCTGGGCAGATCGAATCCGATTGATGATTTCCTTGTATGTTTCGTAATTCTTGCCGAGTTCGACCGCGACTTCGTCGAAAAAGCCGGTGGTATCCACAGCTTTGTAATTCGGCTTGACCTGGATTTTTCTGGCCGAGAACCAGTCGTGGATGGGGCCATGCTGCAAGTCCGTGGATATCAGGTCCGTGTTGTGAAGATTGATCCCTTCCAGGGATGGCTGTTGAGCTGGCGCTGTCGGGGGTTCCTGGTTATCCGCTTCAGCCTGAATCCGCTTCAACGATGCGAGCGATGCAAAGTACTTCTCAAGCAGCTTCTTCACAAAAAAAGTCGTGTCATAGACCCGATCGGTATGGCCGCATTGGGGACAGAGCTGGGTCTTCCCAATGGAATCGGTTGTCACTTCAGCCAGATACGCGCACTTGTTACAACGATAAATTGCCATTTCTATCCCTCGGTTCCCGCCTGATTTTTTTCTTGATGCCGGTGCCAACCTTGCCGTGTATTCGCTATGCCAACAAGGTTGGTACCCCTCCGTCATTAGGGACCGAAGGGTACCTTTGGTCCTGCATTTCAATGATTAGTATCCCATGGGGCACTTCAGCGTAGCGCTGTCGGGAAATATCCCGCATCAAACCCCGTGCTTCGTGAACCACTCCCGCATCCTCTTCCACCCGTCCTCCGCCTCCTCCTTGCGGTAGCTGGGCCGGTAATCGGCGTGGAAGGCATGGGGCGCGTTGGGATAGAGGTGGATGGCGGATGCCTTGCCGGCCGGGTTGGCGGATTCCGCCAGGGCCTTCCGCATCTTCTCCACCGTGTCGTTGGGAATGCCCCCATCCTGGCCGCCGTAGAGGCCCAGCACCGGCCCCTTCAACGCGCCGGCCAGGTCCAGGGGGTGTCGGGGCGTCATCTCGCTCGCCGGGCTGGTGAGGCGCCCGTACCAGGCCACGCCCGCCTTCACGCCGGGGTTGTGGGCGGCGTACAGCCAGGCGATGCGCCCGCCCCAGCAGAAGCCGGTGATGCCCAGGCGTCCGCTATCGCCGCCGTTGGCCCTGGCCCAGGCCACGCAGGCATCCAGGTCGGCCATGACCTGGCTGTCCGGCACCTTGGACACCACCTTGGCCAGGATGTCGGGGATGGCCGTGTACTGGCGCGGGTCGCCCTGGCGCGCGTAGAGCTCCGGGGCGATGGCCTGGTAGCCCAGCTTGGCCAGGCGCCGGCAGATATCCTTGATGTGCTCGTGCACGCCGAAGATTTCCTGCACCACCAGGATCACCGGGAAGTTGGCGCCCCGGGCCGGCTGGGCCCGATAGGCCGGCATCCCGCCGTCGGCGGTGGGCACCTGGATTTCCCCGGCGGTGAGGCCCTCGCCATCGGTGGTGATCGCGGTCTGGGCCATCACCGGCTGCACCGCCAGGGCGAACCCGGCCCCCAGGGCGGTGACCAGGAAACCGCGCCGGTCCACCGGCAGGGGCGGCGGCACGAGGGATTCGAATTCGGCTTGCAGATAGTCGGTGGGGCTGTTCATGGGGTGTCTCCTCGTGTGGGGCGGTTGTGGGGCCGAAGGCTACCTGACACATGGCGCTACGGGTAGTTCCGGGAGAAGCGGTTGGCGGGTCATCGGGACTGGAGTGCCCCCTCTCGACATGGCCAAACACCTCATCCCGGCCTGACTTGTGCGACGATTCGCCAGGAATCGATATCGCGTGGGGACATGGTTCAGCCTGAACAACAAGCAAGGGAGAACATCGATGCGCTGCTCATCGCGGCGGGTTGGCATGTCTGCGATGCTGCCATCGCCAACATCCACGCCGCCCGGGGCGTGGCCATCCGCGAGTTCCCCCTGAAACCCGGCCACGGCTTCGCCGACTACCTGCTGTACGTGGACGGCAAGGCCGCCGGCGTCATCGAAGCCAAGAAGGAAGGCGTCAGCCTCTCCGGCGTGGAAACCCAGGCCGCCAATACACCCAGGGCATCCCGGACGGGCTGCCGGCCTGGCGCAACCCATTGCCGTTCTCCTACCAGTCCACGGGTGTGGAAACCCGCTTCACCAACGGCCTGGACCCGGTTCCACGCTCGCGCCCGGTATTCGCCTTTCATAAACCCGACCTGCTGGCCGATTGGCTTGGCCACTCCACCACCATTCCCCCCTTTGCCAAAGGGGGGCCAGGGGGGATTTCGCCCACGGCGGAAGAACCCGCCAACGCCTACCTGGCCTCCACCTTCCTTTCCCGCCTGCAATCCATGCCTGCCCTGGAAACCGCCGGCCTCTGGCCCGCCCAGATCACGGCCATCAACAACCTGGAAAAATCCCTCAAGGAAAACCGCCCGCGCGCCCTGATCCAGATGGCCACCGGCTCGGGCAAGACCTTCACCGCCATCTCCTTCATCTACCGCCTGATCAAGTTCGCCGGGGCGCGGCGCATCCTGTTCCTGGTCGATCGCGGCAACCTCGCCGACCAGACCTCAAGGAATTCCAGCAATACGTCTCGCCCTACAACAACTTCAAGTTCAGCGAGGAATACATCGTCCAGCGCCTGCAGGGCAACCAGATCGACACCACCGCCCGCGTCTGCATCTGTACCCTCCAGCGCATGTACTCCATGCTCAAGGGCCGCGAACTGCCGGCCGACCTGGAAGACCTGCCGATTGATGAACTGGGTGGTCTGCTTGCCAATGGCGGGCACAGCAGGAGGCCGGCAGACAAGGCGCGGGGTGAGCGAGCAGCGGAGTTGACTGGCGAGTCAATGAGCAGCGCAGCGAGCGCCACAACGCCGTATGCCGGTCTCCTGCGAAGCCCGGAGCCCATCGAATACAACCCGAGCATTCCAATCGAAACCTTCGACATCATCGTCACCGACGAAGCCCACCGCTCCATCTACAACCTGTGGGCGCAGGTGCTGGAATACTTCGACGCCTACCTCGTCGGCCTCACCGCCACGCCCGGCAAGCAGACCTTCGGCTTCTTCCACCAGAACCTGGTGATGGAATACAACCACGAAATGGCCGTGGCCGACGGCGTCAACGTCAACTACGACGTCTACCGCATCAAGACCGCCATCACCGAAGCGGGCAGCAAGGTCGAAGCCGGCTACTACGTGGAAAAGCAGGAGCGCGACACCCGCAAGACCCGCTGGGAAGAACTCGACGACGACTTCGCCTACGACCCCAACCAGCTCGACCGCGATGTCGTCACCCCCGACCAGATCCGCACCATCGTGCGCACCTTCCGCGACAAACTGTTCAGCGAAATCTTCCCCGGCCGCGGCGAAGTGCCGAAAACGCTCATCTTCGCCAAGGACGACAACCACGCAGAGAACATCGTCGAAATCCTGCAGAGGAATTCCGGCAAGGGCAACGACTTCGCCCGGAAGATCACCTGGGACGACCGGCGACACCCCGCAGAACCTCATCAAGGCCTTCCGCAACAGCTACCACCCACGCATCGCCGTCACCGTCGACATGATCGCCACCGGCACCGACATCAAGCCGGTGGAAATCGTCTTCTTCATGCGCGCCGTCAAATCGCGCGGCTTCTTCGAGCAGATGAAAGGCCGCGGCGTGCGCGTCATCAAGCCCGACGACCTCAGGGCCGTCACCCCCGACGCCAAGGCCAAGGACCACTTCGTCATCATCGACGCCGTCGGCGTGTGCGAGCAGGACAAGACCGACGCCCGCCCCATGGAGAAAAAGCCCAGCGTCAGCTTCGAACGCCTGCTGCAAGCCGTCGCCTTCGGCAACACCGAAGACGACGTCATCACCAGCATCGCCGGCCGCCTGGCAAGAATGGAACACCGCATCAGCGCCGAAGACGACGCCAGGATTCGAGTAGCAAGCGGCGGCCTCGGCCTCAAAGACCTGGCCCACCAACTCGTCGAATCCCTAAACCCCGACCTCGACGCTTTTACTCCCTCCCCCTCGACGGGGGAGGGCAGGGGTGGGGGTGAAACCTCCGCAAACCAAGCCCGCACCACCGCCGCCAAACCCCTCTGCGACCCCGCCCTGCGCCAGCTCATCCTGGACATCAAAGCCAAAAACGAACTCACCATCGACCACGTCAGCCAGGACCAGGTCATCGAAGCCGGCTTCAGCCCGGCCGCCCTCGACCGCGCCAAAGGCCTCGTCCAATCCTTCGAGCAATTCATCGCCGACCACAAGGACGAAATCACCGCCCTGCAAATCCTCTACGCCAAGCCCTACAAACAGCGCCTCACCTTCGAGGCGGTGAAGGAACTCGCCGACGCCATCGAAAAGCCGCCCTACCTGTGGAACGAATCCCAGCTCTGGCAGGCCTACGCCGCGCTGGAGGCGAGCAAGGTCAAAGGCGCCAGCGGCCGCCGTATCCTCACCGATCTGGTATCGCTCGTGCGCTTCGCCATCCATCAGGACAACGAACTCATCCCCTTCCCCGAACGGGTCAACGCCAACTTCAAGGCATGGCTGGCAACCCAACAACAAACCCCCTCCCCCTTGAGGGGGGAGGGCGGGGGTGGGGGTGAACGCTTCACCCCCGAGCAACTGAAATGGCTGGAAATGATCCGCGACCACATCGCCGCCAACCTCGGCATCGAGCCGGACGACTTCGAATACGCCCCTTTCGTCCAGGAAGGCGGCCTGGGCAAGGTGTATCAGCTCTTCGGCGCGGAGCTGAACAGCCTCATCGAACAACTGAATGAATCCCTGGCGGCTTGATGCGAACTTAATTGAGTGCTTAACTAGGTACCTAAATAGGCATAGGAGCAGGTCATGAATATTGTCCCCGCCCAGGAAATCAAGCGTCGCGGCATCGCCGCCGTGGATGAAGCCCTGGCCGAAGGCCCAGTGCACATCATCAAGAACAACCGTCCCCAATACGTGGTGCTGACCGAAGAGCGCTACCGCGAACTGATCGAGTCCCAGGAAGAAGCCGCCCTGGCCCGCATCAAGGCCTCGCTGGAAGATGCCAAGGCCGGCCGCGTCACCCGCCACGACAGCGTCGAAGCCTTGATGCGACACCTGGACAGCGAACCGGCGGCATGAGCACCCGCGCCCGGCCGCCCGAAGCGGGTGCTCCCTCCCCCGGGGAGGTGTCGCGCAGCGACCGGAGGGCGGTCAAGTGACCTGGACCCTGACCACCACGGCCTTCTTCGACCGCCGTGTCCGCAAGTTCCTGACCAAGCACCCCGACCTCCGGCCCCGCTTCATCGAGACCATGGCGCAATTACGCGCCGCCCCCTTCGAACCCAGCCTGCGCCTGCACCCCCTCACAGGCAAACTCCAGGGCATGCAGGCCGTCAGCCTCACCTACAGCTACCGCATCACCCTCACCCTGCAAATCACCGAGCACGAAATCCTGCTCATCGACATCGGCAGCCATGACGAGGTGTACGGGTGAGCAAGGTGGAGCCTTCCGCCGGCACCGACGAGACTGAACTGGAACAGCTCGACGACGAGGCGCTGGCCAAGCTCGTCAGGGAGCGCGCGAACCAGCCGACGATACCGGTTAGCGTGAAAGACCTCGCAGACCCCGTAGGGTGGGTTAGGCCGGAGGCCGTAACCCGCCAAGAAGCGGTGGGTTACGCTGCGCTAACCCACCCTACGGGCTGGGAAAAAGTTTGCCTAGTTGATCTAGGCACCCTTTACTGCGGTCAGTCACCATCAACATCAGAAGTGAACACAGCCGGTATTGGTACACCGTATGTCACCGGACCAGAACATTGGGATGGCCACAAGTTGACGCTCGGAAAGTGGACCACAAATCCAAAGCGTGTCGTTCCAGATGGCTGCATCTTTATTACGGTCAAAGGTGCAGGCGTTGGAAAGCTATTTATGGGTGTGGCGTCAGCAATTGGACGCGATGTTTATGCATTCAAACCGCATGACAACGTTTCCCCCAGATTTGTAGAGCATGCACTTCGCTTCACGGTGCAGGATGTTTTGCGGCCTGCGGTGGGGGACATGCCAGGGATCTCAAAGTCGCACATCCTTGAGCATGAGATCTCGATACCGAGAAGCCGTGGCGAGCAAGAAAGCATCGTCGCGGAAATCGAAAAACAATTCTCCCGCCTCGACGAAGCTGTCGCCAACCTCAAGCGCGTCAAGGCCAACCTCAAGCGCTACAAAGCCGCCGTCCTCAAAGCCGCCGTCGAAGGCCGCCTCGTCGAAACCGAAGCCGAACGCGCCCGCCGCGAAGGCCGCAGCTTTGAGACCGGCGCCCAACTCCTGCAACGCATCCTCGAAACCCGCCGCAGCCAGTGGCAAGGCAAGGGCAAATACAAAGAACCCGCCGCGCCCGACACCACCAACCTGCCCGAATTGCCGGAGGGGTGGGTTTGGGCGTCTCTGGATCAGATAACCACGCAAATTGCGGATGTTGACCACAAGATGCCGAAGGCATTTGAAGGCGGTATTCCTTATGTAAGTACCAAGGATTTCACTGGCGACAACGAGATTAACTTTGAAACCACTAAGCGCATATCACCTTCCGATTTCGAGGCTCTCTGCAAGAAGGTGCGCCCAATTCGTGGTGACATCCTTCTGTCTCGATATGGGACGGTCGGTGAGGTCAGGACTGTGGAGACAGACCTCCCGTTTCAGGCTTCATACAGTGTTGCGATCTTGAAACCTGT
>JADJYY010000037.1 GCA_016719465.1 Hydrogenophilales bacterium
AGGTGTCCTGTGAGGATGCTGGAGGTATCGGAAGCGCGAATGCTGACATGAGTAGCGATAAAACGGGTGAAAGTCCCGTTCGCCGGAAGCCAAGGTTTCCTGCGCAACGTTCATCGGCGCAGGGTGAGTCGCCCCTAAAGGCGAGGCAGAGGATGCGTAGCTGATGGGAAACAGGTCAATATTCTGTACCGCTATCAATGCGATGGGGGGACGGAGAAGGTAAGGCCAGCCAGGTGTTGGATGTCCTGGTTTAAGCGTGTGGCGTGCCCCTCGGCAAATCCGGGGGCTAAGCTGAGGCGTGACACGAGGCTACGGTGCTGAAGTGGTTGATCCTATGCTTCCAAGAAAAGCCTCTAAGCTTCAGTTGGATAGTGACCGTACCGCAAACCGACACAGGTGGGCGGGGTGAGAATCTAAGGCGCTTGAGAGAACTCTGGAGAAGGAACTCGGCAAATTGACACCGTAACTTCGGGATAAGGTGTGCCTCTATTACGTGAAGACCCTTGCGGTTGGAGCGGAAGAGGTTGCAGTGAAAAGGTGGCTGCAACTGTTTATTAAAAACACAGCACTGTGCAAACACGAAAGTGGACGTATACGGTGTGACGCCTGCCCGGTGCCGGAAGGTTAAGTGATGGGGTGCAAGCTCTTGATCGAAGCCCCGGTAAACGGCGGCCGTAACTATAACGGTCCCTAAGGTAGCGAAATTCCTTGTCGGGTAAGTTCCGACCCGCACGAATGGCGTAACGATGGCCACACTGTCTCCTCAGAGACTCAGCGAAATTGAAGTGTTTGTGAAGATGCAATCTCCCCGCGGCTAGACGGAAAGACCCCATGAACCTTTACTGCAGCTTTGCATTGGACTTTGACGGGACATGTGTAGGATAGGTGGGAGGCTGTGAAGCGGGAACGCTAGTTCTCGTGGAGCCAACCTTGAAATACCACCCTGGTGTCGTTGAGGTTCTAACCTGGACCCCTTATCAGGGTCGGGGACCGTGCATGGTAGGCAGTTTGACTGGGGCGGTCTCCTCCCAAAAGGTAACGGAGGAGCACGAAGGTTGGCTAGACACGGTCGGAAATCGTGTTGATAGTGCAAGGGCATAAGCCAAAGCAACTGCGAGACCCACAAGTCGAGCAGATGCAAAGCAGGTCCTAGTGATCCGGTGGTTCTGTATGGAAGGGCCATCGCTCAACGGATAAAAGGTACTCTGGGGATAACAGGCTGATTCCGCCCAAGAGTTCACATCGACGGCGGAGTTTGGCACCTCGATGTCGGCTCATCTCATCCTGGGGCTGTAGCCGGTCCCAAGGGTATGGCTGTTCGCCATTTAAAGAGGTACGTGAGCTGGGTTCAAAACGTCGTGAGACAGTTTGGTCCCTATCTGCCGTGGGCGCTGGAGATTTGACGGGGGCTGCTCCTAGTACGAGAGGACCGGAGTGGACGCACCTCTGGTGTACCGGTTATCACGCCAGTGGTATCGCCGGGTAGCTAAGTGCGGAAGAGATAAACGCTGAAAGCATCTAAGCGTGAAACTCGCCTGAAGATGAGATCTCCCGGAGGCTTGACCTCCTTGAAGGGTCGTTGAAGACCACAACGTTGATAGGCTGGTGTGGAAGCGCGGTAACGCGTTAAGCTAACCAGTACTAATTGCCCGTACGGCGACCCTATAACCTTGAATACTCAAGGGTAATCAAACCCAGAACTTCTTCTTCCCTTTATCTGAACACACCGTTCAGACCTAATTCAGGATCGCTGACCCAGTCAGCATCAAACAGTTATGTCTGGCGACCATAGCGGGCGGTCCCACCCCTTCCCTTCCCGAACAGGACCGTGAAACGCCCCTGCGCCAATGATAGTCGGCATCTCGCCGGCGAAAGTAGGTCATCGCCAGACTCCCTCCTCCTAAAACGCCCCATCCCTCGATGGGGCGTTCCCGTTTGTAAGGGGCGATCCGCTCTCACGGCCTGTCGCTATCGATCTTCTTAACTTCGCTGCTGAAGCCGCCAGAGGACAGGGTCACGTCAACCGACTGCCCGACGACCAGCTGGTCGGCTCGATGAACAATTCTTCCGTTACCGTCCCTGACGAGGCTGTACCCCCTGCCAAGCACCGCGACCGGGTTCAGCAATTCCAGCTGGCCTGACAGGCTGACGAGTTTTTCCCGCCTGGCACGCAAATCCTCGGTAACCGCATGCTCCAGCCGCGCCGCCAACTTTGCCTGCCGTTGCCGAATATCTCCCATCACCTCGCCAGGATGTTTCATGCGGCGCCACAGGCCTGTCCACAGATCGCCCTTTGCTCTTGAAATGTGCTGGATGGCGCCAGCGAGGCGCCAGCTCAGGTGCGTGATGCGCTGACGCCGCAAGGCGATTCGTGCTTCCGGTTGAGTCAGACGTCGCTTCAGACCGTCGACCACCTGGGCCAGGGAGTTCGTCTTTCTCGATAGGGCCTGGTCCAGTCGCGCTTGCAAGTGGAGCAGATGCTGCACCAGATCCGATGCCGAGGGCGTGGCCAATTGGGCTGCGGCTGTCGGCGTCGGGGCGCGCAGATCGGCGACAAAATCGGCGATGGTGAAGTCGGTTTCATGGCCAATCCCGGTAACGATCGGGATCGCGCAGATTGCGATCGCCCTGGCAACAGCTTCGTCATTGAAGCCACGAAGATCCTCCAGGCTGCCGCCTCCGCGCACGAGCAGCAGGACATCGCATCGCCCATGCCCGTCGGCCGAGGCGATGGCCTGGCCTAGGCCTTGTGCCGCATCTTCGCCTTGCACGGGCGCGGGATACAAAATGACCGAACATGTGGGCCAGCGGGCCCGCAGCGTGATCAAGACATCCCGCAGGGCGGCGGCCTGGGGTGAGGTAATGATGCCGATTGTCTTGGGATAACGCGGTAGCGGCCGTTTCCTTTCCCGGGCAAAGAGGCCCTCGGCCTCCAGCTTGGCCTTCAGTCGCAAGAAAGCCTCGAACAAGGAACCTTGGCCCGCTTTTCGCATGGCGTCGGTCAACAAACTGGTAATCCCCGCGAGCTTCATACAAGGTAGGTTGGCCCCGGAGCTCCACGCGATCGCCATCGCGGGGCGTCCAGTCGACGAACTGGTTTCGTGTCCTGAACATGACGCACCGGACGCCCGCCTCACTATCCTTGAGCGTGAAGTACCAGTGCCCTGATGCCGCGCGGCTGAAATTGGAAATCTCCCCCCCGACCCAGCAGGATGGAACACTCTTTTCCAGGGCGGAGCGAGCCAGACGATTCAGCTCGCCGACGGTAAGGACTTTGGACACCGGGTCTGACGTTGAGATCATTGGGATTCAGGGAGGCATTGTCGAGTTGTCGACACCATCGGTCATGGAGAAGTCAAGATCTATCCACACGGTTTTCATCGGATGCCCCATGAAATGTCCGGCCTTTGTCCTCGGAGAAAAGGCTGGTCAAGTGATTGATTCACATGAAGGCACCAGGGACAGAATAATGCTTTATGAAGGATGGGCAGTGGTGTGGGAAAAAAACAATGCTGTCCATGAGAAGCTTATGCACAAAGTTATCCACAGAGCTTGTGGAGTTTTCAACAGTCGAGGCGACCCGAGTGAGGCAATCCAGGTCTTCGATGCGAGATCTCGATTCTCGCCGGACCGGACGGACAAGTGAGGCCTCTGTGGAGAATCCATGATCAGGCAGTTCGATGATTTTTCTATTCGTGAAATAGTGGTATGTTTGCTCTTTTATGTACGGCGGCCAAGGCCGCCGTTATGTTTTCTTCGGCGGTTGGAATACTTATGTCTGATTACCTGATGCAAACCTATGCCCGTCAGCCCGTTGCCTTCCTGCGTGGAGAGGGGGCCTGGCTGTACGACGAGCGCGGCGATAAATACCTGGATGCCCTGGCGGGCGTGGCGGTGAATGGCCTGGGCCATGCGCATCCAAGGCTGGCCCGTGCCCTATGCGAGCAGGCCGCGCGGCTGATCCACACATCGAATATCTACCGCATTCCGTTGCAGGAGCAATTGGCGGAGCGTTTGTGCCACCTTTCCGGCATGGAGCGGGCGTTCTTCTGCAACTCCGGCGCGGAGGCCAACGAGGCGGCCATCAAGATCGCCCGCTTGCACGGCCACAACCGGGGCATCGAGAACCCCGCCATCGTGGTCATGGAAAAGAGCTTTCACGGCCGCACCATGGCGACGCTTTCCGCCACCGGCAATCGCAAGGTCCAGGCCGGCTTCGAGCCCCTGGTGACAGGCTTCGTGCGCGTCCCCTTCGGCGACGCGGAGGCCGTGGACAAGCTGGCGGAATACCACAAGAACATCGTTGCCGTGCTGGTGGAGCCCTACCAGGGCGAAGGCGGCGTCAACATTCCCGAGGCCGGCTACCTGGCCAAGCTGCGCCACATTTGCGACCGCAACGGCTGGCTGTTGATGCTGGACGAGGTCCAGACCGGCATCGGCCGCACCGGCAAGTGGTTCGCCTTCCAGCATACCGAGATCCAGCCGGACGTGATGAGCCTGGCCAAGGGCCTGGGCTCCGGCGTGCCCGTTGGCGCCTGCCTGGCGCGCGGCGTCGCCGCCGAGACTTTCGTGCCGGGCAAGCATGGCTCCACCTTTGGTGGTGGCCCCCTGGCCTGCACCGCGGCACTGACCACGCTGCAAGTCATGGACGAAGACGGCCTGCTCGCCCACGCCGACCAATTGGGCGCATTCATTCGCGCGGATCTCTCCGATCGGCTCCAGGGGCACGCCGGAGTCCGGGCCATTCGTGGCCAGGGCCTGATGATCGGCATCGAACTGGATCGGCCCTGCGGCGATTTGGTGAAGATGGCCCTGGCCGAGAAACTGCTCATCAACGTGACCAACGACACCGTGGTCCGGCTGCTGCCGCCACTGGTCATGAAGCGAGAGGAGGCGGCCCTGCTCACGGAGAAACTTGCGGAACTTATCCGCGTGTTCCTGGGATGAGCGCCATGGCCGCGCCGCACAAGCACTTCCTGCAATTCAAGGACTTCAGCCGGGATGAACTGCAACACCTGTTTGCCCGCACCCGCGTCATCAAGGAACGCTTCAAGGCCTACCAGCCTTACCACCCCTTGGCGGATCGCACCCTGGCGATGATCTTCGAGAAAAGCTCCACCCGCACCCGGCTGTCCTTCGAGGCCGGCATGCGCCAGTTGGGTGGTTCGGCCATCTATCTGAATACCCGCGACACCCAGTTGGGCCGGGGCGAGCCGGTGGAAGACGCGGCCGAGGTCATCTCGCGCATGGTGGATATCGTCATGATCCGCACCTTCGAACAGGACATCATCGAGCGTTTCGCCGCCCATTCCCGGGTGCCGGTGATCAACGGCCTCACCAACGAATATCACCCTTGCCAGATCCTGGCCGACATCTTTACCTTCATCGAGCGGCAAGGCCCCATCCAGGGCAAGACCGTGGCCTGGATCGGCGATTCCAACAACATGTGCAATACCTGGCTGCAGGCCGCCGAGGTGCTGGATTTCAATGTCCACGTCTCGACGCCGCCGGGCTACGAGGTGGAACCGGAGCGCGCCGGCCTGTTCGGCACCGACCACTACGAGGATTTCGCCGATCCCATGGATGCCTGCCGGGATGCCGACCTGGTGACCACCGACGTGTGGACCAGCATGGGTTTCGAGGCGGAAAACGCCGAGCGCATGAAGGCCTTCGCCGACTGGCAAGTGGACGGGGAGATGATGCGGGTGGCGCGCAAGGATGCCTTGTTCATGCATTGCCTACCCGCCCATCGCGGCGAGGAGGTGGCGGCGGAAGTCATCGACGGTCCCCAGTCCGTGGTCTGGGACGAGGCGGAGAACCGGCTGCATGCCCAGAAGGCCCTGCTGGAATACCTGCTGCGCGGCCGCATCGAGCAATGAAGCGATGAACATCGCCTACTTCAAGGACCGGGATGCCCTTTACCTGGAACTGTCGCCGGAGGATCCGGCCCATGCCTGGGAAGCCCAGGAAGGCATCGTCATCAATCTTTCCGAGGACGGCCGGGTGGTGGGCATCGAGATCGAGCATGCCAGCCAGAGAGCGGATCTTTCCATGCTGCGGGTCGGCGACTTCCCGGGCGAGGTCCACGCCGTCGAAGGCTCGGCCCATTGAAAATAGAAGGCGGGCCGGATGCCCCGGCGCGCGGAATTGGTAGCAAGGACGAGCAATGAGCGAAATCAAGAAAGTGGTACTCGCCTATTCCGGCGGGCTGGACACCTCGGTGATCCTCAAATGGCTGCAAGACACCTATCAATGTGAAGTCGTCACCTTCACCGCCGACCTGGGCCAGGGCGAGGAACTGGAACCGGCCCGGGCCAAGGCGCTGCAATTCGGCATCAAGCCGGAACAGATCTACATCGACGACCTGCGCGAGGAATTCGTGCGGGATTTCGTGTTTCCCATGTTCCGCGCCAATACCGTCTATGAAGGCGAATACCTGCTGGGCACCTCCATCGCCCGGCCCCTGATCGCCAAGCGCCTGATCGAGATCGTCAACCTCACCGGCGCCGATGCCATTTGCCACGGCGCCACCGGCAAGGGCAACGACCAGGTCCGTTTCGAACTGGGCGCCTATGCGCTGAAGCCGGACATCAAGGTCATCGCCCCCTGGCGCGAGTGGGATCTCCTGTCCCGGGAGAAACTGATCAACTACGCCGAGACCCACGGCATCCCCATCGACATGAAGCACAAGGCCGGCGGCAGCCCCTATTCCATGGACGCCAACCTGCTGCATATCAGCTATGAGGGCCGACACCTGGAAGACCCCAACGCCGAGGCCGAAGAGGACATGTGGCGCTGGAGCGTGTCGCCGGAAAAAGCGCCGGATCAGGCCGAATACATCACCCTGGACTACCTGAAGGGCGACGTGGTGGCCATCAATGGCCAGGCCATGAAAGCCCATGAAGTCCTGGCCAGGCTGAACGAACTCGGCGGCAAGCACGGCATTGGCCGCCTGGACCTGGTGGAAAACCGCTACGTGGGCATGAAGTCCCGGGGCTGTTACGAAACCCCCGGCGGCACCATCCTGCTCAAGGCCCACCGGGCCATGGAGTCCATCACCCTGGACCGGGAAGTCGCCCACCTCAAGGACGACCTCATGCCGCGCTACGCCTCGTTGATCTACAACGGCTACTGGTGGAGCCCGGAGCGCAAGGCGCTGCAGGCGCTGATCGACCACACCCAGCAGAACGTCAACGGCTTCGTGCGCCTGAAGCTGTACAAGGGCAACGTCATCGTCGTCGGCCGCGATTCCGGAAGCGACTCCCTGTTCGACTCCACCATCGCCACCTTCGAGGACGACGCCGGCGCCTACGACCAGAAGGACGCGGGCGGCTTCATCAAACTCAATGCGCTGCGCATGCGCATCGCGGCCAAACTCGACGCCCGGAGGAAGTAATCATGTCTCAATTCGACAATGTCGCCGTCATCAAGAAGGCCAACGTCTATTTCGATGGCAAGTGCGTTTCGCACACCGTGCAACTGGCGGATGGCACGCGGAAATCAATCGGCGTGATCCTGCCCGCAACCCTGACCTTCAATACCGGCGTGCCGGAAATCATGGAAACCGTGTCCGGTTCCTGCCGGGTGCGCCTGAAGGGTGAGTCGGACTGGAAGGAATACGGCGAGGGGCAGAGTTTCAACGTGCCCGGCAACTCCAGCTTCGATATCGAGGTGCGGGAGCCTTACCACTACGTCTGCCACTTTGGTTGAAACAGCGCGGCTGAAACAGCACGGCTGAAGCAGCGGACGGGGCGACGGCTCGCGCCGTTTTCCCGGGTCAGGCCAGCAGGCTCTCCAGCAGGCGGGCATGACGACGTGATTGGCTGTCCGTGACCAGCCGCCCCGCGCGGGTGATGGCCAGCAGGTCCGCCAGGGCTTCCTCGAAGCGGTCGTTCACCACCAGGTAGTCGAACGCCAGGGCGTGGGAGATGTCCTCCCGCGCCGCCGCCATGCGCCGGGCGATCACCTCGGCGCTGTCCGTGCCGCGGCCTTCCAGGCGACGGCGAAGTTCCGCGATCGAGGGGGGCAGGATGAAGATGGAACGGGCCTCGGGCATCAACCTGCGCACCTGGGCCGCCCCCTGCCAGTCGATTTCCAGCAGGATGTCCCGGCCCCCGGCCATCTCGGCCTCGATCCAGGGCTGGGAGGTGCCGTAGTAATTGCCGTACACCTCGGCGCTTTCCAGGAACTCCCCCCTGTCCAGCCTGGCCTGGAAGTCCTCCCGGCTGACGAAGTGGTAATGGACGCCGTCCACCTCACCGGTTCGAGGCGGACGGGTGGTGTAGGAAACCGACAGGCGGATGGCCGGATCCCGCTCCAGAAGTGCCTTCACCAGGCTGGATTTGCCGGCCCCGGAGGGGGCCGTGACGATAACAAGCTGGCCGGGCATGGCGGGCTTCCTCACTCGATGTTCTGGATCTGTTCCCGCATCTGCTCGATCAGCACCTTGAGTTCCACCGAGGTCCGCGTGAGTTCCAGGGAAACGGACTTGGAGCCCAGGGTGTTGCTCTCCCGGTTGAGTTCCTGCATGAGGAAGTCCAGGCGCTTGCCGGCGGCGCCGCCAGCGTCGAGGACGCGGGCGACCTCGTCCAGGTGGGTGAGCAGGCGGTCCAGTTCCTCGTCCACGTCGATCTTCTGGGCGAAGAGCAGCACTTCCTGCTGGATACGGTCGTGATCCGGCGTGGGTAGCAGTTCCTCCAGTCGCTTGCTGAGCTTGTCGCGATAGGCGGCGACGATTTCCGGCGTGCGCGGGCGAATGCGGGCCACGTGCTCGCGTATGCCCGCCACCCGGTCGAGGATCACGGCCTTCAGCTTTTCGCCTTCCCGCGCCCGGCTGGCGTTGAATTGCGCCAGGGCCGCCTCGGCCAGCCCGAGGGCGGCGGCGTGCAGGTCTTCCGGCTCGGGGCCGGTCTCTCCCAGCATGCCGGGCCAGCGCAGGATTTCCGCCACCGCCAGGGGGCGGGCCTGGGGAAACGCGGCCAGGGCGCTTGCGGATAGCCCCCCGAGTTGCTCGATCAGCGCGCCATTGAGGCTGTCGGGCAGGGCCGCATCCTCCCGGGCGGCGAAGTTGACGCGGCACTCCAGCTTGCCGCGTTTGACCTTTTCGCCGATGCGTTCCCGCAGGGCCGGCTCCAGGGCGCGGAAATCCTCGCCCATGCGGAAGGAGAGATCGAGGAAGCGGGAATTGACCGCCCGTAACTCGAGGGATAGCTGGCCGGCCGGGAGATCGGCCGTTTCCACCGCGTAGCCGGTCATGCTGCGCAGATTTTCGTTTCTTGTTTCCTTCATGGCCGCCACGATCTTGGTTATCCTTCGCTGATCCGAGACAAGCGCGCATCTTAACCCGCCGATACATGGCTGCCCAATTGACCGACCCTCTGGCTCATGGTTACCACCTGGCCGATTACGTCATCGATCGGCGTATCGGTGGCGGCGGGTTTTCCCTGGTCTATCTGGCCTTCGACATGGAAGGCCAGCCGGTGGCGATCAAGGAATACCTGCCCGGCGGCATCGTCAAGCGCGGCGAACTGGGGACGGTGGTGCCCATCTCCAGCGAAAAGGAGGCTTCCTTTCGCTACGGCATGAAATGCTTCTTCGACGAGGGCCGCGCCCTGGCCGGGATCCGCCACCCCAACGTGGTGAAGGTGGTGAATTTCTTCCGCGCCAACGACACGGTCTACATGGTGATGAAGTACGAGCAGGGAAAAACCCTGCAACGGCACATCACCGGGCTGGAAGAACCCATGCGCGAGACCTTCCTGCGCAGCGTGTTCATCCAGTTGCTCAATGGCCTGCGCGAGATTCATGCCCACAAGATCCTGCACCTGGACATCAAGCCCTCCAACATCTACATCCGCGCCGACGGCTCCCCGGTGCTCATTGATTTCGGCGCGGCCCGCCAGGCCCTCAGCGAGGACATGCTGACCACATCGCCCATGTACACGCCGGGTTTCGCCGCCCCCGAGCAGTACAGCCAGCGCGACCGGCTCGGACCGTGGACGGATATCTACAGCGTCGGCGCCACCATGTACGCCTGCATCGCCAAGGTGGCGCCGCCCCCCGCCAACGAGCGGGTGGAGAAGGACAAGCTCACCCCGGTGTCCAGGTCCCACGCCGGCCTGTATTCGAAGGGCCTGCTGGAACTGATCGAGGCCATGCTGAAGCTCAACTACACGGAACGACCCCAGAGCGTGTTCACGGTGCAGAAACGGCTCATCGCCATGGCCCAGGCCGCCAGAAGCCAGAAACCCACGCTGTTCGCGCTGATCAAGGAAAGGCTCACCAGGGAGCTATGAAATACGTCGTCTATCAGGCCAGCCGCCGCGGCGGCCGCCCCTACAACGAAGACCGCGTGGCCTACGCCTATACCTCGGATGCCCTGGTCATGGTGCTGGCCGACGGCATGGGAGGACACAACCAGGGCGAAGTGGCCTCCCAGTTGACCGTCCAGGTCATCACCGGTTTGTTCCAGTCCAGGGCCAAGCCCGTGCTGCCCGACATGACCACCTTCCTGCTGGACGGCATCTATGCCGCCCACGACGCCATCAACGAGTACGCCATGCGCAAGCGCATGGCCGACCCGCCCCGCACCACCTGCGTGGTGTGCGTCGTGCAGAAAGGCATGGCCTGCTGGGCCCATGTGGGCGATTCCCGCCTGTACCAGTTCAGCAGGCGCGCGATGCTATACCGTACCCGCGATCACTCCGCCGTACAGCAACTGGTGGACGAGGGTCTGCTGGGCGAGAGCGAGATGGGCGTGCACCCGGATCGCAACAAGCTCTACAACTCTGTTGGCGGGTTCATGCTGCCCGACATCGAGGTGGAGCAGCCGGTCAAGCTCCAGGACGGGGACGTGCTGTTTCTCTGCACGGATGGCGTCTGGCCGGAATTGAGCCCGGAGGAAATGCTCTCCACCCTGCGCGCCTACCCCCTGGAACAGGCGGTGAAACACATGATGGATCACGCCGAGTTCCGGGCCGGCCAGTATGGCGACAACCTGTCCGTGATCGCCATGCGCTATGGCGAGGAGCGTTTCAAGGCCGGAGAACTGGTGCTGGGCGATGACCTGGGGCTGGAAGGATTCACCACCCAGCTCAAACACCTGGGCGACAAGGACATGCCCCCCCCGGTCACCACCGACAGCGAGCTTGAACACGCCATGGCGGAGATCAAGGCGGCCCTGGCTCGCTACGCGGGCAAGCCCTGAACCGCGACTGTCCAACACTCAATCACCAACCTCCAGGACCACCATGACTTCTTTCTCCCGCCCCTCCGGGCGCCAGGCGGACCAGCCGCGCCCGGTTCGTCTCACCCGCCGCTACACCAGGCATGCCGAAGGCAGCGTGCTGGTGGAATGCGGCGACACCAAGGTGCTGTGCACCGCCAGCGTGCTGGAAAAGGTGCCGCCCCATGTGCGCGGTAGCGGCGCCGGCTGGCTTACCGCCGAATACGGCATGCTGCCCCGGGCCACCCACACCCGGGGCGACCGGGAAGCGGCGCGCGGCAAGCAGAGCGGCCGCACCCAGGAAATCCAGCGCCTCATCGGCCGCAGCCTGCGCGCCGCCGTGGACCTGGAAAAACTGGGCGAACGCACCCTTCATGTGGACTGCGACGTGCTCCAGGCCGACGGCGGCACCCGCACCGCCAGCATCACCGGTGCCTGGGTGGCGGTGCATGACGCGGTGGAGTGGCTGGTGCGGGAAGGCAAATTGCCCGCCAGCGTCATGCGCGACCAGGTCGCCGCCATTTCGGTGGGGGTCTGGAACGGCACGCCGGTGCTGGATCTGGACTACGCCGAGGACGTGGCCTGCGACACCGACATGAACGTGGTCATGCTGGGCCAGGGCGGTCTCATCGAGATCCAGGGCACGGCGGAAGGCGCCCCTTTCTCCCGCGCCGAACTGGACGCCCTGCTGGACCTGGCCGACCGGGGCATCCGCGAACTCATGGCCGCCCAGAAGGCCGCCATCGCCGCCTGAGGAACACGCCATGAAGATCGTCATCGCCTCCAACAACGCCGGCAAGCTGCGGGAGATCGCCCGCATCCTGGAGCCCTTGGGACTCGAAGCCATGCCCCAGGGCGCCTTCGGCGTGCCGGAATGCCCGGAACCCCACGTCACCTTCGTCGAGAACTGCATCGCCAAGGCCCGCCACGCCTCCGCCCACACCGGCCTGCCGGCCCTGGCGGACGACTCCGGCATCTGCGTCGACGCCCTCAACGGCGCTCCCGGTGTCTACTCCGCCCGCTTCGCCGGCGAGCCCAAGTCCGACGAACGCAACAACCAGAAACTGATCGAATCCCTGCAAGGACAGGCCAACCGCAAGGCCCACTACTACTGCGTCATGGTCTACGTGCGCTACCCGGACGATCCCCAGCCCATCATCGCCGAGGGCGCCTGGCACGGCGAGATCATCGACACGCCCCGGGGCAATGGCGGCTTCGGCTACGACCCCTATTTCCTGGTGCCGGAATTCGCCAAGACCGGCGCGGAACTGGGCCAGGACGAGAAGAATGCCGTCAGCCACCGGGGCCAGGCTTTGCGGGCGCTGGCGCAGAAGCTGCGGGCCCTGGGCTAGCCGTCGAAATCATTGCCCACCAGCTCCAGCTTGGTGAGCAACTCCCCCGCGCGTTTCTCGCCGGGTTTCAGGCGGCGGGCGGCCTCGATGCAGGATCGGGCTTCCAGGGCGACGCGCACGTCGCGGCCATACTGCTCCATCCAGGCGATGAGCAGAAAAGCGTGGTTCAGCAGCAGGCGGGGGTTGTTGGGCATGCGGGCGCGGGCCTCGCGGGTGAACTCGATGGCTTCGTCCAGCTTGCCTTCCCGGGCAAGCTTCACGCCCTGGTTCATGCTTTCCACGGCGGCGCGGGTGGCGCGCGCCACCAGTTCGTCGCCTTCCTCCGCCAGGCCCGCCCGGGCGAACACGGCCTTGGCCCGTTCCAGCATCTCCGGATGCTCGTGATTGTTGCCCACCAGGCTGGTGAGCAGGGTGGCGGCGGTGTCCTTGTCGCCCAGGTCCATCAGCGGCATCGCCAGATCCAGGATGGCCTCGTCGGGGAGTTCATGGACCTGGGTTTTCAGATCCTCGGCCAGTTCCGCCGCCAGTGCCTGGGCCCTGTCCCGCTCCCCGGCCCGCAGCCGGACGGGAATTTCCATGGCGCGGGCCAACAGCCGGGCGGTGGCGTCCTCCCGCATGTCGATGGACAGTTCCGACAGGGCGCGCAGGGCATCGTCCCGATTGCCCCGGGCCAGGTTGGCGCGGGATAGCCATAAATAGGGCTCGGCGGATTTCAGCGGAGTATGGCGGGCCAGTTCCACCTGGCGCCGGAAAGCGTCCGCGGCCATGTCAAGTTCGCCGCGCCGGTAGGCGATTTCCCCCAACTGGCCCTGACGCAGGGGGGCATGGGGCGAGGTCGTCAGGGCCCGGCCGAGCACCGCCTGGGCGCCCTCCAGGTCGCCCAGCCGATCCAGGGTCCGGGCCAGCCAGTCGTGGGCTTCCAGGTAGGCGCGGTTGCCGCGGGTGACCAGTTCCAGCTCCCGGCGGGCATCGTCGAATTGGCCTTCGAGATAATGGATCTTCGCCAGGCCGAGATGTGCCCAGGGCAGGTCGCGCTGGCCGAGGGCTTCCAGATAGACCTCCCGGGCATGGGCATGATTGCCGGTATGCAGGGCCAGATCGGCCTTCAGACGCTTCAGGTCCCAGGCGTGGGGATTGGCCTGTCCCAGTAGCGCCTCCGTCAGGTTGAGGGCCTTGAGGTATTCCCGGTCCCGCATGGCCTGCTCGATGGGCGCCAGGGCGAGCTTCCGGGCCATCTGCCGGGTCAGCCGCGTGAACAGCAGGGTTTCCGTGATGGGCTTGACCAGATAGTCGTCGGGGCGGGATTCCACTGTGCCGGTGACCATCTCCGCGGTTTTCTCGGCGCTGACCATGAGCCAGACCGTGTGGGGCGCCAGCAACTGGCGGTGGCGGGCTTCCTCCAGGATCTGCTGGCCGTTCAGGCCCTGGCCCAGGTGCAGGTCGCACAGGATGGCGTCGTAGGTGTTGCGTTCCAGCAGGGGCATGGCGGCCTGGGCGTTGGCGGCGAAGCTGACGCGGGTGGCGCCGGCGCGCGCCAGCAGATCCCGCAGGATGCCGCGCATGCCCTCATAGTCCTCGATGATCAGGAAGCTGTTGTCGGAGAGGTCCGGTGTGGGCAGGTGCTGCATGGCTGGGGCTCGTTTGTTCTGGCGTCGGTGGCGAGGCGGAGGGTGGTGTCTGAGTGAGGGGTTCGGGGCAGGGGCTCAGGGCAATTCCAGCATGAAACAGCCGCCCCCCAGGGGGCCGCCGTTTTCCAGGCGGAGGGCTCCGGTTCGACCCGCGCCCTTGTGCATGCCGGCCACCACCCCGGCGAAATAGAGGCCCAGGCCGGTGCCGCCGGTCTCGAAACTGATGCCCCGATTCAGCCCATTGCCCTGGGCCAGGAGAAAATCCGGATAGCCGGGGCCGTCATCCTCCACCCGGATGCGCACGCCGGATTCGTGGGGCTGGATGCGCAGCATCACCCGCCCGCGGGCATAGCGCAGGGCGTTGTGCAAGGCCTGCACCACCACGCCGAACACCAATTCGTAGTCGAACCAGCCATAGGTGTCGTCGCCGCAGTCGCAGTCCAGTTCGATGTGCTTGATCCGTGCCAGGTCGGCGACCCGCGCCAGCGTTTCCCGGGCCAGGTCGGTCAGGGCATGGTCCTGGGGATCGAATGGGTAAAATGCCTGATCGATCTTGTAGATCGCCAGAAGCTGGATCAGGTGGTCGGTGACCCGTTGCGCCTCATACAGGGCCTGGGTGGTTTTCTCCCGCGCCCCGTTTTCCGTCGCCGCCGGCGCGCCCGGTGTGTGGTCCAGCGCCAGGGCGTCCTGAAGGTAGGCCGCCATCACCCCCATGGAGTTTTTCATGTCATGAATGGAGGAAAGCAGAAACGTGGAGATGTCCAGCCTGGTTCCGTCTTCGCCCATGAGGGGGCCTCCCGGTGAATGACCCGACGGATTATAGGGGGCAAGCCCGCATCCCGGTGGTCATGAATGGCCGCCTGGAAGCGCCGCCCCCCCTGGGTTTGTACGTCCATATCCCCTGGTGCGCGCGCAAGTGCCCCTACTGCGACTTCAATTCCCACGCCGCGCGCGACGACATCCCGGAAGCCCGCTACCTGGACGCGCTGTTCCGGGATCTGGAACAAGCCGTGCCCCAGGTCTGGGGCCGCGAGGTCTCCAGCATCTTCATCGGAGGCGGTACCCCCAGCCTGTTCGCGCCGGAATCCATCGACCGCCTGCTGGTGGGCCTGCGCACCCTGCTGAGAGTGTCGCCGCTGGCGGAAATCACCCTGGAGGCGAACCCGGGCACCTTCGAGATGGCCCGTTTCCGGGGGTTCCGGCAAGCCGGCGTGAACCGCCTGTCCCTGGGGGTCCAGAGTTTCAACCCGGTTCACCTCCGGGCCCTGGGTCGCATCCACGACGACCGGGAGGCCCTGGCCGCGGCGGAAGCGGCCCTGGATCTCTTCGAGGAGGTGAATCTGGATCTCATGTATGCCTTGCCGGGGCAGTCGCTGGAACAGGCCCGCCGCGACCTGGAAACCGCCATCGGGCTGGGGCCGACGCACCTTTCCGCCTATCACCTGACCCTGGAGCCCAACACCCCCTTCGCCGCCCGGCCGCCGGCGCTGCCCGACGACGATCTGGCCGCCGACATGCAGGCCATGGCGGAGGAGGTCCTGGGCGCGGCGGGATATCAAAACTACGAAACATCCGCCTTCGCCCGGGCGGGCCATCGCTGCCGCCACAATCTCAACTACTGGACCTTCGGCGACTACCTGGGCATCGGCGCCGGCGCCCACGGCAAGCTTTCATTCCAGGACCGCATCGAGCGCCAGGCCCGGGCAAAACATCCCGCCGCCTATATGGAAGCCCTGCTTTCCCGGGGTGGCGAGGGCGCGGTCGCGGATCGGCGGGAACTGACCCGCGCGGACCGGGTGTTCGAATTCATGATGAATGCCCTGCGCCTGAACGAGGGCTTCGACCCGCGCCTGTTCGAGGCGCGCACCGGCCTGTCCATCGTGGCGGCCGCGCCCGGCCTCCTCCAGGCCGAGCGGCGAGGCCTGATCCATCGCGACCCGCACAACATCCGTCCCAGCGAGCGCGGGCGACGCTTCCTCAACGAACTGTTGCAGGAGTTCCTGGGCCAGGCGTGATGCCCTCTCCGAACTCGCCGCTCAGGGGCGGTCGGCCACCATGCCGGACCCGGCTGGCGTTTGGGTGGTCCGGCCCGGGTGGATTTCCCCAGCCGGTGGCTCGGCTAACGCTCGGCCAGGGTGGCCCGGCGTCCGTCCATCATTTCCCGCAGCATGGGCGCGCAGATCACTTCCAGGGCCAGCTTGAGTTCGCCGCCGGGGACCACCATGGTGCTGGGCCGGGACATATAGCTGCCGGGAATGCGCCGCATCAGGTCGGGGAAGTCGTGGCGGCGGCTGTCGCGGAAATGGATGACCAGGAGGGATTCGTTGGGCGTGGGCACGTCCCGGGCGATGAAGGGGTTGGAGGTGTCCACCAGGGGCATGCGCTGGATGTTGATGTCGGTGAGGCCGAACTGGGGAACGATGTAGTGGATGTAGTCATCCATGCGACGCAGGATGGTTTCCACGGATTCCGCCGGGTCGCAGTAGCCCTTGGCGCAGTCCCGATGGACCTTCTGGATCCATTCCAGGTTGATGGCGGGCACCACGCCGATCATGAGATCCACGTACCGGGCTACATCGATGCCCTTGCCGCCGATGCGGCGGTCGATCTCGGGGGGGAAGTGGCGCGAGTCCACCTTGCGCCGGGTCCAGGTTTCCGCCACCAGGCCGCCGTGCTGGCCCTCGTAGAACAGGACGTCGCTGGCGGCGGGCATGGGCCGCCAGGGCGTGAATTCGCCCGCGGCCACGCCCAGGGCCTGGCCGCGGGCCTCGTTATGGGCGTATTCCCGCAATACGCCGCCGCCGGTTTCCGCGTAGGACTTGAAAAACGTCTCCAGTTCGGGAAAAAGATTGCATTCCGGTCCGAACCAGGAAATGCGGCGGCCGCTGCCCCTCGCCTCTTGCAGCAGGGCGGCGAACTGGCGATCCGTGAAGCGCCTGAAGGTGTCGCCGTGGACGATGGCGGGCTGGATGTCCTGCCGTTTGAAGATGTCCTTGAAGGCGTGGCGCACGGTGGACAAACCCGCGCCGGCCATGCCCGTGACGGCGATGATGGGATGCCTGGCTGACATGACCGTTCTCCCCCGAAAACATGTCGCGAAAACCGGCATGCTAGCATCGATGCCGCCTCCGCACCCTCGCGGGCAGGATACGGAAATCAGTTCGAGGGCCGAGGGTGGGGAATGGCGGGGCCATCTCGCCGGCACCCATGGTCCTGGATGGCTCCGGCCCTATACTTGCGGCATGCCGAAATCGCCGCCTTCAACCCCCGCGCCGCCCTGGCCCTGGCTCGTCCTGGTGCTGGCGGTGCTAGCCTGGTCCGGCATCGGGCCCAGGGATGGCTTCACCTGGTTCCTGGAAGTGGCGCCGGTGCTCATCGCCCTGCCGTTGCTGGCCCTGACTTATCACCGCTTTCCCTTCACGCCCCTGGCATACGGGCTCATGGCGATTCACGCCGCCATCCTCATGGTGGGCGGCCACTACACCTACGCCGAGATGCCCCTGTTCAACTGGTTGCGGGACGCCCTGGACCTGGCCCGCAACCACTATGACCGGGTGGGCCACGTCGCCCAGGGCTTCATTCCAGCCATCGTCGCCCGGGAACTCCTGCTGCGCCGGTCGCCGCTGGAGCCGGGGAAGTGGCTGTTCTTCCTGGTGACCTGCGCCTGCCTGGCCATTTCCGCGTTCTACGAGATGATCGAATGGTGGGTGGCGATCGCCTCCGGTGACGAGGCGGTGGCCTTCCTCGCCACCCAGGGCGATGTGTGGGATACCCAGTGGGACATGTTCCTGGCCCTGCTGGGCGCGTTATCCTCTCAACTTCTGCTGGGCCGCTGGCACGACAGGCAACTGGCCCGGATGAGCGAGACTCCTTCATGAGCGATTGCTGCGACCACGACTGCCATGCCCTCGAACCCGGCGCATTGGGAATTCCCCGCGTCGGCCGATTCAATCCGGAAGCCTTCGAGAAGGCGGTAACCGATCTGCTGCTGGCCAGCGGGGTGGCGCCGGATTCGGTGCATACCGGCAAGACCGCGCGGCGTGTGCGGGAGCTCTGGGAGAAACGTCTCCTGGGCGGCTACGAACTGGATCCGGGCGAGGCCCTGGGCGAGGGCTTCGCCGATCCCCGCGAGGACATGGTGGTGGTGCGCGGCATCGCCGTGCACGGGGTCTGTCCCCACCATCTGGTGCCGTTCCGGGGGGTGGCCCACGTGGCCTATGTGCCGGGCGGCCGCCTGCACGGATTCGGCCGCATCGCCCGCATGGTGGACGCCATCAGCCACCGCTTTACTTACCAGGAGTGGATGACCCGGGACATCGTGGAGGCCCTGATCACCCACGGCAAGGCCCTGGGCGCGGCCTGCGTCGTCGAGGCGGAGCAGCTTTGCCTGTTGCTGGGCGAGGACCGGCGCGGCGACGAGCGGGTGGTGACCCAGGCCTTTTCCGGTTGTTTCCAGCGGGATGCCCAATGGCGCAACGAATTTCTGCGGGCCATCACGACCACCTTGCCCTGACATGCGTGATCACGCCGCGCGTCCCCGCACCCTGGTGCCACCCCCCGCTGTTTACGCCTTGGCCCTGGGCATGGCCTGGTGGCTGGAGGGGCGCTGGTCACTGGGCTTCTTTCCGGGAGGCGTCGGGCGTGCGCTGGGGTGGGGCCTGATCGGCCTCGGCTTGGCCGGCTTCGCCTGGGCCTTGGCGGCCATCTGGGGCCATCACACCACCGTGAATCCCTACAAGGCAGCCTCCAGCCTGGTCACCCGGGGGCCGTTTGCCCATTCCCGCAATCCCATCTACGTGTCCGACTGGTTCGTCTACCTGGGGGTGACCCTGTTGCTGGGAACGGCCTGGCCGCTGTTGCTGGCGCCCCTGGTCTGGCTGACGATGCGTTATGGGGTCATCGCCCACGAGGAAGCCCACCTGCTGGCAAAATTCGGCGACGAATACCGGGACTATCTGGCCCGGGTGCGGCGCTGGCTTTGAACCCCACACGGAACAGGAAGGAAACATGCGCGAGCGTTATGGTGTGCCCCTGATTGTCATGCATTGGCTGATCCTGTTGCTGATCATCGCCGCCTACGTGATGGGTACCATCCTCGAGGATATGGCGTTTTCCCCCGCCAAGCTGAGGCTCTATGCCTGGCACAAGTGGGTGGGCATGCTGGTGCTGTTCCTGGTGCCCCTGCGCATCGGGCTGCGCCTTGCCGAAAGCCTGGATCATCGTCGGGGCCTGACGCCCTTCGAGGTCCGCGTTTCCGCCATCGTCCACGGCCTGCTGTATCTGTTGCTGATCGCCGCGCCCATGCTGGGGTGGCTGCATAGCTCGGCGGAAGGCTTCCCGGTGGTGTGGTTCGGCGTCCTGCCCCTGCCCGACCTGGTGGGCAAGGACAAGATCCTGGCCGAGACATTCAAGGAACTTCACGAGGGCTCGGTGAATCTGCTGGTCACCCTGGTGGCCGTCCATGCGGCCGCCGCCCTGTATCACCACCATGTTCGACGCGATGGCGTGCTTGCCCGCATGGCGCCCTGGTTGAGGAGCAAATCATGAAATGGCTGCCGCATCTTCTCCTGTTGGCGACCCTGGCGCCGCCGGCCTGGGCCCAGGACTGGAAGGTGGATTACGGCAAGAGCGAGATTCGCTTCGTCATCAAGCAAATGAACGTGCCCGTGGAGGGCGGATTCAAGCGTTTCAACGTCCAGGCGAAATTCGACGCGGCCAGGCCCGAGCAGGGGCAATTCCGGGTGGATGTCGACCTGTCCGGCATCGATACCGGGTCCGAGGAAGGCGACGGCGAGGTGAAGCGGCCGGCCTGGCTGGATGTGGCGAAACATCCCAAGGCGAGTTTTGTTTCCAAGTCCATCCGCGGCAACGGGGCGGGCCGCTATACCGTCACCGGCGACATGATCGTCAAGGGTCGCCCCCGCCCCCTGTCCGCGTCCATGGTCCTCACGCCCCAGCGGGCCGGAGGCTGGCTGGCCTCGGGCCGCTTCGCCCTGAAACGCTCGGACTTCGATATCGGCGGCGGAGAGTGGGCCGACCCGTCCGTCGTGGCCAATGACATCGATGGCCGGTTCAATATCCTGTTGCTGCCCTGAGGAGTCCGTTCATGCGTTCATTCTTCCTGTTGCTTGCCCTGGCCTCGTCGACGGCCTGGTCCGCCGAGTCCTTCGTTCTCGACCCCGGCCATACCTTCCCCAGCTTCGAAATCAGACATCAGGGGGTGTCGGTCATGCGCGGTAAATTCAACCGTAGCCAGGGGCGGGTGCTGCTGGACCCGGCGGGGCAGGGCAGCCGGATCGAGGTCGTCATCGACGCCACCTCCGGCGACACCGGTCACGACGGCCTCAACCAGAAGCTTCTGGGGGCGAGTTTCTTCAACACGGCCCGATTCCCGGAAATTCGCTACACCGCCACTTCGGTGGAGTTCAAGGATGGCAAGCCGGTGCGCGCAATGGGTGAATTGACCATGCTGGGCGTGACCCGCCCCGTCGAACTGGAGGTGCGTGATTACGCCTGTACCCAGCAATTCCTGACCCGGCGGCCCCTATGCGGCGCCGATGTCCACACGGTGATCAAGCGTTCCGATTACGGCATGAACTATGGCATTCCGCTCATCGGCGACGAAGTCAGGCTCGCCATCGAGGTGGAAGGGTTCAGGGAATAGGGCGGGATTGGGGGGGGGAAGATGGTCGGGGTGAGAGGATTCGAACCTCCGGCCTCCACGTCCCGAATTTGGACTTACCGAGACTGAATTAGTCGAATCAACGACTTACGCCACTCGGAGCCGCGCAAATGTGGCTAATTCAGTCCTTTTCGGGGGGGCTGCTGTCATGTCTGGTCACGATTTGGTCACGCTGGATAATGTTTATGCGAAACCTGAAGCTGTTGAAGAGGTAGCAAGTTATCCACGCTGTCCACAACCCGAAGCCCTGGCGGCGGGGGCGCAGCCCACGCCTACGCCGCCGCCAGGGGCGCGAAGCGCGGTTGTGGTCAGGGTGGGTAACTTGCGGGCAGGCTCGCGCTTCGACAAACTCAAACACGTATCTGCATATCTGCCTGACGTGCTGGGGCAGATCGTTCGATTGCCGCTCAGGGAGAATGCATCATGATCTCGATCACTTCGTATCGCGATGAAGAACTGACCATCATCGAGATGGAGCCATTCGCATGGATGATGTGGCCCATACAAATTGTCATGATTGCAATTGATACGGTCCGGACCGCCGTTGAACAGGTGCATTCTGATCGCGCGGTGGTTATTGAGCCGGTCTGCTACAAGGAGATCCTCATCCCGAAAGGCTGCAAAGGATTCCAGCAGCATCGGGTTATTCGCACATCCACCTTAATGCCTGTTTTTCGCATCACACGATACGAAGCCGCTGAGGATTACCTGGCAGCCAAGCGACGGATTTCCGAGCCGGTTGACAAGGATTCTGCCGATCGATAAATTTCTGTGCAGCCGTGACCAGTTCCACCGCAAACACGGCAAATCATCTGAAGTGCGCTAAACCGGGCAACCCTCCGCATAGGATACAGGGCCGGGCGCACTAGACCTCCAAGACAGTACGCGGTTCAGCGTTGGCGCCTGGGAATTCTCAGGGCCAACCTCCGTAACTTTTTCTTGGAGGCAGCATGTCCGCGTACACCAACACGCAAGACAAAATCCGTAAGGTGCTGGGGCTGGCCGGGCGGGCGAGACCCGAGCACGGGCGGCCAGGCCTGGTGCCATCGGTTTTAGTGCCCCGTCTGGTAATACGGGGCGAAACAAATTCCCTCAACCCCTTGCGAGGCGAAAGCCGCAGCCTGGGCGAAGAAATTCAGCAAGGTGCCGCTGCACAAAAAGAGGGACAAGTCGATCGGGATGAAAGCGAACGCATTCAAACCCGGCCAGGCCGTAATGGGCGACCGATCGTCAAGGCTTATCCCACCCCCTAGATCAAGCCTCGGTTGGTATCGCCCACGTCGATGCGCTGTGCTTCACTGTGACTCCTCCCGATCCGGCGGATATCAAAGGGTCCCTTGCCTGGATATTCCCCGCCTTGGTGAACGGCGGTGTCCCAGGAAGTGGTGTAAGAGCTGAAGTGCCTGGTTTTGCCCTGTAGGCCCCGCATGCGGGGCCTACAGGGCGGGCGCGATCGGGAGGTCATCGAATAACTCCGGTAAGGTTTGGGTTGCGACACTTCAACCAGACTTAGGAGAAATCGATGACCTCTGACAGGATGCAACTAACCGAGCTGCTTGAGAAGGCCGGCGCCGACGACATCGTGCGCGACATGATCGGCTTCGTCACCCAGCGCCTCATGGAACTGGACGTGGACAACCGCTGTGGCGCCAGCCACGGCGAGCGCACCGAGGCCCGCACCAACTCCCGCAACGGCTACCGCGACCGGGACTGGGAAACCCGCGCCGGCACCGTGCCGCTGCGCATCCCGAAGCTGCGTTCCGGCAGCTACTTCCCGCCCTTCCTGGAGCCCCGCCGCACCGCCGAGAAGGCCCTGGCCGCCGTGGTCCAGGAAGCCTATGTGCAGGGCATCTCGACCCGCTCGGTGGACGACCTGGTCCAAGCCATGGGTATGAGTGGCATCTCCAAGAGCCAGGTCTCGCGCCTGTGCGCCGAGATCGATGAGCGGGTCCAGACCTTCCTCAACCGGCCCATCGAGGGTGACTGGCCCTACCTGTGGATCGATGCCACCTACCTCAAGGTGCGCGAGGCCGGCCGTATCGTCTCGGTGGCCGCGATAATCGCCATCGGGGTCAACACCGACGGCCGCCGCGAGGTGCTGGGCATGCATGTGGGCGCCTCCGAGGCTGAGCCGTTCTGGACCGAGTTCCTGCGCAGCCTCACACGCCGGGGCCTGCGCGGCGTGAAGTTGGTCATCTCGGACAGCCATGAGGGCCTGAAGAAGGCGGTGTGCAAGGTGATCTCGGCCTCCTGGCAGCGTTGCCGCGTGCACTTCATGCGTAACGTCCTGGTCCATGCCCCGGCCGGGCAGCGGCGCATGGTCTCGGCCCTGATCGGTACCATCTTCGCCCAGGAGTCGGAGGCCGCCGCCCGTGGCCAGTGGCAGGTCGTGGCCGATCAGCTGCGCAGTCGGTTCCCGAAGATCACCAAGCTCATGGATGAGGCGGAGGAAGACGTGCTGGCGCATATGAGCTTCCCCAGGGAGCACTGGTGCAAGATCCACAGCACCAACCCGCTGGAGCGGCTCAACGGCGAGATCAAGCGCCGCACCAACGTGGTGGGCATCTTCCCCAACGAGGCCGCCATCTATCGGCTGGTCGGCGCCATGCTGCTGGAGCAGAACGATGAATGGGCACTCCAGCGACGCTACATGACCCTGGAAACCCTCGCCGACCTCGGCGAGAATCCCAACGTTAGCTTGCCTGCGATCGCAAGCTGATTGGCTCCCCAAAACTCACTGGAGTCGATGACCTCCTGATCGCTTCTTACACCACGTCCTGGGACACGATCCCCGCATTGCCCTTTGTGCCAAGAGCAACATCCCCGCCCGGCTTCTAAAATGCAGGCCGGTGGCTTCCCGATTTGCTCTGGCACGATGGATGGGGGCGCTGCTTCCTGGAGTTGCTCACCATTTGCATAGGCAACCCCCGAGAAAAGCAGCAGAGCAAGGAGCGCTATCGTTTTCATGAATGCCTCCCGTGGATAGTTCGCAGCACGTCACCTCAATATAGTTGTTGGTTGTCCGGTACCCACGAGGATGGTCGAATTTGCAAGAAGTGCCAAAGGTTTCCAGGGCCGAAAATTTGGGAGCGGGGTCCGGATAGAGTCTGCGCGAGAGAGCGAAGGACACCCCCAGGGGGTAGGGGTGGCCTCAGGAGACATGGCAGGGGCAAGGCAAGCGAAGATCAAGGCCCGGCATTCTTGCCAAGCGAGAACGGCAACGACGTTGCGCCACGCCTGGTTTGCCAGCCGATACCACGCATACCGCTCAGGAAGGCACTGGCTCGATTTCTTCGATCCACCTCATGCCATCACCTGCCCAGGCTAATGAATCGTCGAATTCAAGCGCACCGCAAGTTGGTGGGGTAGGTGAAAGCGGATTGTTTTTCCGTACTGTTTCCGTACGGTCAGAAGCTACAGTTGCGGACGATCTGTAACTGATTGAATTTATTGGTCGGGGTGAGAGGATTCGAACCTCCGGCCTCCACGTCCCGAACGTGGCGCTCTACCAGGCTAAGCTACACCCCGACTTGGATCCGATCGCCGAGTGACGATCAGAATTCGCGGGAAACCGCGAAAGTCGATAATTCTAACAAAGCAGATTTGTATTGGC
>JADJYY010000038.1 GCA_016719465.1 Hydrogenophilales bacterium
CACCATCACGCGCAGCAAGCGTTCAGCATCGAACCGGCGACGATTGCGCAATACCCGGCGAAACGCATCGGCAAAGCCCAGCTCTTGCCACAGGGCGGTGAGCAGCCAGGTGTCGCCGACGGAGCGGGCGGGGCGAAGTCCACCGCGCCGGTGCCTTGTTCCAGCGTGGGTTTACCGGCCGCGCGCAGCAGGCCGTTGACCAGCGAATCCGCCTCGCCGGCGCGGATCGATTCAACCCGCCCAAGGGTGGCGATGATGCGTTGGCGGAGGCGCCGGTGGCATCGCGGAAGGCTTCCACGAGCTTGACGTACTGCCGGGGGGCCGGAGGTGGTGATCTTGACGAACATGTCGCCACTGCAAGACGGCCGTCCAGCCGATTCAATACTTCAATGAAAATAACGTGTCACTACAGACAAAAACCGGACCCATCGCCAAGTCACTGTTCCTTCAGGGGTTCAGTTCGAAAATCAGCAGCAATCAGGCGAAAAGTGTCGAACTCGGGTGACCGGAACGCCGCTGGCCCGCTTGCGCCAAAAGTCGAAGTGGCTGGCGCAGGCCGAAGTATTACGTGATGGTCTGAGCATTACCCAAGCATGCAAGCGCCTGGGCGTGGTGCGCAGCACGGCATTCCGCTGGCGCCACCGTTTCCTGGCGGTGCCGAAAACTGTTCAGGCTCAAGCACTTGTGGGGATCGCGGAGGCGGACGAGACCTTCTTCCTGCACTCACGCAAAGGCCAGCGTGACTTGGACCGCAAACCGCGTCGGCGGGGTGGAAAGGCCGCCCAGCGTGGACTGTCCAAGGAGCAAGTACCCGTGCTGATCGCGCGTGATCGGGCCACCGCGACCGCCAACGTCATTCTTGCTGCCGATGGAAAGGCCGATCTTGTGGCTGCCCTGAAACCATTGCTCCCGTCGGACACGATCCTGTGTACTGACGGCAGTAGCGTGCTGGCGGCAGCGGCCAAGGAAATTGGCGTGACGCATCGGCCAGTCAATGTCAAAGCGGGGCAGCGCGTCATCGCGGGCGTCTATCACATCCAGAACGTCAACGCCTTCGACAGCCGCCTCAAGAACTGGATGCGCAGATTCCAGGGGGTGGCCACCAAGTACCTCGACTCCTACCTGGGCTGGTTCAGAACACTCGACCGGTCAGCCCGCATCGGTTGGTTCTGTGGATGCCGAAATGGGTGTGGCTGCCAATGCCACCCATGTCACTCAGGCCGACAGCCTGGGCCTTTTTTTTACCCCACGAAAGGAGTTCCACGTACGCTGGACACGCAGTCACTTCGCGGTCCGCGTGTCGCCCTGTGGGCCCCCATCGCCTTGCCCCGCCTGGGGCATCAGGCGGAAACTACCTTCCGGCAGACAACTTGAACGAACTACGAAGTGATCGGCATTGGTCTGGTGTTTCTGGCTTTAGGAGTCAGTTGTGCGTACATGGTTATTGATCTTGATGGCTTCCCTGCACCTGACTGGTTGTTCGGTAATGGCTGTGGCCGGTGCCGCCGTAACGGTCGTTGCTACGACAGTCAGTACTGGCGCCACGGTGGTGGAAACGACAGTCAGTACTGGCGCTAAGGTGGTGGAAACAACAGTTGATGTGGTTGCGACTGGCGTCAAGGCTGCTGTAGGTCGTGATGAAGACTGACGCGATAACCCGGCAGACGAAAGCACATTCAAGATGCCACTCTGAACGAGCCTGCTGAGATCAGCGTCGGTTCTGTTGGAGGGTTGGAGGTGGGACGCGCGTTCTCCAGGATGTGTGACCGAGATGAGCCAGAAGCTGCCTGGCTCCGCCGCGCCCGTAGGGGGCAAGCCTTGGAAATACGGGCTTATCCCCCATGACATAGTCGCTGAAAACATGTCGTTGGCCGGGTTGTCGGTCGCCCACCATGTAAGTGCTTACGAACCGGGCACGATCAATACCGACTACCTCAGCAACGGAGGTTATAGGTGGCGCGAAGAGGAAAGGGCCGGATGGGCCGCATCCTCCTCCAGGGTCAGGTCCGGGATGTGGTTGAAGGAAATCCGCATGGGCGCCTCGTGGATCGCCCGGAAGGCGCCGCCGAAGTAGATGGCGTCGTTGCCGAAGCGCTGGTGCAGCCTGTCCAGCACCGCGTCCAGGCCCGGCAGCGCCCTGGGGTGGGGCGCATCCGCTTCCGGGAACAAGGGCAGGGAGGCCTGGTTGGCCCGGGTCAGGCCCTTCAGCACCACGCCCACCTTGATGGGTTCCCGGCCCCGGGGCCGCTCGGCCCATAGCGTATCCAGGATGCGCAGGAAGCCCAGGGTGTCGGACAGGGCGTTGAAGCGGCCCTCCGCCACCCAGGGCTCCCGGTGGCGCCAGTCCACCCATACCTCCAGTCGCTGGGCCATGAAGCCCTCCGCCCGCATGCGCCGGGCCGCCTTCTGGGTGAGCTTGGACAATACCGCGTAGGCGCCCTGGTCGTAGCGCAGGGTGGGGGGCAGCACGTGGGAATGGCCGATACTGCCGCGCCGGGTGGGCACCACCGGTACGTCCACGCCGCGCAGGCGGTCGTACAGGCGCTCGCCCTCCACGCCGCCCCAGATGCGGCGCAGGGTGGCCCGGTCCGCCTGGCACAGGGCTTCCACGCTGTGGAGGCCGTGGCGTTCCAGGCGCGCCAGCATGGCGCGGCCGACGCCGTGGATGTCGCCGAGATTCAGCCGGTAGAGGGCCTGGGGCAGTTCTTCCTGATGCACCACCGTCAGCCCGTCCGGCTTTTGCATGTTGGAGGCCATCTTGGCGATGAAGCGGTTGGGGCCGATGCCCACCGAACTGGTCAGGCATTCGCCCACCCGGTCGCGGATGCGGGCCTTGGCTTCCCGCGCCAGTTTCACCGCCACGTCCTCCCGCCGCCAGCTGCCGGTCAGCTCGCACACCACCTCGTCGATGGACAGCACCTCGGTGATGGCGATGACGCCGTTCACCACGTCCATCAGGCGGTGGTGCATCTCCACGTACACCGAGGGCCTGGCCTCGACGAATACCACCCGGGGGCAGAGCCGGCGCGCCTCCGCCACTGTTGTGCCGGTCTTGATGCCCAGGCGCTTGGCCTCGTAGCTGGCGGCGATGCAGCAGGTGGTCTCCGCCATCACCGGCAGGATGCCCACGGGCTTCCCGCGCAATTCCGGCCGCAGTTGCTGCTCCACCGAGGCGAAGTAGGAATTGAAGTCGAGCAGGAGGGCGCGCAGGGTCATGACGGCGGTATCCGTGGGCGCGAAGGGGGGCTGGTGTCAGCCGGAGGTCGGGGCGAGGCCGGGCTCCGGTCAGTCCCCCCACTCGGTGAAGAAGCGCACCGAGCGGCTGAAGTCCACGAAGCGGGCCTGCAGGGCTTCCATTTCCGCCATCAGGGCCCGGTAACCGGGGTCGGCGTTGAAGCGCTGCAGGGCCCGGCCATTGTCGAACCAGAGCTCCAGCATGGCGTCGAAGGGTTCGGCGCCACCGCGCTCGTGCATCAGCTTCTGGTTCTCGTCGATGTTCAGCACCAGGGTCCGCCGGGCCTGGATCGGCTCGATGAGGGTGGCCAGGCGTTGGTTCAGGGCATCGAATTCCGGACTGTTCCAGAAGCGCCGGAACTCGGTTTCATCGACGTCCGAGCGACGCATCATGCAGTGCACGAACCGGATCATGGGGTGTCCTCGTTGAAAAGATGGCGGCCGGGGGAAGCGGGCCGATGACGGCGGAAATCATGCGCTCGCGGCCGGGCCAGGTCAAAACCCATGCCGGCGATTCGGCGCGCCCGCCACGGGGGGCGCCGCGCGGTGGCGGCGCACAAGAAAAAAGCCCGCCGAGGCGGGCTTCATGCGGAGCGTGGACGATTACTTCGGGCAGGCATCCTCGCCGGGCACCTTGCCGGGGATCAGCAGGAACTGCTCGAAGGGTCCCATGACCTTCATGGCTTCGCCCTTGGGACCGTCGAACTTGAGGCGGCCGAACATCATGGCGCGCATGGGGCCGTACTCGCCGGCGCCCATTTCCTTCCAGCGCTTGGTTTCGGCGTGCATCAGGTAGTCCATGTCGTAGTCGAGCTCGGCGTGCTGGATCTTGCCGGCATAGACGCAGGTGGTCTTGCCGCCCTTGGTGGAAATGGTCATTTCCACCTTGCTGGCCTCGCCGCAATCGGTACGGTACATGTGGATGATCTTGTGGCCGCGGCCACCGTCGTTCTTGGCCCATCTCTCGGCCAGTTCGGTGGTGAGGGCGGGGTTGGTGTTCCAGTAGGCGCAGGCCTGCGTCGCCCAGTCGGCGGACATCAGGGGAGCCGCCTGGGCGGATAGGGAAAGCAGGCCGGCGGCGGCCAGGGTGATGGTGCTGATACGCATGATGTTCTCCTCCAAACGTTGCGTAAGCGGACGGCGAAAAAGCCGGCGCAAGGTTAGCCCCCAAGGGGGGGGCTGTCAAAAAAACCCTAAGGTCCGAGCATGAATTTCACGGATTGGCCCGGGACTTCCGGGGGCGTGCCGATCAGGGCTGGTCAATGGGGCAGGTGCTGCTTGAGGGCGCCGTACAGCCAGGTGCCGTGCAGGGCGCCGGCCAGGACCACGATGGCCCCCAGGGAGCCGGTGCCGGCCAGGGCGAACATGGGGCCGGGGCACAGGCCGATGAGCCCCCAGCCGAAACCGAACACCAGGCCGCCCACCACATAGCTGACGGTGCCGGGGGATTTTTCCGGGATGTCGATGGCCTGGCCGTCCAGGGCATTCCTCCGGCCGAGGCGCTTGACGATCTGAATGCTGAGGAAACCGGTGGCGATGGCGGAGAACAGGATGCCGAACATGTGGAAGCTCTGGAAGTGGAACATCTCCTGGATGCGATACCAGGAAGCGGCTTCCGACTTCACCAGGACAAAGCCGAACATCACGCCGACGAGGAGATAGGGCAGGTAGCGGGTCATGGCGGCCTCAACCGATCAGCATGCGGGGAACCAGGAACCAGGAGGCGATCAGGCCGCCGCCGAAGATGCCCAGGACCGCGTAGAGGGATGGCAGTTGCAGGGTGGACAGGCCGGTGATGGCGTGGCCGGAGGTGCAGCCGCCGGCATAGCGGGTGCCGAAACCCACCAGCACGCCGCAGGCGAACAGGAAGGTGAAGTTGCGCACGCTGGGCTGGAACAGTTCGTCCGGCACCAGGCTGCCGCTGGGCAACAGAAAGCCCCAGGACAGCAGCATGTCGCGGGCCGCCTGGCTGAGTTGCACGGGCTCGGGATCGGCGAACACCACGCCGGCCAGATAACCGCCCAGGCCGGTGCCGATGACGAATACCAGGCTCCAGATGTGTTCCTTCCAGTTGTAGCGGAAGAAATCCACCTCCACCGTGGGGGGCTGGGTGATGGCGCACAGGTGGCGCAGGTTGTTGGAAATGCCGAAGGAGCGGTTGCCGATGAACAGCATCAGCGGCACCATCAGGCCGATCAGGGGGCCGGCCACATACCAGGGCCAGGGATGGACGAGCCAATCCATGTTGTCTTCTCCGTGTAATAGTGGGCGCGATTATATAAGCAACTGCTAATAAACAAAGCGGACTAGTCGGAATTGACCAGTCCCGGACTTGCGTTGCTTCGTTATTCGGCGTTATCGGAGGCGGCCGGGGCCCCGCTTATCCGTGCTCCGGATTCCGCCCGGTCGCCATGGTGCGCCCCGGGCGGGCGATCTCAGGGCGCGGGTTTGCCGCCGCTCGCCATGACCAGGTCGATGCGGCGCTGGATGCGTCCCGCGGACGCGCTGTCGCCCGCGTCCCTGGCGCGTTTCAGTTCCACCTCCAGCCAGGCCAGCAGCGGCCGGCGCCAGCCCCGCTCGGAGGCGGTGTCCACCGCCAGGGCCAGGGTGGCGGGATCGGCCCGCCCGGTCTTGAGCAACAGGGCGGCGGCGACGAGCCGGGGCAGGGGCTCCTTGATTCCCGCCACCGCCTTGTTGGCGGCGGCATCGTCCGCGGTCCCCAGCAGGGGAGCGTAGTGGGCCGGCAACAACTTGGCGTCCAGTCCGCGCCAGTCGCCGGCCAGGAAGCGGGCATAGGCCCCATCGCCGGCGGACGCGTCCGCGGCCAGTTTGTCGTAGGCGGCGCAGGGCGCGAAATCCAGGCTGGCCACCCGGGCCGCGCAGGCGGCCAGTTCCGCCCGCGCCAGCAGGTCGGCGCGCCCGGAGCGGGCGATTTCCGTCCGGGTCTTGGCCAGGGCCAGTTCCGCCGCCCCGGTGTCGCCTTCCAGCCAGCGTTTCTGGGTGCTTTCCAGCAGGCTCACCGCGTTCATCTTCCAGTCCGCCGGCGGCGGCCCGCCGGAGCAGCCCACCAGCAGCATGGCCGCGAGCAACAGACTGCCTACTGCCCACTGAGGACTGTCGACTGTCAATTTCATGGTGTCCTGATCTCCACGTCCCGGGCGAAGGGCCATTTCCTGTTGATCTCGTTGATCAGGTGGTTGACCTTGCGCACGCTGTCGTCAATTTCCACCCGCAACTGGGCCATGTCGGTGGTGGCGGCGCTGACGTTGCCGGTGATCCTGGCCACGTCGGCGCTGGCGGTCTGGGCGTTGGCCAGGATGGCGTCGGCCTTCTTCAGGCTTTCCCGGACATCGCCCAGGATGCCGTTCACCCTGGCCACGGATTGCCGGGTCTGGTCCATGACGCCCTCGGGCCCGAACACCTGGCTGTCAGCCTTGGCCAGGATGCCGTCCACTTTCAGCGAGACGCCGTTGAGGTTGGCCAGCAGGGAATTCGCCTTCTCCAGGGCTGCGACGACCTGGTGGGCCTTTTCCGGGCCGCCCAGCACGCCTTCCAGCACGCCGTATTCCCCCGCCATGCGGCTGGTGACGGTGGCCACGTTGGCCAGGCCGCGGTTGATCGACGATTCGGCGTTGGTCATGGCATCGACATTGGCCAGGATGGATTTCACCTTTTCCACCAGCACGGGGATTTCCTGGCTGACATCGCCGGTCAGCAGGTCGCGCCGGGCGCCGTCCTCCAGGGGCTTGTCCTTCAGGTCGGTGGTGAAGGCCTTGATCTTGGCGCCGCCCACCAGGGATTTTTCCAGCGTGAAGACGCTGTTCTGGCGCAGCCACCTGGCATCCTGCTGGGGCACGGCGATCTCGATATGCACCTTGCCGTCCTCGGTCAGGTCCATGCGCCTGACCTTGCCGATGGGGAAGCCGGAGAAGGTCATGGGCATGCCCACCGTCACGCCCTCCGCGTCCGGCGCCGTCAGGATCAGGTTCTGGGTGATCTGGAAGGCGCCCCGGGCATACAAGGCATAGAGCACGAAGGCGCCGACCAGCAGGACCGTGAAGGCCAGCAGCAGGCCGATCTTGAATTCCAGGTTCTTGACCAGGGGCGGCACGATCGGGCGTTTCACCGGTTCGGGTACAGGGGCGCGTTCCATCGGTAGTCCAGGATCCAGCAGTCGTTGAGGGCGTCGGCGAGCTTGTCCAGAAGGGCGTCGATATGGGGCGGGTAATGGGTGTCGGGCAACAGCATACCCGGACGATCCACCAGGATGACAGGGGGCTGGCCGATGACGGCCCGCAACAGCTTGGCCACGAAGCGCTCGGCGTGGGTGAGGTCCGGGTCGCGCTTGAAGGCCGCGCTTTCCGCGCCGGCCCGCAGCAACAGGCTCCAGGCCTGGTCGGCGGCCGGGTCATAGCCCAGGTTGTCCCGGTACTGGGGAATCAGGGCGATGTTGTCCAGCACCGAGAGGTTGGCGCGCAGGGGCATGTCCGGCGAGACCAGGATGGAATCCGGGTGTTCGGCGATGCAGGCCCGGCGCTCGGCGTCGTCGGCCATCCATTTCACCAGCAGGTTCATAGGTATTTCATATGTACTTGATGGCCAGGGAGGCCACCTCGATCAGCATCAGGGCGAAGAATAGCCGCACCATGCCGCGCAGCACCGAAATGGGCGCCATGAACAGCTTGCGCGGCGTGGCCTGGCCCTCGGTCACCGGAATCACCGTCACCGCCAGGCCGAATATCAGGCTCTTGAGCAGCAGGCCGAGCAGGATGGGCGCGGGGAAAACCTTGCCCATGACCCGGGTGAAGTCCGGGAAGCTCCAGGTTTGCGGGCCGTAGACCGCCAGGTAGGCCAGCACCAGGGCCAGCACGCTGCAGGCGGCGGTGAGGGCCAGCACCGAAATCATGCCGCCGATCACCCGGGGCATGAATTCCAGCCGCAGGGTATCCACGCCGGCATCCTCCAGGGCCTCGATCTCGCCATGGATCCGCATCAGCGCCACCTCGGTGTTGATGGCGGAGCCGGAGCGCAGGGCCACGAACAGGGCGGTGATCAGGGGCAGCAATTCCAGCACCAGCAGGCGCATGGAGACTTCCAGGGCGTACTCCGAAAGCCCGTACCGGGCCGCCGTGGTCACCACGATCTGGATCAGCACGTAGGACAGCAGGGCGGCGAACAGGGTGAAGCCGGGCAGGATCTGCCAGGCGGTGAAGTAGATCTGCTTCATCACCACGGTACGGGTGGCGCTGTTGTAGGCCGAGGGCGTGAAAGCGGTGATGGTGGCCGCGCCGGCGAAGCGCAGGGTGTCCCGCCAGATGCGTCCGGTGGCCAGCAGCGCGGCGCCCCGGCGGGTGAGGAAGTTGGTGAGGAGGGCCATGGCGGAATCTTACTACCGGGGATTTCCCGGCGATGGCGGTTGTATCATTCGGCCGTTGACGGAGGTGTCGCCATGAAACCGAGAATCGCGCTGTTCTGTGCCTGTTTGCTGGCAACGCCGGCGTTCGCCGCGCCCGGCGTCATGCTCAAGGATGACGAGCTGAAGGCCACGGCCAGCGCCGCCGCGGCATCCCTCGGCCGGGTCGCCAAGGGGGCGTCGGTGGAGATCCTCGCCCGCCAGGGCGGCTGGACCCAGGTCACCAGCGCCGGGAAAACCGGCTGGGTACGCATCCTGGCGGTGAAATCCAGCGCGCCGGCCGCCGGTGCCGGCGACGTGCTCGGCCTCGTCCAGGCCGGCACCAGCAAGCGGGATCCCGGCAAGGTGGTGGCGGTGGCCGGCCTGCGCGGCCTCAATGAGGAAGAACTCAGGCAGGCCCGCTTCAATCCCGACGAACTCCTGCTGCTGGATCGTTACGCCAGCAACCGGAGCGATGCCGAGCGCCACGCCCGGGACGCGGGCCTGCGTCCGGCGAGTGTCGCCTATCTGCCCGACCCCAAGGGCCAGCAGCGGGAAAACAGGCCGAGTTCGTGGAGCGACGGCCAGTGAGGGTCGTTCTGATCGGCCTGTTCTGGCTGGCCTGGGGCGCGGCGCTGGCCATGGGGACGCCCCCCCGCCAGGCGGCCGGGCCCGGGGAGGCCGCCGCAAGGCCCGAGGGTGCCGCCTCCGTGATGCTCAGGGACGACGATCTGCGTACCGCGCCTTCCGCCTCCGCCAGCGTGGTGAAACGCCTGGCCAAGGGCGCCAGCGTGCGCGTCGTCGCCAGCGAGGGCGGCTGGACCCGGATCGCCGCCGGCGGCGCCAGCGGCTGGGTGCGCGTGCTTTCCGTGCGCCAGGGTGCCCAGGGCGGCGCCGATCTGGCCGGACTGGTGGAGGCCGGCACCACCGCGCGGGATCCGGGCAGGGTGGTGGCGGTGGCGGGGGTGCGCGGCCTCGATGAAGCCGTGCTGAAAGCCGCCAGCTTCAACGCCGCCGAACTCCAGTTGCTGGGTGGCTACGCCCTGGGGCGCGCCGAGGCGGAACAGTTCGCCCAGGCCGCCGGACTCCGGGCCAGCGCGCTGCCCTACCTGCCGTCGCCGGGGGCGGCGGCAAACAACGCCTCCTGGAAAGGGAACGAACCATGAAAATCCACGCCTTCTCAGTCAAACCCATCCTGGCCTTGCTGACGGCGGCCGCCCTGGGCATCGGCCCGGCCCGGGCCGGCGGGCTGGATGACATCCTCAAGGGCCTGCTCAAGCCGCCGCCGGCGGAAACCCCCCGGCAACCCACCACGCCCACCGCGCCGACCCAGCCCGCCGCGCCCACCCAGCCCACCGCGCCCGCCGCCAAGCCGGAAAAGCCCCGGGACCAGTTGCTGAAGGCCCTGCTCGGCGGCAATGCCTCGCCGGAGGAGGAGGCGCGCATCGGCCAGCAGATCGCCGGCAATCTGCTCGGCGCCGCGCCCCTGGTCCGGGATGACACGCTGCAGCGCTACGTCAACCGGGTCGGCCGCTGGGTCTCCCTGCAAAGCGAGCGGCCCGACCTGGCCTGGCATTTCGGCGTCATCGACACGGACGACCTCAATGCCTTCGCGGCGCCCGGCGGCTATGTCTTCCTCACCAAAGGGCTGTACCGGAAGCTGCGCAACGAGGCCGAGCTGGCCGGCGTCCTGGGCCATGAAATCGGCCACGTGATTCGCAAGCACCATCTCAAGCTGCTGCAGCAATCCCAGGGCATCGCCGCCCTGGGCGGTTTTCTCGGTCGCAAGCTCAAGGACGAGAGCCAGGTGGTGCAGAACCTGATCGGCAACGGCGCCGAGATCGTGGCCCGGGGGCTGGACAAGGACGCGGAGTACGAGGCGGATCGCATCGGCATGGTGCTCACCGCCCGCGCCGGCTACGACGCCTATGCCCTGCCGGCGGTGCTGGCCGAGATCGGCCACGTCGCCAAGAGCGACAAGAGCGTTTCCCTGCTGTTCAAGACCCATCCCCTGCCCGAGGATCGCCTGGAGCATCTCTCGGAGGCGGCGGGGGACAGGCTGGACGGGCTGCCCGAGGGGCAGGCCGGGGAAAAGCGTTTTTATCGGCTGCGCTGACCCGCGTCGCGACGGAGTGGCCACATGACCTTGAAGAGCCGGCGTTTTCTCGGCCAACTGGGCGTCAGCCTGGTGCTGCTGCTGTTGCTGCTGGGGCACGCGGGCGGCGTGTACAACCTGGGCTTCATCGCCCAGCTGGATGCCGCCCTGTACGACCTGAAAGTCCGCGTGTTCCAGGCTCCCGGGGTGGACGAGCGGGTGGTCATCGTCGACGTGGACGAGAAGAGCCTGAAGGAGATCGGCCGCTGGCCCTGGCCCCGGGAGCAGACCGCGCGGCTGACCCGCAATCTGTTCGAGCAGTACGGCGTCGCGGCGGTGGGCTTCGACGTGGTGTTCGCGGAAGCCGACCAGAGCTCCGGCCTGCCCGTCCTGGAGAATCTCGCCCGGGGCCCCCTGGCCGGCGATGGCGGCTTCAGCGCCAGCCTGGCGCGCATCCGCCCCCAGCTGGACTATGACGGCAAGCTCGCCGAGGCGCTGGCCACGGGACCGTCGGTCCTGGGCTTCTATTTCAATTTCGCCGAGCGGCCCGAGATCGTCGGCCGCTTGCCCGCCCCCGTGGTCGACTGCGCCGAACTGAAGCGACGGGGCATCGCGCCCCTGGTGGCCAGCGGCTACAACGCCAACCTCGAGCGCCTCCAGGACAAGGCGGCCGGCGCCGCCTTCTTCAACATGGAGGCGGATTTCGACGGCGTCGCCCGGCGCATGCCGGTGATCATGGAACACCGGGGCCGCTGCTTCGGTTCCCTGGCCTTGATGACCACCATGGCCGGCATGGGCAGCCAGACGCTCAAGCCGATGCCCGCCGCGGGCCACCGGCCCCCGGTGCTGGACCTGGACGGACTGCGCATTCCCGTGGACGCCGCCGCCCGGGCCCTGGTGCCCTATCGCGCCGCCGATGCCTTCGCCTATCTCTCCGCCAGCGACGTGATCCATGCCCGCGCTCCCGCCGCCAGCCTGGAAGGGCGCATCGCGCTGATCGGCTCCACCGCGCCGGGCATCATGGATCTGCGCGTGACGCCGGTCTCCAAGGTGTTCCCGGGCGTGGAAATCCACGCCAACCTGATCTCCGGCATCCTGGACGGCACGGTGAAGTGGGAACCCGTGGGCATCGCCGGCCTGGAAGTGGCGGCCATCGCCGTCGTCGGCCTGTTGCTGGCGGCCCTGCTGCCCATCGCCACCCCCCTGTGGGCCGCCCTCGCCACCCTGGGGCTCACGGTGGCGCTCACCGCCGCGAACTTCTATGCCTGGACCGGCGCGCATGCCCAGCTTCCACTGGCCGCGTCGCTGCTGGCGGTGTGGGGCCTGTTCGTGCTGAACATGAGCTACGGCTTCTTCGTCGAGGCCCGTTCCAAGGCCCAGATCACCAAGCTGTTCGGCCAGTACATCCCGCCGGAACTGGTGGACGAGATGGCCAAGGATCCGGCCCGCTACAGCCTGCGCGGCGAATCCCGGGTGATGACGGTGCTGTTCTCGGACATCGTCGGCTTCACCCATTTCTCGGAGAAGCTGGAGGCGGCAGAACTGGCCGAGATGCTCAACATGTACCTGTCCACCATGACCCGGGTGGTCCAGGATGGCCGGGGCACCATCGACAAGTACATCGGCGATGCCGTCATGGCCTTCTGGGGCGCCCCCATGAGCGACGAGCACCACGCCCGGGACGCGGTCCTGGCCGGCCTGGCCATGCAGGCGGCCCTGCCGGAACTGAATCCGCGCCTGGAAGCCCGGGGCTGGCCGCCGGTCAGGATCGGCGTGGGCGTCAACACCGGCCGCATGAGCGTGGGCAACATGGGCTCCGAATTCCGCATGGCCTACACCGTCATGGCCGACGCGGTGAACCTGGCCTCCCGCCTGGAGGCGCTCACCCGCCAGTACGGCGTCGGCATCCTGGTGGGCGAAGCCACCCGCGCGGAGTGCCCGGACATCGCCTTTCAGCAGATCGACCGGGTGCGCGTGAAGGGCAAGGACGTGCCGGTGGCCATCCACGAGCCCCTGGGCATCGCCGCCGAACTGCCGCCGGAGCGTCTCGCGGAAGCCGAGCGATTCGCCGCCGCCTATGCCGACTACGAGGCCCAGCGCTGGGACGAGGCGGAGATCAAGCTGATGGAACTGGGCCGCCTGCAACCCCGGCAGCTCTATCAGGTCTATCTGGACCGGGTCACCCATTTCCGCTTCAATCCGCCCGGGCCGAACTGGGACGGGGTGTTCACCTTCACCACCAAGTAGGAGCGCGCCGATGCGCATCGAGGTGCTGGGCTGTTCCGGGGGGATCGGCGATGGTCGCCACACCACGTCGTTCCTGATCGACGACGACATCCTGCTGGATGCCGGCACCGGCGTGACCCGGCTGTCCCGGGAGGCATTGGCCCGCATCGACCACGTGTTCCTCACTCACAGCCACCTGGACCATATCCTCAGCCTGCCCCTGCTGCTGGACAGCGTGGCCGGCGAGCGGGAAGGCCCGATGGTGCTGCATGCCATTCCCGAGGTGCTGGAAATCCTCAAGGATCACCTGTTCAACTGGCGCATCTGGCCGGATTTCTCCCGCATCCCGTCGGTGGAGGCGCCGTTCCTGCGTTATTCCCCCATCGCCCTCGGCCAGCCGGTGGTCCTGGGCGAGCGGGAAATCACCGCCATCCCGGCCCACCATGTGGTGCCCGCCACCGGCTATCGCCTGCGGGGTCGGGCCGGCAGCCTGCTGTTTTCCGGCGACACCGACAGCCACCCCGCCTTGTGGGATCTGGCGGAAATGACCCCCGACCTGTTGCACCTGGTGGTGGAGTGCTCGTTCCATGACGAGCAGCGCGAGATTGCCCATGCCTCCCGCCACTATCACCCGGCCCGCCTGGCGGCCGACCTGGCGAGCCTGAAACCCGGGCCCCTGGTCTGGATCACCCACCTCAAGCCCGGCGGCGAGGCGGGCATCCTGGAGCAACTGGCGTCGGCGGGTTCACGTCCCTTCCAGGCCCTGCGCGAAGGCCAGGTGCTGGAAATCTGATCGGCGCGGTGTGACGGCCGGGTGATTCCACGGCTGTCGCCGACAAGGCCCTGGCGCGTGGCCAGGCTGGCCGGCGAGGGAGGGCGGAAACAGGAAGGTGAAAAAAAGAGGGGCCGAAGCCCCTCTTTCGGGAAGGTCTCGGGCTCAGCCCTTGACGGTGTAGTTGAAGTTCTCGGGCAATCCCAGGGTGTCGGCCCAGACGTTCTTGGCCCAGGCATCCATGTAGGCGAACTCCAGTTCGCTTTCTTCCTTGGAAACGCCGCCGCCCTTCTGGGCCACCATGGAAGCCGGGGTGACCTTGCCATCGTCGGCCTTCTTCGCGGCCTGATAGCGGAACACCGTGGCCACGTGGAAGGCGGTGCCCATGCCGGTGGCCGAGTAGCAGGTGTTGGTGACCACGGGGGCGGCATCCGGCTCCCGGCCGTTGAAGATTTCCACGATGGCGGAGGCGGCCATCTTGGCGGTGTTGTTGGCCACCGAGCCGGACTTCGGGAAGTTGGTCAGGGTGGAGTCGCCCAGGATGTGCACGTTCTTGACGGTCAACGACTCGAAGGTGCGGAAGTCGATGGGGCACCAGGTGCCGGAGGAATCGTTGCGCACGCCCGCCATGGCGCAGATCGCGGCGGCGCGCATGGGCGGCACCACGTTGATCACGTCGCCCTTCACGTCGTCGAACTCGGTGCCCACCATCATCTTCTTGGGATCCACGGAGCGCGGCATGTTGTTGGGCCGGTAGTCGATCATGCTGTCGGCGGTGCCGAAGCCGAAGTGCTTCTTCCAGGCGGCCAGGAACAGGCCCTTCTTGGAGGCGATGTCCGGATTGCCGTCCAGGACGATGATCTTGGACTTGGGCTTGGCCTTCTTGAAGTAGCTGGCCACGGTGCAGGCGCGTTCGTAGGGGCCGGGGGGGCAGCGGTACGGGGCCATGGGCACGGACATGACGAAGGTGCCGCCGTCGGGCATGGCTTCCAGTTGCTTGCGCAGCACCCCGGTCTGATCCGGGCCGGCCTTCCAGGCGTGCTTGATGATCTGCTGGGCCTCGGCGTTGTAGCCCTGCACCTTGTCGAACAGCAGTTCGATGCCGCCGGCCAGCACCAGGCGGTCATAGCCGAAGGTCTTGCCGCCGGCGGTCTTCACCGTGCGGCCGGCGGTGTCGATGCCGGTGACCGTGTCCTGCACCCAGTTGTTCACCACCTTCTTGACGTGGTCGTAGCCGAAGGTGATGTCCTCCATGTTGTTGATGCCCGCCAGCACCGTGTTGGAGAACGGGCAGGAGGTGAACTTGTCGTTGGGCTCGATGACGGTGACCTCGATCTTCGGGTCCCACATCTTCAGATAGCGGGCGCAGGTGGAACCGCCGAAGCCGGCGCCGACGATGACCACCTTGGGATTGGCGCCAGCGACAGCCGGCGCCGAACTGGTGGCGCAACCGGCCAGGGTGCCCAGGGTAGTCGCGCCGGCGACCCCGGCGGAGACTTTCAGAAATTCGCGACGATCAAATGCCATGTTTCTTCTCCTTGAATGGGGTTACTTGATGGCCGCGAACCAGGCGCCCATCGCCTCGTACTCGGCGTCGGTGTAACCCATGGCGTGTTTCTGCATGACCGTGGCTTCGCGCTTGCCGTCGCGGAAGGCTTTCATCTGCTCGACGAAATAGCCCTTCTCCAGGCCGGCGAGGCTGGGGATGGCGCCGCGGCTCTTGCCGTCGGGGCCATGGCAGTAGGCGCAGTTCGCGGCCATGAAACGGGCGCGCGCGTCGACCGCCTGGGCCGACGCGACCGCGCCCAGGGTGCCCGCGACGAGCAGGGTCAAGGCGAGAGTTTTCTTCATGAGCTCCTCCAGTTGAGCGAAAAACGGCGGTTGCCCGCCAGGCGATCCGAACTCGACGGAGACCGGAGATGGGCGCGGCAAAAAAGCCGCCATGATCCAGGTCAACTGCGAGCGCCGTGGCATGTTGGCATGGGGGTTTTATACCGGTCAACAAGCAAACTCTAATATTGGCGCGCCTTCCCGAGGTATCGCCGATAGGTTTTCGCGCCTTGCGATCAGGGCGCCAAGCGGTCCTCGGGGCTAACGCGGACTTCCGCAAGCAAGCGCTAGTTCTTTGCGCCCAGGGCGCGGGCGCGCCGCAGCCTTTGCTCGAGTTCCGCGCTTCCGGCGCTGTCGCCGCGGTCTTGCGCCAGCCAGCCACCGAGTTGGGAAAGCACCAGGTCCGCCAGGGTGGTGATCCAGAAAGGACGGTCGTTGAGGGCCGGGATGTGGCGGAACTCGCCGCCGCCGGCATTGAGGAAGCTGGCCTTGCCCTCCAGGGCGATTTCCTCCAGGGTTTCCAGGCAGTCCGCCACGAAGCCGGGGCAGACGATGTCCACCCGCCGGGTTTTGGCCCGGCCCAGTTCCTCCAGGGTCTTGTCGGTGTAGGGCTGGAGCCATTCGGCCTTGCCGAAGCGGGACTGGAAGGTGACCCGGTATTGCTCGGACGACAGACCCAGGCTTTCCGCCAGCAGCCGGCCGGTCTTGTGGCATTCGCAATGGTAGGGGTCGCCCAGGTCCAGGGAACGGCGCGGCACGCCGTGAAAACTCATGACCAGCACATCCGGGCGGCCATGCTGCGCCCAATGGGTCTCGATGCTCTGGCGCAGGGCGGCGATGTAGCCCGGGTGGTCGTGGAAGTGGCGCAGCGCCCGCAACTCGGGCGGATTCCGGGTGCGCAGCAGGGTCTGCCATACCGCGTCGAGGGCGGAGCCGCTGCTGCTGGCGGCGTACTGGGGGTAGAGGGGCACGACCAGCAGCCGGTCCACGCCCCGGGCCTTCAGGTCACGGATCTTGTCGGCGACGGCGGGCTTGCCGTAACGCATGGCGTAATCCACCAGAGGCGGTTCGGCCATCCGGCGCGCCAGTTCCTCCCCCAGCAGCAGGCACTGGCGCTCGGTGAAGTGCTTGAGGGGGGAACCCTCGGGACGCCAGATGGAGGCGTATTTCTCGGCGGATTTCCTCGGCCGGGTGTTGAGGATGATGCCGTTCAGGATCAGCCACCACACCGGTCGGGGAATTTCCACCACGCGCCGGTCCCACAGGAATTCCTTCAGGTAGGGTCGCAGGGCCCCGGCGGTGGGCGCCTCCGGCGTGCCCAGGTTGATCAGCAGGATGCCGACGCGGGCGGGCTGGTCGTGGCGGAAGGCGGGTTCGGGGTAATAGAAAGTCATCAGTTGTCAGTCGGCGGTTGTCAGCAAGACCAATTCTGCCGACTGCCGACTGCCGACTGCAAACTTTCCTCAGTGGTAGGACAACGCGTTGGACAACAGCCGGGCCGTGATGTCGACGATGGGGATGACCCGCTCGTAGGCCATGCGGGTGGGGCCGATGACGCCCAGGGTGCCCACCACCTCGCCGTTCACCTCGTAGGGGGCGGCGATGACGCTGCACTCGTCCAGGGAGGCCACGCCGGATTCGGCGCCGATGAAGAGTTGCACGCCGCTGGCGGTGTGGCTGACGTCCAGCAGTTGCATGAGTTCGGTCCTCTGCTCGAACAGGCCGAACAGTTCCCGCAAGCGCACCATGTTGGTGGACAGTTCCGGCGCGCCCAGCAGGTTGCGCTCGCCGGACAGCACGTATTCCTGGCCGGTGCCGCTGAAGGCGTCGGTGCCGGCGGCCACCACCATTTCCATGAGGCGGCTGATATCGGACTTGAGGGCGGCCAGTTCCTCGGCCAGCCGCGGTTGCACCTGCTCGAAGGAGAGGCCGGCGAAATGGGCGTTGAAGTAGTTGGCGGCGCGCACCAGCTGGGCGGGGTCGTAGGGCCGGTCGGTGAGGATGACCCGGTTCTGCACCTCGCCCTCGGCGGTCACCATGATCAGCAGGATGCGCTTGTCGGAGAGGCTGAGGAACTCGATCTGGCGCAGCCCCAGATTGCGCCGTTTGGGGATGAGCACCACGCCGGCGTGGGCGGTGAGCTCCGCCAGCAGATGGGAGGCGGCGCTCACCAGGCGCTGGGGGTCGTCGGGGGCCAGGGTGGATTCGATCTGGCGCACCTCGCCCCTGGCCAGGGGCTTCACCGTCAACAGGGTGTCCACGAACAGCCGGTAGCCCCGGGAGGTGGGGATGCGGCCGGCGGAGGTATGGGGGCTGACGATGAAGCCGCCTTCCTCCAGGTCCGACATGATGTTGCGGATGGAGGCCGGCGACAGGTTCAGGTCGCTGTGCTTGGACAGGGTGCGCGATCCGACGGGCTGGCCGTCCTCGATATAGCGTTCGACGAGGAATTTCAGCAGGTGCCGGGCGCGGTCGTTCAGGTCGTGGTTTTTGCCCATGGGAGATTGGTCCAAGTGGATGGCTATAATTTCACGCCATGAAAGCCGATTTCAAGACCATCGCGCTGGTGGGCAAGTTCAACAGCCCGGCCAGCACCGGTTCCCTGCTGCGCCTCGCCGACTACCTGCGGCGGCGCGGCCATGCCGTGATGCTCACCGCCCATGCCGCCGATTCCTGCGAGGCGCGGGACTATCCGGTGAGCACCCTGAAGGAGATCGGCGCCCAGGTGGATGTGGCCATCGTCATGGGCGGCGACGGCACCCTTCTGAACATCGCCCGCAGCCTGGTGGACAGCCAGGTGCCCCTCATCGGCGTCAACCAGGGCCGCCTGGGGTTCCTGGCCGACGTTTCCATCGACACCATGTTCTCCACCCTGGACGAGATGCTGTCCGGCCAGTACGTGGTGGAAGACCGCATCATGCTGGAAGCCAGCGTCGAGCGCCACGAGGACGTGCTGATCGCCTCCTACGCCTTCAACGACGTGGTGGTGAGCAAGAGCACCATGGGGCGGCTCATCGAGTTCGAGGTCTACATCGACAACCAGTTCGTCTACAGCCAGCGGGCCGACGGCCTGGTGGTGGCCTCGCCCACCGGCTCCACCGCCTACGCCCTGTCCTCCGGCGGCCCCATCCTGCACCCCACCCTGGAAGCGGTGGTGATGGTGCCCATCTGCCCCCACACCCTGTCGGCCCGGCCCATCGCCGTGAACAGCCGTTCCGAGATCGAGATCAACCTGATCCACGCCAGCGATGCCCGGGTCCACTTCGACGGCCAGCTGCACTCCGACCTGGTGGTGGGCGACCGGGTGGTGATCCGCCGCGCCGGCAAGACCGTGCGCCTGCTGCACCCGGAAGGCCACAACTATTACGATACCCTCAGGCAGAAGCTGCACTGGGGGGAGAAGCTGTGAAACAAGTTTTCAGTAGGCAGTTGGCAGTCGGCAGCCAATCCAAATCTGTATCCGGCTTTTCCCGCCGACTGCCGACCGCCGACTGAAAACTATGCTGCTGACCCTTTCCATCGCCGATTTCGTCCTGGTGGAGCGCCTGGAACTGGACTTCCAGCCCGGTTTCGCGGTGCTCACCGGCGAGACCGGCGCCGGCAAGTCCATCCTGCTCGGCGCCTTGTCGCTGGTGCTGGGGGAACGGGCCGATGCCGGCGTGGTGCGCGAGGGGGCCGCGCGCGCCGAAGTCTCCGCCGAGTTTTCCCTGGGCGGGGCGGCCGGCCTGGCCGACTGGCTTGCAGAGAACGATCTGGCCGGGGAGGAAGACAGCCTGCTGCTGCGCCGGGTCATCGAGGCGGGGGGGCGTTCCCGCGCCTTCATCAACGGCCGGCCCGCCACCGCCCAGCAATTGAAGGAAGCGGGAGAATTCCTGGTGGACATCCACGGCCAGCATGCCCACTACTCCCTGCTCAAGACCGCCGAGCAGCGCCGCCTGCTGGACGAATATGCCGGCGGCGCCGACCTCGCCGCGGACAGCGCGCGCTGCTTTCGGGCATGGCGCGATTGCGTCGCCCGCCGCCAGTCCGCCGAGCGGCATGCCGGCGAACAGGATGCGGAACGGGAACGCCTGGCCTGGATGGAACAGGAACTGGCCGCCCTGGATTTCACGCCGGAAGGCTGGAAAACGCTCCAGGAAGACCATCTTCGCCTGTCCCATGCCGCCGATCTGGTCTCCGGAACGCGGGCCGCCGGGGAAATCCTGGATTCGGACGAAACCGGGGTGTTGAACCGCCTGCGCGGCCTGCGCGCCGAACTGGCCGAACTGGCCGGCATCGATCCGGCCCTGGCCGAGCCCCTTTCCCTGCTGGAAAGCGCCACCGAGACCCTGCACGAGGCCGAGCGGGAACTGGCCCGCTATGCCGACCGGGTGGACCTGGATCCGGAGGCCCTGAACCAGGCCGAGTCGCGCCTGGCCGCGGTGCAGGCCGCCGCGCGCAAGTTCCGCATCCGGCCCGAGGAAATTCCCGAACATCTGGCCGTAACCCGCGCGCAACTGGAAAAACTCGGCGCCGCCGCCAATCCGGCGGCCCTGGCCCAGGCGGAAGCGGAAGCGGAGGCCGCCTACCGCCGCGTGGCGGACAGCCTGTCGAAGAAACGCGCCAGGGCCGCCGCCCAGCTCGCCAGGGCGGTCACCGGCGCCATGGGGCAACTGGCCATGCAGGGCGGTCGCTTCGAGGTGGAATTGGTTCCCGGCGAGGCCGCCGCCCACGGCCTGGAGGAGGTGGAGTTCCGCGTTTCCCCCCACGCCGGCCAGGGCGTCAAGTCCCTGGCGAAAACCGCCTCGGGCGGCGAGCTCTCCCGCATCGGGCTGGCGCTCCAGACCGTGTTGTCCGGTGTTTCCGGCGCCGCCACCCTGGTGTTCGACGAGGTGGACGCGGGCATCGGCGGCGGCGTGGCGGAAATCGTCGGCCGCATGCTGGCCGAGCTGGGGGAACGCCGGCAGGTGTTGTGCGTCACCCATCTGCCCCAGGTGGCGGCCCGCGCCGCCCGGCACTATCGGGTCAGCAAGGAAAGCCGGAATGGCAAGGCGGTATCCGGGGTGACGGCGCTGGAGGGCGAATCCCGCGTGGCCGAACTGGCGCGCATGCTGGGCGGGGTGAAGATCACCGAGGCCACTCGCGCCCATGCGGCCGAGATGCTCGGGAGCGGGTAGTGGGCGGTGGGAAGTAGGGAGTGGGGCGGATTAGCCGCATTGCGGCGTAATCCGCCAGGATCGGCGGGTTACGGCCTACGACCTAACCCGCCCTACCCGTCTTTCCTGTTCGGACAGTTTTCCTTGATGCACTCCACATAGAGATGGAGGGCGTGTTCGGCCAGCTTGTAGCCCCGCTCGGCGGCGATGGCGTGCTGGCGACGCTCGATTTCGGGATCGTAGAACTCCTCCACCTTGCCGCATTGCAGGCACAGCAGATGGTCGTGGTGTCCCCCCCGGTTGAGTTCGTAGACCGCCTTGTCGTTGTCGAAATGATGGCGGATCAGCAGGCCCGCATGCTCGAACTGGGTCAACACCCGGTATACGGTGGCCAGGCCCACGTCGATGTTTTCCGCCAGCAACAGGCGATACACATCCTCCGCGGTGAGGTGCCGGCGATCGGTCTGCTCGAACAGGTTGAGTATCTTGAGCCGGGGTCCGGTGACCTTGAGGCCCATGGTCCTGAGTTGATCCGTATTGGCCATTGTCCCTTATGACGGAAGGTGAAGATGCCGCTATCATAGCGCGGCTTTCCGTCCAGACAGGCACCGCGCCCCGATCCATGCGTCTCAACTTACGCTCCCTTTTTCCCTTCTTGCTGTTGCTTGCCGCGACGGGTTGCGGCGGCTGGTCCAACCCCATGGAGCGCATCGCCCACAAGATCGACATCCAGCAGGGCAATGCCATCAACCAGGAGATGCTGAACAAGCTGAAGCCCGGGATGACGCCTTCCCAGGTCCGCTTCATATTGGGTACGCCCCTGATCGTGGATCCGTTCCGCGCCAACCGCTGGGATTATGTCTATCGCCACGAGAAAGGCGGCAAGCTGCTGGAAAGTCGGCGCATCACGGTGATTTTCGAGGACGAACGGCTCAAGGCCCTGGAGGGGGACGTGGTGGCCGCCGCCGTCAAGGGCCAGGAGGCGGCGCCTGGAGCCGGCGGTCAGGAAGGGGGCAAGAAGTGATCAAGGTCGTGGTTGCCGGCGCGTCCGGCCGCATGGGCAAGATCTTGCTGGAAGCCGTGGCGGGGACGCCGGACATGCGTTTGCGCGCGGCCCTGGAGCGCCCGGGCAATCCCCATCTCGGCCGCGACGCCGGCGAACTGATCGGGGTCGACCTGGGCGCGAAAGTCACCGAGGATGTGGATGCCGCCCTCGACGGCGCCGATGTGCTGATCGATTTCACGCGGCCCGAGGCGACGCTGCGCCACCTGGAAGCCTGCGCGCGCAATGGCGTCGGCGCGGTGATCGGCACCACGGGGTTCGACGCAGCCGGCAAGGCGGCCATCGCTGACGCGGCACAGCGCATTCCCGTCGTGTTCGCCCCCAACATGAGCGTGGGGGTCAACCTGGCTCTGCGCCTGCTGGACATGGCGGCGCGGGTGCTGGACGAGGGCTTCGACATCGAGATCGTCGAGGCCCATCACCGCCACAAGGTGGACGCGCCGTCCGGCACCGCCCTGCGCATGGGCGAGGTGGTGGCCGCCGCCCTGGGGCGCGATCTCAAATCCTGCGCGGTGTATGGCCGGGAAGGCGTGACCGGCGAGCGGGAACCTTCCACCATCGGCTTCGCGACGGTCCGGGGCGGCGACATCGTCGGCGACCATACCGTGATGTTCGCCGGGGTGGGCGAGCGCCTGGAAATCACCCACAAGGCCAGCAGTCGCATGACCTTCGCCCTGGGCGCCCTGCGCGCGGCCCGCTTCCTGGCGGGAAAACCCTCGGGCCTGTTCGACATGCAGGACGTGCTCGGTTTGAAGTGAAGGTCGGAATCCGGTCCATATTCCGGAAAACCTGCGCTTGCGCAGGTCATGCGCTGTTGCTGATGTTCATGCTGACGCCGGTCAGCGGATCCGCACTGGCTGTGGAAATCATCGCCCACAAGGGGATTCCCCCGAATGCGCTCTCCCTGGCCACCGCCCGCTCGATCTTCGGCATGCGCCAGGTGAAATGGCCTGATGGCACCCTCATCAGGGTCTTTGTCCTGCCCGACCCGCACCCCACCCACGGCGCCCTCTGCAAGGAGCGCCTCAATCTGTTCCCCTATCAATTGCGCCAGTCCTGGGACCGTTCGGTGTATTCCGGCATGGCCCAGGCTCCCAGCGAGGTTTCCAGCGAAGAAGAACTCATGAACAGGGTGGCCGCCACACCGGGCGCCATCGGCTATGTCAGGAAGGCGAGAGCCCATGATCCGGTCAAGATTCTCCGCATTGATTAGGTGGGCGCCGTCCCTCTTCTTCTGGACGATGGTCTTCGCGCCATCGGTTCATGGCGTGGAACTGGGCGAGGGACTCCAGGCCCATGGCTTCATCAGCCAGGGCATGTCGCTCACCAGCGACAACAATTTTGGCGGCAACAGCGACAGCGGGCCGGCCTGGGATTTGCGCGAAGCGGGCGCCAACCTGTCCTGGCGCCCCACCCCCGACTGGCTGATTTCCGGCCAGGCCCTGGCCCGCTGGGCCGGGGAAACGGACAACGGCGACCTGCGCCTGGATTACGGTTTCGTCGATCGCACCCTGCTCGCCGACGGGGAAACCCAGGTGGGCGTCAGGCTGGGCAAGCTCAAGAACCCCCTCGGCTTCTACAACACCACCCGGGACGTGGCCCATACCCGCCCGGGAATCATCATGCCCCAGTCCATCTATATGGATCGGGGCCGTAATTTCTGGCTGGTTGCCTCGGGGCTCTCGCTTTACGGAAACCGGGAGCATGCCAATAACGCGGTGTCATGGCAGATCAGCGCCTTCGAGCCGGAAGTCGATGATTCCGATCTCAACTACCTGATGTTGGGCCGTGATTTTGGCGGCGAATTCCACGGTAGAAGTTCCTGGCTTGGCCAGATCATGTATGAGCGGGAAGGTGGACTTTGGCGTGCCGGCCTGAGCCTTGGCGACCTCGCGATCAAATACCGGCCGGGTGTCGTCGATCCCTTCAATGCCGGTCACACCGATCTCTCGACCTGGGTGTTGTCCCTTGAACACAACAGCGAGAATTGGTCCGTCACCGCGGAATACGGCCAAACCGAGGTTCGAAGCCGGGAGTACGGGATTCCGATCGTGGAAAGGGATAACACCACGGAGGCCTGGTATGTCCAGGCGACGCGTCGTTTTCCCGGCGATTGGCAGGTTTTTCTCAGGTATGACGTGTTCTATTTCGACAAGTCGGATCACAGCGGCGAGGACTTTGCCAGCATTGCCGGCGCGAATCCCTGGATTCGCTACGCCAAGGACTGGACGCTCGGCGTGCGCAAGGACATCGACCGATGGACGCTGTCCGCCGAATGGCACCAAATCGATGGAACCGCCTGGTTGTCCCCGGCGGATACGCCTTACAACCAGCAATCGCAAGAGTGGGACATGCTCCTGCTCCAGGCCGCCTGGCGGTTCTGAGGTTCCGACGTGGCGGCGGAGCGGACCAAACCTTTTTTCCTGAGTATCCGGCTCAAGGTCCTCCTGTTCGCCGGGCTGTCCCTTGCCGTGATCACGGCGGCGTTCACCTGGCTGGCCCTGGACCAGATGGACGAGCGTCAGCAAACCACGCTGGCCGAGCAGCGGGTACGCGCCGTCGAATTGCTGGGGCGCCTGTTCCAGCATCAGTCCGCGCGCCTGCACTCCCTGGGAACCCTGGTGTCCGACCTTCCCGGCGTGCGGGGCGCGTTGCTGACGGCGGACAAGCCGAGTCTCGCCCGGGTGTTCGCCCCTTTCTGGTCCGATCTCAACCTGAACCATGGCCTCGATCGCATCGCTTTCCTGTCACCGGGCGGCGAAGTCCTGGGCGACTGGGGCATGGCCGATACCGGTGGACACACCAGGAAGCTGGCCGGTGAGGCAAGCGGCAGGGAGGCGCCCAGCCACTGGCTCGAATGCGAGCCCCGTTGCCTTTACATCACGGCGGTACCCCTGGTGGAGCGAGGCCATTATGCCGGCACCGTGATCCTCACCGCCGGCCTGCAGGATCTGATCCTGGATTTCCGGCGTTTGTCGGGGGCGGAACTGGCCGTGCTGGATGCGCGGGGTGGGAGCCTGGTCGGGCACATCATCTCGGTCAGCGGCGGCTTCGCCTATCAGGAACTACTGCGCTCACTGCAACCCGGGGAGATCCGGGACGATGTTTTCCAGGTGGAACGCTCGGACCGCCATTTCCGCTTCCACCGTTTCGACGCACCGACGACCGGCGTGGGCGGGGTCAAGTTCCTCGCCATCCACGACATTACCGCCGAATGCCGGGAAATGGCCGTCGCGATGCGCTCCAGCCTGCTTCTGGGCGGGCTGATCCTGGTCCTGTCCCTGGCCTTGCTGTACATGCTGCTGCGACCCACCATGAATCGCCTTTCCCAGGCCATGGATGCCCTGCCGCTTCTGGGTGAGGCGCGTTACGCCGAGGCCCGCGCGGCCTTGCCGGTGAGCGGCGGGCCGGGCCTCCATCGGGACGAAGTGGACAAGCTGGAGGCGTTGACCCATGCCCTGGCCGATACCCTGGAAGCCTTGCATTCCCAGTCCAGGGAACATGCCGCCTCGCTCCAGGCCCAGGCCACCCAGTTGGAACAGGAGCGGGATTTTGTGGCCGGCATCCTGGATACCGCCCCTGTCCTGATCCTGACCTACGGCCGCGATGAACGCATCCGTCTGGCCAACGTCAACGCGGTACGCACCAGCGGCTACCAGCCCGGTGGCTTGACCGGGTGTTTCTTTTCCAGCGTGTTCATGAGCAGCCAGCAGCGCGATCACCATGCCGCCCTCCTGGGCCGGATGCGCGTGGGCGAGATACTCCACAGCGAAAGCGGTTTCCAGCGCCCCGACGGCGTGGAAAGGGACGTGGTCTGGTTCCATTCCTGCCTGGACAGCCCGTCCGGCGAGCGCACCTACCTCTCCGTTGGCCTGGACGTGACCGACTACCGGCAGGTCGAACGCAGCCTCATGCTGCGGGCCGAGCACGACAGCGTCACCGGCCTCTACAACCGACGCGCCTTCAAGCGGGAACTGGATGCCATGCTGGCCAACGGCCTCAAGGGCGCCCTGCTGCTGTGCGAAATCGACGAATTCCTCGCCGCGAGCGCATCCGCCGGCCACGACGACCACGCGCGGGTGGAATTCGCCCGCCATGCCGAAAAACTGAGCCCCGGTCCCGCCTTGACCGCGCGCCTTGGGGGCGACGAGTTCGCCCTGATTTTCCCCGGCATCGGGTCGGCCGAGGCCGTCGCGCTGGCGCGCGGCCTGAACCGGGTGGCCGTCCATGCCACGACCGATGGCGGTGTTGGGAACCCGCTTTCCGTCAGCGTCGGCATCGTGCTGTTCCATGACTTGGCCGGCGGCGCCGACAGCCTGCTGGCCGATGGCGAGATCGCCCTGGCCCAGGCGCGGGCCAAGGGCCATGGCGCCTGGCATCTCTATTCCGGTGACGGCTCCTGACCGGCTTGCCGCCCCCCCTTGAAGCGCCGCCGTTGATCCCCACTTAAACCCCCTGTTATTCACAGGGGAGTTCTCCGCCATGACCGAAACCGCCACCAAGGAAACCCTGGGCTTCCAGGCCGAGGTGAAGCAACTGCTTCACCTGATGATCCATTCCCTCTACAGCCACAAGGAAATCTTCCTCAGGGAACTGATTTCCAATGCCAGCGACGCCGCCGACAAGCTGCGCTTCGAGGCCCTGTCCGACCCGGCCCTGTTCGAGCAGGACGCCGAGCTGAAGATCCGGGTGAGCGTGGACAAGGACGCCAGGACCATCACCATCCGCGACAACGGCATCGGCATGAGCCGCCAGGAGGTGATCGAGCACATCGGCACCATCGCCAAGTCCGGCACACGGGAATTCTTCGGCAAGCTCACCGGCGACCAGAAGAAGGACGCCCAGCTGATCGGCCAGTTCGGCGTCGGCTTCTATTCCAGCTTCATCGTCTCCGACAAGGTGACGCTCACCACCCGCCGCGCCGGCCTCACCAAGGAGCATGGCGTGCGCTGGGAATGCGCCATGGATGGCGAGGAGGGTGGAAAAAGCGCCGGCCAGTACAGCCTGGAGACGGTGGAAAAAGCCGAGCGGGGCACCGAGATCGTGTTGCACCTGAAGGACGACGAGGCCGAGTTCCTCGACGACTGGCGCGTCAAATCCATCATCCGCGAGTATTCCGACCATATCGCCATCCCGGTGGAATTTACCGACGAGAAAGGCGAGACGGAGACCGCCAACCGGGCCAACGCCCTCTGGGCCCGCGCCAAGAACGACATCACCGAGGACGAATACAAGGCCTTCTACAAGCACGTGGGCCACGACTACGAGGATCCCCTGGCCTGGACCCACGTCAAGGTGGAAGGCCGCCAGGATTACACCGCCCTGCTCTATGTGCCCGCCCACGCCCCCTTCGACCTGTGGGACCGGGATGCCAAGGCCGGCGTGAAGCTCTACGTGAAGCGGGTGTTCATCATGGAGGACGCGCGCAAGCTGATGCCCGCCTACCTGCGCTTCATCCGCGGCGTCATCGATGCCGCCGACCTGCCGCTCAACGTCTCCCGGGAAATCCTGCAGGAAACCCGGGACATGGAGATGATCCGCAACGGCTGCGTGCGCAAGACCCTGGACCTGCTGGATGACCTCGCCGAGAACCGCAAGGACGACTACGCCAAGGTCTGGGAACACTTCGGCAAGGTGCTGAAGGAAGGCGTGGGCGAGGACCACGCCAACAAGGAGCGCATCGCCAAACTGCTGCGCTTCCGCACCACCCGGGCCGACGAGGAAACCGTCAGCCTGGCCGACTACCTGGGCCGCATGCGGGAGGGCCAGGACAAGATCTATTACCTCACCGCCGACACCCTGGCCGCCGCCAAGGCCAGCCCCCACCTGGAGGTTTTCCGGAAAAAAGGCGTGGAAGTGCTGTTGCTGGCCGACCGGGTGGACGAATGGCTGGTGTCCAACCTGTTCGAGTTCGAGGGCAAGTCACTGGCCTCCGTCGCCAAGGGCCAGGTGGACCTGTCCGCCATCCAGTCCGAGGGCGAGGACAAGGAGGAACCGGCCAAGGCCGAGGAGGAAGCCAGGCCCCTGCTGGAGCGCCTCAAGAAATCCCTGGAATCCCGCGCCAAGGACGTGCGCGCCAGCCACCGCCTGGTGGAATCCCCCGCCTGCCTGGTGGCCGACGAGGGCGACATGAACGCCAACCTGGCGCGCATGCTGAAGTCCATGGGCCAGGCGGTGCCGGAAACCCAGCCCATCCTGGAAGTGAACCTGGGCCATCCCTTGCTGAAACGCCTGGAAGGCGAGGAGGGCGAGCGTTTCGACGAACTGGCCGGCCTGCTCCTGGATCAGGCGGTGCTTCTGGACGGTGGCCAGCTGGGTGATCCGGCGGGCTTCGTGAAGCGGGTCAACGGGCTGCTGTTCGGCTGAGCGCCGGGGTCGCCGCCGCCCCTGGGCCGGGGCGGCGGGGCATGATCCCTACTGAAATAGGCGCTTAGTCCGGCGTGGCGAGGGGGCTCACTCCCTTCGTTGTTTCCCGGCGCCCGCCCGGGTGCCCTTGCATACCCCCGGCTCGTTCATGGGCATGTGCCGCCCCTTGCGGTCTATAGTGAACTTGATTGATCAAGAATTGGGGAGTCCACACGCCGACGAGGAGATCGAAAATGAGCAATGCCATTTCGGATTTCATGGTTCATATCGATGACGATTTGTATCCCGGCGAGCGCAGGTTGCTGGAAGCCGACGTGATGAACGGCGACTGCGTCGTCAGCGCCCACATACCGGACAGCACGCCGCACCTGATGATGGTCGTGTACGACAGCGAATGTACCCACGCCCGGGAAATTCTCGGCCAGGTCCGGAACATGGGCGTGCACGCCACCATGTTGTAGGCGCGGTCGTCGCCCCCCGCTCATCACCGTGAAAACCGCGCCTGCGGCGCGGGGCGTACCGGGCACCCCGGGGCCGGGAGGGGGCTTTCCAGGATGAACGCTTACGGCGCGCCGTCCGCCCGCTGGTCGAGCATTTCCCGATACATCGCCGCGTATTCCTTGGCGCTGTGTTCCCAGCTGAAATCCCGGCTCATGCCGGCCAGTTGCATCTTTTTCCACGCCGCCTTGTCCGCGTAGAGGGATAGGGCGCGCTCGATGGCCAGCCAGAGGGCATGGGGCGCGGCTTCCTGGAACTGGAAGCCGGTCACGCCATCCTCCACCGTATCCTTCAGGCCGCCGGTGGCATGCACGATGGGTACCGTGCCATAACGCAGGCTGTACATCTGGTTCAGGCCGCAGGGTTCGAAGCGGGAGGGCATGAGGAAGCAGTCCGCGCCCGCCTCGATGCGGTGGGACAGTCCCTCGTCGTAACCGATGAAGCAGGCCGCCCGGCCGGGGTGGCGGGCCACGGTGTCGCGCACCGCCTGCTCGAGATCCTTATCTCCGGTGCCGAGCATGATCAGTTGCCCGCCACGCTGGATGATGCCTTCCGCCACCGCCAGCACGAGGTCCAGGCCCTTCTGGTGGGTCATGCGGGCGATGAGGCCGAACAGGGGGGCGTCCGCGTCCTGGTCCAGCCCCATCTCCTCCTGCAATTTCTGTTTGCAGCGCTTCTTGCCCGAGGGCGCGCGCAGGGAGTAGGCACCGGGCAGGTGCAGGTCGGACGACGGGTTCCAGTCCCCCGTGTCGATGCCGTTGAGGATGCCGCGCATATCCGCCTTGCGCGTGGCCAGCAGGCCCTGCATGCCCATGCCCAGGGGTTCGCGCTGGATTTCCTCGGCGTAGGTGGGGGAGACGGTGGTGATGCGGTCGGCGTAATAGAGGCCGGCTTTCAGGAAGGAAAGATTGCCGTAGTACTCCACGCCCTGTATGGAGAAGCTCTCGGCCGGGAGTCCCAGCCGGGGCACGGTGGAAGGCGGGAAGATGCCCTGGTAGGCCAGGTTGTGGACGGTGATCACGCTGGGCACGGGGCGGCCCAGGAAGTTCAGATAGGCCGGCGCCAGGCCGGTCTGCCAGTCGTTGCAGTGCAACAGGTCGGGGCGCCATTCCAGCGGCGAATCCGGCGAGGCCAGGCGGGCGGCGACCTGGCTCAGCACGGCGAAGCGCTGGGCGTTGTCCATGTAGTCCTGGCCGGCGGCATCCTGGTAGGGACCGCCCTGGCGGGTAAAGGCCAGGGGGGCGTCCAGGACATAGAGGGGAGTGTCGGAACCGGGCAGGGTGCTGAGCAGAAGCCGGGCCTCCATGGCGTCGGGCAGGCCGGAAAAGCGGGCCACCACCACGGCGGTGCCCATTTTCTGCAGCACGGCGGGATAGCCGGGCATGAGCAGACGGCAATCCAGTCCGATTTCCCGCAGGGCCGGCGGCAGGGCGCCGGAGACGTCCGCCAGGCCGCCGGTCTTGACCAGCGGCACGGCTTCGGAAGTGGCGTAAAGGATGTTCATGGTCGCGACAGCCCGAATCGGGCAGACATCAGTGAGTCGATAACCATATCCGAAACCGTGCCGGATTGCTCGCCAACGTGGATCTTCAGGCGGGCGGGCCAGAACGACAACGGCCGACGATGTCGGCCGTTGTCGATGGGCTTGCGGGAGGATCAGGGCTTCAGATAGACGAAGCCTTCCTTGGCCTGGAGCTTGCCGATCTCGGCCACGCCGGAGGGCACCACCTGGGCTTCCATGATCACGGCGCTGTCGTCCAGGTTGCGACCTTTCAGCGTGTTGCGGCAGACGCGGAATTCCACGCCCTTTTCCTTCAGGCCGGCCACCTGGGGCGCGAAGGCGCCCTTGTCGTCCTTGGCGTCGTTGAGCAGGAAGTCGATGCCCTTGCCGTGGGTGACCACCACGATCTTGGCGTCCGGGCTGGCGTTCACGTGGTTTTCCACGTTGCGCATGGCGATGCGGGCGACGCTGGAGTCGTTGACGTGGTAAACCACCTTTTCCTGGGGCGCCGCGGCTTCGGCGGCCGGTTTCGCGGGCTTGGCGGATTTGGCGGGCGTCGAGGCCTGGGCGGCGGGCAGGATGAGGGCGGCGCTCAGCAGGGCGGCGAGCAGGGGGATGCGATTCATGGTCTTCTCCAGAGGGGTTTGACGGTCATGTGGGATATGCCACCTGCATAGGACGCGACAGGAAGACGATATATTCCACGTCCCGGCATGGAATATTCCGACTACCCGGTCCGTCCTAACCTTGATGCTTCACGCTGATCGGCCCGCTTGATGCGCAACCTGTTTTCCCTGCTGAACTTCCCCGCCCATCGCCGGCTGGAGGCCCTGCGCCCCCGCCTGCACCGCCTGGCCTACGCCTGGTGCCACGATGCCGCGTTGGCGGACGACCTGGTGCAGGACACCCTGGCCAAGGCCCTGACCCGGAGCGATCAGCTGCGCGACGAGCAGGCCCTGGAAAGCTGGCTGTTTTCCATCCTGAACAACTGCTGGCGCGACCACCTGCGCGCGCGGCGGGATTTCGTGGATGTATCGGAGCTGGATGAAGCCATCCATTCCGAGGAACCCGGGCCGGAGCAGCACTACGCCAGCCGCCAGACCGTCCAGCGGGTGCGCCGGGCCATCGCGCGCCTGCCCATCGGCCAGCGCCAGGTCATCACCCTGGTGGATATCGAGGAATGCGGCTACGCCGATGTGGCCCGCATCCTGGGCGTGCCGGTGGGGACCATCATGAGCCGCCTGTCCCGGGCCCGGCAGGCCCTGAAACAACATCTCTCGACGGACCAGTCCGCGCCGGTGGCGGGCGCCGACGATCGGCCCGTCATCAGGAGAATCAAATGAAGGAATCCGACATGCGCGACACCGCGGGCGCCAGCCCGACCCCGGAATATCTCAACGCCTTCCTCGACGGCGAACTGACCGCCGACGAACGCGCCCACGTGCTGACCCTGCTGGAATCGGACCCCGAGTTCAAGGCGCGCGCCTGCGAAATGCGCACCCTCAAGGAAATGGTCCGGGGCGCCTACGGCGAGGTGCCCGCCGCGCCGGCGCGGACGCGGCGGCCCGCGTTCCACGGCGTCCCCCAGGCCCTGGCGGCGGGCGTTCTGCTGGCCCTGGGCCTGGGCGCGGGCTGGATGGCGCGGGATCTCACCGCCGCCCCGGCCGGCTACGATCGCCTGGCCGGCCTGCCCGACGGCTACCAGGCCATCGCCCTGAGCGAGCGGGTGGACCGTGACAAGATCATCCTGCACCTGGATTCCGGCGAGCCGGGGCGCCTGGCCCAGGTGCTGGACCTGGCCGAAAGGCTGCTCGACCGGCAACCCTCGGCGCGCATCGAGATCGTCGCCAACAGCTATGGCCTGGATCTGTTGCGCGCCGACGTCACACCCCTGGGCCATCGCATCGAGAACATGGCGCGACGCCACGCCAACCTCAGCTTCGTGGCCTGCGGCCAGACCGTCGCGCGCCTGAAGCGCGAAGGCGCGCGGGTGAGCCTCCTGCCCGTGGCCCACACCGCCACCTCCGCCATCAACGAGATCATGACCCGCATGGGCCAGGGCTGGGTGTGTGAACGTGAAGGTGTGAATTTTTCGGTGCCGAGCCGATACTTCGGTCATCGCGGAAGAATCGGAGCATGGCATGCTGGAAATCGGTCTTTACGGACTCGGCCGCATGGGCGGCAACATGGCGCGGCGGCTGGCGCGGGGCGGGGTCAGGGTGCACGCCCTGAACCGCAGTTTCGAGGTGGCCGACAAACTCGCCGGCGAGGAGCCCAACGTGGTGGCGCACCGCGCGGCCCGGGAGATGGTGGCGGGCCTGGCCGCGCCGCGCGTGGTCTGGCTCATGCTGCCGGCGGGGGCGGCCACCGACGGCGCCATCCGCGAACTCTCCGCCCTGCTCGCCCCCGGCGACCTGCTGGTGGACGGCGCCAACGGCTTCTACCAGGACGCCATGCGCCGATCCGGCGAGCTGGAGGCCGCCGGCATCCGTTTCGCCGACGTGGGCGTCTCCGGCGGCGTCTGGGGTCTGGCCAACGGCTACTGCCTGATGGCCGGCGGTTCCGACCACGACATGACCCGCCTCATTCCCTTCCTGAAAGTATTGGCGCCCACGCCGGACACTGGCTGGCTGCACGCCGGCCCGGTGGGCGCCGGCCACTTCACCAAGATGGTCCACAACGGCATCGAGTACGGCATGATGCAGGCGTTGGCGGAAGGCTTCGCCCTGCTCGGCGCGAAGAAGGCATTCGACCTGGATCTGGCCGCCATTTCCGAACTCTGGCGCCATAGTTCCGTGGTGCGCTCCTGGCTGCTGGACCTCACCGCCGACTTCCTGAAGAACGACCAGAGCCTGGAGGGCATCGCCCCCCAGGTGGCCGATTCCGGCGAGGGCCGCTGGACCGCCCTGGAAGCCATCAACCTGGGCGTGCCCACGCCGGTCATGACCCTGGCCCTGATGAGCCGCTTCGCCAGCCAGGGCCAGGGCGACTTCGCCAACCGGATGCTGGCCATGATGCGCAAGGGCTTCGGCGGCCACGCGGTGAAGGAGGGCGCGGGCGAGACTACTCCCCCATTTCATAAAGGGGGGCTGGGGGGGATTTAACCCGGCTCGCCCGCAGGAAACGTCGAGAAATCCCCCCTGTCCCCCCTTTGCAAAAGGGGGGAACCCCCACGTTATCCGCTGCGAAGGAATTCGCCATGTTCGACCAGGAAACCCCGCTTCCCCCCTGCAGCTTCGTCATCTTCGGCGCCACCGGCAACCTGGCCACGCTCAAGCTGCTGCCCGCGCTGTACCGGCTGGAAGAGGCGGGCCGTCTGCCCGAGGGCCTGAGCCTCATCGCCCAGGGGCGGCGCGCGTTTGGCGAACAAGGCGACGAGGCCGGCTGGCGCGCCCATGTGGTCGAGTTGCTGGAACAGAAGCTCAAGCCCGAGCCGGCCGTGCTCGCCCGCTTCATCGCCCGCTTCGACTACCTGCGCGGCGAACTGGCCGAGGGCGACACCTACACCCGGCTCAAGGAAGTCCTGGCCAGGCCCAAGATGGGCGTGTGCTCCAACGTGGTGTTCTACCTGGCCATCAAGCCCGGCGACTTCGCCGCGGTGATCAAGCACCTGGACGCCTGCGGCCTCAACAAGCCCCGGGGCCTGCACCGCATCGTGGTGGAAAAGCCCTTCGGTTCCGACATCGAATCCGCCCGCGTGTTGAACCAGCTCCTGCACCGCTACTTCGAGGAGGAGCAGGTGTTCCGCATCGACCATTACATGGGCAAGGAAACGGTGCAGAACCTGCTGGTGTTCCGCTTCGCCAACACCCTCATCGAGAACCTGTGGAACCGCAACTACATCGACCACGTGCAGATCACCGTGGCCGAGGAGGTTGGCATCGGCAACCGGGCCGATTACTACGACAAGGCCGGCGCCATGCGCGACATGCTGCAGAACCACCTGATGCAGCTCATGACCCTGGTGGCCATGGAGCCGCCGCCGGCCCTGGAAGCGGACGCCCTGCGCGACGAGAAGGTGAAGGTGCTGCGCTCCATCCGCCCCATCCCGCGCCGTTCCGTTCATGCCCACGCCTTCCGCGCCCAGTACAAGGCCGGCCGCATCGGCGGGGGGATGGTGCCGGGCTACCAGGACGAGGCGGGCGTGGAAGCGGATTCCGTCACCGAAACCTTCGTCGCCGCCAAGTTCTACATCGACAACTGGCGCTGGCGCGGCGTGCCCTTCTACCTGCGCACCGGCAAGCGCCTGAAGCAGAACCTGTCCATGATCGCCATCCGCTTCCGCCACCCGCCCCAGCAACTGTTCCGGGAAACACCCCTGGAACAACTGGAGCCCAACTGGATCGTGCTCTCCATCCAGCCGGAGGAATCCATGCACATGGAACTCCACGCCAAGCAGCCGGGTCTGGGCATGGACACCCGGGTGCTCAAGCTCAACGCCAGCTACCGGAATCCGGACGACCAGCCGCTGGACGCCTACGAGGCGCTGTTGCTGGACGTGATCGAAGGCGACCGCACCCTGTTCATCCGCTTCGACGAGGTGGAATGGGCCTGGCGCGTGGTGGACCCCATCCTCAAGCACTGGGCCCAGGAACGGGACTTCATCCACGCCTATCCGGCCGGAAGCTGGGGGCCCATCGAGGCCAACCGCCTGTTCGACGGCGAGGATACGGAATGGCGCAACGGCGTCTGATTGGTATGCATGTATCAAGTTTGGCGGCGGGGTGCCGTTATCCCCGCCAAGTTCATCGCCACCGCATTTTCCATTAGGGGGAACAGCATGTCCGAAGTGAAAGCCACCGCAAGCAAGGGAACCACCAAGAAAGCCGCCGTCACGGAAACCGCCAAGCCCAAGAAGGCCGCGCCGGCTTCCGCCAAGGCGCCCGCCGCCGGCAAAGCCGCAACCGCCAAGCCGTCGGCCTCCTCCGCGGCTCCGGCGACGGCCAAGCCCAGGAAGGCCGCCGTTTCCAAGGCGGCGAGTCCGGCATCCGGAAAAGCCGCCGCCGCCGACAAGGCCACAGCCGCGAAACCGGCGCCCAAGGCGGCCGCAAAGGTAGCCACCAAAGCGGCGACCAAGACGGCCACCAAAGCGGCGACCAAGGTTGCCGCAGCCAAGCCCGCGGGCGAGGTGAAGAAAAAAGCCCCCGCCACGAAGAAACTCATCGCCAAGCCCTCCGCCCCCTCCCCGGAAGAACGCCAGCGCTGGGTCGCCACGGCGGCCTACCACCGCGCCGAGAAACGCGGCTTCGCCCCGGGTTACGAGGTGCAGGACTGGCTGGACGCGGAGGCGGAAATCGCCGAGTTGGTTGGCAAGGCCTGATTCGACAAGCAAGCCTGGATGGGTGGCCAGCCGTTGGTTACGGCGCATTACGCCGGACGGCTAATGCGCCCTACGCGAGCTGCGCGGGCCAAAGTTGATGGAAGCGTCGCAAAGGAGGATTGATGAGGATCCTGCTCGGTAATCTCATGCTTCTGACAGGCGTGTGCCTGGTTACATCGGCTTGCACGCTCGATGGTGTCCATCGCGACCAGGACTATCGCGATCATCGCCCGCAACGCGAGGGCGAATACAAGGAGAAATATTGGGACGGCCCCTGCAAGATCGAGCGTGAGCAAAAACGCGACGGCGGCTACAAGGAGGAGCGCGAGTGCAAGGGGGTGGGCGAAGGGCGTTACCGTCATCCCCGGGGTGACTACGAGGAAAAGTACCAGGATGGCCCCTGCAAGATCGAGCGCGAATGGAAACGCGATGGCACCTACAAGGAAAAGATCGACTGCAAGGGCGGAGAAAAAAGAGGCAAGGAAGACAGAAGGGATGGCAGGGATCGTGATTGACCCGCTGGCCAGGTCGCTATCCCGCCGACGCGCCTCCCGGCAGCCCGACCCATCCGCAGGGGGGCGGCCATGGGTAGGGCGCCAATAAGCGAAGCGCATTGCGCCGAATGGATGCGGCGCATGACGCCTGACGGTTATTAAACCGGCAAGCAATATCACGTTCGGGGCTTCGACAAGCTTTCAAGCCTGAACGGATATCTTGTGTTTGATCACCGGGCTCATCTGCGGCCTACGGGCTCAGTCCCAGTAGGGCTTGGGCCCGAATCGGTTCACAAGAAAATCGATGAAGGTCCGCACTTTGGCAGGCAGGTGGCGTGTGGGTAGATAGAGGGCATGGACGTGCTGATCGATCGGGATGTATTCCGACAGCACGGCACGCAAGCGCCCGGCCTGGAGGTCCTGGCCGATGATGAAAGTCGGCAGCAGCGCCAGTCCAAGCCCGCCCAGCACCGCCTGGGACAGGGCCTCGTCATCGTTGATGCGTAGGCGGCCGGACACCGGCACTGCGATTTCGCCTTCCGGTCCCCGGAAACGCCACAGGCCCGGCTCTCCCGAGTGGATGTAATCCAGGCAGTTGTGGACCGTTAGGTCCTGGGGGACGTTCGGGACGCCGTGCCGCTCGAAGTAATCCGGGGTGGCGCACAGCTTGCGGCGCACCGGTGCCAGGCCGCGTCCCACCCAGTTGCCGGGCAGGTCCCGGCTGACCCGGATGACCACATCGAAGCCTTCCTCCGCCAGGTCCACGGGGCGATCGGTGATGGTCATGTCGACGTCGATCTCCGGATACCTGGCGAGGAAATCCGCCAGGGCCGGGGCCACGTGCAGGGTGCCGAAGGCCACCGAGGCCGCCACCCTGAGCGTGCCGCGCGGCTGGCCGTGCAGGCTGGCCACCAAGCGCTCGGCCCGTTCCGCCTCGTTCAGGATGCGGGCGCAGTGTTCCGCGAAGGCGGCGCCCACCTCCGTGGGGCTCACGTGGCGGGTGCTGCGGTTGAGCAGGCGCGCGCCCAGAGATTTTTCCAGCCGGGCCACAGCCTTGCTCACCGCCGAGCGGGAGGTGCCCAGACGCCGGGCAGCCTCGGCGAAACTGCCAGTTTCGCTGACCTGGGCGAACAGGGCCATGAGATTGAGATCCTGCATGACCGCATTGTAGCTTCTCTGGAACCAGTCTGATGCCCTGTGCGGGCCTACTCCCACCCCCCTCCCGCCTCTATCATGAAACCAAGCCGATGCCGCCCAGTGCGGCCAAATCACCATTGATAACGGGTAAAGCCATGAATACTGAAGAATTGATGATCTCCGACCGGGACTATTCCCGGCTAGCCGCCCTGGCCGCCGACGCGGCCCTGGGCGAGGAACTGGACCGGGCCACTGTCGTTCCGGAAGAACGCATGCCGGCGGACATCGTGCGCATGCATTCCCGTGTCGCCTACGTCGATGAAACCACTGGCGCGCGCCGGGAGGTGGAGCTGGTGTTCCCCGAAGAGTCTGACATGGCGCGGGGCAAGGTGTCCGTCCTGGCCCCCGTGGGCGCCGCGTTGCTGGGGCTGCGGCTGAACCAGTCCATCGAATGGTCCTTCCCGGACGGGCGGCCCCGGCGCCTGCGGGTGGACGGTATCCTGGCGCCGGAGGGATGAACATGAGCGCGCGACTCCACTGGTGTGGCCCCGATGACGAAGAGGATGTCGTGGCACGGACGTTCGGCATGACCAAGCACGGCGATTTTCCGGTGGAGCAACTGGTGCGCCATGCCACCCTGCGCTTCCAGCGGGGCTTTGCCCACCAGGCCATGCGCCTGATCGAGGATTCGGACGCGTTCACCCTGGCGGCCGTGCCCGCCGGCCTGCTGATCCGGGGGGAGAACGAGGAAGCACTGGTCGGGCCGCTGGACATCCTGCGCCAGGTTCACGGCGAGGATTTGCGCGTGGCGCCCGCGCGCGCGCGCCATCTTTTCATCGACGGCCGCTGGTGCGAGCCGATCATGCAGGTGCGGGCCCATGTTCAGCCCGAGCATCTTTCGGCGGTGCGCCAGGATTTCCTGGCCCTCGGCGCCACGCTCCTGGACATCGATTGCCTGGCGGATGGCTGGGTCATGCGCGCCGAGGCGCCCCTGCGCGATTTGCTCGGGTACGGTGCGCGTTTGCGCCGCCTGGCCGGGGGCGAGGCCAGCCACTGCATATGGCTGGACCGCTACGCGCCCCTGCAGCCTCCGCCCCTGGGCCGGGCCGCCTGAGGCAAACCGCGCCGGGCGGACGGGCAGGGCTTATACCCGGTTGGTGAACCGGTAATTTTCCGGCAGCCCAAGGGTGTCCGCCCAGATGTTGCGGGCCCAGCCGCGCATCATTTCGAATTCCAGTTCGCTTTCCCGGTCGGAGACGCCGCTGCCGGGCTGGACTTCCATGCTCTTGTCGGCCGGGTTGTAGCGGAACACGGTGGCGACGTGGAAGGCGGTGTGGTCGGTGCTGGCGGAATAGCAGGTGCTGGTCACCACCGGCGCCGGGTCGGGCCGGCGGCCGTTGAAGATTTCCACCAGGGCGGAAGCGCACAGCTTGCCGCTGTTGTTGGCCAGGGCGCCGGCCTTGGACAGGTTGGACAGGATGGAGTCGCCCAGGATGTGAATGTGGGGGGCTTCGCTGGATTCGTGGGTGGTGTGGTCCACCGGGCACCAGGTGCCGTTGTCGCCGGTTCTCGCGCCCACCAGGGCGGTGACGGCGGCGGCGCGCATGGGTGGGATGAGGTTGACGACGTCGGCCTTCACGTCCTCGAACTCGGTGGAGAGTTTCATGGCCTTGGCGTCGATGGCGCTGGCCAGGTTGCCCGGCCGGTAGTCGATCATGCTGTCGTCGCCGCCGAAGCCGTAGTGCTTTTCCCAGGCGGTGGTGAACAGGGCTTTCTTGGAGATGATGTCCTGGTTGCCGTCCAGGATGAGGATCTTGGATCTGGGCTTGGCCTTCTTGAAGTAATTGGCGATGAGGCTGACCCGCTCGTAGGGGGCGGGCGGGCAGCGGAACGGCGCCATGGGGATGGAGATGGCGAACACGCCGCCGTCCTTCATGGCTTCCAGTTGCCGGCGCAGGGCGACCGTTTCCGGGCCGGCTTTCCAGGCATGCTTGATGGTCTTGCGCGCCTCGGCGTCGTAGCCCCGCACCTGGTCGAATTGCAGTTCCACGCCGGCGGCCAGCACCAGCCGGTCGTAGGGGAAGCTGTGGCCGCTGGCGGTGGTGACGTTGCGCTTGCCGGCATCGATGCGGGTGACGCTGTCCCGCACGAAACGATCCACGGCTTCGCGGATGTAGCGGTAGGGGAAGGTGATGTCCTCGACCTGGTTGAGGCCGCCGATGACCGTGTTGGACATGGGGCAGGACACGAAATGGGGGCTGGGCTCGATGAGCGTCACCTCCACCCGGGGGTCCCAGAGCTTGAGATGGCGGGCGCAGGCGGCGCCGCCATAGCCGCCGCCGACGATGACCACCCGGGGGCGGGCCTTGGCGATGGCGGGGGCGGATCGGACGCCCAGGCCCAGGGCGCCGACGGCGGCGGCGATGAGGAAGTTGCGGCGTGGGGTGTGCATGGCGAGATGTCCTCGTCCTGAGTGGCCGGAGGGCAAAGGCTACAGGTTTTCGGCCGGGTAAGGCCATCCCCCATGCCGGCGGGCGCCGCCCTTCACCGCCCAGGCCGCGCCGCTTGCGGGGGCGCCCCATCTTGCGCGAGGATCAGCAAGTGGTGGACTTCCCCCCGCCCGGGCGCGCGTTCCGCAGCAGTTTTTCCACTTCCTCCGCGGGCATCGGTTTCGCGAACAGATATCCCTGGTACTGGTCGCAATCGTGGTGGCGCAGGATGGCCAGTTGCTGTTCCGTTTCCACGCCTTCCGCCAGGACATCGAGATTCAGGCTGCGCGCCATGGCGATGATGGTGGCGGCGATCTCGCGATCGTCGGCGTCATCGGCCAGGCCCTGCACGAAACTCCGGTCGATCTTGAGCTTGTCGATGGGGAAGCGCTTGAGGTAGGCCAGGGAGGAATAGCCGGTGCCGAAGTCGTCGATGGCCAGGCGGACCCCCAGCGCCTTGAGGGCATCCAGGGTGGCGATGGCCCGCTCGGCCTGTTCCATGACGATGCTTTCGGTGAGTTCCAGTTCGAGGAATCGCGCCGGCAGGCCGGTTTGCTCCAGCACGGCGCCCACCAGGGCCACCATGTCCTCGGACTGGAACTGCCGCCCCGACAGGTTGACCGCCATGGTCAGGGGCGGCAGGCCGGCGTCGATCCAGGCGCGGGCCTGGGCGCAGGCGGTGCGCAGGATCCACTCGCCCAGGGGCACGATGAGGCCGGTTTCCTCGGCGATGGGGATGAATTTGACGGGCGGCACCCGGGCTTCCCCGGGCGGCTGCCAGCGCACCAGGGCCTCGACGCCCACGGGCCGGCCGCCGCGGGTGTCGACCAGGGGCTGGTAATGCAGGATGAATTCGCCGCGCTCCAGGGCGCGGCGCAGCCGGGTTTCCAGGGCCAGGTGCTCATTGGCCGCCGCGGTCAGGCCCTCGGTATAGAAGCAGTAGGTGTTGCGGCCCTGCTCCTTGGCCTGGTAGAGGGCGGCATCGGCGCTGCTCACCAGGCGGGTGGCCTCGTCGGCATCGTCGGGGTACAGGCTGATGCCGATGCTGCCGCCGATGAACACTTCGCGGCCGCCGCCGAGCATGACCGGCGCGGTGAGGACCTTCAGCACGTCCTGGGCGACGACGGCGGCGGTCTGGGCATCCTCCAGCCGCTCCAGGAGGATGACGAATTCGTCGCCGCCCAGCCGCGCCACCGTGTCCTCCTCCCGCAGCCGCCCGCGGATGCGGCGGGCCACGGCGATCAGCAGTTCGTCGCCGGCCGGGTGGCCCAGGCTGTCGTTCACGGTCTTGAAGCGGTCCAGATCCAGGAACAGCACGGCGACGCGCTGGCCATGGCGCCGGGCCTGCTCCAGGGCGTGTTCCAGGCGCGAGTTGAACAGCAGGCGGTTGGGCAATTCGGTGAGCGGGTCGAAATGGGCCAGGTGTTCCAGGCGCGCCTCGGATTCCTTGAGATGGGTGATGTCGGCGAACAGGGAAACATAGCGCGCGGTCTGGCCGCTGGCGTCGCGCACCGCGCTGATGGACAGCCACTTGGGGTAGACCTCGCCATCCTTGCGCCGATCCCAGACTTCGCCCTGCCAGCGGCCGGTCCGGGTCAGGGCGTCCCACATGGCCCGGTAGAACTCGGCGTCGTGCCGCCCCGACTTGAACCTGGCCGGTGTCCCGCCGAGCACTTCCTCCACGTCGTAGCCGGTGATCTCGCAGAACGCCTGGTTGACGGCCAGGATGCGCGCATCCCGGTCGGTCACCATGATGCCCTCCTGGGCGTTGTCGAAGACGACGGCGGCCTGGCGCAGTTTCTCCTCCGCCTGGACGCGCTCGCTGCAGTCCCGCGCCAGGGCGGCCATGATCCGCTGGCCATTCAACTCGATGCCGCTCACCCGGATTTCCACCGGAAACACCGTGCCGTTCTTGCGTCGGTGATGTCCCCGCAGGGTGATCATCTGGCCGGGTTGCAGCGCCGCCCAGAGGGATTTCGCCTGGTCCGGATCGAAATCCTGTTCCACGTCCAGCACCCCCAGGCGCAGCAATTCCGTTCGCGTATAGCCCAGGGTATCGCAGGCCCGCTGGTTGGCATCGAGGATGCGGCCGTCCAGGTCGGTGATGAAAAAAGCGTCCGCCGCCTGATCCATGAGCACGCGGTGGCGCGTTTCGATTTCCATCAGCGCCTGGTGCGCCCGCTCCAGGTCGGTGATATCCCGCGACGCCACGATCACTCCGTTGATCCGGCCGTCGTTGTCCTGATAGGGGGTGTAGGTCACGTCCATGAAGCGTCGGCCCGACACGGGGAAATCGAACCAGTCGCTGTAATGCACCCGCTCGCCGGCCAGGCAGCGGTCGAGTCTTTCCTTGATGCGCGCGTCGAACAGCGTCCGACCCAGAAGTTCCGATGCTTCGTGGCCGAGGATGTCCGCGCGCGCCAGGCCGTGGTGCTTCAGGTAGGTGTCGTTGACGGCGAGATAGCGGTAATCCCGGTCGAGCACGGAGAGATGGTCGGGCATGCAGGACACCATGCGTTCGTACATGCGCAGGGCTTCTTCCGCCCGCTTGCGTTCGCTGATGTCCACGATCAGTCCGGCCACATGGCGCCGGCCCTCGTGCTCGATGGGCAGGCCGGTGCCGAAGAAGGTCCGGTGCCCGCCGTCGGCGGCGAGCAGGTCCAGTTCCATGGTCACCGGTTCGCCGTCCAGGATGGTGGCGATGGCTTGCCTGACGCGTTCCAGATGATCCGGCGCCACCAGATCCAGGGGGCGAATGTTCGCCATGTCCGCCGGCGCGAGGCCGAACACTTCCAGGAAGGTCCGGTTCCAGCCGACGAAGCGCCCCGTCGCGTCGAACATGAAATAAATGCCCGGCGCGGCATCCAGGACCGGGTTGGCCTGATTGGGCGTCATGGCGGGCTCCGGAGCGCGCTCATGGTTCCCGGTTCGCCGCCAGCCACGCCTCCAGCGCCCGCGCCGGCAGCGGTCGGCTGCGGTGGTAGCCCTGGTAGGTGTCGCAGCCATGAATCTGCAGGAAGGCGAGTTGCGCTTCGGTCTCCACGCCCTCGGCCAGGACCTTCAGGTGCAGGTTGCGGGCCATGGCGATGATGGTGGCGACGATTTCCATGTCGCTCTGGTCATGGGGAATGCCGCGCATGAAGCTCTGGTCGATCTTGAGCTTGTCGATGGGGAAGCGCTTGAGCTGGGCCAGGGAGGAGTAGCCGGTGCCGAAATCGTCCATGGAGATCTGGATGCCCAGGTCCTTGAGGGCGCGCAGGGTGGCGACGGCCTGGTCGGCGTTATCCATCAGGGCGCTCTCGGTGATCTCCAGTTCCAGCCGGGCGGGCGGCAGGCCGGTGGCGTCCAGCACGGCGCGCACGTGCTCGGCCAGCTTTTCCTGCCTGAATTGGCGTGGTGACAGGTTGACCGCCATGGTGAGCGGGGGCATGCCGGCTGTTTCATGCCATGCCCTGGCCTGGGCGCAGGCGGCGAACAGCACCCATTCGCCCAGGGGCAGGATGAGGCCGTTCTCTTCCGCCAGGGGTATGAAGCGGATCGGGGAGATCAGGCCGGAGACCGGATGATCCCAGCGCACCAGGGCCTCCACGCCGACCATCTCGCCGCTGGCCACATCCACCTGGGGCTGGTAGTGCAGGACGAATTCCTGCTGGGCGATGGCCTGGCGCAGATTGGTTTCCAGTACCAGGCGCTCGCGCGCCGAACGGGTCATCTCGGCGTCGTAGAAGCGATAGGTATTGCGCCCGTCCTCCTTGGAACGATACATGGCGGCATCGGCATTCTTGAGCAGGGTGGTGGCGTCCGCGCCATCCGCCGGGTAGGTGCTGATGCCGATGCTGGCGCCGATGAACACCTCCTGTCCGTCCAGGCCGAAGGGGCGGGTCAGGGTGACGAGCAGCTTGTCCGCCAGGACGGTGGCCGGGGTGGTGTTGTCCAGGCCCTCCAGCACGATGACGAACTCGTCGCCGCCCAGGCGCGCCACCGTGTCTTCCGCCCGCACGCAGTGGGACAGCCTTTGCGCCACTTCCCGCAACATGCGGTCGCCGGCGGGATGGCCGAGTCCGTCGTTGACGGTCTTGAAGCGGTCCAGGTCGATGAACAGCAGCGCCAGCAGGGTGCCGTTTCGCTCGGCGTGTCGTATGGCGTGCTCCAGGCGGGCGTTGAACAGCAGCCGGTTGGGCAGGTCGGTCAGGGGGTCGTAATGGGCCAGGCGCTCCAGCTTGGCCTCGGATTGCTTGATCTGGCTGATATCGGCGAACACGCCGACATAATTCGTCAGCCGCCCGTCACCGTTGGTGACGCTGCTGATGGTCAGCCACTCCGGGTAGATCTCGCCATTCTTCTTCCGATTCCAGATCTCGCCGCTCCAGGATCCGGTCTGCGCCAGGCATTGCCAGACCGACTGATAGAAGCTCTCGTCGTGGCGCCCGGATTTGAGCAGGCGCGGGTTCCTGCCCAGCGCTTCCGCTTCGGTGTAGCCCGTGATCTCGGTGAAGGCGCGATTGATGGCGATGATATTGGCCGCCGCGTCGGTGATCGTCACCCCGTCGGTGGTGCTGTCGAACACCTTGGCCGACTGGCGCAGCCTGGCCTCGCTCTTCCTGCGTTCGCCGATGTCCATGAAGGTCACCACCGAGCCGATCACCCGTCCGCCCCGGCGCATGGGATAAGACCAGTACTCCACCGGGAACGACGAGCCATCCCGGCGCCAGAACACCTCGTCGTCGACGTGGATGCCGTGGCCCACGACGCTGGCCTGGTAGGCGCGGCAGTCCGCGGCGGGATAGTGGCGGCCGTCGGCATGGCTGTGATGGATGACTTCATGCATGTGGCGGCCGAGCAGCGCCTCGGCGTCCTCGTAGCCGAGGAGACGCAGGCCCGCCGGGTTGATGAAGGTGCAGTCGCCCCGGGTGTCGACGCCGTACATGCCCTCGGCCATGGAGTCGAGCAGCAGGTTGATATGTTCCTCCCGCTCCCGCAAGGCGTCCTGGGCGCGGCGGCGTTCGGTCACGTCGCGCAGGATGCCGATGAACTGGCGGGGTCCCGCGCCGCTGCGCTCGCCGATGCTGACCTCCACCGGGATCTCGTGGCCGTCCCGATGCAGCAGCACGAAGGCGAGTTCGCGCCAGGGCATGGTGGCCTGGCCGCTCGCCAGATAGTTTCCGAATCCGGTTTCATGCCGGTCGCGGAAGCGCTCGGGCATCAGGTCGGTGAGGGGCCGGTTCAGGAGCGCCTCGGCGTCATGGCCGGTGAAGCGGCAGATGGCCGGGTTGGCGTAGACCACGCGGCTGGCCTCGTCCACCACCAGGATGCCATCCACCGCGGTGTCCAGGATGGCGCGATTGCGCGCCTCGCTTTCCGTCAGGGCTTCCTGGGCCAGATGCAGGTCGGTGATGTCGCGCGAGCTGACGATGGCCCCGCGGACATTGCCGTCCTGGTCCCGGTGGGGCGTGTAGGTGACGTTCATGTAGCGCCGGCCCCGGGCCTTGAACTCGAACCAGGTCTGGTAGCGCACCACCTCGCCGGCGAAGCAGCGGTCCAGCTTTTCCTTGATCAGGTTCTCGAACACCGCGTGGCCGAACAGTTCGGCCACGCCATGGCCGACGATTTCCGCCTCGTCGCGGCCGTGGGCGTCCAGATAGGTCCCGTTTACCAGGCGATAGATGTAGTCCAGGTCGAGCACGGCGATGTGGTCGGTGCTGTCGGCCACGATGCGCTGGTAGAGCCGCAAGCCCGCCTCGGCCCGCTTGCGCTCCGAGATGTCGCGCACCATGGCCTGGAGCACGGGGCCTTCGGGCAGGTCGATGCGGTTGAGTTGAACCTCCGTATCGAACGGGCTGCCGTCCAGGCGCCGATGCCGCCACTCGAAAAATTGCGGCTCGCCGGCGAGGGCCCGCGCGACGCGGGCGCGAACGCCGGTCTCGGAGTCGGTGCCATCGGCCTGCCGGGGCGGCGAGAATTCCCAGGGTCTCCTGCCCAGGATGTCCTCCCGCGCGCAGCCGAACAGCGCCAGGGTGCCGTGGTTGCAGGCGACGAAGCGCATGTCCTCCACCAGGAAGATGGCGTCTCCCGCGGCCTCGAACAGGGCGCGGAAATCCTCTTCGCGCGGGGAGGGCGGGGCGGTCGGAGAAGAGGTCATGGGGTCCCCGGCTGGCCTCGGGAAAAGGGGGTGGGCGAGTTCAGGCCGTGACGCATACGGTGGGATTAACGGCGCGCCGCACGAACTCTTGAACGCGCCGCGTTGCTTGCCAGCCACGCCGACCGGAGAAGCGGCGTGGGCGCCGGGATCAGTCCGCCTCGCCCTCGAAACCCGCCTGGGCCAGTTCGGCGGCGCGCAATACGGCGCGGGCCTTGTTGCGGGTTTCCTGCCATTCGTTCTCGGGTACCGAGTCGGCGACGATGCCGGCGCCGGCCTGGACGTAGAGGGTCTTGTCCTTGACCACGGCGGTGCGGATGGCGATGGCCACGTCCATGTCGCCGTTGAAGCCCACGTAGCCGACGGCGCCGGCGTAGACGCCGCGCTTGCTGGGCTCCAGCTCGTCGATGATTTCCATGGCCCGGATCTTGGGGGCGCCGGAGACGGTGCCGGCGGGGAAGGTGGCGCGCAGCACGTCCATGGCGTTGAGGCCGGGCTTAAGCCGGCCCTCCACGTTGGAGACGATGTGCATGACGTGGGAGTAGCGCTCGACGGTCATGTTCTCCGTGACCTTGACGCTGCCCACCTGGCACACACGCCCGGCGTCGTTGCGGCCCAGGTCCATGAGCTGGACGTGTTCGGCCCGCTCCTTGGGGTCGGCCAGCAGTTCGGCCTCCAGGCGCAGGTCGTCTTCCCGGGTGGCGCCGCGCGGGCGGGTGCCGGCGATGGGACGCACGGTGACCCGCTTGTCGTCGCCATGGCCTTCCAGCCGCACCAGGATTTCCGGCGAGGAACCCACCACGTGGAAGCTGCCCATGTCGTAATAGAACATGTAGGGGGAGGGATTCAGGCCGCGCAGGGCCCGATACAGGGACAGGGGATGGGCGGCGAAGGGCCGGCTCATGCGCTGGGACAGCACCACCTGCATGATGTCGCCGTCCAGGATGTACCGCTTGGCGCGGATCACGGCGGCCTTGAAGGCGTCCTCGCCGAATTCCGATTCCGCCTCGTGGACGTCGCCGTTGCCGTCGCGGGGTGGAATGGCGGGCCGCTTGAGCTGCCTGGCCAGTTCGCCGAGGCGGCGGTGGGCCTTGAGATAGGACTGGTCCTCCAGAGGATCGGCGTAGACGATGAGGGTGAGCTTGCCGGACAGGTTGTCCACCACCGCCAACTCGTCGGTGAGCATGAGCAGGATGTCCGGGGTGTTGACGGCGTCCGGCTTGCGGGCCCCGGCCAGCTTCTTCTCGATGTAGCGGATGGTGTCGTAGCCGAAGTAGCCGCCCAGGCCGCCGGGGAAGCGGGGCATGCCGGGCACCGGCGAGGCCTTGAAGCGGGCCAGGTAGCTTTCCACGAAGGCCAGCGGATCCTCGCAATTGCACTGTTCCACCGGCAGGCCGCCGGTCTCGATGCTGGCGAAGTGGCCGTGCACCCGCAAAACGGTCCTGGCCGGCAGGCCGATGAAGGAATAGCGCCCGAAGCGCTCGCCGCTCACCACGGACTCCAGCAGGTAGGAGTAGGGGCCGTTGGCCAGCTTGAGATAGATGGACAGGGGGGTGTCCAGGTCGGCCGGCAGCTGCCGGATCACCGGGATGCGGTTGAAGCCCTGGCGGGCGAGGCTGTTGAATTTGTCTTCGTTGAACATGGTCAAGTCGGCGGTAGGCAGTTTGCAGTAGGCAGTATCCGGCTGGATGGGGTTTGCTGAGAACCGACGACTGCCATCTGCCGACTTTATTTCTTCACGATCATCTTGGCCGCGTCGGCCAGGCTGTCGACCACCGCGTCCAGGTCCAGTTCGGCTACGGGCCGGCCCCGGTTGTAGCCGTAGGGCACGCAGAAAACCGGGCAGCCGGCGGCGCGGGCGGCCTGGGTGTCGTTGAGGGAGTCGCCAATCAGCAGCAGCTCGCCGGGCTCGATGTCGAATACCTGGCAGGCGTGCAGCAAAGGCAGGGGGTCCGGCTTCTTCTTCGGCAGGGTATCGCCGGACAGGATCAGCTCGAAGAAATCGAACAGGCCGGTGTCCTTGAGCAGCGGGTGGGTGAAACGGGCCGCCTTGTTGGTGATGCAGGCCAGCCGGTAGCCGTCCGCCTTCATGGCCTCCAGTCCGTCCACCACGCCGGGGAAGGGCCGGCTGCGGCGGGAGACGTGGGCGCCGTAGTGCTTCTCGTAGCTGGCCAGGGCGATCTCGAACAGGGCCGGCTCGGGCTCGGCCAGCATGTCCCGGGTCAGGCAGCGCTTGACCAGGCGGGAGACGCCGTTGCCGATGTAGGTCTTGATCTCGGCCAGATCCACATGGGGCAGGCCCAGTTCGCGCAACATGGCCTCGGCCGCGTCGGCCAGGTCGCCGGCGGTATCCAGCAGGGTGCCGTCCAGGTCGATGACCACGGCTTTGACGGGGAGGGGGAAATTCATGGGGGAACAGTTGTCAGTGGACAGTTTGCAGTTGGCAGTACGCAGTTTCTGATGACTGCCTACTGCCAACCGACGACTTCGTTTACGCCTTGGCCAGTTCCGCGCGCATGGCGGCGACCACGCTGTCGTAGCGGTGGGGGTCGCCATCCTTGGCGGCGCCGAAGATGGCGGAGCCGGCGACGAAGGTGTCCACGCCGGCGCGGGCCACTTCGGCGATGTTGCCGGGACCGACGCCGCCGTCGATCTCCAGGCGACAGTTGTGGCCGCCGGCGGTGATCATGGCGCGGACCTTCCTGGCCTTGTCCAGCACGTAGGGGATGAACTTCTGGCCGCCGAAGCCGGGGTTCACCGACATGAGCAGCACCATGTCCAGCTTGGGCAGGGTGTATTCCAGCACGTCCAGGGGGGTGGCCGGGTTGAACACCAGGCCGGCCTTGCAGCCGCTTTCCTTGATCAGGCCGAGGGTGCGGTCGATGTGCTCGGAGGCTTCCGGGTGGAAGGTGATGTAGGTGGCGCCGGCCTTGGCGAAGTCGGGGATGATGCGGTCCACCGGCTTGACCATCAGGTGCACGTCGATGGGGGCGGTGACGCCGTGCTTGCGCAGGGCCTCGCACACCAGGGGGCCGATGGTCAGGTTGGGCACGTAGTGGTTGTCCATCACGTCGAAGTGAACGATGTCGGCGCCGGCGGCGAGGACGTTGTCCACTTCCTCGCCGAGCTTGGCGAAGTTGGCGGAGAGGATGGAAGGAGCGATCTGGAAGTCGGCCATGTCGGTTGTCCTGGTTGTCGGTAAAGGTTAACCCGGCCATTTTACCCGCCTGCCCCGCGCACTGGACAGGTCTGGCTGATTCGTGTGCAATGCCTCTCCCCGGCGGTTATCGGCCGCACTCAGACGCTTACCCATGGCAGAAGTCAGGAAATACCACATCACCGTCAGCGCCCGGACCACTTACATTCCCGAGCAGTCCGACGACGGCGCCAATCGTTACGTGTTCTCCTACACCATCACCATCGCCAACACGGGCCAGGTGCCCGCCCAGTTGATCTCCCGCCACTGGATCATCACCGATGCCCATGACAAGGTGCAGGAGGTGCGCGGCCTGGGCGTGGTGGGCGAGCAGCCCTTCCTCAAGCCCGGCGAGAGTTTCGAATACACCAGCGGCACCGCCATCGCCACGCCGGTGGGAGCCATGAAGGGCAGCTACCAGATGGTGGCCGAGGACGGCACCCCGTTCGCGGCGGAGATCCCCGAATTCATCCTGGCGGTCCCCCGGGTTCTGCATTGAGCGCGGTGTCTTTCCCGGTGTTTTTCCCGATAGCCCGCGACCGGCTTCCTTCTTCGCGATGGCTCCCGGCCCTCGGCCTGGCCGCCGCGCTGGCGGGTTGCGGTGGCTTGCCTTCCCGGCCGGAACCGCCCCCGGCGCCGCCCGCCGCCGAACCCGTCGCGCCCCCGGCGACGCCGGTGCCGCGCTGGCCGGAACCGCCGCCGTCTCCCACCCTTTCTCCCGCGACTCCCCCCGCGACGTTGCCGATGCCGTCGCCTCCCCCGCCGGAACCGGCCAGGCCCGCCGCCAGTGTCATGCCCTGGTTCAAGGCCGCCACCTGGGAGCAGTTGCCGGGCTGGCGGGAGGATGACCTGGTGGCGGCCTGGCCGGCGTTCCTGCAATCCTGCAAGGGGTTGAAGAACAACCCGGCCTGGACCGGCGTCTGCCAGGCGGCCGGCCGCTTGCCGGCCGCCCCCGAGGGCGTCGCCGTGCGCGCCTTTTTCGAGCAGCAGTTCCAGCCCTGGCAGATCAGCCAGGCGGAAGGCGGCGCGGAGGGCCTGGTCACCGGTTATTACGAACCCCTGCTGCGCGGCAGTCGCTACCTGACGCCGAAATACCGTTTCCCCATCCATGCCGCGCCGGATGACCTGCTGGTGGTGGACCTGTCCGCCCTCTATCCGGAACTCAAGAGCCTGCGCCTGCGCGGCCGGCTCCAGGGCAACAAGGTGGTGCCCTATTTCAGCCGCGCGGAGATCGAGGCCGGCACGGCCCCCGTGCGGGGCAAGGAACTGGTCTGGGTGGACGATCCGGTGGAATTGTTCTTCCTGCAGATCCAGGGCTCCGGCCGGGTAAGGCTGGACAACGGCGACATCGTGCGGGTGGGTTATGCCGACCAGAACGGCCATCCCTACCGCTCCATCGGCAAATGGCTGGTGGACAAGGGGGAACTGACCCTGGACAAGGCTTCCATGCAGGGCATCAAGGACTGGGGCCGGCGCAATCCGGAGCGCCTGCCGGAACTGCTCAACGCCAATCCCAGCTACGTGTTTTTCCGGGAACTGCCCAACCACCTGTCCGGCCCCCTGGGCGCCCTGGGCGTGCCCCTCACCGCCGAGCGCAGCATCGCCATCGACCCGCGCGGCATGCCCCTGGGCGCCCCGGTCTGGCTGGCCACCACCCGGCCCAATTCGAGCGAAAGCCTGAACCGGCTGATGATGGCCCAGGACACCGGCGGCGCCATCCGCGGCAACGTGCGGGCCGATTTCTTCTGGGGCTTCGGCGACGAGGCCGGGCGCCAGGCCGGCGCCATGAAACAGCGGGGCCGCATGTGGGCGCTGCTGCCCACGGACTTCCCCATCAGCACCGCGCCTGTCGCCGCGAGCGCGGTCAATGGCGCGAACGGCAAGAGCGGGCTACAGTAAAAGCCGTCGTTCCCGGAGGGTGAGATATGGAAGCCATCTCTTCAACCGAGCAAAGCCTCGCCGGCACGCCCCGGCAGGCCAGTCTCATCGCGTTGCGCATCGAGACCCAGAGCCAGCAGGCCATCGCCGACATGCTGGCGCGCCAGACCGAGCAGCAGGCCGAGCAAGTCGTCCCCGCCGCGAATCCCGAAGGGGTCGGCCAGAACATCGATACCTACGCCTGACTCACCTCAATTTTCCAGCTTGAAGTCCACCCGGATGTAGGCCTGGTAGCGCACCGGGCGGCCGTCCTTGATGGCCGGGTGGAAGCGGGCTTGCCGGAAAGCGTCGAGGGCGGCGCGATCGAACACCCCGGACGGGCGGGCTTCCACCACCTCCGCCGATATCACCCGACCCAGTTCGTCGATCTTCACCATCAGCTTGAGGCTGCCCTCCAGGTTGCCCCGTCGCGCCTCCTCGGGATAGGCCGGCTCGATGCGGCCGATGGCCTTGGCATGGCTGTCGACCTGGCGGGCCAGGTACCAGGTGTCGTCGATGCCCAGGGGCAGGCTGGGCAGGGGGGAGGGCGTTTCCGGCCCGATGGTCGCCGGGGCCGGGGGGGCGGCCGGCGCCGGGGCGGGGGTCGACGGTGTCGCGGGCGCCGGCGTCATGGGCGCGGGTGTCGCGGACGGCAAGGGCGCGGCCGACTCCCGGGGGATGGCGAGGGGGATCGGCGCGGGCGCGGAGGCGGGGGGGGCGGGCTCGGGCGGGGGGACGAGGGGGGGCTCGAGCGCGGGGGATTCGAGCGCCGCTTCCTCCGCGGCGGCCTTGACCACGATGGCATCGGGCTCCGCCATGTCCAGGCGGGCGTTGATGACCACCGTGGCGGGCGTGCCCGAGCCCGGCGCGGGATGGATCAGAATCAGCACGGCCAGGTGCAGGCAGAGCGAGAGCATCAGGGCGCGCGCGATCGGCCGCCCGAGAAGGCTGGCCCGGTCGGGAGGAAGCAATTCCTTCATTGCCACAGTATAAAGGCCCCATGCCCCCCGGATTCCCGAGGCGCTATCCTTGCCCGCCGTGATCGATATGAGCAGCCCCGGGGCCGGGCTTCGCCCAGCCCGCCCCCCGAGGGGGACAGGAAAACCCGGGGCGGCCCTTCATTTTCTTGAGAGACATGCCATGAAGAAACTCGCCTTGCTGCTGGCCCTGCTGTCGGGGCCGGCCCTCGCCGCCGACGTGGAGATTCGGTCCCTCACCCTGAAATCCGGTGATGCGGACGTGCCCATCGAGGTCGCGGTGCCTCCAGGCAAGGGGCCGTTCCCGCCCGTGCTGTTCATCCACGCCAAGCGTGGCTACGACGAGAACGAGCGCCGCCACATCACGGAGCTGGCCCGGCAGGGCTTCCTGGTGGTGGCGCCGGACTGGCAGAGCGGCAGGATGATCGAGCGCTGGCCCGCCGAGCACGACCCGGGCACCGAGCTGGACGTGGAGGCCGGCCTGAATTACCTCATGGCCCTGCCGGAAGCCTGCAAGCAGCCGGTGGGCGTCGTCGCCCTGTCGCGCGGGCCCTATTACGCCATCCGCCTGGCGGACAAGCGCGGCAAGGACCTCGCCGCCATCGTCAGCTATTACGGGCACATGCAGAACCCCAACGCCCCGGAGCCGGACCAGTTGTTCCGGGTGGCGCCGGAAGTCATGCGCATCACCACCCCCATCCTGTACCTGATCGGCGAGGCGGATTTCGAGTTGCGCCGCATCAATGGCGGCCGCGCCTTCTATGCCCTGTGGGAACGGGGCGTGCCGGTGGAGTACCAGGTCTATCCCATGGCCCGCCGCGCCTTCGATTTCCGCGCCGACCAGACGCCGGAGGAGAAGATCGCCACCCGTCACGCCCGCCAGCGGGCGGAAGCCTGGCTCAAGACCTGGATGAAAGTGGGGCAGGCGGGGGCATGCCGATAGCCTGAGGGAAGCAGGCGCCGGAGGGGCCGGCCCGCCGCCGGGCGTTATTTCCCGCCGTTCTTGTTCGCCTCGGTGAGCAGCCCGTCCAGCCGGCCCGCGTCCATGTAGCCGGGCACCCGCTTGCCGTTGGGGAAAATCATGGCGGGGGTGCCGTCGATGCGCAGCTTGTTGCCGAGGGCCAGGTTTTCGTCCACCGGATTGGCGCAATCGCCCTTGCCTTCCGGGAGCTTGCCTTTCAGCATCAGGTCCAGCCAGGCCTTTGACCGGTCCTTGCTGCACCAGACCAGCTTGGACTTGCGGGCCGCGTCCGCGTGCATGGGCAGGGGATAGGGGAAGGTGTAGATGGTGATGTTGTCCATCTTGGCGAACTCCTGTTCCGCCTTCCTGCAATAGGGGCAGTCCGGGTCCGAGAATACCGCCAGCTTGCGCTTGCCGTCGCCGCGCACCACCTTGATGGCATTCTCCAGGGGCAGGCTGTCCCATTTCACCTCGGTGAGCTTGTCCATGCGTTCCCGGGTGAGGTTGCGCTTGGTCTTGACTTCCAGCAGGTCACCGATCAGCAGGTATTCCCCCTTGTCGTCGGCATAGACCAGCATGGGGCCCTGGGGGCCATCCACGACAACTTCCAGCAATCCCTGCGGGCCGCTCCTGGCGATGCTGGTGATCTTGGCGTCCGGCGCGAGTTTCTGCACCGCCTGGCGGATTTCGGCCTCGCCCGCCTGGGCCGACGGGATGGATAGTGCCGCGAGCACGGTCAGCGCGAGGGTGGCTAAGGGACGTTTCATGGTGGACTCCGGTAAATAGAGGTGGGTGGGGCGTTACAGGACGGCGTGACGGGTGAGGGCCTGGTTGATCGGGTCGAATCCGCCGGCCAGGCTCATGCCGGCATTGCGCATGAATTGGGTCAGTCCGTCCCGTCGGGCGAAAAGTTTCTTCAGGCCACCGGTGGTGAACTGCATGCTGGCCACGTCTTCCATGCGGCGGGCGGCATAACCGGCGAGCCGGCCGATCTCGCCCGGGTCGCCGCCGCTAGCCAGCATCTCGGCCAGCAGGCGGGAATCGCGGAAGCCCAGGTTGACGCCCTGGCCGGCCAGGGGGTGCACGGTATGGGCGGCATCGCCCAGGAGGACGAGGCCGGGCCGGACCCATTCATCGGCCCGGCGCCGCACCAGGGGAAAACCGGCGGCGGGGGTGATGCGGCGCAATGGGCCCAGGCCATGGCCGCCGGCGGCGGCCACCTTGCGGGCGAGCTGGTCGCCGTCGAGCGCCTGCAATTCGGCGGCGTGCTCCGGCGGCGTGGACCAGACCATGGAGATGTGCTTGCCCGGCAGGGGCAGCCAGGCCAGCACGCCGTCCGGGCGGAACCACTGGAAAGCGGTGCCGCGGTGGGGCTTTTCGGTCTCGAAGTTGGCCACCACGCCCACGTGCCGGTAATCCTCGGAGCGGATGCCGATGCCGGCTTGCCCCCGCAGCCAGGACTGGGCGCCGTCGGCGGCCACCAGCAGGCGGGCGCGCAGGCTGTCGCCACCGGCCAGATGCAGGCGGTGATGGCCGTCCGGATTCCAGGTCACGGCTTCCGCCCGGGCTGCGATGGTCGTCACGTTGACCGATGCCTGGAAGGCTCGCCACAGGCTGGCCTGGAGACGACCGTTCTCGGCGATCCAGGCCAGTTCCGGCAGGCCCGCGTCCAGGGCGTCGAAGCTGAGGCGGCCGCCGGCGTCGCCGTGGATGCGCATCTGGAATACGGCCTGGGCGCGCACGGACTCGTCCCAGCCCCCCAGGGCCTTCATCCAGCCCACGTTGCCCGGGCTGTAGGCGTAGATGCGGCTGTCCCAGGCCTCCGTCGGCGCGGCCGGCGGATGGGGCTCCACCACGGCGACGGCATGGGGGCCGTTGGCCAGGGCGCAGGCCAGGGCCGCGCCATTCAATCCGCCGCCCAGGATGACGATGTCGAAGTCCGTCACCACGCCTGGGCTCCGAACATCATCTTGCGGGCGAACAGGTTCTTGATCGGCGGCGCCAGGTCCAGCACGGCCAGGGCGGCGCCGCGTGCGTGCTTCATCAGGAAATGGTCGTTGGAGAAGGACTCCACCAGGATGTCGGTCATCAGGCTGCCGCCCACCACGTCGAAGCGGCGGGCCTGGCTGTAATGCCGGGCCAGGTCGGCCTCGCCCAGGTGTTCGCGCGGGGTGTCCAGGATGGCCTCGGCCAGCTTCCAGGCGTCCCGCACTCCCAGGTTGAAGCCCTGGCCGGCCACCGGGTGCAGCACGTGGGCGGCGTTGCCGATGCGCAGGCAGCGGGGTGAGCCCGAGGAGGCGGCGAGGCTCAGTTTGAGGGGGAATGCCGAGCGGGGGCCGGTGGCCAGGAAGCGGCCCTGGCGGTCGCCGAAGGCGGCCTGCAAGCGAGCCAGGAAATCCGCGTCGGACAGGGCCAGCCGGGCTTCCACCCGATCATTCGGGGTGGTCCAGACCAGGGCGTAATCACCTCCCAAAGGAAGCAGGGCGATGGGGCCTTCCGGCGTGAAGCGCTCATAGGCGCGCCGGTCGTGGGGCCGTTCCGTGGCCACCGCGCAGACCAGGGCCGACTGGCCGTAGTCCTTGTCCCGGCGCAGGTCGGCGGGCAGGCTCTTGCCGCCTTCCGAGAGCACCACCAGGCGGGCGGTGAGCAAATGATCGGCGCCGTCACGCTGGAAGTTGACCGCGCCGTAGCCAGAGGTGGTGTGCACGCCGGTGACCCGGGCGCCGGTCAGCACCGTGGCGCCACAGTCGACCAGGCGCGTGGCCAGGGCGGCATAGAGGTCGCCGTATTCGGCCACGTAGCCGAGGGCGGGCACGCCGGCATCGGCGGCGGTGAGCTCGGCCCGGCCCAGGCCGCCGCGCTGGGAAACGTGGATGGTTTCGATGGGTGTTGCCTTGTCGGCCAGCTTGGCCCAGGCGCCCAGGCGCTCCAGGATCAGGCGGGTGCCCTGGGACAGGGCCAGGGCGCGGGGGTCCGGGGCTTCCAGCGTGCTCCGCGCTTCCAGCACGGCCACCGAAAGTCCCGAGCCTTCCAGGGCGACGGCCAGGGAAGCGCCCACCGGTCCGCCGCCGACGATGGCGATATCCACATGGGTGAGGGGGGAGGGGTGAGGGGTGAGGCGGTCAGTGCTCACGCATCGCCTCCTCGATGTCCTTGACCGACTTGGGGGCCGCTTGCGTCAGCACGCGGCGGCCTTCCGGGGTGACCAGGACATCATCCTCGATGCGGATGCCGATATTCTCCAGATGCCCGGGCACATCCTTGCCGGGCCGGAAGTACAGGCCCGGTTCCACGGTGAGGGCCATGCCGGGTTCCAGCACGCGCCAGTCGCCGTCCTGCTTGTATTCGCCGGCGTCGTGCACGTCCAGCCCGAGCCAGTGGCCGGTGCGATGCATGTACCAGGGCTTGTAGGCCTCGGACTCGATCAGGCCGTCCACCTCGCCGTCGAGCAGTTTCAGGTCCACCAGACCCCGGGTGAGCGCGCGCAGGGCGGCTTCGTGGGGCGCGTTCCAGGTGGTGCCGGGCCGCACCGCTTCGATGGCGGCGGCCTGGGCGGCCAGGACGATTTCGTAGACGTCCTTCTGGGGGCCGCTGAAGCGGCCGTTCACCGGGAAAGTCCGGGTGATGTCGGCGGCGTAGCCGTGGTATTCGCCGGCGGCGTCGATGAGCAGCAGGTCGCCGTCGTTCAGGACCTGGTCATTGCTGATGTAATGCAGCACGCAGGCGTTGGCGCCCCCGGCGACGATGGGAGTGTAGGCCGGCGCCTGGCAGCCGCCCCGGCGGAAGGCGCGCAGCAGTTCCGCCTCGATTTCCCATTCCCCCATGGCCGGCTTGCAGGCGCGCAGGGCGGCGAGGTGGGCGTCGGCGGAGATGTCGGCGGCGCGCTGCATGAACTCGACTTCGTGGGCGTCCTTGAACAGGCGCATCTCGTCGATGAGGGCGTGGGCATCGGCGATGACGGCGGGGGCCGAGACGCCGGCCCTGGCCTTGCCGCGCACCGTGTTGATCCAGCCCATGACGCGGCCGTCCCAGGCGGCATCGGCGCCGAAGGGGTAGCAGACCCGGGGCTGGTTCTCCAGCAGTTGGGGCAGGCGCTTGTCCAACTCGGCAAAAGGGTAGGCGGCGTCGAAGCCGAACAGCTCCCTGGCGGCCTGGGGGCCGTGGCGGAAGCCGTCCCAGATTTCCCGTTCCGGGTTCTTCTCGCGGCAGAACAGGATATGGCGAGGGCGTTTGCCGTTCCGGCCGGCGATCAGCACCAGCACCGCTTCCGGTTCCGGGAAGGCGGTGAGGTAATAGAAGTGGCTGTCGAAGCGGTAGGGATAATGGGCGTCCCGGTTGCGGATGGCTTCCGGGGCGGTGGCCAGGATCAGCACGCCCTCGCCCATGGCCTTCAGCAGGTGGGCGCGGCGGGCGCGGTGGATGCCGATGTCAGGCTGCAATTCGAAGTTCCTTGTCGAGGTCGGCCAGGCGCCGGGGCGTGCCCACGTCCTCCCAGCGGCCGGTGAAATGCTCGCCGCCGACCTGGCCCCGCGCCATGGCGGCATGCAACAGGGGCGCGAGCTTGGCCTTGCTTCCGACGGGGATGCCGGCGAACAGTTCCGGCCGGTAGCAGCCGATGCCCGAGAAGGTGAGGCGGCCGGCGGCATGGGTGGGCGGTTGCATCACCCGATCGCCTTCCAGGGTGAAATCTCCCTGGGGATGGTGGGGCGGGTTGTCCACCAGCACCAGGTGGGCCAGGTGGTCCGGGTTCGCGGCCATGTCGGCCAGCACGGGCAGCAGGCGGCCGTAGTCGAATTCGGCGTAGACGTCGCCGTTGGTGACCAGGAAGGGGGCGTCGCCCAGGAGATTCCGGGCGGTGGCGATGCCGCCGGCGGTTTCCAGGGGTTCCGGTTCCCGCGACCAGGCGATGGCGACGCCGAGGCGGGCGCCATCGCCGAGGAAGTCCTCGATCTTCCGTCCCAGGTGGGCGTGGTTGATGACCAGGTCGGTAAAGCCCGCCGCCCTGAGGCGTTCGATCTGCCAGACGATGAGGGGCTTGCCGCCGGCTTCCAGCAGGGGTTTGGGCGTGTGGTCGGTGAGGGGACGCATGCGCTCGCCCAGGCCGGCGGCCAGGATCATGGCCTTTAACGGTAAAGCACCCTGAAGGGTATAAAGGGGAAGGGTGAAGGGGGAAGGGTGGGGCATCAGAAGGTGTAGCCAACTTGCGCGGCCTTGCCCTCGATCTCGTCCAGTAGGCGGAGGAAGGCGCCCAGGCCGTTGTAGCGGCCGCAGGCCCGGCGCAGGTAGTCCATGACCAGGGGCATGTCCTTCAGGTAGCCGTCCTTGCCGTCCCGGTGGCAGAGGCGGGCGAAGATGCCGAGCACCTTGATGTGGCGCTGGGCGCCCATCCATTCGAAGTCCCGGTAGAACTCGCCGAAGTCCTCCCGCACCGGCAGGCCGGCCTTGCGCGCGGCTTCCCAGTAGCGCACCAGCCAATCCAGCACCCGGTCTTCCTCCCAGCGGATATAGGCATCCTTGTAGATGGAGGCCAGGTCGTAGGTGATGGGTCCGTATACCGCATCCTGGAAATCCAGCACACCCGGGTTGTCCACGTCCGTGACCATCAGGTTGCGGGAATGCCAGTCGCGGTGCACGTACACCCGGGGCTGGGCCAGGGTGTTGGCCAGGATGGCCTCGAAGGCGGCGTCAAGCACCGCCCGCTGGTCGGCGCTCAAGGTGATGTTCAGGTGCCTGGCCAGGTACCAGTCCGGGAACAGGCGCAATTCCCGCAACAGCAGTTCCCGGTCGTAGTCCGGCAGTTCGCCGGGCCGGCTGGCGAGCTGGATCCTGATCAGGGTGGTGTTGGCATCCCGGTAGAGCCGGTCGGCGCTGGCCCCGTCCAAGGCCATGAGATAGGTGGTGTTGCCGAAATCCGACAGCAGCAGGAAACCTTCTTCCAGGTTTTCCGCGTGGATTTCCGGCGTGTTGGCGCCGGCCGCCCGGAACAGGCGGGCGACATGCAGATAGGGCCGGCAGTCCTCATGGCTGGGCGGCGCATCCATGACCACGAAACTTCCCGCCTGGGTGATGGCCCGGAAATAGCGGCGAAAACTGGCGTCGGCGGAGGCGGGTTCCAGGGCGAGAAGCGGATCGGGCAGGACGGATTGCGTCCATTCCCGTAAACGGGCGAGGCGTTCCAAAGCTATAATCCGGCGGTCAAAAAAGCGCCCGAATTCTAACACTCCCCCCATGCAGCCCGCTGTGCCGCCCTTCGCGCGCCTGATCCTGTGTCTGTGCCTCGCTTCCGCCATGGCGGAGATTCATGCGGCGGCGCCCCCGATGCTGCTGAAACCCACCGGCAAACTGTCCGCCCCTCCCAAGGCGGAGCCGGGCCCGACCTATGTGGAGGCGGATCGCATCGAAGGCCACGAGAACAACGAGGTCGTGGCGGAGGGCAAGGTGGTCATGCGCAACCTGCGCGAGCAGGTCGAGGCGGACTGGCTGCGTTACGACCAGCCCGCGGACGAGGCCCGGGCCCGGGGCAACGTGGTGTTCGTCCGCGACCGGAACCGCATCGAGGGCAGCGCCCTCCAGCTCAAGCTCACGGACCGCCTGGGCGACATGAAGGATGTGCGCTACCAGGTCTATACCCAGGACGGCAAGCTGGCCCGGGGCGAGACCAAGACCCTGACCTTCGCCGGCGTGGACAAGTACGCCATGGATGATGCCACCTATACCACCTGTCCCCTCGGGAACCAGGATTGGCAACTCAAGACCGACGACCTCCAGCTGGATTACGTCAGCAACGTGGGCGTCGCCCGCCATGTCCGCGTGGAATACATGGATGTCCCCATCCTCTACGCCCCCTGGATGGATTTCTCCCTGGACAACAGCCGCAAGACCGGTTTCCTGGCGCCGTCCTACGGCGCGTCAGACGAGCGCGGCATCGAGTTGGTCATGCCCTGGTACTGGAATATCGCCCCCAACCGCGATGCCACCATCTCGCCGCGTTACATGAGCAAGCGCGGCCTCCAGGTCGCGGGGGAATTCCGCTACCTGGAAAAGACCCCGGAAAACGATTATTTCGGGGATCTGAGACTGGAGTACCTGGCCGATGACAATCTCGCGGAACGCGACCGATACCACGTCTATTTCCGCCACAGCGAGAACTTCAAGGAGCGCTGGTCGGCCAATGTGGAATACGAGCGGGTATCCGACGACAGCTATTTCTCGGATCTGTCCAGCCTGATCAGCCAGACTTCCCGCGTCAACCTGCCCCAGCAGGGCAGCCTGAGCTATGACGGCGGCTGGTGGAACGCCAAGGGTCTGTACCAGCGCTACCAGACCTTGCAGGATCCGGATGCCCCCATCACCGAGCCCTATCATCGGGTTCCGCAACTGGTCTTGAATGCCCACCGGGATATCCCGGGCAATTCCCATGTCCGTTTCGATTTTGCCGGGGAGTATGTCTACCACGATCACGAGGGGGGCGATTTCGTTCAGGGCGGGCGCTTGCATGCCTATCCCATCCTGCGGTTTCCCATGCAGACGTCCTATGCCAGCATCACCCCCAGCCTGGGCTGGCATTACACCCGCTATTTCCTCGATGACTCGACGCGCAACCTGCCGGACGGCGTGCCCAACAACACGGCCCCTGCCGGCGGTTTCGACGACGTCACCCGCAGCCTTCCGGTCGTGAGCCTGGACGCCGGCTTGCTGCTGGAGCGGGACTGGTTGTTCGAGGGGGGCGGCCTCATCCAGACCCTGGAGCCGCGCGTTTATTACCTCTATGTCCCCTACGAAAACCAGGATCGCGTTCCCGTCTTCGACAGCGCCCTGAAGGACCTGTCCCTGGACCAGATGTTCACCGACAACAAATTCACCAGCGTGGACCGGCTCAACGACGCCAACCAGATCACGCTGGCCCTGACCTCCCGCCTGCTTGAACGGGACAACGGCCTGGAACGCCTGCAGGTCACCCTGGGCCAGGTGCATTATTTCAAGGACCAGCGCGTCGGCCTGACCCCGACCGCCACCTCCAGCACCGCCAACACATCGGATCTCATCGCCCAGATCGGCGGCCAGATCACGCCAAAATGGCGCATGCAGTCCGGCGTCCAGTTCAATACCAACGAGGGCGATCTGGTCAAGGGCAACCTGGGGGGGGGCTACCGGGATGGCCCGGGCAAGGTGTTCAACGCCGATTATCGTTACACCAAGGACGCGACCAACAAGGAGAACTCGATCAACCAGATCGACCTCTCCGCCCAGTGGCCCCTGGCGCCCAAGTGGTACGGCGTCAGCCGCTTCAATTATTCGTTCAGGGACAGCCGGCTGGTGGAAGGCCTGGGCGGATTCGAATACAACGCCGGCTGCTGGTCCCTGCGCGGCGTCCTGCAACGCCTGGCCACCACGGAAGACACCGCGTCCAACGCCTTCTACCTGCAACTCGAGCTGCGCGGCCTGACCAGGCTGGGGCCGAACCCCCTGGATGTCCTGAAACGGAGCATTACCGGTTATGCGAAAAGCGATGAATTCGACCCGCCCCAATAAGCGCGCCCTGGCCCTGGCCGCCTGCCTGTGGCTTGGCATCCAGGCCGCATCCCACGCCGCCCCGCTGGAGATCGATCGCATCGTGGCGGTGGTCAACAACGCGGTCATCACCGAATTCGAGCTGAGAAGCCGGGTGGAACGGGCCCTGCGCCAGATCGCCGAGCGGAAAACGCCGGCCCCGCCCCGCAAGCTCCTGGAAAAGCAGCTGCTCGAACGCATGATCACCGAGAAGATCCTCATGCAGATCGCCGAGGACACCAACATCCGCTTCGATGGTCTGGTCCTGGATCGGGCCATCGCCCGCATCGCCCAGAGCAACAACCTCAGCCCCGAGGCCTTCCGCAAGGCCCTGGAGAAGGACGGCGTGGACTTCAACGCCTTCCGCGAGCAGATTCGCGCCGAGATGACCATCAGCCGGCTCCGGGAGCGGGAGGTGGACAACCGGGTGGTGGTGACGGAAGCGGAAATCGACAATTACCTCGCCAATCCCACCCAGACCGCCAGCCAGCAGGATGAATACCGGATGGCCCATATCCTGGTGCTCACCCCCGAAGGCGCCAGCCCGGAGAAATTGAGCGAACTCAGGGCGAAGACGGAAAAGGCCCTGGACGAATTGAAGGCCGGCGCCGATTTCGCCCAGGTCTCGGCGGCCTACTCCGACGCCCAGAACGCCCTCCAGGGCGGCGTCATGGGCTGGCGCGCGGAAGCCCAGTTGCCCAGCCTGTTCGCCAAGGCCCTGGTCAACCTGAAGCCGGGTGATGTTTCCCCGGTACTGAAGAGCGGCAACGGCTTCCACATCCTCAAGTTGCTGGAAAAACGCGGCAAGGATGTCCAGCTGGTGGTGAAGCAGACCCGGGCCCGCCACATCCTGATCAAGACCAACGAAGTGGTCGGCGACAGCGAGGCCAGAAACCGTCTGACGCAGCTCAGGGAGCGGGTTGAGAACGGCGCCGATTTCGCCGAGCTGGCCAGGCTGCATTCCGACGACCTGTCCGCCAGCAAGGGCGGCGAGCTGGGCTGGCTCACCCCGGGCGACACCGTGCCCGAATTCGAGCGCGCCATGGACGGGCTCAAGCCTGGCGACGTGTCATCCCCGGTGCAGTCTCCCTTCGGCTGGCACCTGATCCAGGTGGAGGAGCGGCGCGACCAGGACGTGACCGAGGCGCGCAAGCGGCTGGAGGCCCGCCGGGCAATCCGCGAGCGCAAGTCGGAAGAGGCGTTCGAGGACTGGGTGCGGCAGGCCCGGGACCGGGCCTACGTGGAGTACCGCCAGGAAGAGTGAGGCCGGGTCCATGGCCACCCTGGAAGCCCGCCTGTCCTGGCGCAGCGAATGGGCCCGCCATGATGACCGCCTGATCGTCGCCGACAGCGCCTGCCTGGGCGATGGCCGCTGGGCCCGCGCCGCCGCCGAGGCCCTGAAGGCCGGCATGGCGGCGCTGGATCCCTCGCCCTGGCTGCAACCGGCGGGGCTGGAACCGGTCGATCTGCCCGCCAGCCATTTCCGGCTCAGCGTGCCGCCCGTGCCGGGCCGGTTCTACCCGCGCGCGGCGTTCGCCGACCTGGCCCGGGGTCCCCGCGACCTGCAACCCCTGCGCCTGCTGGAAGCGGCCGACGGCCGCCCGCGGGTGGATCCCAATCATCCCCTCGCCGGCCGCGACGTCCGCATGGAACTGCGCCCGGCCGACGCGGAGCCCGCCCCCGGGGTGCGCATGGCGGAATTGTTCGCGGGCCCCGGCCTGCAAGTGCCGCCACCCGACCCGGACACCGCCTTTTTCCGGTTGGATGGCTTCAGCCGCCAGGATGAGACGGAGGATGGCCATTTTTACGCCCAAGCCCGCTTCACCCACCACCTGGACGCGGCCTGCCGGCGCGAGATCGCCCGTCTCCATGGCCGCTTCCTGGCGCCCGGCGCCCGGGTGCTGGACCTCATGGGCAGCTGGGTGTCCCACCTGCCCGATGACGGCCCGCCGGACCTGCACCTGGCCGGCCTGGGCATGAATCCGGAGGAACTGGCGGCCAATCCCCGGCTGGCGGAACGGGTGACCAAGGATCTCAACGAACGCGCGGAGTTGCCCTGGGGCGATGCCCGCTTCGACCTGGTGGTCTGCGCCGCGTCCATCGAATATCTGCTCCGCCCCGCCCAGGTGATGGCGGAGGCGCGCCGGGTGCTCAAGCCGGGCGGAGCCTGCGTGGTGACCTTTTCCGACCGCTGGTTTCCCACCAAGGCCATCCGCGTCTGGAGCGAGCTGCATCCCTTCGAGCGTCTGGCCATGGTGCTGAGCCTGCTGCGCGGGGCCGGCTTCACCGACCTGGGCACGGAAACCCTGCGCGGCCTGAAACGGCCGGAGGACGACAAGTACGCCGGGCAGCGCCCGTTTTCCGACCCCCTGTTCGCGGTTTGGGGGGGACGCTGCTCAAAAAACGGCGCCCGGCGCCGTGTTGCCGCCGCCCCCCGGAAAATCCATCCGTTTTGTTTGTCCTTCGGAGCAGCACGCGCCGGCGGCGGCATGACGGTGTAGCGCAGGCGCGTGGCGCCGTCGTCGCTCCGGTCGATCCAGGTCAGATGCAGGTGGCCCGACTCGTCCAGGGCGATGGCCGGATCGGTTTGCCGGCCCGGCCCCGAGGCCGCCGGCGGGGTGTGGTTCTCGCTCCAGCCCGCCGGCGTGAGCCGGGCCAGCCAGATATCCGCCGTGCCATCCCGCTCGTCGTCGAAGGCGATGACCAGGTCGCCGCGCCGGTTGCCCGCCACCGCCGCGTGCCATTGGGCGATGGCGTCGCCGAAGCTGTCCTGGGCCTTGCCGTCCTTGCCGAAACGGGCGCCGCCATCCTCGCTCAGGGCGGCGTAGACGTCGTAGCCCGAAAGGAAATCGCGCTTGTCCAGCCAGGTGGCCGCCAGGCCATCGCCGAAACCGGCCAGGGCCGGGCGCATGGCGCCGGTGCCCCGGCCCAGGCCGCCCTCGGCCTTGCCGGTGGGATTGCCGCTCAGCCGCCGGGGCGGCGTCCAGGCGCGGCCGTCCGGGCTGTGGCTGGCGTGGATCACGGTGTGGCCAAGGCGGCGGTCCTCCCAGGCCAGGGCCAGGCCACCGGTGGTGGCGGCCAGGACGGGGAACAACTGATCGTCCGCGGGCGGGGCGGGGTCGACGGCCTCGGCCGGCGCGGGCTCGACGCGGAGGCCGTCGATGTTCAGGCGCGCGCGCCAGAGTCGTCGCCAGCGGCCATCGCTGGCGCTCCAGGCGGCGAAGGCCCCCAGTTCGGGATGCCAGGCGACGCCGCCCTGTCCGCCGGATGCCGCCAGCCTCGCGACCGGGCCCGGACCGTCGGCGCCGGCCAGGGCCACGGCGACGCCGGCCTCGTCTTCCCAGATCAGCAGGAAACGGCCCCGGTCCAGGGCCGCCAGCGCCGGCTCGAAGCACTCGCCCCGGCCCACCGTGTGCTGCCGGAAGGCGGTGTCGCCGACGCGCTTCAGGCCCAGGCGGCAGCGGGGCATGCCGTCGCGGTTGTCCTCCCAGGCCAGGGCCACGATGTCGCCGGACAGGGCCAGGCTCTTGCGGCCGGAAGCGTCCAGATGGATGAAGACGCCGGGCTTGCCCACCACAACGTCGATGGCGTCGGCCTCGACGCGCGGCGAGGAGAGGGCGAGCAGCGCGGCGAGCAGACCGGCGAGCGGGGTGAGCAAGGCCGCGAAGGTCTTCACGGCCGGTTCCCCAGGAATTCCATCAGGCTCTGCTTCGAGTGGTGGCCGCCGCGCACGTAGCGGTCGTAGTCCCGGAAGTCGTCCACGGTCTTGAAGCCGGGGACCTTGGCGACCACCTTGCCTTCCGGCGTCATGAACACGAACAGGGGCGTGGCGTAGGCGCCGAGCCGGACCCCCAGCTCGCCCTCGGTCAGCCGTTCGCCGCTGGGCAGGCGGATGCGCCGGCCGCCCTCGGCATCCACGTAGATCAGCACGTAGTGGGTGCTGTAGAGCTGTTTCAGGCCGGGGTCGGAAAACGTCTTGCGGTTGACGTGGTCGCACCAGGCGCAGCCGTAGCGGCCGAAATAGAGCAGGATGGGCTTGTTTTCCGCCCGGGCCTGGCGCAGGCCGGCATCGTGGTCCAGGAAGGGATAGCCGGGGGGCGGATCCGCCAGGACGGTGGAGCTGGCCAGGAGGGCGGCTGTAAAGGCGGCTGTGAACGTGGCAAATCGGGCCTGGGAAAAAAGCACTCGGCGCATCTGTCTTCTCCGGTCGTTTCGCGGCATATTCCTCCCGGATTTTCACGAAAGGAAGCGCACGCATGTACCAGTCCGCCCGTATCGGCATCGTCTCCATCAGCGACCGGGCCAGCACCGGCATCTACGAGGACAAGGGCCTGCCGGCCCTGAAGGAATGGCTGGCCGGCGCCCTGCACAACCCCCTGGAATTCGTCGAGCGCCTGATCCCCGACGAGCAGTCGGTCATCGAGCGCACCCTGATCGAACTGGCGGAAACCTGCTGCCTGGTGCTCACCACCGGCGGCACCGGCCCGGCGCCCCGGGACGTGACGCCGGAAGCCACCCTGGCGGTGGCGGACAAGGTCCTGCCCGGCTTCGGCGAACAGATGCGGGCGGTCAGCCTGAAATACGTGCCCACCGCCATCCTCTCCCGCCAGGTGGGGGTGGTGCGGGGCGGTTGCCTCATCCTCAACCTGCCCGGCCAGCCGAAGGCCATCAAGGAGACCCTGGACGGGGTGTTCGCCGCCGTGCCCTACGGCATCGACCTGATCGGCGGGCCCTACCTGGAAACCCGGGAGGACGTGGTGAAGGCGTTCCGGCCGAAATCGGCGCTGCGCAAATAGGAAGCCTTGACCGGGGGAATCGAGCCTGTCTGGCTGAGATGAAATCCATGAATGTGAGGGTTTCCATCGTCAGCTCGGATCAACGGCTGGTAACCAAGTGGGGCAGTCGCACGGCACAAGCATTCATGGACAGCACGTCAACCTCAAGAGACGGTCGTGGAAATGCTGTCAGATTATTTGAAGGTCAGCAGCTCTGGGAAGCGGCGACCGCGCAACGGCATGGCGACGAGGGCTGAAGGCGTTGGGGATCGTGGCAACCCAGTTCAACTCGAATGGTTTGCCAAATTTTGGCAAACATCCTAATGTGACACCATGACCACGATGAATATCTCCCTCCCCGACGCCCTCAAATCCTTCGTGGACGAACAGGTCACGCAGCGTGGCTATGGCACCTGTAGCGAGTATGTGCGCGAACTGATCCGCAAGGATCAGGACCGCGCTCGACTGCGCGGACTGTTGCTGCAGGGCGCTGAGTCTGCTCCAGGAAAACCGGTGGATAAGACGTACTTTGACGACCTGCGAAATCGCATTCACCGACGCGCCGCGGGGTGAAGTCCAAGCCCATCATCCCACGCGCGTCAGCCAGCCGGGACGTCGAGGATGCGGTCGATTACTACTTGAACGAGGCGAGCGAGCAGATTGCGCTCGGCTTCGTCGAGGCGCTGGAGCAAGCCTATCTCCACATCGCCGGCCAACCGGCCAGTGGGTCACCGCGCCATGCCCACGAACTGAATCTGCCCGGCCTGCGTTCCTGGCCCTTGCAACGTTATCCCTACCTCATCTTCTACGTCGAACGGCCCAACCACATCGACATCTGGCGTGTACTGCATGGTCAGCGCGACATCCCTGCCTGGCTGCACGACGACACCGACACAAGCCCGGATACGCCGCACTGAACGCGAGTTGACTGTTTGTCGCTGCCAGTGCCAGAAAGTGGGTTTCTCGATTCTGTCGTCAGTGGCTATTCGTGAACGGCCGGTGTTAGGTAGAGTCGGAGTCGATTCAGGCCAAGGCGTGAGAATTGGCTTTGCGGCGGGTTTCCATGCGAACCAGCCATTCCAGTGGCAGCTATCAGGTATGAACGTATTTCCGCTCTTGGCCGGGTTCCGCCCGATGCCGACATTCAAGCGATCTGACAGCCCGATCTCGACCGTCTCTCGAGGCCGAGCCGCCGCGCAATATGCGCGGCACGCCCCCGCTAATTCGGGGCCGCTTGACCTTCGGGCTGGCTTTCCTCCAGCAACCGCTGGATGACCGCTCCCGCCAGCATCAGCCCGAACAGCGGCGGCAGGTAGGCGATGGTGCCGTTCACCGCACGGGCCCGGCCATGGCTCACGGCTTCCGGCGGGCGGGGCGGGCGGCCGGCCTCGTCGGACCAGACCACCAGCACGTTCCCGGCGACGCCCCGTTTCCTGAGGCGCTTGCGCACCACCCGGGCCAGGGGGTCCATCTCGGTTTCGGCGATGTCGGAGACCTTCACCCGCGTCACGTCCAGCTTGTTGCCGGCGCCCATGCTGGCGGCCACCGGCAGGCCGCGGCCATGGGCCTCGACGATGAGCGCCACCTTGCAGTTCAGGGAGTCGATGCAGTCGATCACGTAGTCGGCGTCGTCGGGCAGCAGGGCGGGGATGTTGTCGGGCGTGAGGAACTCGGTGATCAGCGTCAGGCGGCAATCCGGATTGATGTCGCGGATGCGCTCCGCCATGACATCGGCCTTGGGCCGGCCCACCGTGGACAGCAGGGCCGGCAACTGGCGGTTGATGTTGGAGACCGCCACCACGTCCATGTCCGCCAGGGTGAGGCGGCCGATGCCGGCCCGCGCCAGGGCCTCCGCGCACCAGGAGCCGACGCCCCCCAGGCCGGCCAGGAAGACGTGCTTGCCGGCGAGGCATGCCACGCCCTCGCGTCCGATCAGGATCTCGCTGCGCTCGAACTGGGGCGGCGGCGTCATCGCCAGTAAGGCGGCAGGCTGGCGACCATGCCGGCGAACACCGCCGCGCCGAACCAGTTGTTGTGCAGGAAGGCCTTGAAGCATTTGGCCGGCTCCCGCTCCCGGATCAGGGTGTAGTGGTAGCCCGCCACGCCGGCGGCGGCGGCCAGGCCCAGATGGAAGGGCCAGCCCAGATGCAGTTTCCAGCCCACCAGGCCGAGGATGGCCAGGGTGATCGCGTAGCAGACCATCACCGCCGCCACGTCGAATCGGCCGAAGGTGATGGCGGAGGTCTTGATGCCGATCTTGAGGTCGTCGGCCCGGTCCACCATGGCGTATTCCGTGTCGTAGGCGATGGCCCAGAACACGTTGGCGGTGATCAGCAGCCAGGCGATGGGGGGCACCGCGTCCAGGTGGGCGGCGTAGCTCATGGGGATGCCGAAACCGAAGGCGATGCCCAGATAGGCCTGGGGGATGGCCAGGAAACGCTTGGTGAAGGGGTAGGAGGCCGCCAGGAAGGCGGCGGCGAAGGACAACTGGATGAGCAGGCTGTTGCCCAGGGGCAGGATCATGAGGAAGGCCAGCACGGCCAGGGTCGCCGCCAGGATCAGGGCCTCCTTCTCGCTTACCCGGCCGGCGGTGAGGGGGCGGTTTTTCGTGCGTTCCACGTGGCGGTCGAAGTTCCGGTCGGCGTAGTCGTTGACGACGCAGCCGGCGGAGCGCATGAGCACCACGCCCATGGCGAACACCCAGAACACGATCGGGTCGGGGGAGCCGGCGCTGGACAGCCACAGGCCCCAGAGGGTCGGCCAGGCCAGCAGCAGGATGCCGATGGGCTTGTCCAGCCGCATCAGCTTTTCGTATTCGGTCAGGCGTTCGGCAATGCGTTCGGTGGTGATCATCGCGGTTCGAGCAGGGCGGGAAGGAAAACCTCGGTCACCAGGATGGGGTGGTTTTCCAGGGAGAACAGGGAACGCCGCGCCCACAGGGCGCGGGGCGGCGCGTCGACATGGGGGACGGCGTGGCGATAGAGCGGATGGCGCCGATCCACCCGCTTGTATTCCAGGGCGTGGCGGGCGACGCGCGGATTGCTGAACAGGGCGGCGCCCAGGGGCCGGTTGCCGAGGCCGGCCAGGCCCGCCCAGGGGCCTTTCAGCCCGGTCGGCGGAATCACGCTGTGGGCGAATACCAGGGGGGTGCCGCCATTCTTCAGCAGCACTTCCCGGACCAGGGCCAGGTGGCCGGGGTACAGGCCCAGGGGCGCCACCTCGTCCAGATGGGGCGCGGTCATGCGTTGCTCGAGACGCGCCACGCCGAAGCCGGGGTAAAGCGATTGCAGGCGGCGCGTGAGGGAGCCGCGATCGGTAAGCCAGTGGCGCCAGACGCCCGCCGGCCACGCCGATTTCTGCCACGCTGTTGCCATGGGTGATTGCTCGGAAAAACGCTAATTATGCCCGCAGGTAATCCAATCCGCGCGGCAACCAGCGATCCAGATGCCGGTCGACGATGTCGGGATGCCGGGCGATCAGGTCATCCGCCAGGCCCCTGGCGGTTTCCAGCAAGTCCAGGTCGGTTTCCAGGTCGGCGAAGCGCAGCATGGGCAGGCCGGACTGGCGCGCTCCCAGGAACTCCCCGGGTCCGCGCAGGTGCAGGTCTTCCCGGGCGATGGCGAAGCCGTCGGTGTTTTCCTTGATGATCCTCAGGCGCTGCTTGGCCGTCTCGGAGAGCGGGTCGCCGTAGAGCAGCAGGCAGGTGGACTCCCTCTGGCCCCGGCCCACCCGGCCCCGCAACTGGTGCAACTGGGCCAGGCCGTAGCGCTCCGCGTGCTCGATGACCATGAGGGCGGCATTGGGCACGTCGACGCCGACCTCGATCACCGTGGTGGCCACCAGCAGGTTGAGCCCGCCCGCCTTGAAGGCGGCCATGACCGCGGCCTTTTCCTCCGCTTTCATGCGCCCATGCACCAGGCCGATGGCCAGTTCCGGCAGGGTTGCCGTCAATTCCGCGTGGCTTTCCTCCGCCGCCTTCAGTTGGAGCTTCTCCGATTCCTCCACCAGGGGGCAGACCCAGTAGGCCTGGGCGCCGGACAGGCAGTAATCCCGCAGACGGCCGATGACCTCGTCCCGCCGCGCCAGGGACAGCACCTTGGTGGTGATGGGCGTGCGCCCCGGCGGCAGTTCGTCGATGACGGACACATCCAGGTCCGCGTAATAGCTCATGGCCAGGGAACGGGGGATGGGGGTGGCGGACATCATGAGCAGGTGGGGGGTGCTCCCCTCTCCCGCCGGGAGAGGGGGGAGATTTCCCTTCTCGCGCAAGGCCAGGCGCTGACCCACGCCGAAGCGGTGCTGCTCGTCCACCACCGTCAGGGTGAGGTTCCTGAATGCCACGCCGGTCTGGAACAGGGCATGGGTGCCCACGGCCACGTCCACGTCGCCGGCGGCGATATCCGCCAGGGTCTGGCGCTTGGCCTTGCCCTTCAGGGCGGCGGCCAGCCAGGCCACCTTGAAGCCCAGGGGCGTGAGCCATTCGTGGAACTTGAGGTGGAGCTGCTCCGCCAGGATCTCCGTGGGGGCCATGACGGCGGCCTGGCTGCGCGCGGCCAGGGCGGGCAGGACCGACAGGGCCGCCACCAGGGTCTTGCCGCTGCCCACATCCCCTTGCAGCAGGCGGTTCATGGGGTGGGGCCGGGCCAGGTCGCGGCGGATTTCCCCCAGTGCCCGGCGCTGGGCGGCGGTGAGGGGAAAGGGCAGGGCCGCCAGCAGGCGTTCGGACAGCCCGCCGTCATCGGCCAGGGGGGGCGCGACCAGGGCATGGCGCCGACGCGCCGCCAGCCTCAGGGAAAGCTGCTGGGCCAGCAGTTCGTCGAACTTGAGGCGTCGCCAGGCCGGGTCCAGACGGTTTTCCAGCAGGGCGAGATCGGCCCCGGGCGGCGGGTGGTGCAGGTGGTCCAGGGCGGCCCCGAAGCCGGGCATGCCCCGGGCCTCCACCATGGCCGCCGGCAGGGTGTCGCTCAGGTCGCCGTCGCGCAGGGCCGCGGCCACCGCCTTGCGGATGGCGTTCTGGGACAGGCCCGCCACCGCCGGATAGACCGGCGTGAGGGTTTCCGGCAGGGGCGTGTCGCCCCGGATCACCCGCAGTTGCGGGTGGACCATCTCCGCGCCGAAGAAGCCGGGGCGGACTTCGCCCAGCAGCCGGACGCGCGCCCCCGGCCTGAGCTGGGCGACCTGGCTGGGATAGAAATGCAGCAGGCGGAAGAACAGCCGGCGAGGGGAGTCGGCGTCCTCGCCGATCTCCGCCACCAGTTGCCGCCTGGGCCGGGGCTGGACTTCCGCGTGCAGGATCACGCCCTCGACCTGGATCTCCTGGCCCGGGCGGGCCTGGTCCAGGGGGGTAAGGCGGGTTTCGTCCTGGTAGCGCAGGGGCAGGTGCAGGACGAGATCCCGCGCGCCGGCCAGGCCGAGCCGACGGGCGATGGCTTCAGGCGGCTCGGCGGCCATGGGACGGCGCTATCGGGCCCGGTCGCGGATTGGCGCCGGTCGGCCCGATGCGACCGCCCGCTGCAGGACGGCCAGGCCGTCCAGGATGCGCTCCTTGAGCGCCAGCAGATGGTGGATGCCGGCCCTGGCCAGTTCCGTCTGTCCGGCCGCGCACAGCCGCGCGATCTCGGGGCCGAGCTCGTGGACGGCGATGTGGACCGGCTCCAGGGCGGCGAATTCCTCCAGTTCGCCATAGCGTGCTCGACCCTGGCCGTAGTACCAGTGGCCGAAGCGGCACTGGTGGTGGTCGATCAGTTCGTGCTCGCCAAGGCGCAGGGGGGCGCCTTCCACATACTCGACCAGCTGCCGGACCCATCTGACATGGTCGTAGCGGGCCACCAGCAGGGGAAAGTCCACCATCTCCCAGCCGGTGTCGGCCCACAGCGCCCACTGGGGATCGGGACGGTATCCGGCCACCCAGGCCGGGATGTCCGCCGCCGGCATGGGGCGGGCGATGCCGTAGCCCTGGGCGATGTCGCAGCCCAGGCGCATGAGCAACACCCCCTGCTCGGCCGATTCCACCCCTTCCGCCACCACGGTGCGCCGGAAAGCCGTGGCCAGGCCGATGACGCCGTCGATCAGGATGAGGTCGTCGGCGTCTTCCAGCACATCGCGCACGAAGCTGCGGTCGATCTTCAGCACGTCCGCCGGAATGTCGCGCAGGTAGGTCAGGGAGGCGTAGCCGGTGCCGAAATCGTCCAGGGCGAAGCCGACCCCCATGCGCTGGCAGGTGTTGATGATCTCGCGCACGTGGGCGATGTTGTCCAGGGCGGCGGATTCGAGAATCTCCAGTTCCAGGCTGCCATCGGGCAGGTCCGGATATTCGGCCAGGCAGCCATGCAGGCAGTCGACGAAATCGGCATGCTGCAACTGGCGGGCGGCGACGTTGACGCTGACCGGCAAGTCCAGCCCCGCCGCCCGCCATTCGGCCATCTGGGCCAGGGCGGCGCGGATCACCCATTCGCCGATGTCGATGATCAGATCGTCATGCTCGACCAGCGGCAGGAATTCCGCCGGCGGTATCAGGCCCCGTTCCGGATGGCGCCAGCGCAGCAGCGCCTCGGCGGCGATCACCTTGCCCACGCGCAGGTTCACCTTGGGCTGGTAATGCAGCTCCAGTTCCCGCCGGGCCAGGGCCTCGCCCAGGCGATCGCGCATCTGGCGCCGGGTGAAGGCCAACTGGTCCTGTTCGGCGTCGAACAGGTGGTAGCGGTTGCGGCCCCCCTGCTTGGCCTGGTACATGGCCTGGTCCGCGTGCCGCAGCAGGGTTTCCGGATCGGCGTTGTCGAAGGGATAGACCGTGATGCCCAGGCTGGCGGTCAACCTGTGTTGGCGCCCCTCGATATCGCAGGGCACCGCGCACAGGGTCAGGATCCGGTTGGCGACCGTTTCCAGTTCGTCCATGTTGGGCAGGCCGCCGACGATCACGGCGAACTCGTCACCGCCCAGGCGGGCCACGGTATCGCCCGCGCGCACCACCTGGCGCAGGCGCTGGGCCACCATCAGCAGCAGACTGTTGCCCACGGCATGGCCGAAGTTGTCGTTCAGGTGCTTGAACCCGTCCAGGTCCATGAAGATCAGCGCCAGCAGTTGATTGTTGCGCTTGGCGTGCTCGCTGGCCTGGCGCAGCCGTTCCGTGAGCAGGGTGCGGTTGGGAAGCTCGGTGAGGGTGTCGAAATGGGCCAGCCGCTTCAGTTGTTCATGGGCGGCGTGGAGTTTCTGGATGTCGCTGAACACGCCCACATGGCGGATCACCCGGCCGGCATCGTCCCGGATGGCGGCGATGCTGAGATGTTCGAGGTAGACCTCGCCGTCCTTGCGCCGGTCCCAGATGTCGCCCCGCCAATGGCCGGTTTCCTCGAGGGCGCGCCACATGGTCCGGTAGAACGCGGTGCCGTGGCGTCCGGATTTGAGCGCCGCGGGCCCGCGGCCGATGATTTCTTCCGGGCGGTAGCCGGTGACTTCAGTGAAGGCCCGGTTGACCGCGATGATGCGGTTGTCGGCATCGGTGACCATGACGCCGTCATGGATCGCATCGAGGATGTAGCCGGCGACTCTGGGATCGCTCAGCACTTGCAACGCTTCATTCCTGGTTTGGTGCATGCCTCATTCTCGGATTCTCATTCCTGGGGGGCGGTCGGCCGCCGGGCCGCCGGGCAAGACGCTGGTCGGCTCAGGGCAGGACCAGCACCCCGTCCGCCTCCACCAGGGCGCCCCGAGGCAGCGCGGCGACGCCCACGGCGGCCCGGGCCGGATAGGGCGGGCTGAAATACTGGGCCATGATCTCGTTGACCTTGGCGAAGTCACCCAGGTCGGTGAGGTACACATTGAGCTTGACCATGTCGGCCAGTCCGCCGCCGGCCGCCTCGGCCACCACCCTCAGGTTGCCGAACACCTGGTGGATCTGCGCCTCGATGCCCGCCACCAGTTGCATGTCGGCGGGATTCAGGCCGATCTGGCCGGACAGGTAGACGGTGTCGCCGACCCTGACGGCCTGGGAATAGGTGCCGATGGCCTGGGGCGCGCCGGACGTGGCGATGATGGTTTTGTTCATGGGGACTCCGGAGTCGTTCGGGGGGGAATAATCGCGCGCCGTAGCCTACAACAATTGCCCCGATTCGTGCCCGTCGCATACGCGCCATCCGCCGCCCGGTTTACAATGCGCCCCCAATCCGGCGGCATGCGTTCAAGCCGCCGCCGACACCCCGGGAAGCGTGGCCGAGCGGTTTAAGGCACCGGTCTTGAAAACCGGCGATGGGCAACCATCCGTGAGTTCGAATCTCACCGCTTCCGCCAATTAGAACAGCTGAACCCTGGGCCGATTGTTAAGCCCTTGTTGCCTCCCGGATGGCCTCCGCCGCCCATTGGTTCAGGCTCATTCCGTGCGCCGCCGCCGCGATGGCCGCCGCCTGATGGGTCTCCGGGCCGATCCGGAGCACGAACTTCCCGGAAAAAGTCTTGCGCGGGTCCACGCCATCCTCGGCGCAGGCTTCCAGGAATACCTTGAGGGAGATTTCCCCCTCGCGTTGCAATCCCTCCACGTCCCTGGCGTAGAAATCCGCGCCGCCGTTCAGGCCCAGGAACTCGCCCCGAAACATCTGGATTTCCGGGTCGTAGTTGATGACGGCCTGATAGCCGTTGATGGTCATGACATTGTTCATGGCTTCACTCCGTTCTCTTCCAGCCACTTGCGGATGGATTCCACCGCCCCCTTGTCCGTGGTCGGCTCGGGGTGCGGGCGATGGAACACCCGCCTGTCGTTGAACAATCGCACCAGCACGCGCGACCCTTCCCGTTCCGCTACCTGACCGCCCAGTTCGATGAAAAGAGCCCCCCAGGGGGGGAAGGGGGAAACCGGGCCGACACGAGGCGGCCGAGGATCAACTCCAGGGTTTTCGCGTGCTTGCGCTTCATGAATAAACAGTATCAGAAATTAGTATCATGTCAATGTGAAGCTTCGTGCTGATCGCGCACCATGAAAAAACGCGGGTCATGCCCGCGTTTTTTCGCCGTTCGGTCCGTGGCTCAGTGGGTCAGGATCCACTTGGCCAGGGCGGCCGAGTCAGCCTGAGCCTTGGGTTGGGGCGGCATCGGGATCTTGCCGTATTTGCCTTTGCTGCCCCTTGACGATGGTGTCGGCCAGCATCTTCTCGGCGTCCTTCTGGCCCTTGTTCTTCGCGGCCACATCCTTCCAGGAGGGTCCCATCATTTTCTTGTCCGGGGCATGGCAGGTATTGCACTTGTTCTTGGTGGCGAGTTCCGCGCTGGCGAGGGCGGCGCCGGAAATGGCCAGGGAGGCGGAGAGGGCGAGGGTGATCAGGGCTTTCATGGTCTTCCTTCCGTTGTGGGGGTTGAACGAATCGTATGTTAGCAGGCGCTGATCCGATAATGACCAAGGTCAATCGGGCGCCGCCTACCACTGCACCACGTGCACGTTGGACAGGCTGCGGCCGAGGAAACGCTCGCCGATGGTCTGGAAGCGCAGGGGTACGTCGGTGACCCAGAAGTGGTATTCCGGCGGCAATCGGTCCGGGTTGCTCAGGTTGAGCTTCTGCAGCAGGGCGGCGGTTTGCTCGGCCATGGCATCGGCGGAATCCACCAGCGCCACGCCGGGACCCGCGACCTCCTGCAGCAGGGGTTTCAACAGGGGGTAGTGGGTGCAGCCCAGCACCAGGCTGTCCACCTGCTCGGCCAGCACGGGTTTCAGGTATTCCTGGGCGGTGAGACGGGTGACGGCATGGTCCAGCCAGCCTTCCTCCACCAGGGGCACGAACAGCGGGCAGGCCTGGGACGTGAGCCGGGCCTCCGGTTCGATGGCGTGGATGGCCCGGGCGTAGGCGTTGCTGTTGATGGTGGTGGGCGTGCCGATGACGCCGATGCGGCGGGTCTTGCTGGCGGCCAGGGCGGACAGGGCGCCGGCCTCGATGACGTCCAGCACCGGGGTGGGGGACAAGTCGCGCACCAGTTGGGCGGCCACGGCGGCCATGGTATTGCAGGCGATGATCAGCAGTTTCACCCGCTTTTCCAGCAGGAACTCGGCGATCTGGGTGGTGTAATGGGAGATGGTCTGCACCGACTTGATGCCGTAGGGCACCCGGGCGGTGTCGCCGAAGTAATGGATGGATTCGAAGGGCAGCCGCTCCATGAGGGCGCGCACCACGGTCAGGCCGCCGACGCCGGAATCGAAAACGCCGATGGGGCCGCGGGGATTGAGATGCTCGCTCATGGTGGGGGAGGGCCGTTGGCCTGCCGGGAAAGCGCCCATTGTAAATGCTCCCGCACCAGGGCCGAGGGGTGATCGGATCTGGCCCGCAAGGCGGCGATGATTGCGCGGGAAGGCGGGGCGTTGCCCATGGCCACGGCCAGATTGCGCAGCCAGCGTTCATGGCCGATGCGGCGGATGGGGGAGCCTTCCAGCCGCGTCAGGAATTCCTGTTCGCTCCAGGCGAACAGGGCCGTCAGCTCCGCCCGGTCCAGACCGTGCCTGGGCTGGAAATCGGCCAGGCCGCCGAGCTGGGCGAAGCGGTTCCAGGGGCAGGCCAGTTGACAGTCGTCGCAACCGTAGATGCGGTTGCCCATGAGCGGGCGCAGGTCCGGGGGGATGCCGCCGGCGTGCTCGATGGTGAGGTAGGAGATGCAGCGTCTGGCGTCCAGCAGGTGGGGCGCCAGGATAGCCCGGGTCGGGCAGATGTCCAGGCAGGCCTGGCAGCTGCCGCAATGTTCCGCGACGGGCGGGTCGGGGGCGAAGGGCAGGTCGGTGTACAACTCCCCGAGGAAGAACCAGGAACCCTCGCGGGTCAGGGTCAGGGTGTGCTTGCCTTCCCAGCCCAGCCCGGCCCGGCGGGCCAATTCCACTTCCATGACCGGCGCGCTGTCGGCGAACGGCCGGTAGGCGCAAGGCCCCACCGCCGCCGCGATGCGCGCTCCCAGGCTGCCCAGGCGGTTGCGCATCAGCTTGTGGTAGTCCCGCCCGAGGGCGTAGCGGGAGATGTAGGCCCGTTCGGGATCGGCCAGGTTGGCCTGGGGGTCGGCGGCCCGGGGCAGGTAATCCAGGCGGGCGGAAATGACGCTGGCCGTGCCGGGCACCAGTTGCTCCGGCCGGGCGCGGCTGGATCCGTGTCGCGCCATATAATCCATGTCGCCGTGATAACCCGACGCCAGCCAGTCCATGAGTCGCTGTTCCGCGCCACCCGGATCGACGGGGGCGAAGCCCACCGCCGAGAAGCCAAGCTCCCGCCCCCATTCCCGGATGGCGGGCTTCAGGGCTTCCAGCGCGGCGGGGTCGCGATGCGGGGACATGGCGGGATGATAGCGTGAGCGAAATCCTCTTCCTCGATCTGCCGGACGAGGCCGCCACCCTGGCCCTGGGCGCGTGCCTGGGCCGGGCGCTGGCGCCCGGCCTGACGATCTGGCTGCGCGGCGACCTGGGCGCGGGGAAAACCACCCTGACCCGGGGCCTGTTGCGGGAACTGGGTTTTTCCGGCCGGGTCAAGAGTCCGACCTATACTTTGGTTGAACTTTATAGTTTTACGAGGTTTAATCTCTATCACTTTGATTTGTATCGCTTTGCCGATCCGGATGAATGGGAAGACGCGGGCTTCCGCGAATACTTCAATCCGGCCAGCGTGTGCCTGGTGGAATGGCCGGACAAGGCTGGCGGCTTGTTGCCCGCGCCGGATATGGTGGTGGGGCTGGATTTTCGGGATGACGGACGCGGTGTCCGCATCGCGGGATTGACGGAGGCGGGCTGGGCATGCATCGCGCGGTTGAAATCTTCCTTGGCCTGATGATCGGCTTCGCCCTGCTGGCGGCCGGCCTGGCTCAGGCCGCCGGCGTCAAGGCCGTCCGCCTCTGGCCGTCGCCGGAGTACAGCCGCATCGCCATCGAGCTGGACGAAGCCGTCACCTACAAGCAGTTCAACCTGAAGAATCCGGAACGCATCGTGCTGGATCTGGAGGGCGTGGAGCCGGATGCGGCGCTGGCGGAACTGGCCGCCAAGGTGTCGCCCCAGGATGTCTACATCACCACCATTCGGGTGGCGCGCAACCGGCCCGGGGTCACGCGCCTGGTGGTGGAACTCAAGGCCGAGGCGCGCCCCCAGGTGTTCATGCTCAAGCCCATGGGAGACTATGGCCACCGCCTGGTCATGGACTTGTACCCGGCGGCTCCGGAGACCATCGAAAGCCAGGTCGAGAACGCCATCGAGCGGGCCGGGCGCGGCGGGGATGGCGTCGCTCCCATGGACAAGCCACTTGCCCCTGCGGGTGAAAAAGCCGTCAGGGAAGCCAAGGCGGACAAGTCGGCCCCGATCGTCAAGCCGGAGTACGTCCGCCTGATCACCATCGCCATCGACGCCGGTCACGGCGGCGAGGATCCGGGTGCCAGGGGGGCCAGCGGTTCCAGGGAGAAGGACATCACCCTGTCCATCGCGCGCCGGCTCAAAGGCATGATCGACAAGATGGAGAACATGCGGGCTTACCTGACGCGGGACGGGGATTACTTCATTCCCCTGCACGAGCGGGTGAACCGGGCGCGCAAGGCCCAGGCCGACCTGTTCGTGTCGGTCCACGCCGATGCCTTCATCAAGCCCCACGCGCGCGGTTCCTCGGTATTCGCCCTGTCGGAGAAGGGCGCCACCTCCGCCGCCGCGAAATGGCTGGCCAAGCGCGAGAACGACGCCGACCTGATCGGCGGCGTCAATATCGCGGTGAAGGATGTCTACCTGAAACAGACTCTGCTCGACCTGTCCCAGACCGCCCAGATCGCCGACAGCATCAAGGTTGGCAAGGCGGTGCTGGAAGAACTCGGCGGCGTCAACCAGTTGCACAAGCCCCACGTGGAACAGGCCGGCTTCGCCGTGCTGAAGGCGCCGGATATCCCTTCCATCCTGGTGGAGACCGCGTTCATCTCCAATCCGGAGGAGGAGAAACGTCTCAATGACGAGGACTACCAGGACAAGATGGCTGTTGCCATCGTCAACGGCATCAAGCGTTATTTCGAGCGGCACCCGCCACTGGCCCGCAACAAGCTGGCGCAAAACTTCTGACCGCCCGCGCCACTTTTTGGCGCTGTCGGGAAGCCTCCGTTAACATCCAGGATCCGTATCACTCCTGCGTGACGTGGATACCCACCACATTCCCGTTTCCGCCATCGGCATGGCGGCCAGAACCGCCGAGATGGCGGATGCGCCCGATTCCTCGGCGGGAGATCGCCTGCCCGTGATCGAGGTGCTGGCGGAGATCGCCAGCAGCATGAGTTCCGATGCCAACACGGAACAGATGCTCATGCGCTTCCTCGAGATCATGGTGCGCATATCGAGCGCCAAGGCTGGCGCGGTGCGCGTGTTGACCGCCGACGGCGCCCATCTGCGCATGGCCGGTTCCATCGGCCTGTCCCCCGCCCTGGCCGAGAAGGAGCGCTACGTGCCCCTGGAATGCGGCATCTGCGGCAAGGCCACCCTGTCCCAGGCGTCCCAGTCCGACAGCGTCATGGAGGTGTGCCAGAAGCAGGTGCGCCACATCTATTTCGCCCAGCATTGCAGCACGGTCTACGCCGTGCCCCTGCGCTTCAAGGGCAAGGTGCTGGGGGTCTACAACATCTTCCTGGACAACCCGGAGCCCCTGCCCAAGGACATCCGCTACCTGTTCAACTCCATCAGCGAGCACCTGGGCATGGCCCTGGAGAACGCCCGCCTGACCCGGGAAAACATGCGCATCTCGCTGATGAACGAACGCACCATGCTGGCCAACCAGATCCACGATTCACTGGCCCAGACCCTGGCCTATGCCAAGATGCGCCTGTCCGTCCTCAACGAGGCCTTCGCCGACGGCGACCAGGATCGGGCCAACCGCTACCTGGGCGACGTGGAGGAGGCCGTGGACATGGCCTACTCCGAGCTGCGCAACCTCATCACCCAGTTCCGCGACCGCATCGACCCGCGCGGCCTGGTGCCGGCCCTGCAGGAGATGGCGGAAAGCTTCAGCAAGAAGGCCAATGCCGACGTGGACTTCCTCAACGTGGCCCAGGACGTGGTGTTGACGCCGGAAGAGGAAATCCAGGTGTTCCACATCATCCAGGAAGCCCTCTACAACATCTGCAAGCACTCCCGCGCTCGCCACGTGGTGGTGACTCTGGACCTGCACGAGAACCAGTATGTGGTGAACGTGGCCGACGACGGGGTCGGCCTGAATGCTTCCGCCACCTCGGACATGGGCAAGAGCTTCGGCCTGACCATCATGCGCGAACGCACGGCCAAGCTGGGCGGCAAGCTCACCATCGAAAGCCGCCCCGCGGGGGGCACCATCGTTCGCCTGAGCTTCCCGGCGCGACAGGGCGTGGAGGATCAGTCATGAGCCGCCTGCGCATCATCCTGGTGGACGACCACACCCTGTTCCGCAAGGGCTTGGCCGAACTGCTGGAAAGCGAGGGCGCGGTGAACGTGGTGGCCATCACCGGCAATCCCGCCGAAGTCGCGGCCTTGCTCGACGCCCATCAGCCCGATGTGCTGATTCTGGATCTCAACATCGGCGGCATCGACGGTATCCAGGTCATGCAGCAGTTGCGTGGCAACGGTTTCAATCCGCCGGTGCTGATCCTGACCGTGAGCGAGGCGGAGGAGGACATGGCCCGCGCCCTGCGCAACGGCGCCAAGGGTTACCTGCTCAAGAGCATGGAGCCGGACGAGGTGGTGGATGCCATCATCCGCGCCGCCCGCGGCGAAACCGTGGTGGCGCCGGGCATGACCGCCAAGCTGGTGCGCATGCTGGACAACAAGGGCAGCAGCTCGGCTTCGCTGCTGGAATCCCTCACCCAGCGGGAGCGGGAAATCCTTTCGCATCTGGCCAAGGGCGAGAGCAACAAGGCCATCGCGCGCCAGCTCGATATCAGCTACGACACGGTCAAGCTGCACGTGCGCCATATCCTGGCCAAGCTCAATCTGTCCTCGCGGGTGGCGGCGGCGGTGTTCGCGGTGGAGCACAAGCTCGGGCCCGGCGCCGAGAAATCCTGAGGGCCTGCTGACTGAAATAGGCTCTAAACCCTGAGGTTCCTGAGGGGGTCGTGGTACCGGGCCCGGTACAGCAGGCGCCGGTGCTCGGGCCGGTCCGTGAATCCGGCGCGGGTATGCAGGACGTTGTTGCAGATCAGGCCCATGCCGGGTTGCAGCTTGAGCGTGAACGCGCCGGCGGGGCGGCTGTCCAGCAGTTCTTCCAGGGCATTCAGCGCCGCTGTCGTGGCCGCGTCCCGCTTCCAGGCGATGCTCCGGGTGCGGGCCGTGTAGCGCAGGTGCAGCATGCCATCGCGCACGCACAGGGCCGGGCCGATCTCGTCGGGGCGGGCCACGCCCGTTTCATCGGCGCGGGCCGGAATCGTCATGGCGTCCGGGGCCATCAAGGCCCGGACATGGTCGGGATTGGCGTCGCGCAAGGCGATATAGGCCAGTTCATGGTCCATCAGGTCGTTCTCGCCGCCCTGGTCCGCCTGTCTCACGCAATGCAGCGTCATGGCGAGGATGCGCCGATCCGGCGGGTTGTAGTAACCGTCGGTGTGCCAGCGGATGCGGTGGTGGGTATAGGGGATGAACTCGCCGCGCCGGGCTCCCTCCGCGTCCTCGTCCTGGGGCGTGAGGCTGGAGATGCCGTCCTCGTCCGCCAGCCAGTTGGCGTCCAGGCGGGTCAGGCCGAACTGGGCGGAGAGCCGGCGAGGTCCTTCCTTGTCCTCGCTTTCTCCCATCCCCGTGGCGTAGATGGCCATGTTGGTCTTGGCGATCAGGCGCCATAAAGCCGCGTATTCCGCGTCGTCGAGCTGTTCGGGGTCGCGCACCGGGACGACGAGGTCCTCGCCCCGTGTCGGATAGTCCGCCAGCTTGGCCGCGCGCCAGGCCCGATAACCGGCTTCGTTGTCGGGATGGAAGGGGGAGTCGGCGGGGATCATGGCGGCGAGGGGTAAGGACTGAGGAGCGAAGGGGTTGAGGAGCGAGTCGGGGAGGCCGCCCCGCTCAGCGGTCTCCGCTCGCCGGATAGAAGCCGTCCATGCTTTTCTTCACCGTGCCCATCATTTCCGGCACTTCGATGTCCATGAGCTGGTCCTGGATCCAGGTCTGGTCGGATTTCTCCATGCCTTCCCGCACCATCAGGCTGAGGAAGCGCAGGGCCTGGAAGCTGGCCTTGTCGTCCGGGAACTCGAATTCGGAATAGTCCGCCATGCGCCGGTTGAGCAGATCGATGTAGCCGTCCTGGTAATCGTAGTCGGGATCGCGCCTGCCATCGGTCAGTTCCAGGATGTTCCGCTCCATGTTTTCGGCCAGGCTGACGCCGACCGCGCTGACCAGATTCTGCCGTTTGGCGTCGTCCATGCGATCAAAGGCCAGGCGATCGACGAAGTGGACCAGAAAGCAGGTCAGTTCACCGATGATCTTGAAGCCCCGCTCGGGGGTGATGATGTCGAAATCGGCTTTGGACAGGTTGTCCACCGCCTTGTCGGCCAGCCGCCAGATGTTGGAGGCCAGCACGGTGGCGACTTCCTCGGCGGGACGTTCGCCATGTTTCTTGAACCAGACGGTCTTGACGCGCAGGGCCATGGTTGGAGCCTGTTCCAGTGAATGTCAGACCCCGCGCCGGATTGCCGCGGGAGGCGGCGACTGGCGGGGGGAACGGGGTGTGGTGATGTTGCGGGAATTCGTGGCGAGGGCATGAGCCGCCCGCGCCGCTATCCGGTTTTCCCTGATTCTGGCCGCCATGCCCACCGCGACAGGCTCTCAGTCCCCGGTGGCCACCGGGCGGGACGGATCACGGATCCATTCGCTCCAGGACCCGGGGTAGAGGCGGGAACCCGGCAGGCCGGCGATTTCCATGGCCAGCAGGTTGTGGCAGGCGGTGACGCCGGAACCACAGGAATGAATGACTTGCCAGGCCGGCCGGCCTTTCAGCAGGGCCTGGAAATTTTCACGCAGGGCTTCGGGCGGCAGGAAGGTGCCGTCGATGTCCAGGTTCTCCTCGAAGGACCAGTTGATGGAGCCGGGAATGTGGCCGGCCACGGGGTCCAGCGGTTCGAATTCGCCGGTGAAACGACGTTCCGGTCGCGCGTCGATGATGAGTTGCTCGCCGGTTAGCGCGGCATGCAGGACCTGGCCGGCATCGACGATCTGGGTCGGTTCCGGGAGGCAGGCGCAGTTGCCCCGGTGGACCTCCGGCAAGTCCGGGGAGACCGGCAACTTGTGCCGTAGCCATTTCGGGTAGCCGCCATCCAGCAACGCGACGCCCGGATGGCCGAGCCAGCGCAACATCCACCACATGCGCACGGCCATGGCACCGAAACTGTCGTCGTAGACCACCACCTGTTTGTTGACGCCGACTCCCCACTGGCACAGTTTTTCCGCGAAGGTTTCCGTGGCGGGCAGGGGGTGCCGACCCGTGGTTTCGCTGATCGGCGCGGACAGGTCTTCGTCTAGGTGGACGTAGATCGCGCCGGGAATGTGGTTCTTGAGATAGGCCTGACGCCCGGCATACGGGTCGGTCAAGGTGAAGCGGCAGTCGAACACGATCCATCGCGGATCGTCGAGATGGGCCGCCAGATCTTCGGTGGTAACGAGGGTGTTGGAGTACATCGATTCAGCGGTCGGTCGAGAATCGGCGGTCGTCGGTTGGCGGTCCGCGGTTGGTGGTTCGTCAGCGGAAATCCCCGACGACCGCCAACCGCGGACTGACGACTGCCTAGTAGCCGCCCTTGCCGAAAGGCTTGGTCAAACCGGCCACCTTGGCGGCCTGGCGGTTGGGCTGCAGGGGGAAGAGTTCATAGAGCTTCTTCTTCCAGTCGACGCCCTCGATCTCTTCATCCAGTTCCGTCACCATGTTGCGGAAATTGGGGGTATGGCCGTCCTCCTGATACTTGCGGCGCATATAGTTGATGATCTGCCAGTGTTCGTCGGTCAGCTTGATGTTTTCGGCCTCGGCGATGACGGGGACGATTTCGTCGCTGAAATTGGCTTCCAGCAGGAAACCATCATCATCCACCTCGAGTTCTTCGCCATTCAGGATGTATCCCACGGTTTTTCTCCTATCACACGGGTTGCAAAATACTGCGGGCGACGGCCGGATCGCTCAGCCGCCACCCACTTCCTTGATTGATTTATGCGGTATGAAGATGCCACATCCATAGCCACGATGCAGCCCCAGGCCTCGTTCCTGCAAGGTCAGGGATTGCCGCATGCCGATATCGTGCAACATCAGACTGTAGCCGCCAATTACCCCATCGGGGGTTTGCATTTTACGTTGCTTGCCGGGAATCAGCCCGCCCGCTATCTCCATCTCGTCCAGGAGCCGGCGCGCCTCGGCGATGAATTCGCCCTCATCCGCGGTGCCGACATCGACGAAATGCGAATAGAGGTTGGCAAAGGGCATCAAGGGTTTCTCCTTCATGGCGCCGACGACGATCCTGCCCGCGCCAGGGTCGATGGTCTTGTCCACCAGGGCCCGGGCATCGGCGATGCGCTCGAGGGGAAGGCGCAGGACCAGCTTGACGCGGCGGTTGATCACCAGATTCGCGTTGCGCCCGCTGGGCGCGCCGTGAATCGGATGAATGCCCGCCTCGGGCGAGCTTCGCAGCCAGGGGAGGTGCCGCGCGACTTCCTCATGCAAGGCGTAGCCGTGATCTTCGGGGAGCTCTAGGCCGATCAGGTCGAACTGGACATCCTTGAACTTGGCGACATACTCGAAATCCTTGATCGCCTCCCATTCGGCGCTGTACATCCGCATGACTCAATCCTCACTGTTCTCCGGGGGGATGGCGCAAGATTGCGCCCACTTCAGCATTTCCTCCGCCCAGAATTTCGTGGTCAGGGGATCGACATCGAAGATGGTGAAGCGCGCGCCTCGCTCCTTGATGCGCAAGCGTAGCATGGGCATGCCGCCGGATTCGTAGCGGATTTCCTGGAGTTCGATCTCCTGGTTCCCATAAGGATTTCTGAATTTCGCAAGTGAGGTGATCTGGTCCATAATTCATAAGAATTCATTGATGTGCTGATTATCCGACATTTTCAATCGGGTATAAGTGCCAGCAATGGGTAGCCTCGTATCTACCCGATCGGGTAGGTAGGGGGTACCCAAGTGAATTACCCGGTTACCCCATCGGAATGATGGTGGGGTGGATAAGCCGTCCCTAATATGCGATGACTCGTTCCGCTAGGGCAAAGTACCGGCGAGAAGGTGCTGTGAGTTGTGACGACACCCGTAGTTCAAGACTTCAAGGAGAAAGACAGATGGCTAAGCAGATGCACAATACGCCGAACCTGGACGAACTTGAGAATGGCCCGTGGCCGTCTTTCGTTTCCGGCCTGAAGCGCCTGGCAAAAGACAGTGACATGATGGTTGACCTCATGGGCCAGCTCGAAACCTCCTATCAGACCAAGTTCGGTTACTGGAAGGGCGGTACCGTTGGCGTGGTCGGCTACGGTGGCGGCGTCATTCCGCGATTCACCGAACTGAAGAACGAGGACGGCACCCCCAAATTCCCCGAGGCCGCCGAGTTCCACACCCTGCGCATCATGCCGCCCGCCGGCATGCACTACACCTCGGACCTTCTGCGCCAGATGTGCGATGCCTGGCTGGAGACCGGCGGTTCCGGCCTGATCGCGCTGCACGGCCAGTCGGGTGACATCATGCTGCAAGGCATCAGCACCGCGAATGTGCAGGTGGCCTTCGACAAGTTCAATGAAATGGGCTTCGACCTGGGTGGCGCCGGCCCCGCGCTGCGCACCTCCATGTCCTGCGTTGGCGCGGCGCGCTGCGAAATGTCCTGCTTTGACGAGGCGCGCGCGCTGCGCGTGCTGGTCAACAACAACATCGACGACATGCATCGTCCCTCCCTGCCCTACAAGTTCAAGTTCAAGTTCTCGGGCTGCCCCAACGACTGCGTGAACTCCATCCAGCGTTCCGACATGGCCACCATCGGCACCTGGCGCGACAATATCCAGGCCAACGAAACCCTGGCGCGCGACTGGATGGCTTCCCACAGCGTGGAAGACCTGACCAACATGGTCGTGAGCATGTGCCCCACCCGCGCCATCCGTCTGGTCAAGAACGACGGCGCCGCCGCCGGCGAGGGCGTCACCAAGGTCGCGGTGTCCGACACCAACTGTATCGAGATCGACAACCACAACTGCGTGCGCTGCATGCACTGCCTCAACGTCATGCCCGGCGCCCTGCTGCCCGGCAAGGACAAGGGCGTGACCATCCTGATCGGCGGCAAGCGCACCCTGAAGATCGGCGACCTGATGGGTACCGTGGTCATCCCGTTCATGAAGCTGGAAAGCGATGAGGATTTCGAGAAACTGAACGATCTGGGCCGGACCATCATCGACTTCTTCGCCGAGAATGCTCTGGAGCACGAGCGTACCGGCGAGATGATCGAGCGCATCGGCCTGGTCAACTTCCTCGAGGGCATCGGCCTGGAGGTGGATCCGAACATGATCAGCCACCCGCGTACCAACCCCTATATCCGCACCGATGGCTGGGATGCCGAAGCGGAAAAATGGTTTGAGCGCAAGCAGGCCACGGCCTAAGCGCGCTGTCTAGTTGAGCGGCCACCGTCTTCGGTGGTCGCTCGAAAAGTGAATATTGATATCCTGATCTCACTTGATTGGAGACAAGAATGGCTGAACGTACTCATGAAACCATCGAGTCCGGCACCCCGGATCCGATGCCCTACATGCATCCCGTGATGAAGAACAACTACGGCAAGTGGGTGTATCACTCCCATCCCAAGCCGGGCGTGCTCTATCACCGCGCCGAGAATGGCGATCAGGTCTGGACCGTCAAGGCCGGAACCCAGCGCCAGATGGACCACTACACCATCCGCAAGCTGGCCGATATCGCCGACCAGTTCGCCGATGGCTACGTGCGTTTCACCACCCGTTCCAACATCGAATACATGGTGTCCGATCAGGCCAAGGTGGAACCCCTGATCAAGGCCCTGTCCGACAATGGCTTCCCGGTCGGCGGCACCGCCAACTCCGTGTCCATGATCGCCCACACCCAGGGCTGGTTGCACTGCGACATCCCGGGTACCGATGCCTCCGGCGCGGTCAAGGCGCTGATGGACGATCTCTACAGCGAATTCGTGAATTGCGAGATGCCCAACCGCGTCAAGCTGTCCACCTCCTGCTGCGAGATCAACTGCGGCGGCCAGGCCGACATCGCCATCGTGATCCAGCACACCAAGCCGCCCAAGATCAACCATGACCTGGTGGCCAACGTCTGCGAGCGCCCCACCGTCGTGGCCCGCTGCCCGGTGGCCGCCATCCGCCCCGCCCTGGTGAACGGCAAGCCTTCCCTGGAAGTGGACGAGAAGAAGTGCATCTGCTGCGGCGCCTGCTTCCCCCCCTGCCCGCCCATGCAGATCAACGACCCCGAGCATTCCAAGTTCGCCATCTGGGTCGGCGGCAAGAACTCCAATGCGCGCTCCAAGCCCACCTTCCACAAGCTGGTGGCCGCGGGCATCCCCAACAACCCGCCGCGCTGGCCCGAAGTCAGTGAAGTGGTCAAGAAGATCCTGAGCACTTACAAGGCGGATGGCCGGCCCTGGGAGCGCGTCAGCGACTGGATCGACCGCATCGGCTGGCCCGCCTTCTTCGAGAAGACCGGCCTGCCCTTCACCAAGTACCACATCGACAACTGGCGCGGTGGCCGTTCTACCCTGAACGCTTCCACCCATATCCGCTTCTGATCCAATGCGGCCCCGGTCAAAACGGGGCTGCGCGCGGGATTGATAATCGGAGATAGGGATATTCAAATGAAGATCGGAATAATGGTTAGTGAAGGTCCGTACAACCACCAGGCAAGCGATACCGCTTATCTGTTCGCTCGGACGGCCATCGAAAAGGGTCACAGTGTGCCGCGCGTGTTTTTCTATCACGACGGTGTGAACAATTCGACCAGGCTTACTCAGCCGCCCCAGGATGATCGTAACGTGGTCAATCGCTGGTCCAAGTTGGCGGAAGACCATGGCGTGGATCTGGTGGTGTGTGTCGCCGCCGGCATGCGTCGCGGCATTACGGATGACATTCTGGCGCCGGGTTTCCGGATTTCCGGCCTGGGCCAGTTGGTGGAAGCCGGCATCCAGTGCGATCGCCTGGTGACCTTCGGCGATTAAGGGGAACGCTATGAGCGACATGATGGATGACATGGAAGGCGGCGAAGGCGTCGTCAAGAAGTTCATGTTTGTCAACCGCAAGGCGCCGCACGGCACCGTTTATGCCCTGGAAGGCCTGGAGGTGGTGTTGATCTCCGCCGCCTTCGATCAGGACGTGAGCATGGTGTTCACTGACGACGGCGTCTACGAGTTGATCAAGGGCATGAATACCAAGGGCATCGAGGTCAAGGATTTCTCCAAGACCTACCGTGCTCTCGAGGGCTACGACATCGAAAAGCTGTATGTCGAAAAGACCTCCATGGATGCGCGCGGCCTCACCGAGGACGACCTGATCGTGGATGTGACCGTTCTTGACAGCGCCGAGATGGCCAGCCTCATGGCTGAGCAGGATGTTGTCATCAGCTTCTGAGGAAAACGAACATGCTGCATATCGTTAACAAATCGGCCACTGAGCGGAACTCCCTCGAGAGTTGCCTGCGCATGGCCACCAAAGGTTCCGCCGTATTGCTGATCGAGGATGCCGTTTACGCGGTGACCAGCGGCGGTGAGGCGGCGGCAAAAATCCAGGCGGCCATGCCCGACCTTCAGATTTATGCCCTGGGTCCCGACCTGGAAGCGCGCGGCATGGCCGGGCGCGTTCTGGATGGGGTGAAGCTGGTGGATTACGGTGGTTTTGTGGATCTGGTGACGGAACACAACACCTGTCAGTCCTGGCTGTAATTTTTGTTCGTTTAAGGAGAAATGCTATGCCTATGGTCGAAGTTGCTGGCAAGTCGTTCGAAGTCGATGAAGAGGGTTATCTGACCAATCTGGCCGACTGGAATAAGGAAATCGGTGAGTACCTGGCCAAGGATGAAAAGGTCGAGTTGACCGACAGCCACTGGGAAGTAATCAACTTCCTGCGCGAGTACTACGAGGAGTATCAGATCGCTCCCGCCGTGCGCGTGCTGACCAAGGCTGTCGCCAAGAAGCTGGGTCCGGACAAGGGCAACAACAAGTATCTGTACGAACTGTTCCCCTACGGTCCCGCCAAGCAGGCCTGCAAGATCGCCGGCCTGCCCAAGCCGACCGGCTGCATCTGATCGCTCGCTTGAACGATTGGCCCGGCGGGCTCGCCCGCCGGGTGTCAGGTTGCGTTGAGTGTTCCGGCTTCGCCGGGAGTGTTCTGTCTTGATCCGCAATATCGATCTGCCCGACATGCAGAGGAACGGATGACTTCGCTGACGGTTTTCTACACAACCCTGTTCTACTTCGCCACGCTGGTTCTGATTGGCGGGGTCGCCTACAGGATTTACGAGTACAGCCGCACACCGGCTCCCCTCAAGATACCCACCACGCCCGCGCCCACGAGCAACGCGGGAGTGGTCGTTCGCATGGCGCGCGAAGTCGTGCTGTTCGAGTCCCTGTTCAAATCCAACAAGTGGATCTGGATCTTTGGCTGGCTGTTTCATGTGGGCCTGGCCGTGGTCCTGTTGCGCCACGTGCGCTACTTCCAGGAGCCGGCCTGGTTCTGGGTGGAATTCATCCAGCCCTTCGGCAAGTACGCCAGCTTCATCATGGTCGCCGGCCTCGCGGGCCTGTGGGCGCGACGCTTCCTGGTGGATCGGGTGCGCTACATCTCCACGCCTTCCGACCACCTGATGCTGGCCCTGCTCGTCGCCATCGGCCTGTCCGGCATGATGATGACCTTCGTGTCCCACACCGACATCGTCGCCCTCAAGGCCTTCATGCTGGGATTGATGACCTTCGATTTCCAGCCCATGCCCGCCGACGGCGTCCTGATGGTCCACCTGGGCCTGGTGGCCCTGCTGATGATCATCTTCCCCATCAGCAAGCTGTTGCACGCACCCGGTATCTTCTTCAGTCCGACCCGCAATCAGGCCGACAACCCGCGCGAACAGCGCCATCTCGCTCCCTGGGCCGCCGCCCTGGAACGCAACAAGTCCTGACGCCGGCGGTTGATCGCATACTGAACAGCGCAAGAGAGATAAGGAGCAAACGTGGCCGGTCCCCAGTTTGAAGTTCCCACCCTGACGGAATACACGGAAGTCCCCAAGATCAGGGAAGGGGCGATGTCGCATCTGAAATCCTTCGTCGCGGCCGAGACCTCCCAGTCCTACCTGGGTTATCCCCATCAGTTGCCGGCGGACTGGAAGGAGCGTGCCCTCGACCGCATGGGGCAGGTGCTGGAAAAGTTCCGTTCCGTGCGCGTATTCATGGATGCCTGCGTGCATTGCGGCGCCTGCACCGACAAGTGCCACTATTTCCTCGGCACCGCCGACCCCAACAACATGCCGGTCGCGCGTCAGGAGTTGATGCGCAAGGTCTATCGCCGCTATTTCACCCTGCCGGGCAAGATCGCCCCGTGGCTGGTGGGCGCCGAGGACCTCACCGAGGAAACCCTCGGCAAGTGGTACAACTACTATCACCAGTGCTCCGAGTGCCGCCGCTGTTCCGTGTACTGCCCCTATGGCATCGACACCGCCGAGATCACCATGGCCGGGCGCGAGATCCTCAACTACGTGGGCATCGGCCAGAAGTACTCCAGCGAGATCCTGGTCAAGGTGCAGAAGATCGGCAACAACCTGGGCCTGCCCGGCCCCGCCCTGGAAGACACCCTGGCCGGCCTGGAAGAAGACATCGAGGCGGATACCGGCGTGCCCGTCAAAATGCCGCTCAATGTGAAGGGCGCCGAGATCCTGCTGGTCACGCCGTCGGCCGACTTCTTCTCCGAGCCCCATGTGGAATCCCTGATCGGCTATGCCAAGGTGTTCCATGCCGCCGGCGTGTCCTGGACCCTGTCCACCCACGCCTCCGAGGCGGGCAACTTCGGCCTGTTCAACGGCAATTACGAGACCATGCGTAATGTCGCCATGCGCATCCGCGACGCGGCCCTGGAACTGGGCGTCAAGCGCATCATCGTCGGCGAGTGCGGGCACGCCTGGCGCGTGGCCTACGCCTACTGGAATACCCTGACCGGCATTGGCTGGGGCGGTGACGATCCCTTCGCCAAGCAGTTGCGCGATCAGCTTGACATGCGTTACCCGCAGCCCATGCACATCTGCGAATACACCTGGGACCTGATCGAGAAGGGGGCGCTGAAGTTCGACAAGTCCCTCAACGACGATCGAGTCATCACCTTCCACGATTCCTGCAACGTGGCGCGCGGTTCGCGCATGGGCGACGAACCCGGTGGCCAGTTCACCATCCCGCGCAACATCATCCGGGCGGTGGCCAACCACTACCAGGACATGGCGGCGGAAACCATCGGCGAAGGCACGTTCTGTTGCGGCGGCGGCGGCGGCATGCTGACCGACGACCTGATCGAGGCGCGGGTCAAGGGCGCCCTGCCACGCATGAACGCCTACAACAATGTGGTGCGGAGCGACGGGGTGAACTTCCTGGCGCTGATCTGCGCCATCTGCAAGGCCCAGTTCACCAAGGTCTTGCCGTATTACGGATTTGATCGAAACTCGGTTGGCGGCGTGCATCAGCTGGTCAGCACGGCCATCAAGCTGGATTGATACGAGACCAGCAGTAGCGGATTTGAGGCAACATTGGCGGCACGGGGTTCCGTGCCAACCCGAGTAGCAGCGTGGTTTGGTGCTCGCGCCGCACGAATTTGACGATAGGAGAGCGAAGATGGCTGTCACATCCAAGGATGTAAAGAAAACCGAAGGTTTGACCTGGCGCCGTTACAAGGACGGCGAGACCGAGGAAAACTATCGCCGTTCCCAGGAAAAGATTTTCCAGGCCAGCTGGTCGCACAAGTGCCCGGAGTATGTGCTTTCCACCGCGCCCTGCCAGGGCTCCTGCCCCGCCGGCGAGGATATCCGCGGCTACCTGAACATCGTGCGCGGCATCGAGAAGCCCACCGGCGGCCAGAGCTGGCAGGAATACGCCTTCCGTCGTCTCACCACCGCCAACCCCTTCCCGGCCGTCATGGGCCGTGTCTGCCCGGCTCCCTGCGAGTCCGGCTGCAACCGCAACATGGTGGAAGAAAACGTCGGCATCAACTCCGTCGAGCACTTCCTCGGCAACTGGGCCCTGGACAACAACATCGGCTTCGAGAAGCCGGCCAGTGAAACCGGCAAGAAGGTCGCCATCATCGGTGGCGGCCCCGCCGGCCTGGCGGCGGCCTACCAGTTGCGCCGCCTGGGCCATGGCGCCACCATTTTCGACGACCACGCCGAACTCGGCGGCATGATGCGCTACGGCATCCCCGGCTTCCGGACGCCGCGCGAGGTGCTGGACGGCGAGATCAAGCGCATCATCGACATGGGCGTGGACACCCGCCTGAACTGCCGCATCGGCACCGACGTTCCCATGGAGCAGATCGAGAAGGAATACGACGCCATCCTGATCGCCCTGGGCGCCCAGGGTGGCCGTAGCCTGCCGGTCGACGGCGCCGACGCGCCCAACTGCGTGACCGCCATGTCCTTCCTGCGCGCCTTCAACGAAGGCCGCCTGCAGCATGTCGGCAACAAGGTGGTGGTCATCGGCGGTGGCGACACCTCCATCGACGTGGCGACCGTCGCCCGCCGCCTCGGCAAGATCACCAACGCCTCCACCACCGACCTGCCGGAAATGGTGCTGGCCGGCCATGCCGCCCATGACGTCGCCTCCATCGCCGCCCGCCAGGGTGTCGACGTGGTGCTGATCTCCCGCGCCACCATCGACAAGATGGCCGCCAACAAGCATGAAGTGGAGCAGGCCAAGTCCGAAGGCATCGAGATCATCGGCGGCGTGACCCCCGTCGCCGTGATCAGGGGCGCCGACGGTCGCGCCACCGCCCTGCGCGTGGCCGAGTTCGAGATGGTCGGCAACGAGACCAGGATCAAGGAAGGCACCGAGTACGACATCACCGGCGACCTGATCGTCTCCGCCATCGGCCAGGCCGTCGATTTCACCGGCCTGGAAGATTTCAACAACAACAAGGGCCTGATCCGCGCCGACAAGAACTACCGCTTCCCCAACAAGCCCAATGTTTTCGTCGCCGGCGACGTGATCCGTCCCCATCTACTGACCACCGCCATCGGCCACGCCCGCATCTGCGTCGATGGCATCGACGCCTTCCTGCGCGGCGACGAACTCGACCGTCGCCCCAAGGTGGACGTCTCCCATTGGGACATGGTGCGCAAGTGGGTCGAATCCGGCCACGAGTACAAGGAACATCATGGCCCGGATTGGGGTTCCGCCGACTGGAAGGATACCCTGCACAACTACGAGGATCGTTCCCAGCGCTACGTGATTCCGTCCACCGAGATGTTCCTGGGTCACTTCCTCAAGACCCCGCGCAACCAGCGTGGCGTGACGGTGCTGGACAAGGACTCCGCCCTGGGCAACTTCGAGGATCGGCTGCATGCTCTCGACGAGAAACAGGTCGTGAGCGAGGCCAAGCGCTGCATGTCCTGCGGCCTGTGCTTCGAGTGCGACAACTGCGTGGTCTACTGCCCGATGACCGCTGTGTTCAAGGTCAAGAAAAAGGACAACCCCACCACCGGCCGCTATGTGGACACCGACTACACCAAGTGCATCGGCTGCCACATTTGCGCGGATGTGTGCCCCACCGGCTACATCGTCATGGGTATGGGTGAGTAATCAAAAGGATGAATGGCATGGCGAAACTGGCCGGTTGTTTGCGCGCGGGGCTGCGCCTGGCCGTCCTCGCTGGCGTGGCGGCCCTGATGGCCGCCCCGTCCAGCGAGGCGGTGGCGGGCGTGGATCTGCCCAAGCTGGAGCGTGGCAAGGGCGAGAAGTGCGTGGAGGACACGCAGTTCATGCGTCGCAACCACATGGATCTGCTCAAGCACCAGCGTGACGAGACGATGCGCAAGGGCATCCGCACCACCAGGCACAGCCTGAAGCGGTGCGTGGAATGCCATGCCAGCGAGAAGACCGGCAGCGTGGCGGCCAGCAAGGAGGATTTTTGCGCGGCCTGCCACAGCTATGCCAGCGTCAAGCTGGACTGCTGGGACTGCCATGCCACCCGGCCCGGGAAAAAATCGGCCGCCTCGCCTCACGTGCCTTCCCAGGTCAACGGAGGCGGGCAATGAGCGAGCACAACAAGCGGGACACCATGCAAGAGCGTCGTGATTTTCTCAAGGCCGGAGCCGTCATGGCCGGCGCCACCGCGGCATCCGGTGTGCTGGTCTACAGCGTCGCCCACAGCCGCGCGCCCGAGGAAGGCGCCTCGGCCAGCAAGCGCTGGGGCATGCTCATCGACACCAGCAAGTGCGGCGACGGCTGCAACGACTGCGTCACCGCCTGCAATACCGAGAACGGCCTTTCCGGCGAGACGGGTCCCCAGGACTCGCAATACATCCGCAAGCTGAATATCAAGGATCTGCGCAACGGACGTGTGCACGAACTGCCCATGCTCTGCCAGCATTGCGAACATCCGCCCTGCGTCGATGTGTGCCCAACCGGCGCATCCATGCGGCGCGCCGACGGCATCGTGCTGGTGGATCGCCATATCTGCATCGGCTGCCGCTATTGCATGATGGCCTGCCCGTACAAGGCCCGCTCCTTCGTGCATGAACCGCTTACCGACCAGAATCCGGAGGTGCCGCGCGGAAAAGGCTGCGTCGAGTCCTGCACGTTCTGCGTGCAGCGCGTGGATCGGGATGAACAACCCGCCTGCGTCGAGGCCTGCAATGCCAAGGGACACCAGGCGATGGTATTCGGCGATCTGAAGGATCCCGAGAGCGCGATCGCCAAGGCCCTCAAGAGCCAGGCCAGCACCGAGGTCCGCGCCGACCTGGGCCTCAACACCGGCGTTCGTTATCAGGGGATCTAAGTCATGGCGAACGAAAACTGCATCAATCAGGGGAATTGCCGCACACCCCAATTTCTCATGTTGCTGGGCGCGGGCGGCCTGGTGGTCCTGGGCACGCTGTTCGCCTTCTTCACCCTGGAACATCATGGCCATGTCCTGACCGGCATGAACAACCAGGTGGTCTGGGGATTGCCCCATGTCTTCGCCGTGTTCCTGATCGTGGCCGCCTCCGGCGTGCTCAACGTCGCCTCCATCGGCTCCGTGTTCGGCAAGCAGGTCTACAAGGCCCGTGCACCCCTGTCCGGCATGCTGGCCCTGGCCATGCTGGCTGGCGGCCTGGCCGTGCTGGTCCTGGACCTGGGGCGCCCCGATCGGCTGATCGTGGCCATGACCCACTACAACTTCAAGTCCATCTTTGCCTGGAACATGCTGTTCTACAACGGCTTCTTCGCCATTGTCGGCCTGTACCTCCTGACCCTGATGGACCGCAAGCTCAAGGCCTATTCCAAGCCGGTGGGCTTCGCCGCCTTCCTGTGGCGCCTGGCGCTGACCACGGCCACCGGTTCCATCTTCGGCTTCCTGGTGGCGCGCGCCGGCTACAACTCGGCCCTGATGGCGCCCATGTTCATCATCTTCTCCTTCGCCTACGGCCTGGCGGCGTTCCTGCTGGTGCAGACCGCCATGTACCTGTGGAACGGCCTGACCCTGGACGAGCGCGTCCTGGCGCGCATGAAGACCCTGCTCGCCGTGTTCGTGGCTGCCTCCCTGTACTTCACCGTGGTGTTCCACCTGACCAACCTGTATTTCGCCAAGCAGTGGGACTACGAGCGCTTCATCCTGCTGGAAGGCGGTGTCTACACCACGCTGTTCTGGGTCGGTCAGATCCTGGTCGGCGGCCTCATCCCCCTGGCCATCCTGTTCAGCCCGGGCTCGCGCAAGTCCCTGGCGCTGGTGTCCCTGGCATCGTTGCTGGTGATCATCGGCGGCCATGCCCAGATGTACGTAACCATCGTCGGCGGCCAGGCCTTCCCGCTAGACATGTTCCCCGGTTACGAAATGAGCAGCAGCTTCCACGACGGCGTGGTCGCCGGCTACACGCCCAGCGGCTGGGAGATCCTGCTGGGCATGGGCGGTATCGGCATCGCCTTCCTCGCCACCGTGGTTGCCGTGCGCGCCTTCAAGTTCATGCCCCAGGACGACTTCTCCGCCCTGGAGTGCGAAAAGGACTGAGTTTTCCCCCGCAGCACAAAAAGCCGACAAAATTTGTCGGCTTTTTGTTTTCGGGCAAGTAAAATTTCCGCCATGGCCCATCTGTTCATCTCCGCCGCCCACAAATCCTCCGGCAAGACCACGGTCACGCTGGGCCTGTGCCGCGCCTTGAGGAACCGCGGGCTTGGGGTGCAGGCTTTCAAGAAAGGCCCGGATTACATCGATCCCATCTGGCACGGACTGGCCGCCGGCCGGCCCAGCTACAACCTGGATTTCCACATGATGGCCGCCGGCGAGATCACCGATCTGTTCGCGCGCCATGCGGCGATGGCCGACATCTCCCTCATGGAAGGCAACAAGGGGCTCTACGACGGCATGGACCTGGAGGGCGCCAACAGCAACGCGGCCCTGGCCAAGCTGGTGCGCGCCCCGGTTGTGCTGGTGCTGGACACCCAGGGCATGACCCGCGGCATTGCCCCGCTGATCCTGGGCTATCAGGCCTTCGACCGGGACGTGAACATCGCCGGGGTGATTCTCAACAAGGTGGGAGGGCCGCGTCACGAGGAGAAGTTGCGCGCGGTCATCGAGCGCTACACCGATGTCAGGGTGCTCGGGGCGGTCCGCGCGGACGAGGGCCTGGCCATCGTCGAGCGCCATCTGGGCCTGATGCCCGGCAACGAGTCGGAAGCCGCCGAGACACGCATCGAGGCCATCGCCGCCAGGATCGCGGACCAGGTGGATCTGAATGGCGTGCTGGAGATCGCGAACCGGGCCGCTCCCGTCTCCCGGCCCGATTCCCGGACTGGTGCGGATGAACATCCCCGCGTCGGTCCCCGCCCGCGCATCGCCTACGCCCATGACCGGGCCTTCGGCTTCTACTATCAGGAAGACCTGGACACGCTGCGCGGACTCGGCGTCCAGTTGCTGCCCCTGGACACCCTCGCGGACGCCCGCCTGCCCGAATGCGACGGCTTGATCCTGGGCGGCGGGTTTCCGGAAATGTTCATCCAGGCGCTGGAAGGCAACGTTTCCCTGCGCGCCGACATCCGCCGCGCCGTGGAGTCCGGCCTGCCCACCTACGCCGAATGCGGTGGCCTCATGTATCTCTCCCGCTCGATCCGCTGGAAGGAACGGCGCGGCGAGATGGTGGGCATCGTGCCGGGCGACGTGGTGATGGGCGAGCGCCCGGTGGGCCGGGGTTACGCCCTCCTGGAGGAAACTTCCCAGGCGCCCTGGCCGCCTCGGGCCGACGCGCTGCCCGCCCACGAATTTCACTATTCGCGCCTGGAAAATCTGCCCGCCGGCCTGAACTACGCCTACCGCGTGCTGCGCGGCCATGGCATCGACGGCAGCCGGGACGGCCTCGTCCACAAGAATCTGCTGGCCGCCTATTGCCACCGACGCGGCAGTGGCGAGGCGGGCTGGATCACGCCCTTCCTGAGCAAGGTCGGGGCGTACGCTGAAATCCGGAACGCGGCCCGGCTCGCCGCCTAATTTTTTCAAGAAGGAGTACGACATGATCAGTTTGACGAAAGAAGCCGCCGCCCAGATCCGCCAGGCCGCCGAGCAGTCCGGCGCCGGCAACATGGCCTTGCGTATCGCCGCCCGCGTGAATGACGCCGGCATGCTGGAATTCGGCATGGGCTTCGATGACGAACGCGGCAACGATGCCGCCGTGGATTCCTGGGGCGTGACCCTGCTGATCAACGAACAATCCGCGCCCCTGCTGGATGACGTCACCATCGACTTCAGCGAGGTGGCGCCCGGCGAATCCCGCTTCGTGTTCATGAAGGCCAGCGCCAGCAGTTGTGGCACCAACACCGGCGGCGGCTGCGGCGGTTGCGGCGGCGGCAGCTGCGGCAGTTAATCAGCGAGGAGCGAGGGGTGAGGCGCGAGGCGTAAAGCCACCTTCGCCCCGCCTCCACTCCTCTCCCCTCACTCCTCTTCCCTCACGCCTCACCCAAATCAATGGATTACTTACCGATCTTTCTCGATCTGCGCGGCCGCAAGGGCCTCGTGGTGGGCGGCGGCGATGCCGCCGCGCGCAAGGCGACCCTGATGTTGAGCGCCGGGGCCTGGGTCACCGCGGTTTCCCCGGAACCCCTGTCCGACGCATTCAAGGATCTGATCGGCACCGACCGCCTGATCCACCTCCAGGCGGCCTTCCGCCCGGAACACCTGGATGGCGCGGATGTGGTGTTCGCCGCCAGCGGCGACGACGCCCTCGACCAGGCCGTGCATGACGCCGCCCGGGCGCGCCATGTCCCGGTCAACGTGGTGGACCGGCCGGGCAAATGTTCCTTCATCATGCCTTCCATCATCGACCGCTCGCCGGTCATGGTGGCCGTCAGCAGCGGTGGCGAGGCCCCCGTGCTGTCGCGTCTGCTGCGGGCGCGCCTGGAAACCCTGATTCCCGCCGCCTACGGCCGGCTTGCCGCCCTGGCGGGCCGCTTCAAGCAGGAGGTCCGCGGCCGTTTCACCACCACCGAGACACGCCGCAAGTTCTGGGAGAAGACCTTCCTTTCGCCCATCGCGGAAATGGTGTTCTCGGGCCGCGAGTTGGAGGCGGAAGCCAAGCTCAAGGCCATGCTGGAAACCGAGGGCGCCGCGCCGGACGCCGGCGAGGTCTACCTGGTGGGGGCCGGGCCGGGCAACCCCGACCTGCTCACCTTCCGCGCCCTGCGGCTCATGCAGCAGGCCGACGTGGTGGTCTACGACCGGCTGGTGGCACCCGCCATCCTGGACATGTGCCGGCGCGACGCGGATCGGCTTTATGTGGGCAAGGAGCGGGACAACCACGCCGTGCCCCAGGAAGAGATCAACATGGTCCTGGTGCGCCTGGCCAGGGAAGGCAAGCGGGTGCTGCGCCTGAAGGGCGGCGACCCGTTCATCTTCGGCCGCGGCGGCGAGGAGATCGAAACCCTGCGCGAACACGACGTGCCCTTCCAGGTGGTGCCGGCCGTCACGGCCGCCGCCGGCGTGGCGTCCTACGCGGGTATCCCGCTCACCCATCGCGACCACGCCCAGGCCCTGGTCCTGGTCACCGGCCACCTGAAGGACGGCACCATGGACCTGGATTGGGACATGCTGTGCCGGCCGCGCCAGACCATCGTCATCTACATGGGCCTGAAGGGCCTGGTGACCTTGTGCGACGAGATGAAGAAGCACGGCATGCCGGGCGATACGCCGGCCGCCATCGTGCAGCAGGGCACCACGCTGAACCAGAAAGTGGTCACCGGCACCCTGGACAGCCTGCCGGCCCAGGCCGCCCAGGCCGAACTGAAACCGCCCACGCTGATCATCGTCGGCAGCGTGGTCAGCCTGCACGCCAAGCTGAACTGGTTCCACCCGGACGTGGCCGCCGACGACCACTGGCATACGCCGCTGGACAAGCCGGCTTCACTGGGCATCTGAGCGTCCCCAGGGCCGGGCAGCGCCCAGCCCGCCCCCCGAGGGGGACAAGTAAACTCGGGGCGGCCCTTCGTTTACTTGAGAGCCCGAAACAAAACGGGCAACGGGGTCGTTCCCCGTTGCCCGTTTTTTCGGCCGCGCCGCCGGCTTACAGTTCGCGCGAGATCTTGCGGATGCCGTCGTCCTCCGGATGGGGCTCGACGCGGAAGCCCAGGCTCTCCGAGAGCTTGAGCATGCGCCGGTTGGTCTTCAGCACTTCCCCTTCCATGAAACGCAGGCCCTTGGCCCGGGCCACGTCCATCAGCACGTCCATGAGCTTGTGGCCGATACCCTGTTTCTGCCACTGGTCGTTGACCACCAGGGCGAACTCGCAGGATTCGCCATCCGGGTTGATGGCGTAGCGCGCCACGCCAAGTTCCACTTCCCCGCCTTCCACCTCGGTGACCGCCAGCAGGGCCATTTCCCGGCTGTAGTCGATCTGGGTGAGGCGCACCAGCATGGCTGGCGAGAGCTCCCGCACCGCGTCCATGTAGCGGAAATACTTGGTTTCCTCGGACAGGCCGCGCACGAAGCCCTGGGTGAGCTCCGCGTCCTCCGGGCGGATGGGACGGATGATGACATCCGAGCCGTTGGGCAGCTGCCACAAGGTGACCAGATGGGCCGGGTAGGGGTGGATGGCCATGTGGCCGTAGCGGTCGGCGCTGGGCACCCGCGGCGCGATGATGATGCGCGCGTCCAGGGCCAGGGCGCCGTGCTCGTCCACCAGCAGGGGATTGATGTCCATTTCCTCCAGCCAGGGCAATTCGCAGACCATTTCCGAGACGCGCAGCAGGATGCGTTCCAGGGCGTCCAGGTCGGCGGCCGGCCGGTTGCGGAAGCTGTCCAGCAGGGTGGCGACCCGGGTGCGCTTGATCAGGTCCCGCGCCAGGTAGCTGTTCAGGGGGGGCAGGGTGACGGCCCGGTCCTGGAAGGCTTCCACGTCCACGCCGCCGGCGCCGAACACGATCACCGGTCCCAGCACCGGGTCGGAGGTCATGCCCAGCAGCACTTCGCGGGCGTGGGGCCGGCTCACCATGGGCTCGATGACGACGCCGTCGATGACCGCGTCCGGCCGTTTCTTCTTGATGCCCACGGTCATCTCGCTGAAGGCGGAACGCACCGCCTGGCCGCTGGACAGGCCCAGCTTGACGCCGCCCACGTCGGATTTGTGGGTGATGTTGGGCGAGTTGATCTTCATGACCACCGGGAAGCCCAGTTGCTGAGCCATGAGCATGGCCTCGGTGGGGTTGCGGGCGATCAGGGTCTGGGCCACGGGAACGCGGAAGGCGGACAGCAAGGCCTTGGATTCCACCTCGTTCAGCAGGTGGCGGCCTTCCGCCAGGGCGCTCTCGATGATCAGGCGGGCGCCTTCCACGTCGGGCTCGGCGCCCTGGGACAGGGGGCCGGGGGTCTGCATCAGCTGGCGCTGGTTCTCGTAGAAGGCGGACAGGTAGGAGAACACCTCCACCGCCGGCTCCGGGGTGGTGAAGTAGGGAATGCCGGCCTCCTTGAAACGGCGCCGGCCATCCGCCACCTGGGCCTCGCCCATCCAGCAGGTGATCACCGGCTTGCTGCAGCCCTTCGCCACGTCGATGACCGCATCGGCGGCCTCGGTGGGGCGGGACATGGCCTGGGGGGTCAGCATGACCAGGACACCGTCCACGTTGGCATCGTGCAGGCAGGCATCGACGGCATGGTGATAGCGGTCGGCGGGGGCGTCCCCGATGATGTCCACGGGGTTGCCGTGGGACCAGGAGGCGGGCAGGACTTCGTTCAGTCGCGCCACGGTCTGGGGCCCCAGTTCCGCCAGTTGCACGTTCAGGTCCACGGCGCGGTCGGTGGCCATGACGCCGGGACCGCCGCCGTTGGTGACGATGGCCAGGCGGTTGCCGGTGGGCTTGATATGGGTGGACAGGGCCCGGGCACAGGAGAACAACTGCAGGATGGTGTTCACCCGCACCACGCCGGCCCGGCGCACCAGGGCGTCGAACACCGCGTCGGAGCCCACCAGGGCGCCGGTGTGGGATTGCACCGCCTTGGAGCCGGCCTCGTGGCGGCCCACCTTGACCAGCACCACCGGCTTGAAGCGGGAGGTGGCGCGCAGGGCGCTCATGAAGCCGCGGGCGTCGCGGATGCCCTCGATGTAGAGCAGGATGCCCTTGGTGGCGGGGTCGTAGGCCAGGTAGTCGAGGATCTCGCCGAAATCCAGGTCCGCCGAGGCGCCGGTGGAAATCACGCTGGAGAAACCGATGCCGTTGGCTTCCGCCCAGTCCAGCATGGAGGTGCACAGGGCGCCGGACTGGGACACCAGGGCCAGGTCGCCGGAGAGGGTGGCACCCTGGCTGAAGGTGGCGTTGAGGCCGATGGAGGGCCGCTGGATGCCTAGGCAGTTGGGGCCGATGAAGCGGATGTCGTGCTTGCGCGCCACGGCCATGATGGATTCCTCCAGGGCGACGCCCTTGGCGCCCACCTCCCGGAAGCCGGCCGACAGGACGATGGCATGGCGGATGCCGCGCGCGCCGCAATCCTCGAGTACCTGGGCCACGGTGGGCGCGGGCGTGGCGATCAGGGCCAGCTCGGGGGTTTCCGGCAGTTCGCTGGCATAGCCGTAGCAGTGCTCGCCGTAGATCACGTCATGCTTGGGATTGACCGGGAACACCATGCCGGTGAAGCCGGATTTGCGCATGTTCTTGAACAGGGTGCCGGCGACGGAGTCCTCCTTTTCGCTGACGCCGAACACGGCGACGGAACGGGGATTGAACAGGGGGTGGAGGTAATGTTGTGACATGGCTCTCAGTTATGGTTTATGGGGCTATAGACGTGGGGTCATAAACGCGTTCGCGCCAACTATCGTAGGCCAAGCCGTATTACAGCGCCATCCAGCCGGGCGTATAGTCATCATTGGATTTCACACGACCCACGCTCGCCATGCATACCGCCTACATCACCCATCCCGAGTGCCGCAAACATGACATGGGCCACTGGCATCCGGAAAGCCCTTCCCGCCTGCTAGCCATCGAGGACCGTCTGCACGCGGCCCACCTGTTCGACTACCTCAGCCACCACGATGCCCCCCTGGTGCACCGCAGCCATCTGGCGCGGGTGCACGACCCGGCCTACATCGATCTCATCGAGGCTACCGCGCCCTACGAGGGCGTGAAGGAACTGGACCACGACACCATCATGAATCCCCATACCCTGGATGCCGCCTACCACGCCGCAGGCGGCGCGGTCATGGCGGTGGACAGGGTGCTGCGCGGCGACGTGCTGAACGCCTTCGTCGCCTGTCGGCCGCCAGGTCACCACGCCACCCGCGACAAGGCCATGGGGTTCTGCATCTTCAACAACGTGGCGGTGGCCGCCGCCCACGCCCTGGCCGCCCATGGCCTCGGCAAGGTGGCCATCGTCGACTTCGACGTGCACCACGGCAACGGTACCGAGGACATTTTCAAGGACGACCCCCGGGTGATGCTCTGTTCCACTTTCCAGCACCCCTTCTACCCCTTCAGCGGCGCGGATTCCTCCAGCGAGCACATTGTCAACGTCCCCCTGCCGGCCGGCACTACGGGCAAGCGCTACCGGGAGGTGTTCGAGGCGGAGGTGCTGCCCCGGCTGGAGGCGTTCCAGCCCGAGATGCTGTTCATCTCGGCCGGTTTCGACGCCCACCGGGAGGACGACATGGGCCAGTTCGGCTTGATGGAATCGGACTACATCTGGATCACCGAACGGATCATGGAAATCGCCCGGCGCCACGCCCGGGACCGGATCGTTTCCGTGCTGGAAGGCGGTTACGACCTGAGTTCCCTGGGCCGCAGCGTCGCCGCCCACATGAAGGTGCTGGCGGACCTTTGATCTCCGGTAGGGCCCGACCCGGCGCGATCCGTGGAAAAACCAGGGGATGGCTTCAGTCATCCCCTGGTTTTTTATAAAACCCCTTCATAGTCAAGGGGATGTCGGGGCGCGCCAGCCTTTTTCACTCAAGCTTCCCGCCGCCCGTGCCGTTAAGTGACCATCTCCGGCACGGGTTGGACGATGAAACTACGCAACAAGCTCTGGCTCGGCATGGGCGCCGCGTTTCTGGCGCTTTTCCTGCTGTTCGAATGGAACGACTACCAGGAGAGCCGCGCCAACATCCTGACCGAGTTGCGCGAGCAGGCGCACATCCTGAACACCGTCCTGATGGCCACGCGGCGGACCTACCAGCATGTATTCCTGAACAGCGGCATGCCGCTCAACGAGCAGACGCTCAGCTTCCTGCCGGCCCATACCATGGGCGAGATTTCCCGGAATTTCCGGCTCTGGATGCGCAATGGCATGACCTTCAACAATGTCTCCGATCGCCCGCGCAATCCCGCCAACCAGGCCGATGCCGTGGAACTCGAGGCCATGGCCTACTTTCGCGCCTCGCCGAAAAGCACGGAGCGCTTCGTTCCCTTCACCGCGCCTGATGGCGCCGCCTATTACCATTATTCCACGCCGATCTGGATGGAAGGCCACTGCCTGAAGTGCCATGGCGACCCGGCCCAGGCGCCGGAGTTGATCACCACCCGGTATCCCGCCGCCTTCGGTTACAAGCTGGGTGACCTGCGCGGCGTGATCAGCATCAAGGTGCCGGTCGCGGTGGTGGAGGAGCGGGTGATGAGCGTCTGGCGCCAGCAACTGGTGCAGCTGCTGCTGCTCATGCTGGCGGCGTTCGCCTCCGTCGCCGTGCTGACCCAGGTGTTCGTCATCAGGAAGCTCAAGCGCATACGCCGGGCCGCGGACAACCTGGCCCAGGGAGATACGCGGGTCCGCGTCGAGTTGCGGGGTCGGGACGAGCTGGCCATCCTGGGGCGGGCCTTCGACGGCATGGCCGAGTCCATCGTCGGTCGCGAACGGGAATTGCGCGAGCGGGAGGATCTGGTCCGGCTGCTGCTCGAATCCACCGCCGAGGCGATCTACGGCATCGATCCCGAGGGCCGCTGCATCTTCGCCAACCCGGCCTGCGCGCGCCTGCTCGGCTACCCCCATGCGGATGATCTGCTGGGCCGTCAGATGCACGAGCTGGCGCATCATCACCATGCCGACGGCAGTCGCTACGACGAGGCGGAATGCCCGATTTACCGGTCATTCAGGGAGGAACATCCGGTCCATGTCCACCACGATGTGTTCTGGCGCGCCGACGGCGATAGCGTGCCGGTGGAATACTGGGCTTATCCCATGCGTCGTGCCGGCCAGGTGGTGGGCACGGTGGTCACCTTCTTCGACCTGACCGAGCGGCTGCAGGGGGAGGCGAAAGCCCGCCTGGCCGCGGCGGTGTTCGAGAGCACCCATGAAGGCATCATGATCACCGATGCCCGTGGTCACATACTGGGCATTAATCAGGCGTTCACCCGAGTGACCGGCTACGAGGAAGAGGAAATCCTGGGCAAGACGCCGGCCATGCTCAAGTCGGGCCGTCACGAGCCGGATTTCTACGCGGCGATCTGGCGGGCGGTGGCCGAGGCCGGGCACTGGCAGGGCGAGATATGGAACCGCCGCAAGACCGGGGAGGTTTACCCGGAACTGCTCTCCATCAGCACCGTGTATGACAATGACGGCCGGGTGAGCAACTACGTGGGGATGTTCACCGATATCAGCCAGATCAAGGAGTCCGAGGCCAAGCTGGCCCATCTGGCCCACTACGATCCCCTCACCGACCTGCCCAACAGGCTGCTGCTCTGTTCCCGCCTGCAGCATGCCATCGAGCAGGCCCAGCGCCAGCGCTACCGCCTGGCGGTCCTGTTCCTGGACCTGGATCGCTTCAAGAACGTCAACGACAGCCTGGGGCACCAGATCGGGGACGAGTTGCTGCGGGCGGTCACCGCGCGCCTGGGCGAGCGACTGCGGGCGGAGGACACTCTGGCCCGCCTGGGCGGGGATGAATTCGTGGTGCTGCTGGAACGGCTGCAGGAGCCGCGCGACGCCGCCGTGGTGGCCAGAACCATGCTGGAAGCGCTGGCCCGGCCCTTCTTGCTGTCCCAGGGCCACGAGGTCTATATCGGCGCCAGCATCGGCATCAGCCTGTATCCCGAGGACGGCGCGAGCGAGAGCGAACTGATCATGCACGCCGACGTGGCCATGTACCAGGCCAAGGACCAGGGGCGCAACGCCTACGGGTTCTATACCGAGGCCCTCACCGAGAACGCCAACCAGCGCCTGGAGATGGAAACCAAGCTGCGCCGGGCGCTGGAACGGAACGAGTTCGTGCTGCACTACCAGCCCCAGGTCGCCCTGCCGGGAGGCAGGCTGATCGGCGCCGAGGTGCTGGTGCGCTGGCTGCATCCCGTCCAGGGCCTGATCCCGCCCAACCAGTTCATTCCCCTGGCCGAGGAAACCGGCCTCATCGTGCCCATCGGCGAATGGGTGCTGCGGGAGGCCTGTCTCCAGTGGATGCGCTGGCGGAACGCGGGTCTATCCCCCATCACCCTGGCCGTGAACATCTCGCCGCGTCAGTTCCGACAGCAGGACCTGGTGGGCGTGGTGCAACGCATCCTGGATGACACCGGCGCGCCGGCCTCGGCCCTGGAACTGGAACTGACCGAGGGCGCCCTGATGCACCAGGGCGAGGAAGCCGAGAACACCCTGGGCGCCCTGAAGCGATTGGGCATCACCCTGGCCATCGACGATTTCGGCACGGGGTATTCCTCCCTGGCCTACCTCAAGCGTTTTCCCATCGACCAGCTCAAGATCGACCAGAGTTTCGTCAGGGATATCGCCACGGAGGCCGGGGATGGCGAACTGGTATCCACCATCATCGCCATGGCCCGCAAGCTGCGCCTGAAGGTGCTGGCCGAGGGTGTGGAGACCGAGGAACAGTACGCCTATCTGCTGGAACAGGGCTGCGATGCGTATCAGGGCTATCTTTACAGCCGGCCCCTGCCCCCGGAGGCGTTCGAGGCCCTGCTCGGCGAGAAGCGATAGCGGTATCGGGGGCGGCTACATCACCAGGCGAGGCCGAGGCCGTTCCGGTCATTGGCCATGACGCGGGCGCGCTTTCTCGCCCCCGGCGACGCATCTCCGGCGAAATTCTCGATGTCCAGTTGGGTGCCGACGGGAAAGGAAATCGCGCCATGGGACAGCAGCATGCCTTCAGGCATGACGCGCTTGACGCGATAAAGCCCGGCCTTGCGGCCATCCATGCGCACGGAAACCAGCGCGCCAACGGTTTTTTCGTTGGCCTGTTGCCAATCGACGATGTAATTCACTTCCATGTTTTCTACCCTCATCAACAGGTGGGGCGGCGTGATTGCACACCAGTGATCGCGCACCAGTGATCGCACGCCAGGATGCGCTTACATGCTGATCTTGCGACCCGCCAGCGGCCGCTGCCTGGGGTTTGGCGAGACCGGTATCGGCCCGGCCAGCTCCGGCGCGTTGGCCTGGGGCGGGCAAAGGCTGGAACGCTCGCGCAACAGGGTGGCGTATTTGGCCTCGAACCGGGCCTTCTCCTGGGCCGAGCGCGCCAGACGCTTTTCCTCGTGATAGACGCGGCACTCGATTTCGGTCAGCAAGACCGGGCAGCCGGGGGTCTGGGAGGCGACCACCGAGTCGGCCCTGGCGCCGACCGCCAGCATGCCGACCGCCAGCATGCCGACAGCATGGCAGCCCCAGCGGGCAAGACAGGCCAGGGGGAGCCGCGCCGAAGTCGTCATGACGCCCTCCCTTCCGGCGATGGCTTGCCGGATTCGCCCTGGAGACCGTCGCGCCAGGCCAACGCTCGTTGGCCCGGGACCGCGTCGTCCGTGCCCGAAGACCTCCCGGCCCAGGCGGTACGGGAACCCGCGTCCGGCAAGCGTACCGGCATGTGTTCGCCGGGAGCGGGGGCGCAAGCCCCGCCCCGGATCGCCAGACAGCGCATGAAGTTGTTCTCCAGTCGGTAGAACAGGTAGGCCGTACCCTCCAGGAGCCGGTTCAAGGTGCCGCGGCCCCTCGGCGCCCGGGCCACCGGGGGGGCGATGGTGAAGTCGATTTCGTCCGCCTTGGCGAGTTTCGTGTCTTCGCGCGCGGCGAGCGGGCGATAGCGATACATGGCTTGGCTGTGCATGGTTGTCGCTCCCGGCAAGGCCGTCACCCGGCCACCCGCGCGCCGTCCGCGGCTTTCGCGGCGACGGCCTGGCCACTCACTGCCTCGGGAATGGGGAATGCGCTGAAGTCTCCTGTCTGGATGACCGGCATGATGTCTCTCTCCTTGTGTCGCTTTGCTTGCTTTCCGATCCTGGCGGGCATCGGGGGCGCCTTGTTCCCGGTCCGGGTCTTTGCCCGTGACGATCCGGGAACAGGTCTGGTGGAGCCTACCGGCTTCGCGCCACGCGGCAAATGTCCAAGTTATTTAGTCGCGATAAAGAAATCTTCATGCGTAGAAATCTTCAGGCGCGCGGTCGCTACCTCACGCCTCCGGCGCTTGCCGGGCGGCGGACCAGTATTGCAGCAACTCGGCCAGGGTGCGCGCGCCGACCTTGCGCATGATGTTGAAGCGATGGACGTCGACGGTACGGCCCTGAATATCGAGTTGCGCGGCGATGCCCTTGGTGTGGCTGCCGGCGGCGATCAATTCCATGACCGCCAGTTCGCGCGGCGTGAGCCGGGCGAAGCGGGCCGCGGCCTTGTCGCGGGCCTGCCGGGCTTGCCAGTAGTCCAGGTCGTCCTTCAGGTACTTCTGGATGCGATCGAGCAGATCCTGCTCGTTGAACGGTTTCTCGATGAAATCCGAGGCGCCGGCCTTGAGGGCGCGCACCGCCATCGGCACGTCGCCGTGCCCCGTGATGATGACGACTGGCAGGGCGATGCCTCGATCCCGCAGCAGACGTTGCAGTTCCAGGCCGCTCATGCCTGGCATGCGCACGTCGAGCAGCAGGCAGCCGCGCATGTCCGGCGTCGCCACGGCGAGAAAATCCTCCGCCGTGGCGAAGGTCTCGCAACCCAGGCGTACCGAACCCAGCAGGGCGGCCAGGGCGCCGCGCACCGCATCGTCGTCGTCGACGACATAAATGGTTGGCGATGGGGGGGTCATTCCGTTGTCTCCCGGGCAAGGCTGAACACGAAGGTGGCGCCACCATCGGCGTTGGCCTGATAGCGCAATGTTCCGGCGTGGGCCTCGATGATCGAACGACTGATGGCCAGGCCCATGCCGACGCCCTCCTGCTTGCCGGTCACGAACGAATCGAAGATGTGATCGCCCAGCGCCGGGTCGACGCCAGGACCGGTATCCCCGACTTCGACCTGGACCCGTTCCGGATCGAACGATGTGCTGATCGTGATGCGGCGCGCGTGGGGCCGCGGCAACACGGCGTCCATGGCGTTGCGCGCCAGATTGAAAACGACCTGTTCCAGCAGCACGGCATCACCCTGCGCCAGGGGCAGGTCATCCGCCAGCCGCAGGATGATCTCCACGTCCTGGGAGCGGGCCTCGTGGCGCAGCAGCCCCGCCACCTCGCCGGCGACCCGGTTGAGGTCCACCGGGCCGCGCTGGAGTTCCGCCTTCCGCACGAAACGGCGCACGCGCCGGACGATTTCGCTGGCGCGCTTGGCCTGGGCATTGATGGCTTCCAGCCAGTTTTCCAGTTGCCCGCGATCGCCCTCGCCATGCAGGCTGCGCAGGCTCGCCGCGCTGTACATGGCGATGGCGGCCAGCGGCTGGTTGATCTCGTGGGCGATCTCGGTGGCCATTTCGCCCATGCTGGCGAGCCGCGAGGCATGGGCCAGTTCCAGCATGCGCTGGCGCTCGCGGCGCTCGGACTGCTTGATCTGGCTGACGTCGTTGACCAGGACATAGAAGCCATGCACCTCGCCATTGGCGGAGAAATCCGGCAGGTAGGACACGGTTACGTCGTGCATGCCGGCACCGGAATAGTCCAGTTGGCGTTCGAAGGTCACCTCCCGTCCCGCCAGCGCCTGCTCGATATAGGGGCGCACGTCCTGGTAGGCGGCTTCCCCCAGCAACTGCCGCATGGTCTTGCCGTATATGTCCCGGGGACTGAGGCCGAACAGGCGCCGGTAAGCCATGTTGTTGAAACGGTAGCGCTGTTCCGCGTCCACATAGGAGACCAGCAGCGGCAGACTGTCCACCACCTTTTCCATGACCTGGCCAAGCGCCCGGTTGCGGTTGAGCGTGTACGCCAGTCCGCCCGCGGCGGCGAACGCGAACAGCGTCAGGAGGCCGTATATCGCCCACAGCTTGCGCGGCGGATCGCCGCCGTTCGCCAGCAGCGCGGCCGAGGGCGAAAGGGCGACGGCCAGTGTCCAGTAATAGCGGTCCGCCGCCACCGGCTGGGCGAAGTCCGCCACGTTGTTGGCGCTGTCAGTGCCGAGCAGCGGACGGATCCGCTCGAAACGAATCCAGGTGTCTTCGCCGCGATGCAGACCTGAATCTTCCGCCGCGGCCTGGCGCCAGAAGGCTGGAAACAGATCCCCGGCCTGCGTGCCCGGCTGGCGCGGGCGCATGAAGCCCCATTCGTGCCGCCGCTCGGGACCGATGAGCCAGTACCCCTCGGCGTTGAGCAGCCAGATTTCGCCGGCTTGCCCCGTCAGCAGCTTCAGCTTGTCGATCAGGCGCCGCCCCTGGTAATTGAGCACCACGATGCCGCGTATCAGGCCCTGGTTGTCGGCCACGGGCATGGCGAAGCGGATGGTCGGCTTGACGGGCAGTTCGACGGCGCCGTCCTCGACGTTCAGATCGAAGGGCGAAACGTAGATCTCGCCGGGGGACAGCCATTGCGCTTCCTGGAAGTAGTAGCGCTCGCGCTTGTCCCGCAACTCGCGCGCCGCCCTGATCCTCGGTTCGCCTTCGGCATGGTCCACGCGCACCTCTTCCCTGCCGTGCAGGCCGATGAGCCGGATCTGGTCGTAGACCCGCTTCTGCCTGGCCAGGCCGAGGTATTCGAGGCCCAGGCGGCGACGGTGTTCGGCATCGGTCTTCTCCAGGCAGGTTCTGAGCGCGTTGTGCTGGGACAAGTAGCGCAGATCCGACAGCACCGCGTCGAATTCCTGGTGGATGATCTGCGCCGCCACCTTGATGACGCGCTCCTGGTCGGCCTGGCGCAGGCTCGCCAGGTTGCGCGCATCGGCCCGCTGCTGGATCGCCACCGGCGTCGCCAGCAGCACGGTGAACACCAGTCCGATGAGCAAGGTCTGTCTCAGGGTGCGCCGTATATCGACCTGAACCACCCGATGCAGGGTGTGTGCCGGAGTCGGGCTGTCACTATGCGAATTCAAGGGGCTCGCCGCGGGTCGGTCAGGCATGGGTGGCGGGTGCGCCGACGATCTCGGCCAGGAGCGCGCATATCGTCTCGGGATACACCGGCTTCACCAGATGACGATCGAATCCCGCCTCGCGCGAGCGCGCCCTCGCCTCCTCGTGGCCATAGCCGGTGACGGCCACCAGGTAAGGCGCATTCTCCGCGCCATGCTGCAGGCGCAAGCGGCGCGCCACCTGGTAGCCGTCCATGCCGGCGAGTCCGATATCCAGAAGGATCAGCCGGGGACGGAATTCGCGCGCCAGGGCCAGCGCGATCTCGCCCTCGGCCGCGGTCCTGACGTCATGGCCCTCGAGGCTCAGGAGCGCCGCCATGCTGTCGGCCACGGCCGGGTCGTCGTCTACCACCAGCACCCGGCAAGCTGTCGTGGCGGCGACCGGCACCGTCGCATGCTCGACGGCCACGGTTGCGGCATCGACCAGCGCGGGCAGACGGATGGTGAACTCGGCACCGAGGCCCGGCCCGGCGCTGGCGGCATCGATCCGCCCGTCGTGCATGGCCACCAGCCTTTTCGCCAGGCTGAGACCGATGCCGAGCCCGCCCTGGGGACGATCCAGGCCCTGCTCGCCCTGCTGGAACAGGTCGAAGACATACGGCCGCAATTCAGCCGGGATGCCGATGCCGTTGTCGCGCACCCGGATAGCAACGGCTTCTTTCATGAGGCCGGCGAAGAGTTCGATGCGGCCGCCATCGGGGGTGTACTTGGCGGCATTGTCCAGCAGGTTGGTGATGACCTGAGCCAGCCGCACCGGGTCGGCGCGCAGCCGGACCGGGGCTTCGGGCAGGCGCACATCCAGGTGATGATGCTTCGCCTCGATCAGCGGCCGGGCCATTTCCAGGGCCTGTCCGACGACCTCGCTCAGCAACACGGTGGTCTGCTGCAACGCGATCTTGCCGCGGGCGATGCGCGATACATCCAGCAGGTCATCCACCAGTCGGGTCAGGTGAACCACCTGCTGCTCGATGATGTTCCGCGCCCAGCGAACCTGGGGCTCGTTCGAGTCCAGGCGGCCGAGGACATGGGCGGCGTTGCGGATCGGCGCCAGCGGGTTGCGCAGCTCATGGCCGAGCATGGCGAGGAATTCATCCTTGCGCTGGTCCGCCTCGATCAGGGCCTGCTCCGCCAGTTTCAGTTCGGTAATGTCCTGGGTGGTGCCGAAGCCACCCAGCAGGTGACCTGCCGCGTCGAACTCCAGCTCAGCCTTCTCGCGCACCCATTTCACCTCCCCGTTCACCAGCAGGCGGTGGTCGATGTCGTAGTGTGCGCCACCCTGGGCTTCCCGCCACCTGCGATCGACATAGTCGCGGTCGTCCGGATGGACGATGGCGAGGAAGGTCTGGTAAGTGAGCGGCATTCCCCTGGGCACGCCGAAGATGCGATGGTTCTCGTCGGACCAGAGCAGTTCGTTGCGCGCCAGGTTGAGCCGCCAGCTGCCGATCTGACCGACGGCCTGGGCACGATTGAGGTCCGCCTGGCTCTGTTGCAACGCGCGTTCGATCTGCTTGCGTTCGGTGATGTCCTCGCCCGCGCTGAGGCCGCCGATCACCTTCCCCCCCGTATCGCGGATGGCGGAGTTGTGCCAGGCGATCAGGCGTTCCTCCCCGGAACGGGTGCGTACCGGATTCTCGTAGTACTCCGAGCCGGCCATGTCGCTGGCCAGCATCTTGCGGAACACCGCGCGAATCTCGTCCAATGGCCGTTCCGGTGGCAGGCAGGTAGTGAACCAGTCGCGCCCGATCAATTCCGCTTCGCTCCAGCCCAGCAGATCGCAGCCCTTGCGGTTGATCAGGGTGATGCGGCCCTCGGTGTCCAGGGCGAGGATGATGGCCTCCACGGTTTGCAGGATATTGCGCGTGGTGTCGCGTTCCTGGCGCAGGTCTTCTTCCGCCTGGGCGTACTCGGCGATCTCGCGCGGGAGACTCCCGGCGGCGTGGTTGCGGCTTGCCTGATCCGTGGCGGGAAGCTTGCCGCCTCCGGCTTCCGCCGGGGGCCGAAAGTTGCCCTGACCTTCCTCAGGCTGGTTCGTCGTCATGCTCATCCCCTGGAGTGGTCCAACGTCCGCAAGCCATCCCCCTTCGATACCCGAGGTTCGGAGAGGAGTGCAATTATCGATCCGGCCCGGGGACGAGGCAATTTGATGGCCACGACGCGTGGCGCATGGCCGGCCGGGGCTCGACACGCGCCCTTGCCCGGCAGCTTCAGGCCTGGCGCGGGAGGTTCAGCGCATCCCCGGCATCATGCCCTTCATGCCGCGCATCATCTTGGCCATGCCGCCCTTGCCCATGGACTTCATCATCTTCTGGGCCTGCTCGAACTGGCTGAGCAGCCGGTTCACGTCCTGGACCTGAACGCCGGCGCCGGTGGCGATGCGGCGCTTGCGGCTGGCCTTGAGGATCTCGGGCTTGCGTCGCTCCTCCGGCGTCATGCTGTTGATGATGCCCTCGATGCGCGCCATTTGCTTCTCGCCCTGGGCCAGTTCCCCGGCGCCGATCTTGCCCGCCCCAGGCAGCTTGTCCACCAGGGAGGACAGGCCGCCCAGCTTCTTCATCTGCTGCATCTGGGCCTTGAAGTCCTCCAGGTCGAAGCCCTTGCCGCTCTTGAGCTTCTGCACCGTCTTCATGGCCTCGGTGTGGTCCACCGAGCGCTGGGCTTCCTCGATCAGTGACAGCACGTCGCCCATGCCCAGCACCCGGCTGGCCATGCGCTCCGGGTGGAATACCTCGATGCCGGTGAGCTTCTCGCCTACGCCCACCAGCTTGATGGGCTTGCCGGTGATATGACGCACCGACAGGGCCGCGCCGCCGCGGGCGTCACCGTCCAGCTTGGTGAGGATCACGCCGGTCAGCGGCAGGGCGTCGTTGAAGGCCTTGGCGGTGTTGACCGCGTCCTGGCCCTGCATGGCGTCCACCACGAACAGGGTCTCGATGGGCTTCAACAGGGCATGCAGGTCCTTGATCTCGTCCATCATGGCCGTGTCCACGTGCAGGCGGCCGGCGGTGTCGACGATGAGTACCTCGAACAGGTGTTTCCTGGCGTAATCCAGGGCGGCGGCGGCGATATCCGCGGGCTTCTGGTCGCCGGAGGAGGGGAAGAACTCCACGCCGGCCTGGCCCGCCACGGTCCTCAACTGCTCGATGGCGGCGGGGCGGTAGACGTCGCAGCTCACCACCAGGATCTTCTTCTTGCCCATCTCCCGGATCACCCGGCACAGCTTGCCGGTGGAGGTGGTCTTGCCGGCGCCCTGCAAGCCGGCCATGAGGAACACGGCGGGGGGCTGGGTGGCGAAGGACAGGGGCGCGGCGTGCTCGCCCATCAGGTTGGTAAGCTCCCTGTGCACCACGCCGATGAGCTGCTGGCCGGGGGTGAGGCTGGCGAGCACCTCCTGGCCCATGGCCTTTTCCTTCACCCTGGCGATGAAGTCGCGCACCACGGGCAGGGCCACGTCGGCCTCCAGCAGGGCCACGCGTACCTCGCGCAGGGCGTCCTGGACATTGGCTTCGGTCAGGCGGCCCTGGCCGCGCAGATTCTTGACGACCTTGGATAGGCGACCGGTGAGATTGTCGAACATGATCAGAGCCGATTCGGGTAGGTAACTGGACGGTGGGATGGGATAGACTTGAGGACGAAGTCTATAACAGCCCTGACTCACGATGCCGGAAACCCTGCTCTTCGCGCTCTGTTCCCTCGCCTATCTGGCGCTGGCCACCTGGTATTGGCCGGGCCGCCCCGGCTGTTGCCGCACCGACTGGCTGCCGCGCGTGCTGCCGGTCATCCCCCTGGGCATGCATCTCTACTTGCTGAATGCCGGCATTTTTGGCGGCGGCGGCATCCATCTCGGCTTCTCCACGACCCTGTCGGCCGTGGCGGCGCTGACCGTGCTGACCTATGCCGTCGCCTCCTGGCGCTATCACCTGGGCGGGCTGCAGGGTTTCGTCATGATCTTCGCCGGCCTGGCCGTGGCGGTGGAGGCCGTGACCCCGGTTCCCCACGCCTCGGCCCACAGCGGCATGCCGGTGTTCAAACTGCACCTGGCCATGGCCTTCGCCGCCTACAGCCTGTTCACCATCGCCGCCCTGCACGCGGGGCTGATCGCGCTGGCCGAGAAACACCTGCACAAGGCCGTGCCGCCCACCATCGTCGCCGGCCTGCCGCCCCTGCTCACCCTGGAAAGACTGCTGTTCCGCATGATCGAGGCGGGCTTCCTGCTGCTTACCCTCACCCTGCTGACGGGCGTGCTGTTCGCCGAGGAAATCTTCGGCAAGGCGCTGCCGTTCAATCACAAGACCGTGTTCGGCCTGGCCTCCTGGCTGATTTTCGCCGCCCTGCTGCTGGGTCGGCGCGTCTATGGCTGGCGCGGACGCACCGCCATCTACTGGACCCTGTCCGGCTTCATGAGCCTGTTGTTGGCCTACATCGGCGTGAAATTCGTGCTGGAAGTGCTGCTGGGCCGATAGCCCGATCCCTCAGGACTCCCTTTCGTCCGGTTCCTTTCGCGGGGGATCCTCCCCCGGCGCTTTGTCGGTCTCTTTCAGCCGGTTTTTCCAGCGCTTGTCCGGTACCACCCGCTGCTTGAAGGCGGGCGTGCGCACCGCCTTGGCCACCGGGTTGCGGGGGCGCCGGGGCGGGCCTGAGGCACGCTTGTTCATGGGGCCATGCAGAGTTCGAGCGCCTTCCGCCAATGCGGCAACCGGATGCCGAACACCCGCTCCAGCTTGTCGTTGTTCAGCCGGGAGTTGAGGGGGCGCCGCGCCGGCGTCGGATAGTCGGCGCTGGGGATGGGCAGCAGCCGGGCCGGCTCATTGGCCAAACGGGCCGGCGCGTCGATATCCTGGATGGCCTCCGCGAATCCGTGCCAGGAGGTCTCGCCGCCGTTGGTCATGTGGTACACGCCCCAGGGTTCCGGCCTGTCGGCGCCCCGGGCGGGCGAGGCGACCTGGGCCAGCACCTGGGCGGTGGCTTCGGCCAGGCCGCGGCACCAGGTGGGCGCGCCGATCTGGTCGGCGACGATCTTCAACTCCGGACGCTCCCCCATGAGGCGGCGCATGGTGAGCAGGAAATTGGCGCCGCGCGGGCCATAGACCCAGGAGGTGCGGAAGATCAGGTGGCGGCGGCATCTTTCCCGGATGGCGTTCTCGCCTTCCAGCTTGGTGGCGCCATAGACGTTGAGGGGACCGGTGACGTCGTCTTCCAGCCAGGGTGTCGCGCCGCCGCCGTCGAAAACATAGTCGGTGGAGTAATGCAGCAGCAGGGCGCCCAGCTTTTCCGCTTCCTCGGCCAGGATGCCGGGCGCGGTGGCGTTGACCGCCCGCGCCAGCTCCGGCTCACTTTCCGCCTTGTCCACGGCGGTATAGGCGGCGGGATTGACGACGACGCGGGGTTTGACCGCGGCCATCACGCGGCGGATGGCCTCCGGGTCGGCCAGATTCATTTCCCGGGAATCCACGGCGACGATCTCGCCCAGGGTGGACAGGGTGCGGGCCAGTTCCCAGCCGACCTGGCCGCGACCGCCGGTGAGAAGGATTTTCATGGATAGACTTCCGCATCCTTCAGCAAGGGCGCGACCTGATCTTTCGCGGAGAGTTGGGGGTCCGCCGCCAGGGGCCAGGCAATTCCGATATCCGGATCGTTCCAGCGTACCCCCCGGTCCCACTGGGGTGCGTAATAGGCCGTGGTCTTGTAGAGGAAGTCGGCGGATTCGCTCAACACCAGGAAGCCGTGGCCGAAGCCGGGGGGCACCCACATCATGCGTTTGTTTTCGGCCGAGAGTTCGTGGCCTACCCACTTGCCGAAGTGGGGCGAGGATTTGCGCAGGTCCACCGCCACGTCGAACACGGCGCCGTTCACCACCCGAACCAGTTTCCCCTGGGGCTGATGGATCTGGTAGTGGATGCCGCGCAGCACGCCCTTGGCCGAGCGGGAATGGTTGTCCTGCACGAAGTCCGAATCGAGACCGAGATTGGCGAAGGACTCCCGGTTCCAGCTTTCCAGGAAGAAGCCGCGAGCATCGCCGAACACCTTGGGTTCGATGAGCAGGACTCCGGGCAGGGCGGTTTCGATGATGTTCATCAGAACACCCGTTCGTTCAGCATGGCCAGCAGATACCGGCCATAGGCGTTCTTCTTCAGCGGTTCGGCCAGTCGGGCCACCTGCTCCGCGTCGATGTACCCCTGGCGGTAGGCGATCTCTTCCGGGCAGGCGATCTTGAGGCCCTGGCGTTTCTCGATGGTCTCGATGAACAGGCCGGCTTCCAGCAGGGATTCGTGGGTGCCGGTGTCGAGCCAGGCATGGCCCCGGCCCATGATGGAGACATCAAGTTCTTTCCAGTCCAGGTACTGCCGGTTGACATCGGTGATTTCCAGTTCGCCCCGGGGGGAGGGCTTCAGGTTGCGGGCCACGTCCACCACCCGGTTGTCGTAGAAATACAGGCCGGTGACGGCGTAGTTGGACTTGGGTTGCTTGGGCTTCTCTTCCAGGCTGATAGCATGGCCTTCCTGGTCGAATTCGACCACGCCGTAGCGTTCCGGGTCATGGACCCGGTAGGCGAACACGGTGGCGCCAGCCTCCCGGGCGCTGGCGGCGCGCAGGTCCTGGGCCATCTCGTGGCCGTAGAAGATGTTGTCGCCCAGCACCAGGGCGGAGGGCGCATCGCCGATGAAATCGGCGCCGATGACGAAGGCCTGGGCCAGGCCGTCCGGGCTGGGCTGCACGGCGTAGCCCAGGTTCAAGCCCCATTGCCCACCGTCGCCGAGCAGTTGCTCGAAGCGGGGCGTGTCCTGGGGCGTTGAGATGATCAGGATGTCCCGGATGCCCGCCAGCATGAGGGTTGTCAGCGGGTGATAGATCATGGGCTTGTCGTAGATGGGCAGCAGTTGCTTGGACACCGCCAGGGTGGCGGGGTACAGGCGGGTGCCACTGCCGCCCGCCAATATGATCCCCTTGCGTTGCATGATCAGGTCCTCCCCGCGTAGTTGGTGTCGAGCCACTTGCGGTACTCGCCGCTCGCCACGTTCTCCACCCAGTCCATGTGCTCCAGATACCAGGCCACTGTCTTGCGGATGCCGGTCTCGAAGGTCTCGGCGGGTTTCCAGCCGAGTTCCCGGTGGATCTTGCCGGCGTCGATGGCGTAGCGGCGGTCGTGGCCGGGGCGGTCCTTGACGTAGGTCAGCAGCGAGGCGTGAGGCATGATGGGTGAGGAGGGGATCATCTCGTCCAGCAGGCCGCACACGGTCTTCACGATTTCGATGTTGGGCATCTCGTTCCAGCCGCCCACGTTGTAGGTCTCGCCCAGGCGTCCTTGCTCCAGCACGGCGCGGATGGCGGAACAGTGGTCGGTCACGTACAGCCAGTCGCGCACGTTCATGCCGTCGCCGTAGATGGGCAGGGGCTTGCCCCGGGTGGCGTTGAGGATCATCAGGGGGATCAGCTTCTCCGGGAACTGGTAGGGGCCGTAGTTGTTGGAGCAGTTGGTGGTCAGCGTGGGCAGGCCGTAGGTGTGGTGGTAGGCCCGCACCAGGTGGTCGGAACTGGCCTTGCTGGCGGAATAGGGGCTGTTGGGGGCGAACGGCGTTTCCTCGGTGAAGGGGGCGTCTTCCGGGCCCAGGGAGCCGTAGACCTCGTCGGTGGAGACGTGCAGGAAGCGGAAGGCGGCCTTGTCGGCCTCGCCCAGGTTCATCCAGTAGCCGCGCGTTTCCTCCAGCAGGTGGAAGGTGCCGACGATGTTGGTCTGGATGAAGTCTTCCGGGCCGTGGATGGAGCGGTCCACGTGGCTTTCGGCGGCGAAGTTGACGATGGCCCGGGGGCGGTGTTCCGCCAGCAGCCTGGCCACCAATGCGCGGTCGCCGATGTCGCCCTGGACGAAGAGGTGCCGGCCGCCGTTGCCACTCTCGCCCCGGAGGCTGGCCAGGTTTTCCGGGTTGCCCGCGTAGGTGAGCTTGTCCAGGTTGAGGACCGGCTCGTGATGCCGCTTGAGCCAGTCCAGGACGAAGTTGGCGCCGATGAAGCCGGCGCCGCCGGTGACCAGGATCATTTGTTGCTCCCTTCGAAACCGTTCGGGTTCATGGACTGCCAGCGCCAGGTGTCTTCGCACATCTCCGCCAGGCCGTGGCGGGCTTTCCAGCCCAGTTCCCGTTCCGCCCTGGCCGGGTCGGCATAGCACTGGGCGATGTCGCCGGCCCGGCGCGGCGCGAACTGGTAGGGCACCGGCCGGCCGCTGGCCTTCTCGAAGGCCCTGGCCATTTCCACCACGCTGTAGCCGTGGCCCGTGCCCAGGTTCCAGATGCGCACGCCGGGGCCTTCGTCCAGTTTCTCCACCGCCTTGACATGGCCCTGGGCCAGGTCCACCACGTGGATGTAATCGCGCACGCCGGTGCCGTCCGGGGTGGGATAGTCGTTGCCGAACACGTTGAGGTGCTCGCGCCGGCCCACCGCCACCTGGGAGATGTAGGGCATCAGGTTGTTGGGGATGCCGCGCGGATCCTCGCCGATGCGGCCGCTCTTGTGGGCGCCCACCGGGTTGAAATAGCGCAGCAGGGCGATATGCCAACCCGGGTCGGCGACGGCCACGTCACCCAGGATCTGCTCGATGATGAGCTTGCTACGACCATAGGGGTTGGTGGTGGCGCCCACCGGGAAATCCTCGCGGATGGGCACCGTGGCCGGGTCGCCGTAGACCGTGGCCGAGGAGCTGAACACCACCGTCTTTACCCCCGCCGCCTGCATGGCCTCGAACAGGGTGACGCTGCCGCCGATGTTGTTGTCGTAATAGAGCAGGGGCTTGCCCACCGACTCGCCCACCGCTTTCAGCCCGGCGAAGTGGATCACGGCGTCGATGTCGTGGTCCCGGAACACGGCATCCAGTGCTTCCCGGTCGCGGATGTCGGCCTGGACGAAGGGGAAATCCATGCCCGTCAGTTCGCGCACCCGGACGAGGGATTCGGCGCTGCTGTTGCACAGGTTGTCCAGCACGACGATGTCATAGCCGGCGTCGAGGAATTCCACGCAGGCGTGGGAGCCGATGTAGCCGGCGCCGCCGGTGATGAGGATGGTTTTCATGGAATCTCCGGGGTTTTTGTGGCTATCGGATTATTCGCGCCGCGCTTGAATCGCGTATGACGGTCAGTCGAACACCACCGTCTTGTTGCCGTAGACCAGGATGCGGTTGTCGATGTGCCAGCGCACCGCCCGGGACAGCACCACCTTTTCCAGGTCCGCGCCCTTGCGCACCAGGTCGTCCAGGTCATCCCGGTGGCTGATGCGGGTCACGTCCTGCTCGATGATGGGGCCGTCGTCCAGCACTTCGGTGACGTAGTGGGAGGTGGCGCCGATCAGCTTCACGCCGCGCTCGAAGGCGCGCTGGTAGGGCTTGGCGCCGTGGAAGGCGGGCAGGAAGGAGTGGTGGATGTTGATGATGCGGTTGGGGTAGTGGGTGATGAACTCCCGGGACAGCACCTGCATGTAGCGGGCCAGGACGATGAAGTCCACGTGGTGGGCCGCCAGGATGGCGCGCTGCTGGGCCTCCGCCTCGGCCTTGTTGTCCTTGGTCACGTGGATGTGCTGGAACGGGATCTTGTAGGCCTCCGCCAGCCAGTGGGTGTCCGGGTGGTTGCTGACGATGAGGGGGATGTCGCAATACAGCTCGCCGGCATGGTGGCGGTAGAGCAGGTCGGCCAGGCAGTGGTCGAACTTGGACACGAAGATGGCCAGGCGCGGCTTGACGCTGGACAGGGACAGGGTCCAGGCCATGTGGTGCTCCGCCGCGATGGGGCCGAAGGCCTCGTCGAACTTGTGCAGGCCCAGCTCGAAGCCTTCCAGGGACCATTCCACCCGCATCAGGAACAAACCGGCGGCGCCGTCCTGGTGCTGGTCGGCGTGCAGGATGTTGGCGTTGTGCCGGAGCAGGAAGTTGGCGATGGCGGCCACCAGGCCTTTTTTGTCCGGGCAGGCGATCAGGAGAACGGCGGAGTTGCGCATGGTTTTCGGGCTTCTGTGCGATGCAAAAAATGGTCGCCATGATACCGCGAGCCGGCCTGTGCACCGTGTGGATAAGTCCGGAAATGGCCGGCCAGGCCCGGTGGAATCCAGGCCCGTGTTCCCACCTCCCTGTAGATAACCCGGTGGATAAGCTGTGCATAAAAAAACGATTGACGCGATCTGGGTGGACACTAGAATTAGTTTAAATACGGACGTAGAACACTATATTTAGTGTTTTCTAATAAACAACCGGCTGCCCGGGGCGAATCGGGCAGCCATCCCAAAGGAGACGCACCGATGCAATCCGCCGCCGATATTCCATCCGCCGCCAGCCTGTCCCACCTCCCCCCGGTTTCCCACGAAGAATCACCCCCCGCCTCGCCCTACGCCGACCACAAGATCATCCGCCGCAACGGCGCCGTGGTGGCCTTCGAGCCCGGCAAGATCTCCATCGCCCTGACCAAGGCCTTCATCGCCGTGAACGGTGGCCAGGCCGCCGCCAGCGCCCGCATCCGCGAGCTGGTGGAGAACCTGACCGGCAACGTGGTGTCCGCCCTGATCCGGCGCCAGCCCAACGGCGGCACCTTCCACATCGAGGACATCCAGGACCAGGTGGAACTGGCCCTGATGCGCTCCGGCGAGCACGAAGTGGCCCGGGCCTACGTGCTCTACCGGGAGAAGCGCAACGAGGAGCGCAACAAGCAGAAGCGCCAGCAGGCCCAGGACCATGCTTTGTTCTGCCTGGAGAGCGGCGAGCGCCGGCCCTTGAACCTGGATCACCTCGCCGCCATCGTTTCCGCCGCCTGCGAGGGACTGCCGGAAACCAACCCCCAGGCCATCCTCCAGGCCACCCTGCGGGACATCTACGACGGCGTGCCCATGGACGAGGTGCGCAAGTCCCTCATCCTTTCCGCCCGCTCCCTCATCGAGAAGGACCCGGACTACACCTACGTCACCTCGCGCCTGCTGATGCACTCCATTCGCCGCGAGGTTCTGGCCGAAGTCATGGGGCTGGGCGAGGAAGTGGGTCAGGCCGAGATGGCCGCCCGCTATGCCGATTACTTCCCCGCCTTCATCAGGCGGGGCATCGAGGCCGAACTGCTGGACGAGCGCCTGCTGCATTTCGACCTGGATCGTCTGGCCGCCGTGCTGGACGCGAAACGCGACCTGCAATTCCAGTACCTGGGCCTGCAAACCCTGTACGACCGCTACTTCCTGCACATCGACGAGCGCCGCATCGAGCTGCCCCAGGCCTTCTTCATGCGCGTGGCCATGGGCCTGGCCCTGAACGAGATCGACCGGGAAGCCCGCGCCATCGAGTTCTACCAGGTGCTGTCCAAATTCGATTACATGAGCAGCACGCCTACCCTGTTCAACGCCGGCACCCGCCACAGCCAGCTCTCCTCCTGCTACCTCACCACCATCCCGGACGACCTGGACGGCATCTACCAGGGCATCAAGGAGAACGCCCTGCTGCAGAAATACGCCGGCGGCCTGGGCAACGACTGGACCCGGGTGCGCAGCCTGGGCGCCTACATCAAGGGCACCAACGGCAAGTCCCAGGGCGTCGTGCCCTTCCTCAAGGTGGCCAACGACACCGCCGTGGCGGTGAACCAGGGCGGCAAGCGCAAGGGCGCGGTGTGCGCCTTCCTGGAAACCTGGCACATGGATATCGAGGAATTCCTGGAACTGCGCAAGAACACCGGCGACGACCGCCGCCGCACCCACGACATGAACACCGCCAACTGGGTGCCGGACCTGTTCATGAAGCGGGTCATGGATAACGCCGAGTGGACCCTGTTCTCCCCGTCCGACTGTCCGGACCTGCACGACCTCTATGGCAAGGCCTTCGAGACCGCCTACCTGCGCTACGAGGAGAAGGCCGAGCGCGGCGAGATCAAGGTGTTCAAGAAGGTGTCCGCCCTGGGCCTGTGGCGCAAGATGCTGTCCATGCTGTTCGAGACCGGGCATCCCTGGATCACCTTCAAGGATGCCTGCAACGTGCGCTACACCAACCAGCACGTGGGCGTGGTGCACAGCTCCAACCTGTGCACCGAGATCACCCTGCACACCAACGACAACGAGATCGCCGTGTGCAACCTGGGCTCGGTTAATTTGGCCAACCATCTCAAGGACGGCGGTCTCGACCACGACAAGCTGCGCAAGACCATCCGCACCGCCATGCGCATGCTGGACAACGTCATCGACATCAACTTCTACAACGTCGGCAAGGCGCGCAATTCCAACCTGAAGCACCGCCCCGTCGGCATGGGCACCATGGCCTTCCAGGACGCCCTGCACATGCTGCGCATCCCCTATGCCAGCCCCGAAGCGGTGGAATTCGCCGACCGGGCCATGGAAGCCGTGGCCTACTACGCCTACTGGGCTTCCACCGACCTGGCCGAGGAACGGGGCCGCTACAGCACCTTCAACGGCTCCCTGTGGAGCCAGGGCATCCTGCCGCAAGACTCCCTGAAGAAGCTGGCCGAGGAGCGGGGAGGTTATCTCGAAGCCGACTTCTCCGAGACCCTGGACTGGAACGCCCTGCGTAGCCGCATCCTGTCCGTGGGCATGCGCAACTCCAACTGCCTGGCCATCGCCCCGACGGCGACCATCGCCAACATCGTCGGCGTGTCGGCCAGCATCGAGCCCACCTACCAGAACCTGTTCGTCAAATCGAATCTCTCCGGCGAGTTCACCGTGGTCAACCAGTACCTGGTGCGCGACCTGAAGGCCCTGAACCTGTGGGACGAGGTCATGGTGGGCGACATCAAGTACTTCGACGGCAGCCTGTCCAGGATCGACCGCATCCCGGTGGAACTGCGCGCCCTCTACGCCACCGCCTTCGAGGTGGACCCGGTGTGGCTCATCGAAGCCGGCGCCCGCCGCCAGAAGTGGATCGACCAGGCCCAGAGCCTGAACCTCTACTTCCACGGCGCCAGCGGCAAGAAGCTGGACGAGACCTACAAGCTGGCCTGGATCCGGGGCCTGAAGACCACCTACTACCTGCGCTCCATGGGCGCCACCGCCGCCGAGAAATCCACCGGCCGGGGCGGCGAGCTGAACGCCGTGTCGAACGGTGGCAACGGTGGCGGCGGCATGGGTGGCGGCATGTCCGCCTCCGGCCTGGGCGCCGGCGGCGGCGTCGCATCGGGTGGCTACATGGCGTCGTCCAACCTGCCGGAGCCCGAGATAGTAGGCAATGCCTGCACCCTGCGCCCCGGCGATCCCGGCTTCGAGGAATGCGAGGCCTGCCAGTAAGGGCGTCGGCATGACCCCCCAAGAACTGGCCGGGGAGGTTTCCAGCCTCTTCAGCCTGCCCGACCTGGTGATCCGGGCCTGCGCGGTGATGGATTCCCCCACCGCCACGGCCCAGGACCTCATCGAGGTCATCGAAATGGACGCCAACCTGGTGGCCACCGTGCTGCGCCTGGCCAACTCGGCGCTCTACGCCGGCCGCGGCAACATCGCGACCCTCAACCGCGCCGTGGCCCTCATCGGCCAGAACGCGGTGCGCGATCTGGTGCTGGCCACCGCCGCCGTCGATACCTTCCGGGGGATCCCCAAGGAAGCGGTGGACATGGACTCCTTCTGGGAGAACAGCACCACCTGCGCCGTCATCGCCCGGCTGATCGCCGGCCGGGGCCGCATGCGGGATGGCGAAAGCCTGTTCCTGTCCGGCCTGCTGCACAGCGTCGGCCGCCTGGTGTTCCTTGCCCGGCTCCCGGTGGAGTGCGGTGAAGTGCTGGCCCTGGTGCGCTCCGGGGAGCTGTCGCTGAACGACGCGGAAGTCCGCGTTTTCGGTTTCAGCCATGCCGAGGTGGGCGCAGCGTTGCTGGAAGGCTGGGGCCTGCCCGCACGGCTGACCCTGCCGGTGCGCTACCAGCTCGATCCCGCCGCCGCCCCGGATTACCCCAGGGAGTGCGCCATCCTCCACCTGGCCGCCGAGATGGCCTGCGACATCGCGCCCTGCCTCAAGACCATGCTCGAAGCCGAGACCTACGTGCCCGACCCGCTCGCCGTCGACTGCATGCAATTGCTGGGCCTCACCCCCGCCGCACTGACCGAAATCAGCCTGGACGCCATGGCCGCCAGCCTGGAAATCCTGGAAATCATCAAGCCGACCACCAGCGTCACCTACTGCTGACCTGATCCATTCGAAAACCGAAGGAGACCACCATGCTGAACTTCGAAGACGACATCCCCGCCGCCCCCGGCCGCCCCGCCATGCCCCCCATGGGCATGCCTCCCGGCATGGACGCCATGCCCCGCCTGCAACCCCGCATGCCCGAACCCACCCCGGCCTGGACCCCCACCGTACCTGTCCCCCCCTTTGAAAAAGGGGGGCCAGGGGGGATTCCGCCGACGCCGAATCAACCCGCTACCGCCCAATATCCCACCCGACCCGCCGCCGACGAAGACATCGCCCGCCGCCGCGTCCGCGTCGAGGACAAGCTCATCATCAACGCCAAGGCCGACGTCAACCAGCTCGTCCCCTTCAAGTACAAGTGGGCCTGGGAGAAGTACATCGCCGCCTGCGCCAACCACTGGATGCCCCAGGAAGTGAACATGAACCGGGACATCGCCACCTGGAAGGACCCCAACGGCCTGAGCGAGGACGAGCGCCTCATCGTCAAGCGCAACCTGGGCTTCTTCGTCACCGCCGACTCCCTGGCCGCCAACAACATCGTGCTGGGCACCTATCGCCAGATCACCGCCCCCGAGTGCCGCCAGTACCTGCTGCGCCAGGCCTTCGAGGAAGCCATCCACACCCACGCCTACCAGTACATCGTGGAAAGCCTGGGCCTGGACGAAGGCGAGATCTTCAACGCCTACCACGAGGTGAGCAGCATCAAGGCCAAGGACGAGTTCCTGCTGCCGTTCATCGACGTGCTCTCCGACCCCAACTTCAAGACCGGCACCCCCGAGGACGACCAGACCTTCCTGAAGAGCCTGATCGCCTTCGCCTGCATCATGGAAGGCCTGTTCTTCTACGTCGGCTTCGTGCAGATCCTGGCCATGGGCCGCCAGAACAAGATGACCGGTGCGGCCGAGCAGTACCAGTACATCCTGCGGGACGAGTCCATGCACTGCAATTTCGGCATCGACATGATCAACCAGATCAAGCTGGAGGAGCCCTGGCTCTGGACCCCCGAGTTCAAGGCCGAACTCAAGGGCATGTTCCAGAAGGCCGTGGAACTGGAATACCAGTACGCCGAGGACACCATGCCCCGCGGCGTGCTGGGCCTCAACGCCCCCATGTTCAAGGAATACCTGCGCTTCATCGCCAACCGCCGCGCGACGCAAATCGGCCTGGACGAACTCTTCCCCGGCGCCAACAACCCTTTCCCCTGGATGGCGGAGATGATCGACCTGAAGAAAGAGAAGAACTTCTTCGAGACCCGGGTCACGGAGTACCAGACCGGCGGGGCGTTGGCCTGGGATTGAAGCCGAGGTTAGGCCAATGAACGAACGCATCACCTACTGCATGCCCTCCCGCTGCCCCCTGAGCGCCGATTGCCAGCGCTACGAGGACGATGCCGCCCGCCACAGCCTGCACCGTACCTACGCCGACTTCAGCGAGGAACTGGTTCGGCCCGCCGGCGGCCCGGCGAACTGCCCGTTCTATCTGGCAAAGACCCCGGTAACGGTCCAGTAAGCGGAGGAATCCAGCGTCAAGCTGTTCAGTCCCCTCTCCCGCAAGCGGGACCAGCCCGAAGGGCGCAGGACAGCACGGAGTGCTGGTCCCGAGCGGAGCGAGGGATGGGCGAAAGCCCACAGAGGGTTAGGGTGAGGAAAAAAGCGTCCCGCCTCTCCCCATCATCAATAAGCACCACCCCACCCCAGGAGACCCCACCCATGCGCAGCCCCCAAGCCCACGAAGTCAAAGCCCAAATCACCGCATTCCTTGCCAAGGTCAAAACCGACAACGGAGCGACGGTCATCAGGCATAACCGGGGCATTGAACGTATGGCACAGATGACAAAGGCGATCCGCGAAGCGCGATCCCACGCGGCCGCCTGAGCCCTGCCCGGGGCAAGGCCAGTGGAGCCAACCAGGCGCCCACGGATTGCGGGCAATCATTGGCGGTGCTACTTTGGTAACACCGATTGAAGACGGGAGGTCTCATGTCCGCCACCACCACCCTGAAACTCCCTGACGACCTGAAAGCCCGCATTGCCGTCGCCGCCGAGCAGGCGGGCAAGACTCCTCACGCCTTCATGGTGGAAGCCTTGCAGATGCAGACCGAACTGGCGGAACGGCGGCGCGAGTTTGTCCAGTCCGCCCTGCTGGCCGAGCAGGAGGTGGCCCAGTATGGCTTGGTCTACGACGCCGACGAGGTATTCAGCTACCTGCGCGACCGTCTTGCCGGTCGTCCTGCCCAAGAGCCCAAGCCGGTCAAGCTGTAGCCCATGACCCGTCTGGTACTGGCGCCACGGGCTTTGCGGGATATGAAACGGCTCGCCGACTTCCTGCTGGAAAACAGTCCGCAAGCCGCGCGGGGAACCGGTGACATCCTTCTGGACGGGCTGGTCATTCTGGAGAAGCATCCCCTGATCGGCCGGGTGGTGGAGGAAGGGTATCGGGAATTGGTGATCTCCCGTGGGCGTAGCGGTTACCTCGCCTTGTATCGCTACGATGCGGAATCTGACAGGGCCGTCATCCTCGCCATACGGCATCAAAGGGAACAAGGTAATGCCGATGACTGAGGCAACTTAAAAAAGCAGGTGCCGGATTTCTTCATGGGCGAGTTCGTCTATGCCTGGGGCAACGACTACGCGGGCAACACGATCTCCAATCTGGACGTCACCCTGCGCACCCTTCAGGCCGTGGCGCCCAAGGCGAAGGTCATCGTGGTCATGCAACCTAGCGAGGCGGCCCACATCGACAAGCTGCTGGCCTTGTTCCCCGTCCATGCCGTGCTGCAATACCCCATCGCCGAGGAACAGATGCGGGCCGCATTGCTGGACTTGGCGTGCAAGTGAATTGGCGGTGAAAAAGGCCGGCTTCGCGATATTTTCCCTGTCTACACTTCCAATCATCCCGGTAAGAACCGTATCCCATGCTTCCCTCCACCGACATCACCGGCATCGCCCACGTCATCCAGATGGCGGTGGCGCCTGTCTTCCTGCTGACCGGCGTGGCCGGGTTGTTGTCGGTGCTGGTGAACCGGCTGGGCCGGGTGGTGGATAGGTATCGCACCCTGGATGGCCGGCTGCCGGAACTGCAAGGTTCGGCGCGCGAATCGGCGGAGTCGGAAATGGCGGTGCTGGGGCGGCGCACCTGGTTCATCCATCGCGCCATCGCCCTGTGCACCGGCGGTGCGCTGCTGATCTGCATGGTCATCGCCACGCTGTTCATCGGTTCCCTGGTCAGTTTGGAGGTGTCCATGATCATCGCCTCGCTGTTCATCCTGGCCATGGTTTCCCTGGTGGTTGGCCTGCTGTTCTTCCTGCGCGAAATCCAGTTGTCCACCGGCCACATCCACGTGCTGCCGCGTTGAGTCGCGGCCGTCATTGAGAAAGCCAGAGGGGCCGGGTTTGAACAGGTTTGCCGACCCCTGACGCATTTACGCCAACTTCACCATGTGCGGCCGCTACGCCTTCTCCACCCCACCCGCCGACGTGGCCGCCCACTTCGGCTTGGCGGAGTGCGCCGAATACCTGCCCCGTTTCAACATCCCGCCCGGTACCGACATCCCGGTGATCCGGCTCTCGCCCGAAGGCAAGCGCGTGCTGCACCTGCTGCGCTGGGGGCTGGTGCCGCACTGGGCGAAGGATCCGGCCATCGGCGCCAGACTGAACAACGCCCGCGCAGAGGGGGTGATGGAGAAGCCTTCCTTCCGCGATGCCTTCCGCCGCCGCCGCTGCCTGATCCCGGCCAGCGGGTTCTACGAGTGGAAGACCGAGGGGCGGCAGAAGCAGCCCTGGTTCTTCAGCCTGAAGTCGGGCGAGCCCCTGGCCATGGGAGGCGTGTGGGAGTCCTGGAAGGCGCCGGACGGACGCATCCTGCGCACCTGCGCGGTCATCACCACCGGCCCCAACGCGGTCATGGCGCCGGTGCATGACCGCATGCCGGTCATTATTTCCCCCGAGCACTGGCAGGAATGGTTTGCCGCGCCGGCCGAGGCGGTGCGGGAATTGCTCGCCCCCGGTCCCGCCGAGCGTTTGCGGGCCTGGCCGGTGGACCGGCGGGTGAGCCGCGCGACGGCGGACGATCCGGGTCTGATCGAACCCCTGCGCACGGGAGAGGGTTGATTCAGGACGGGCCAGCTGCCAGCCGTGGCGGGCGAGGGGGCGCGGTTTCCGCCCCATGCGCAGCATCCCTAGGATGACGCCTCCGGGTCACTTCTCCGCCAAGGTGAAACTTGCCTGCAGCGCGCCGTCACCGGAGCGGATTTCCAGGCTTTCGCCGCTGCGCCGGTAGGTCTCGCCCCGGGCCAGCGCGGCCAGGAACAGGGTCTCCTGATCCATGCGGCCATCCGGCTGGGGACAGGCCATCCGGGTCGTCATCAGCGGACCGGCGCGGAAGCGGCGGGTGGCCGCGTCGGCGGTGTAGGGGCCGGAAAAGCGGTTGCAGCCGGCGTGGCCGGATACCCGGCCGTCGTCGCCGAATTCCATGTGGATCTCGGTGTCCGCCAGCACGCTGGTCACCGCCATCCTGCCGTTGTTGAGCGCGATCAGGCGCCACTTGCTGCCGGACAGGCTGACGGGCTGGGCCTTGAATAAGGCCAGCAGCGCGCCATCCTTGCCTTCCAGGCGCAGGCTTCCGGCCTCGACGCGATAGCGGGCGACGGCGCCGAGAGTGGTGGTGTAGTTCGCCGCGAAACGCATGGTCGCGGGTTCGCAGGCGCGCATGGTGCTCGCCATGGGCTGGATGCCGAGGGTGCCGTCCCGACCTGCCACGTAGCCGCCCATGATGAGGTTGCAGCCATCGGAGCCGCCGACGCGGCCGGCCTCGAAACTCAGGGTCGGGGTCGGTTTGGCCGCCACTGGCTGGCCCCCCAGTTCCCGCAACTGCCATTGGCTGCCGTCCAGGGAAGGGGCGACGGGACGCGCGCCCATGGCTTGCGCCGACAGCGGCAGGATGAACCAAGACAGGAAGAAGGCAAGGCTGATACAGGGCAAGAGAGGGCGCATGGCCGCAAAGTCCGGAGATTTCGAAGCCGGCAGTGTTCCCGCCCGGTCACGGTGAGGTCAAGCCAACGGATTCAGGGACGGGGTTCATCGATGCGGAGGTGTGACGCAGGTCGCAGCCACCGGGCGGATTCCGGCCCACGATGAAGTCTGTTTCCCGCCACGGGGCGGTGGTGCTCCGGTATCCTGCCACTGGCATCCACCTCATCAACCAGGAGAACGATCATGGGACTATTGGACGGCGCCATCGGCGATGTGTTGAACAACCTGGGCGGCGGCGCGGACGCCGGCAGTGGCGGCAATCCCATGCTGCGGATGATCATGAACCTGATGCAACAGAACGGCGGGCTGGGCGGCCTGGTGGACATGCTGGCCAGGAATGGTCTGGGCCGGCAGGCGGCCTCCTGGGTGGGCACCGGCGACAACGAGCCCGTGACCGCCGATCAGCTCGGCCAGGCCCTGGGCAGCGGCCCCCTGGGGGACCTGGCCGCCAGCGTCGGCATGGATCCCCAGGCCTTGAGCGGCAATCTGGCCCAGTACCTGCCCGACGTCGTCAACCAGCTCACCCCCGAGGGCCGGCTGCCGGATAAGGCCGACAGCAACGATCTGCTGGAGAATGGCCTGGCCGCCCTGGCCGGCAAGCTGTTCCGTTGATCGACCCCCTTTCAGGAGCATCGCCATGCGTAAAACAACGCCCGCCCACTTCCTCGCCCTGGCCCTGGTCGGCCTGGTGTCCGCTTCCGCCCAGGCCGGTTGGCTGGATGACCTGCAGAAGAAGCTGGGGGATTTCCAGTCCGCTCCATCCGCTACCGGTGGGGTGACCGCCGCGCTGAGCGACGAGGAGGTAGTCCGGGGCCTGAAGGAGGCCTTGTCCAAGGGCACCCAGCAGGCCATCGCCAATCTGGGCAAGGACGGGGGGTTCCTCAACAACCTGGACGTGAAGATTCCCCTGCCGGATGAGTTGAAGAAGGTGGAGAAGTTGCTGCGCGGCCTGGGCCAGGACAAGTACGCGGACCAGTTCGTGGCCACCATGAACCACGCGGCGGAGAAGGCGGTGCCGGAGGCGGCCACCCTGTTCGCGGACGCCATTTCCCGGATGACCCTGGCGGACGCCCAGTCCATCCTCAAGGGTCCGGACGACGCGGCCACCCAGTATTTCCGCAAGAGCAGCGAGGCGAAACTGAAGGAGCGCTTCCTGCCCATCGTGAAAACCGCCACGGACCAGGCCGGCGTCACCGCCGCCTACAAGAAGCTGATGCAGAAGGCCGGTCCCACCGCCCAGTTGCTGGGGGTGGGCGCCACGGACCTGGACGCCTACGTGGACGGCAAGGCCGTGGACGGCCTGTTCAAGATGATCGCCGCCGAGGAGAAGCGCATCCGCCAGGATCCCCTGGCCCGCAGCACGGACCTGCTGAAGAAGGTGTTCGGCTCCCTGGGCAAGTAGCCCGGGCCGCCGGTTCGCGGAAACACCTCGACACAGCTTGTAACATCCCGGCCGCAAGCGGACATGGGCGCGATACAGACGCACTCCAGAATGAAAACGAGCCCTCCCGACAGGGGTGGGCGGATTCCTCGTCATTCTTAAGGAGATCGTCATGAGCAAGATCCAATCCCTTTTCGGCAAACGCGCCATGATGGTGGGACTGCTTGCCGGTTCCGCCGCCCTGGCGGCCGCGTCGTTCGCCATGCCCGGTGGTGCCGGCGGCTTCGGCGGCAGGGGCGGTTGCGAGGCTCGGCCGGGCCAGCAGAGCCAAACCCAGCGGCAGGACATGCGCGCCAAGCGCCTTGCCGGCCTGAAGGACAAACTCAAGCTCCAGCCCCAGCAGGAATCGGCCTGGCAGGCCTTCGCCAACGCCGCCGCCCCGGGCGCGGCAGCCATGGGTCGCGAAGACCGGCGCGCCATGCGGGACGAACTCGGCAAGTTGAACACGCCCCAGCGCCTGGACATGATGCTGACCAGGGCCGATGAGCGTCGGGCCCAGATGGTGAAGCGGGCGGAGGCCGTGAAGCAGTTCTATGCCCAACTCAGCGCCGAGCAGCAGAAGGTGTTCGATGCCGAGGCGCGGCCCTTGCGCGATGGACGTCGCGGACATCACCGCCACGCTGGCGGCCCGCGTCAGCAATCCTGAGCCCGCGCGCGCGGGCCTCGGGCGGGATGGGCGGGTGGCAGAGCCCGCCGGGCCGGGGGGTGGTCAGCGTGACCCCGGCTCCCGGCGGATTTCGGAACATCGAACCGGTCGCGGTTGCCCCCCGATGCCCGCGGGGGGCGTCGGCCCTTTGCGAAAGGACAGGCCCAGGATGACGCCACGGAATGATGGCCGCGCCGAGATCGACGGATTCCGTTCCGAGATCCCGGCGAGAGGGTCGGCATGAAGCCGACGCTGCCGCTGTTACTCTCGGCGATGGCCCTCGCCGCCTGCCTGCCGATCCCCCAGGTGGTGCCCGAGCGCCTGACGCCCCGTTATCTGGGCGCGGAGCCTGTCCGGGTGGACATGAATTGCGCGCGGACCAACGAGTTCATGTTCATTGAAGGCCCGCATTCCGTCCGTTTGCGGATTTCGCCCAAGTACTTCCCGGAAAACCGGCTGGCGGTCCTGCAGATGAGGCTGGTGGCCCTCGGCCCGCGCCCGGCGAGGGTGGAATCCCGGGAAGTCGCGGTCGTGCCGATCTCCGGCGGGCCGACCCGGAGCGTGCCCATCGCTCCCGCCATGGACGCGCCGCGAAAAACCCATGACTTCGAGGCGCGCATTGAGAACCTGCCCTCCGGCCCGATCCGCGTCGGGCTGCCCTCCATCCGGATCGATGGGGAAACCTGGCATCCCGCCGATCTGGAACTCCATCCCATGGGAACCACCCTGCGGCCGATGCCGTTCAACTGCTGAGCCGGGCGATCACACCCAGCGCGTCACCAGCTCCAGGGTCTGCCTGGTCTTCGTCGGCTGGGGATCGACGCGGTAGCCGAAGGCCACCATGACGGCCAGGCCGAAATGGCCGTCCTCCAGCAGGCCGGCCTCGGCCAGGATGCCCTCGGCGCCGGCCTGGCCGAAGCCCTCGATGGGGCAGGAGTCGATGCCGATCAGGGCGGCGGCGGTCATCATGTTGGCCAGGGCGATGTAAGCCTGACGGCAGCTCCAGTCGAACAGGGCGCGGGGTTCCTGGAGCTGGAAGTCGGATTCCTGGAAGGTCTTGTAGACCGCGTTGCGGCGGGCGATCACGTCCTCGGGGAAGTGCTTGACCTCGCGCATGAAGCGCTCGGTGTATTCGGAGCCGGACCGCATGTCCTCGCCGCGCGCCAGGATGGCCACCACGTGGCTGGCCGTGGGGAACTGGCCCTTGCCGCCCCAGGTGACGCCAAGGAGTTTCTCGCGCAGGGCCATGTCCTGGATCACCAGGAAGCGCCAGGGCTCGTAGCCGAAGGAACTGGGGGACAGCCGGCCGGTTTCCAGGATGAAGCGGAAGTCCGCCTCGGCGATCTTGCGGGCGGGGTCGAAGGTCTTGCAGGCGTGACGGAAGTTGAAGGCGTCGAGGATGGCTTGCTGGCTGATCATGGCGGGATATCGCGGTTGCGGAATTCAGGTCGTGGGTGTCAGAACGGGTTGTAGGTGCGCTCGCGGGTGTAGTGCATGTAACCCACGCTGGCGCCGGCGCGCCAGCCCACGCCCAGGCGGATGGGCGCCAGGACGATGTTCTGGCGCTGCTGGTAGTTCATGCCGACGCCGGCCACCCAGTAGAGGCTGCCGTCCACGCCGGGGAAGCGCTGGTAGATGGCGTTCTTGTCGGTAAGGTTGTAGACCAGCACGAATACCTTGGAGGCGTTCAGCCCCAGGTCGAAGCCGACGGACGGCCCCTGCCAGAACACCTTGGCGCTCTGCCCGTTCTTGAGCTGGAGATCTCCCTTGCCGTAGCTGAGGCCGACGGTGATGGCGGCGGAAAGCTCCTCGCCCTTGATGTAGCCCACCGGGCGTCCCTGTTCCTTGAAGGCCTTCTCGATCACCTTGGCCAGGCCTTCCGTGGTCTCGCCGAAAAAGGCCTCGGCTTCCTTGAGGATGGAGTCCTGGTCGTAGGTATTGTCCTCGGCCGCCCGGGCGGGGGTGGTCTGGAGCAGCCAGAACGCGGCCAGCAAGACAAGCAGGAAGGCCTGGACCAGGCGTCGGGAGCCGTGGGCGGAGGCGGGGGAAACGGGGTATCGCATGGTGGATTCCTTGAAAGATGGGGCGGGTCCTGGTCGCGCATGCGCGAGGGGTTTCGGCATGGTGGCAAGCGATGGGGGGGGCTCGTTCGCGCTAACAAGAAAGAGAAAGGCGGACTCGGCCAACAAGTCCGGTTTCCCCCCTTTGCCAAAGGGGGGAGAGGGGGGATTTCACCAGGGCTGGCGCGGAGCAACCCTCGTTAAATCCCCCTTGGTCCCCCTTTACGGGGATGACAACCGATGGCGCGATCCATTTATTGCGAAAGAGCCTTTGTCGTGCTCCCGCCCGTGGCGCGGGCAATCTAGAATTCCCGCGATCTCTCGGCCGGAGGGATCCCAACATGCAAACCACGGAGACCGGAATGAACACGAAATGGGTCTATGCCTTCGCCGAGGGCGATGGCAAGAACAAGCATCTTTTGGGCGGCAAGGGCGCCAACCTGTGCGAGATGACGCAGATCGGCCTCAACGTGCCGCCGGGCTTCGTGATTACCACCGAGGCCTGCCTGGCCTATCTCGATCATCCCCACCGCCACCTGCCCGACGGCGTCATGGCGGAGGTCCGCGCCCAACTGGCCGGAGTGGAGACGGCCACCGGCAAGTCCTTCGGCGGCCGCGACAGGCCGTTGCTGGTGTCGGTGCGCTCGGGTTCCGCCATGTCCATGCCGGGCATGATGGACACCATCCTCAACCTGGGCCTCAACGCCGATACCCTGAAGGGCCTCATCGCCCAGACCGGCAACGAGCGTTTCGGCTACGACGCCTATCGCCGCTTCATCCAGTTGTTCGGCAAGGTGGCCCTGGGCGTGCCGGAAGAGCATTTCGACGCCGAATTCGAACTGGTGAAGGACAAGGCCGGGGTGAAGCACGACGTGGCCTTGTCCGCCCAGAACCTGGCCGAGATCGCCGAGCGCTTCCTGGAAGTGGTGCACAAGCACACCGGCAAGCCTTTTCCCGCCGATCCCTTCGAGCAACTGGAGATCGCCATCAAGGCGGTGTTCAACTCCTGGGGCGGCAAGCGCGCCGTGGACTACCGGCGCGAGTTCAAGATCACCCCGGCCATGGCCAACGGCACCGCCGTCAACGTGGTGGCCATGGTGTTCGGCAACATGGGCGACGACTCGGCGACGGGGGTGGGCTTCACCCGCGACCCGGGCACCGGCGAGAACGTGATGTACGGCGAATACCTCACCAACGCCCAGGGCGAGGACGTGGTGGCCGGCATCCGCACGCCCAAGCCGGTGTCCGCCATGGCGGAGGAGATGCCCGAGCTCTACCGGCAACTGGTGGAACTGCGCAACCGCCTGGAAACCCACTACAAGGAAGTGCAGGACTACGAGTACACCATCGAGAAGGGCGTGCTGTACTGCCTGCAGACCCGCAATGGCAAGATGAACGCCCAGGCCCTGGTGCGCAGTTCCGTGGACATGGTGCGGGAAGGCCTGGTCGACCGGAAGCAGGCCCTCATGCGCATCCAGCCGGAGATGCTGGAACAGCTGCTGTTCCCCCACCTGGATCCCAAGGCCAAGGCCACCGCCGTGGCCAAGGGCCTGCCCGCCTCGCCGGGGGCCGCGTCCGGCATCGCCGTGTTCGACGCCGATCGGGCCGAGAAGATGGGCCGGGGCGGCGAGAAGGTGATCCTGGTGCGGGAGGAAACCAAGCCCGAGGACATCCACGGCTTCTTCGCCTCCCAGGGCATCCTCACCAGCCGGGGCGGCAAGACCAGCCACGCCGCCGTGGTGGCGCGCGGCATGGGCAAGCCCTGCGTGGCCGGCGCCGAGGGCATCCACGTGGACGTGCGCATGCGCCAGGCCATCGTCGGTGACAGCGTGTTCCGCGAGGGGGACGTGATCACCATCGACGGTTCCAGCGGCAAGGTCTACCTGGGCGAGGTGCCCACCACCGAGGCCGAGTTCAGCCAGGAACTGGTGACCCTGCTGTCCTGGGCCGACGACGCGGCCCGCCTGCAGGTACGCGCCAACGCCGACACCCCCACCGACGCCGCCCGCGCTCTCAAGTACGGCGCCATGGGCATCGGCCTGTGCCGCACCGAACGCATGTTCAACGCCATCGACCGGCTGCCCATCGTGGTGGAGATGATCGTGGCCGAAACCCTGGAGGACCGCCAGTCCGCCCTGGACAAG
>JADJYY010000039.1 GCA_016719465.1 Hydrogenophilales bacterium
CGACGTCCACCTGATGAAGGACGGCGCTCTTCGGCCGGCGCCTGGCCCGCGGCGGCCACGTCATTTCTAGCCGGGCGCTGAGCCATGAGGCCTGGAAAACGCCCTTCTGCTCATCGTCGCCAACAACCCCGGCGCCCACCGCAATCCCACCTTCGCCGGCGATAACCTTACACCCGCACGGACGCCGGAGAAGTGTGGAAATGCCCGACCGTGCCGCCGACCCCGGCGCCTTGCGCCTGCGCATGCTGGGCATCAAGAATCATGGCTGCCGCCGAGCTGAAGGACCTCTTGGCGATCGATGCTGGCGGCAAGCGGAAATACCACCCCAACGTGGTGCTGGATCTGGATTACACGGTGCTGATGCCGAGAAGGAATTGAGCCGTGTTGCGACGATCACCTGGTGTCAACACCCCCGGCCCCTTTGGTGAAAGGGGGAGCCAGGCTGGCTGGGCTTTCCCTCTGGAAAAAGGGGAGCGGGCTGGCTGGGTATTCTTTCATGGGGACAGGGGGGATTTCGCCGACCCTACCATTCCTGATGACGCCGACCTCTCCCCAGGAGCCTTCATGACCCACCCCCGTCCACCCCGACACCGCCCTGTTCACAGGAGAAGCCCTTCCCGGTGATTCCGCCTGCGAGCACTTCGCCGGCTGCAGCGAGAAGCTGATCCTCAAGGCCCTGGAGCCAGATGGAGAAACTCGGTCCGGTGTTCAGCATCACCTGCGACTGCGAGGACGGCGCCCCGGCCGGGGCGGGAGAAGCGAACACGCCGAGATGATCGTGCGGGTGCTCTCCGACGCCAACCACCAGCGCATGGCCGGCGCCCGCATCCACGACTTCAGCCACCCCTCGCGACAGGACGTGGATATCTGGTGGGCGGCGCCGGCGAACGGCTCGCCTACCTGACCATTCCCGAAAGCACCGAATACGCCCACGCCGAGGAGATGATCGATTTCATCCAGCACATCGCCGACGTCGCATGGCAATCAACGGGAAATCCCCATCCACATCCTGGTGAAACTCATGGCGCCCTGCGCGACGTTCACCGCATCGCCACCCCTGCCCTGGCTGCAGGTGCTGGACTTCCGGCCTGATGGATTTCGTCTCCGGCCACCACGGCGCCATCCCCGCCAGCGCATGCGCAGCCCCGGCCAGTTCGAACACAGCTTATCGCCCCGGCCAAGACCGAGGTGGTCTCGCCGCCTGGCCAACGGCGTCATCCCCGCCCACAACGTCACCCTGACCCGAAGAATCCCTACGTTACCTACCAGGATGCCGCGCGCGCATGGAATTCGGCTTCCTGCGCCAGTGGAGCATCTACCCCACCCAGATCCAGCCCATCGTCGATGCCATGAAGCCGGATATTCGAGGTGGAAACCAGCGCCGCCATCCTGCTGGCCGCCCAGAAGGCGGACTGGGGCCCATCCAACACGCCGGCGAACTGCACGACCGGGCGACCTACCGGTTACTGGGAGGTTTACAAAAGCCCGGGTTACAGGCATCAAGCCGCCGGCGGAAGCGGAAGCGGCATTCTTTTTACTGATGGGGCGGGTGTTCTCCCCACCCCTATCCCTCCCCGCCCTGGGGAGGGGTGGATTTCTCCTCCCCGCTTGCGGGGAGGTTGGGAAGAGCTTCGTTTGTCGAGCCGCTTCCACTTCTCGCCAGATGACCGCGAGCACCGATTCCAATTCCCCATGACCTGGTGGTTCCAGAAGCGCAGGACTGAAAGCCTTTGGAACGAAGAAACGCATCGCGACGCGCATCGTAGCCGCTGTTCTCGGCGTGCTGTCCTCCATCCAGTTCAATGACGATGGCGAGAGATGTACAGGCGAAATCCGCGATGTAGGGGCCGATGGGGTACTGTCTGCGAAATGGCGCCCATTTGTTTCCCGCGCAGCCACCGCCACAGACGTTGTTCCACGTCAGTCAGGTTGCGCAGGGCGCGGGCTTTGAGGGTGATTGGCTTTACCATGAAAGTATTCTCCCCACCGGCCCTCCCCGCAAGCGGGGAGGGGGGAGAACTCGGACGCCCTGGGGGATGCTCCTCCCAGCAAGCGAGAGGGCGTAGGCATTTGGCGAGCATGTCTTGCCGCCGTGGACGGTGGGGAGCGGGGGTCCCCGATCCCGCCACACCAGCAGGCCCTGGGTGTTGAGTTCCACGTCGTTGGCCAGCAGGTCCTTGCAGACCGCGTCGTCCAGGGTGCAGCCGTGGGCGCGCAGGCGCCGGATCATGCCGGCTTCCACGGCCTGTTTCAGCCAGTCGTGCCGTGTCTGGCCGTCGCCCGGCGCGGCCCGCGTCAGGGCCACCAGTTCGTCGATCTGCTCATGGAGTTGTCCGGCCAGGGGGGCCAGCCCGGTGACCCGACCGTAATGGGTGAGGGAAGACCGCCACGGCCCCCGTGGCCACCAGTCGGTCGATGGAGGCGTGCAGGGCCTCGGGTTCGAACTGGACCGGCGTGGTGGTGGGGAAGATGAAGGGCTGCGGGTTTGCGTGGTCTCCCACGTCGAATTCCCGGTAGGAAATGCCGAAGGTGTCCCCGTGAACAGGCTGTTGCTGGCGCTGTCGTGGATGCAGTAATGGTGGCGGGCATGGCAGGGTGTCGCGAAATGAGGAAGCTCATTGTCCGGCCCTGGAAATCCAGCCGAAGTTTTCGTCGGCCTCGATGACCCGTTCCGCCGGCGCCGGCACGATGTCGCCGTAATGCTCGAAAGTGTTCCCGGCCGTAGACCGCGATGGAGCCGGCCACCAGCCTGGCCGGGTCGATCATGTGCCGCGCGCCCTTGGGGTGGACCACCAGTTTTGCGTTGCGACAGTTCTGGAGCAGGGCGCCGGCGGCGCCGGCGTGGTCCAGGTGGACATGGGTGACGATCACATACTCCACGTCCGCCGGCGCGAGGCCCAGGTGCTTCAGTTCCGCCAGCACAAGGGGACGGAGGGGTTGGTGCCGGTGTCGACGATGGCCACCCGGCCGTTTTGGACGATCAGATGGATGGCCGCCAGGCCGGGGCGCAGTAATCCGCGTCCAGGTGATGATGCCGTGGTCGTGCTGTATTGGTGGAATCATTGTGATTGCTCCGGTGAGGCCTCGATGTGAAACTTGAACCGCTATCGAGGGCCAGGATGGATTTCAGTTCCGGCAGGCATTCCCGCAGGGTTTCTGCCAGGGTCAGGGTGGATTGACGATGAACATGCCGCTGCCGGTCATGCCCGGCTCGGCGGTGGCCGGCTTGCACCGACAGGCTGGCATCCAGCCATGCCACGCCGTGGATGGCGCGCAGGCGTTCCGGCAGGCGGCGCGCTTCGGTCCGCGCCAGGTGGGGATACCCAGATGGCATAGATCCCGGTGGGAAAACGCTTGAGGCTGTCCTTCAGGGGCTTCCACCACCCGGGGGTAGTCAGCCTTGTCCTCGTAGGAGGGTCGATCAGCACCAGGCCCCGCGCGAGGGCGGCGGCAGCAGGACTTGAGGCCGGCGAAACCGTCGCCCCGGGTGACGATCACCCGCCTGCCGTCGTCCTGGAAAGTCTTGCCCAGCAGTTCCACGCCGGTGGGGTGCATTTCGAAAAGCCGTAGCCGGTCCTGGGGGCGCGACAGTTTCGCCGCCAGATAGGGCGAACCGGGGTAGAAGGTGAGCTTGCCGGCGGCGTTCATGCCGCGCACCAGGTCCACGTAATCCGCCAGGGCCGGCGGCAGATCCGTGCGCGTCCACAGGCGGCCGATGCCGGCCTCGTGTTCCGCGTTCCTGGTGGCGTAGCCTGCGTCCAGGCCAGGCGCCTGGCGCCGGCGTGGGTGTCGATGACCGCGAACGGCTTGTCCTTCAGGGCCAGGTGGCGCAGCAGGCGGACCAGGACGAAATGCTTGAGCACGTCGGCGTGGTTGCCGGCGTGGAAGGCGTGGCGGTAGCTGAGCATCTGGGGAGTGAGGGGTGAGGGGTGGGGGGATTGTCGCACTGGTCTATCCGGCGCGGCTTTCCCCTGCAGCGCCATATCGACTGCCGTCGCGATCCGATCGAACAAATCGGATGCGGCGCATTCCAGCCGCCGCGCACTCTCCCAACTCCGCAACCAGGTGAGCTGCCGCTTGGCCAGTTGCCGTGTCGCGGCGGCGCCCTGCTCAGGGCGGTGACGTCAATTTCGCCGTCCAGGAATCGCCAGGCGTGGAGATATCCGACGCAGCGCATGGAAGGCAGGCCGGGGTGTAGCGCATAACGCCCGCGCAGGCCGCGCAGTTCTTCCACCAGCCCCAGTTCCAGCATCTGGACGAAACGCTGGTTGATGCGCCGGTGCAACCAGGCCCGGTCTTCCGGGAATAGGGCGAATTCCAGCCAGTTACCTTTTTGTTCTTTCCGGGCGGTGGGCGGGTTCAGCAAGGCCGACATGGGGCCGCCGGTGCTCAGGCACAGTTCCAGAGCGCGCTGGATGCGCTGGGAATCGTTGGGCTTGAGGCGGGTCGCGGTTTCGGGTCCAGTCCGGCCAGTTCGGCGTGGAGGGCGGGCCAGCCCAGGCGCTGGCCCCGGGCTTCCAGTTTGGCGCGTAGTGCCGGATCGGCGGGCGGCAGCTCGTCCAGTCCGCCCCGCAGGGCGCGGAAGTACAGCATGGTGCCGCCCACCAGCAGGGGCAGCTTGCCGCGCCCGGCGATCTCCACCATCACCCGTTCGGCATCCCGTTTGAACTGTCCGGCGGAATAGCTTTCGGTGGGGGCCACCAGATCGATCAGGTGATGGGGCGCCCGCGCCAGGGTAGCCGCATCCGGCTTGGCCGTGCCGATGTCCATGCCCCGGTATACCAGGGCCGAATCCACGCTGATGATTTCCAGGGGAAACCGCTCCAGCAGCCAGACCGCCAGGTCGGTCTTGCCGCTGGCGGTGGGGCCCATGAGGCTGATGGCTTGGAGGCGCATGGGGTGGGATTATCTATCCCGAGGCCAGGCGATGGGCGGCCCGGGTGGTTTCCGGCAGACGATAACGGGTAAGGCAGGCCAGGGTCAGCTCGATGGCGGTCCTCAGGCAAACGCGATGCCCGCCGGAGATATAGAGCGGTTTGACGCCTGGCCGGGTGCGCAGCACGGCGCCGATTTCCTCACCGTGGTCCAGCAGCGGTGTCCAGTCGCCCCGTTCGGGGCCGGGCTCCAGGTGCCGGCCGACCAGGCGCGTCTTGGCCACGCCGATGGTGGGCAGGTCGAGCAGAACGCCCAGGTGGCAGGCGATGCCAAAGCGTCGGGGGTGGGCCCGACCCTGGCCATCGCACAGGATGATGTCCGGCATGGCGGAAAGTTGTGACAGGGCGTCCAGCACGGCGGGCAGTTCCCGAAAGGAGAGCAGGCCGGGCACATAGGGAAATGTGGTGGGGCGCCGGGCGATGACCTGCTCCAGCGGCGCCAGGTCCGGGAAGGACAGCACCGCCACGGCGGCCCGGGTGGTGCGTTGCGCGTCCTCGTACCCCACATCCACGCCCGCCACGGTGGCTATCCTGGCGGGCAGGCGATCCGCCGCCTCGACCCGCGCCGCCCATCGGCGCTGCAAGTCAATGGCCTGCGCCGGGGTCAGGTTCCAGGGGTGTCGCGGCGCGCGTTTCATCTCGGCGGGCGCCGCGGGTAGGGGATTCCCGGCCCGGAGCCAAGGAAACGGGCCTTACGCCCCGGCACCTTCGTATAGCTGCTCAAGCGCCACGGATAAGCCGACGCTCGCCAGTTCGAGCAGGCCCTCGCCGCCCGGCCTGACCGCGCTCCAGTCCTCCGCGCGGCGGTATAGCGTCGCTTCGCGTTTGTCCTGGGCCAGCAGCACGTATTCTTGCATCGCCTCGATGTTCTGGTACGCGAACAGTTTCTCGCGCGAGTCGATGCGTTCCGTGCTGTCCGACAACACCTCCACGATCAGCTTGGGCTGTTCGCGCCAGTATCGGGCGTTGTCCTCCGGGCGGCAGGCCACCATCAGGTCCGGATAATAGAAATAGTCATCCCGCCCATGGCGCAGGCGCAGCTTCATGTCGCTCATGAACACCCGGCACGGCCCGCCGCGCAAATGCGCGTGCAGGACGGCGAACAGGTTGCCGGCGATGAGGCTGTGCGCCGCGCTCGCGCTGGTCATGGCATACACCTCGCCGGCCAGGTACTCGTGGCGCACCTCGGCATGCAACTCGCCCTCCAGGTAGGCCTCGACGGAAAGCGGTGTTTTGAAGGCCGGCTGATTCATGGTGGTTCCGACACGATAAAGAATGGCTGAATGTTAATTCCCATGTCCCAGGAGCTGAACTCCGTTGTTGCCGACCAGAGCCCCGGTCAGAGTCCCGTATCCGCGTACAACTCCGCCATGGACAACGCCAGGCCGACGCTCTCCAGTCGCACGACTTCCCCCGCCTCGTAAATATCCTGGGTCCAGCCCGCCGGCGTGCGGCGGAATACCTCCACCCAGGGTTTGTTCTGGTCGATCAGCACATACTCATGCAGGCTGGGCAGGCGGCGATAGGACAAGAGCTTTTCCCGCCGATCCACCGGTTCGGTGGTGTCCGACAGCACCTCCACCACCAGTTTCGGTGCTTCGAGAAAATCCTGCGCTGCCGGGCCCAGATCGGCCGGATCGCAAGTCACCCCCACATCCGGATAGTAATAAGCGGAATCCGCCCGCACCCTTACCTTCATGTCCGCCATCCACAAGCCACAGGGTTGGCCTCGCAGATGCTGACGTAGAGAGATGGCGGCGTTCAGCGCCAGCGTGCCTTGCCGTTTCGACGCCCCGGCCATGGCGAACACCTCGCCGGCCACGTATTCGTGTTTGTCGGGCGCGTCCCGCTCGTTCCCGAGGTAATCGGCTTCGGAGCAAGGCGAGATGCTGGCCTGTCGCATGGGGGGGATTCCGGAAAAGAGGCCCGGCGATTATCGCATAGCCCGTTGTCATGACCGGGCTGGCGCGGCCGCCCCCGCGCCAGCCCCTGAGGGAACTTTCTTTCCGGGGCGCGAAGCAATCTGTTGCACCCCCGCAACGACACTCTTGAGAAATTACTTGAAATCCGATTTCGGATTTGCCCCGCCAATAGAGAGTTCAGCAGAATGCGATCCAACTTCTCGCGCGAGAGGTTTTTTAGGCCCCCTTCTCAAGTCGAGGAGGGCGGAGGCAGGGGAAACCGGGCCGCCGCAGCAGGGCAAAAGTTTCATCAACCTGATAGGAGTATGAACATGAAGAAGTCCCTGATCGCTCTGGCTGTTGCCGGCACCGTTGCCGCTCCCGCCGCTTTCGCCGCCACCGCCAATGTTGATATCTATGGCATCATGAACATTGCCATCCAGGATACCGATGCCAACAACGTCGACCTCGACGTCGTTGACAACGTTTCCCGCATCGGCTTCAAGGGTAGCGAGGATCTGGGTGGTGGTCTGAAGGCCATCTGGCAGATCGAGCAAGGCCTGAACGCTTCCACCGCTGACCAGACCGCTTTCGGCGGTAAGGGTCTGCGCAATACCTTCGTCGGTCTGTCCGGTGGCTTCGGTACCGCCCTGATCGGCCGTCACGACACCCCCTACAAGCTCTCCACCGTTAAGTATGATATCTTCGGTGACACCATCGCCGACTACAACGGTGGCGCTGGTAGTGGTGCCGCTCCCCTGGACGGCGTTGCTCTGATCGATGCCGGTCAGGATGCTCGTGCCAGCAACGCCATCGCCTACATCTCCCCGACCTGGTCCGGCTTCCATTTCGCCGCTGCCGTGGTGACCTCCATGGATCAGCTGAACTCCGGTGATACGACGGACGCTTACTCCCTGGCCGGCATGTACGCCAACGGCCCCCTGACCGTCGATGCGGGCTACCAGGTCGTCAAAAGCGCCGGCCTTCTCGGCGCCGACGATACCAAGGCCATGAAGATCGGCGCGGGCTATACCTTCGGTGACTTCAAGGTTGGCGTCGTGTACGAAGACGTGAGCGACTACGACGGCTTCAATGATCGTGACAGTGTGCTGGTCAGTGGCGCCTACAACATGGGTGCCATCACCCTGAAGGCCCTGTACGGTCAGGCTGATGTCGACACGGCTGCTAGCGACCTCGACCAGGATCTGTGGGCCATCGGTCTGGACTATGCCCTGTCCAAGCGCACCACCGCTTATGTGGTCTATGGTAGCGGCGATGACGACCGCAAAGCCACCAACAGCGGCGATGTCTCCGGCTGGAACATGGGCATGAAGCACAGCTTCTAATCTGACCTCACCGTCGGAACTGAAGTTTTAAACGGGCGCGGGCAACCGCGCCCGTTTTGTTTTGTGCGTATCCCCGCGCGCTATAACTTTCGACAGATTTTCAAACGTCTCCGCCTGTCATAAATTCCTCCGGCGCCAATCCTGGCGCGATCATTTCAAGTGGAGGCTATATGAAGAAGCTTTTGGGGAGTTTGATCGCGGGGGTGTTGTTCAGCGTCTCGGCCTGGGCGGCGGTGGACCTGAACACCGCCACCCAGTCGGAACTGGAAGCGGTGAAGGGCATCGGCCCGTCCAAGGCCAAGGCCATTGTGGATCATCGCCAGAAAAACGGGCTGTTCAAGAATGTGGACGGCTTGTCGGAAGTGAAGGGCTTCGGCAAGGCCAGCGTCGCCAAGCTGAAGGGTGAGTTGTCGGTGGGCGCCGACGCCGGCAAGCCCGCCGCCAAGAAATAGGCTTTGCTCGCTGACCTGGAAGGGCGCCTGTGTGCGCCCTTTTTTCATCTTGATGCCCGAGGTTCGGCCCCGGTAGAATCCCGCGACGAAATTGTGGAGAACACCATGAATCTGTTCAGCAAAACCAATCTGCCCTTGACCCTGGTGATCATCATGGTTGTCTGGGCCTGGTTGAGCCTGTTTTCCGTCGTGCTGGGCTCCCTGTTCTGATACGGTTCCGCACCTCGCAAAAAAGCCCCGCGACCCGGGGCTTTTTTGTTTTCCGCCACTGACTCAGGCCACCAGTGCGCCCTTGAGTTTTTGCAGGGCCTTGGCTTCGATCTGGCGGACCCGTTCGGCGGAGATGCCGTAGACCGCGGCCAGTTCGTGCAGGGTGGCGGGATTCTCGTCATCGAGCCAGCGGGACTCGACGATATGGCGGCTGCGGGGGTCGAGGGTGGCCAGGGCGCGGCCCAGACCTTCTCCGGCCATTTTTTCGCGTTCGGCGATTTCCAGATGCTGGGTCGGTTCGGCGTTGGGGGCGGCCAGGTAGGCGATGGGGGCGAAAGCGTCATCCTCGTCGTCCATGCCAGGTTCCAGGGCCATGTCCTGGCCATACAGCCGGGTTTCCATTTCCCGCACGTCCGACTGGTTGACGTTGAGGGTCCTGGCCATTTCCTCCACCTCGCCGGCGGAGAGCGAGCCGCTGCCCTGTTTCATGCTGCGCAGGTTGAAGAACAGCTTGCGCTGGGCCTTGGTGGTGGCCACCTTGACCAGGCGCCAGTTCTTCAGGATGAACTCGTGGATTTCCGCCTTGATCCAGTGGACGGCGAAGGACACCAGACGCACGCCCCGGTCCGGGTCATAGCGCTTGACGGCCTTCATGAGCCCCACATTGCCTTCCTGGATCAGGTCGGCATGGGGCAGGCCATAACCCAGGTAACCTCGGGCGATGGCCACCACCAGGCGCAGGTGGGAAAGCACCAATTGGCGGGCGGCTTCCAGGTCGTTGTCGTCGCGCAGGCGCAAGGCCAACGTGTGTTCCTGCTCCGCGCTGAGGAGCGGGAAACGATTCACCGCCTGGATGTAATTCTCCAGGCTGCCCAGGGCGGACGGAACGGGAAAGTTCAGCGCTTGAGCGTTCATGGAATACCTCCTTGATTCAGTCAACCATATTTTAGCACTCGCGGTGAGAGAGTGCTAAATACCGGGAAGTTCCCCAGGTGGCATGCTTGTTCGTAAGGAACAAGGTCTGTCGGCCAGCCCCGACACTTCACCCGCGATACCCGTGTGGAGGGAGTATGGCTTTCGCGCCGCGCCTGGGTTCATGGCCGGGTGCGGATGTCCATGCCCAAGGGGGAAGAGGGCCATTCTCTCCATGCTTCGAGAGAAGGTGCCCGTTGGGAGAGGGGGCGCGGCGGTGGTCTTTGCGGCTGTTTCCGGGATAATCCGTCACTGACTCGTCACCCCGCCGCCGCCGGGTTTTCTCCCGGCGCTTCCCGGAATGCCCTCCACATCGACCCTCCCGGCGACCTCGCCGGCTTTCTCCTTTCCTGCCCGCGCGGCACCTCAACCGGATTTCCCCATGCCCTCAGAAAGCTTCATCGCCGGCAAAGACGCCTCCCTCGAATCCTCCATCGCCACCATGCGGGCCAAGCTGGAAGCCCTCGGCTTCCACGTGGAGGAGCGCTCCTGGCTCAATCCCGTCGACGGCATCTGGTCGGTGCACCTGCGCGATCGGGACTGCCCGCTCATGTTCACCAACGGCAAGGGCGCCTCCCGGCTGGCGGCCCTGGCCAGCGCCCTGGGCGAGTATTTCGAGCGCCTGTCCTGCAATTACTTCTGGAACCACTACTACCTGGGCCGGGCGTATGCCGAGGACGAGGCCGGGCGCGGTTTCGTGCATGACCCGCGGGAGCGCTGGTTCCAGCTTGGCGACGAGGATGGCGATAACGGCGAGTGGCCGGAAGGCCTGCTCACCCCCGAGCTGCGCCGGTTCTACAACCCCAAGGGCGGGATCCACGCCGACACCCTGGTGGACTTCAACTCCGGCAACGCCGAACGCGGCATCTGCGCCATCCCCTACCAGCGGCTGCGGGACGATGCCGAGGTCCATTTCCCGGTCAACATCATCGCCAACCTCTACGTCAGCAACGGCATGTCCGCCGGCAACACCCCGGCCGAGGCGCGCACCCAGGCCCTGTCGGAAATCTTCGAGCGCCACATCAAGTTCCGCATCATCAGCGAGGGCCTGTGCCTGCCGGATGTGCCGGAAGCCGTCATCGCCCGCTATCCCGGCATCGCCGCCGGCATCGCCGGCCTGCGCGCCGCCGGCTTCGGCATCCTGGTCAAGGACGCCTCCCTGGGCGGCCGCTTCCCGGTGATGAACGTGACCCTGCTGCATCCGGACGACCAGGGCTGCTTCTCCAGCTTCGGCGCCCACCCGCGTTTCGAGATCGCCCTGGAACGGGCCCTCACCGAATTGCTCCAGGGCCGCGCCCTCGACGCCCTGGCGGGTTTTCCCGAGCCCGGCTTCGACCTGGAGGAAATCGCCAGCGCCCCCAACATCGAAATCCACTTCGTCGATTCCAGCGGCATCGTGAGTTGGAACTTCCTCGGCGCGAAGCCGGATTTCGAATTCCACGACTGGAACTTCAGCTCCACCACGGCCGAGGACTACGCCTGGTCGGTGGACGCCATCCATGCCCTGGGCCACGACATCTACATCGCCGATTTCGACCACCTCGGCGTCTATGCCTGCCGCATCCTGGTGCCCGGCATGTCGGAGATCTACCCCGTCGACGACCTGGAATGGGAGAACAACAGCGTCGCCAACAACATCCGCGAAGCCATCCTGTACCTGCCCGACCTCGACGACGACGAATGCGCCGATCTGCTCGAAACCCTCAATGAAAGCGGCCTCGCCGACGAACGCCTGGTCGCCGCCCTGATCGGCCTGGCGCCCGGCGACGATACGTTCTGGAAAGACCTGCGCGTCGGCGAGCTGAAAACCCTCCTGGCCCTGGCCATCGGCGACGAGGAAGCGCTCGCGGAAGGCTGTGAATGGGTGCGCCATTTCGAGCAGATCAACCCGGACCGCCGCCGCGTCTACCGTTGCGTCGAATGCCTGCTGAAGCTGGACGACAGCGACCGATACAGTGGTGCCCTGGAAAGCCTCTACGGCGCCGAGACCCTGGGCCAGGCCAAGGCTCTGCTCGACGGGGAACTGCGCTTCTTCGGCCAGCCCGCCCCAGGTCTGGATCTGGCTGGCTGCGACATGCATCAGCGTTTGCTTGCCGCCTACGGGAAACTGCATGGGAGCGGGGCGAGTCGATAAGGGGTATCCGGAATCCGTTGTTGAACGGACCACGGATCAGCGGCCGGATGCCACCCGCAAGGAGCGTTCGGCTTCTGAGGGGGTGGACGAGATGGAAGCCCGCGTAGGGCGCAATAACCGAAGGGCATTGCGCCGTACTTTTTCTCATCCGGTGCAATACGGCTGACGCCTATTGCAATGGGATGGACTCCTCCCTCCTGACGCGGCATCGAAGTGCCAGACTGGAGTTGTCATCAACCAGTCACGAGAAGGAAGGAGTCCGAGATGAACGTTACTCGTATCGGCCTGGATTTGGCAAAGAACGTCTTCCAGGTGCACGGCGTGGACCGTGACGAGCGCGTGGTGATCAAACGGCAACTCAAACGCGGCCAGGTGCTCGGCTACTTCGAGAAGCTGCCCCGTGCCGGATCGGCATGGAGGCGTGCGCCGGTGCCCACTGCTGGGCACGGGCGTTCAGTCGGATAGGGCACGAGGTGAAGTTGATCCCCCCGCAATTCGTCAAGCCCTACGTCAAGGGCCAGAAGAACGACGCCAACGACGCGGAGGCGATCTGCGAAGCGGCGGGCCGGCCCAGCATGCGCTTCGTCCCGGCCAAGACTGTCGCTCAGCAGGACCTGCAGGCCGTGCACCGCATCCGCGGTGAACTGGTTCGACAACGCACCGCCAAGGCCAATCAGATTCGCGGTCTGCTGGCGGAATATGGCCTCGTCGTCGCGACCCGCATCGACGTGCTGCGACGCGCCTTGCCGGATATCCAGGAAGACCCCGACAACGGCCTGTCCGGCCTGTTCCGGCGACTGCTCGACGGCTTGCGCCAGGACCTGGTCGAACTCGATCGGCGCGTGGCCGAGCTCGATGGCGAGATCCAGACGGCCGCCAAGGCGGATGAAACGGCGGGACGGCTGCAAAGCATTCCTGGCATCGGCCCGATCACGGCCACAGCCTTGGTGGCGTCGGTGGGTGATGGCCGGCAATTCAAGCGCGGGCGCGAGCTTGCCGCCTGGCTCGGGCTCACTCCCGGCCAGCACAGCAGTGGTGGCAAGGATCGGCTGTTGGGCATCAGCAAACGGGGCGACAGCTACCTGCGCACGCTGCTCATCCACGGCGCGCGCTCGGTCATCAGGACGGCGGCCAACAAGACCGACCCGCGCAGCCGCTGGATCAGCGCGGTGGCGGCGCGGCGCCACAAGAACGTGGCGGCGGTGGCGCTGGCCAACAAGAACGCGCGCATCGCCTGGGCTGTGCTGACCCAAGGCGGTCGCTACGACAGTCAATACGGCATGGCGGCCGCCTGAAGCGTCGCCGACAGGATCAACCGTTCAACACGTGGTTGCGTGAGAGACAAGCGTGATGGCCAACAGGTCGAACCGGCGGCGGATGAGTCTGAGTAGGGTGCTGGCCTTCGAGGCCGTTATTGCGATCAGACCCCGTCGCGCGGATGCCCATCATGGCCAGGAGGCCCCACCCTCCACAAACAGGTCGGATATACGCGCGCAGTCGCACCTTGTCGCCAACCGCTCGATGCGCTCTCGCCAACCCCGAAGCTTGGGCTCGATCCTGATGCCGAACCCCAAACGCGAAGGTCGCTCGATCGACCGCTGTGCCGAGTGCCACGAGTTATCCACCGCCGCCCGCCCACCCGCCTGCCAGAGAGGGGCGCAGTCGGCCGGGCGGGCGGCCGTGGATAACTCTGCGCCTCACGCTGGGCTGCCGCCGCAGGGCGGTCAACCGCGACGCTTCGCTAAACCCATCCCCTTCAATGTTTCCCTTGCATTTTGGAGAAGTCCATATACGCCCTACTTGAACTGGATTGCGTCAGGTGCTTTCCACTTGCCGCAAGGCCTGGCCGACGGCGAAATAGGCGCCGAGCCAGCCGAGAGTGGCGCTCAGGCCCAGCAGCAGCATGAGGTCGACACCGGACAGGCCGCCCAGCACGAACTGGGCGCCATAGGCGGACGCCACACGCTCGACGCTGGCTTCCAGTAGATGGGCGCCGACGCCGACCAGGGCGCCGCCGGTCAGGCCGCCGGCGAGTCCCTGGATGCCGCCGAAATAGAGGAAGGGCCGGCGGATGAAACGGTCGGTGGCGCCGATGAGCCGGGCGACCTCGATCTCGTCGCGCTGGGCATAGATCTGCAGGCGGATGGTGTTGGCGGTGATGGCGGCCAGGGCCAGGCCCAGCATGATGGAAAGCATGAATACCAGGTCGCGACCCAGGCCCATGAGCGCGGCCAGACGCTTGATCCAGTCGGTGTCCATCAAGACACGTTCGGCTTCCGGCGCCTGCCGGAGGCGGGACCCCAGGGCTTCCAGGGCGGGTGGGGTGGTGTCTTTCGGCGTGACCACCAGGGCATGGGGCGGGGATTGTCCGGCAAGCGGCGGCGATGTCCGACAGGCCGGCGGATTCCAGCTTCTCGATGCCTTCGCTTTGCTGACGAAGCGCACGGAGGCGATAGCGGCCTGGCTTGCCAGGGTGTTGGCCAGGGCTTTGCCTCTAGGCTTCTCCCAGTTCGGTTTTTGAAAGACGGTGATTTCCGCCTGGGGCTTGATGTCGCCGGCGGCACGATCCAAGATTGGACAGCGGCAGATACAGGCCGGTCGCCATGGCCACGGCGACACCGTTCACCGGGATGGTGAAGAGGCTGGCCACGGGGCGTCGAAAAACGCTGGGCGGCGATCTTGAGACTGAGTAGATGGTGGGTGAGCGAGCCCTCATACCAGCTTCACGTGAGCAAGTTTGCACGTTGCCGTCCGCCGTGCGCCGGATCAGGTCCTGGTCGTGGGTGGAGATGAGCAGGGGTGACGCCCACCTCGTTGAAAGGCCCGGAACATGTCCATGATGTCCTTGGCGTAGGCGTCGTCCAGGTTGGCGGTGGGTTCGTCCGCCAGCACCGGGGCAGAGGCGGCTGACGATGGCGCGGGCGTGCACAGGCGCTGCTGTTCGCCGCCGGAGAGGGTGATGGGGCGGGCCTTCTCCTTCTTCTGCGGGCCCACCTTGTCAAGGGCGGCGCACCCGCTTAGCGGCGTCGTTGCCGGTCAGGCCCTGGATGTGCAGGGGCAGCAGCACGTTTGTCGAACACGTTGCGGTCGTAAAGCGGCTTGTGGTCCTGGAAGATGAGACCGATGTTGCGCCGGAAGAAAGGGCAGGGCGGGGCGCTTCGTGCGGCCCACGTTCTGGCTGTTGACGAT
>JADJYY010000040.1 GCA_016719465.1 Hydrogenophilales bacterium
TGGCATCTCGGGTTCGCGAGAACCAGTTCCCCACCTCGGCTATCCTTACCACTTCGATCAGCCCACCTCCGGTAAGCCCCATGTCCGATCCCGTCCTCAACCCCCCCATCCGACTCACCCATCTCTCCCACGGCGGCGGCTGCGGCTGCAAGATCGCGCCGGCGGTGCTGGAGAAGATCCTGGCCGACTCGCCTTTCACCAAGGGTCTGGCGAGCGTTTTCCCGGACCTGCTGGTGGGCATCGAGTCCAGCGACGACGCGGCGGTGTGGAAGCTGAACGAGACCCAGGCCATCGTCGCCACCACGGATTTCTTCATGCCCATCGTCGACGACGCCTTCGAGTTCGGCCGCATCGCCGCCACCAACGCCATTTCCGATGTCTACGCCATGGGCGGCCGGCCCCTGTTCGCCCTGGCCCTGGTGGGCATGCCCATCGACAAGCTGCCCCACGAGACCATCCGCGCCATCCTGTCCGGCGGCGAGGCGGCGGCGCGGGAGGCGGGCATGCCCATCGCCGGGGGGCATTCCATCGATTCCCAGGAGCCCATCTACGGCCTGGTGGCCATCGGCGTGGTGGACCCGCGCAAGATCAAGAAGAACAACGCCGGCCAGCCCGGGGACGTGCTGATCCTGGGCAAGGGCCTGGGGGTGGGCATCTATTCGGCGGCGCTGAAGAAGGACCAGCTGCCGGAGGCGGGTTACCGGGCCATGATCGCCTCGACGACCCAGCTCAACACGCCGGGCACGGAACTGGGCCAGATCGACGGCGTGCACGCCATGACCGACGTGACCGGCTTCGGCCTGCTGGGCCACGGCCTGGAACTGGCGCGGGGTTCGGGCCTGACCGTTCACATCCGGTTCGCCGATGTGCCGGTTCTGCCCGGCGCGGCGGAGTTGGCCCGGGCGGGCTTCGTCACCGGCGCCAGCGACCGCAATTGGTCCAGCTATGGCGGCGGCGTGGAACTGTTCGAGGGTTGCGAGGACTGGCGGCGGGCCATCCTCACCGATCCCCAGACCAGCGGCGGGTTGCTGGTGGCTTGCGCGCCGGACGCGGTGGCGGAGGTGCTCGGCGTGTTCCGCCGGCACGGCTTCGAGCGAGCCGGGGTGATCGGTGAACTGGAGGCGGGGCCGGCGCGGGTGGTGGTTTCCTAGCGGTTCATAATGGGTGACCACTCCCCCCGGGGGAATATGAGTACGGTATTCCCCCCTTTCGTAAAGGGGTAGTAGGATTCGGCAACGTTTGCCGGTGTGCGCTGTCGAGAACCCCCCCAGCCCCCCTTTTCAAAGGGGGGGTCGAGAGGCCTAGACGATGCCCCGGGTCGCCGCGATGCGGCGCAGGGTCGGCGCAGCCAGGCCAGCGGCATCGGCCTGATGCAAGGCCCGGGTCAGGCGGGCCGGGGCGCTGCGGCCGGCGCAGCCATGGGCCGGATCGGCATCGACGGCTTCGCGGAAGCCCGCCATCAGTCGTTCCCGGTCGAAGCGCCGGCCGGTCAGCCATTCCTGCACATCCAGCACATCGGTGGCCACCGCCAGCGCCAGGCCGCGATGGTCGCGCCAGAGGGCGCCCACGTCGCCGCCGGCTTCCAGTCCGGCGATGTTGGTGGTGAGGATGTAGAGGTTCTTGCGCACCAGTTCCCACAGGAATTCGTCGGCGTCCGGCGCGACCCGGGCGGGCAGGCCGATGGCATCGAGGGCGGCCACCAGGCGCTCCGCTTGCGGCCCGAAGACGGGAGGAAAGGCCTTGGCGTCGTTTGCGCGGCCTTTGAACCAAGGAATCACGTGGGGTCGGCGGCTCTGTGGGCCTGGTCCGGGGCAGGAGTTCGTTCTGCAACAGGCCGAGGCTGTTACGCCAGGCGTCGGGCAGGGCGGCCAGGAGGGGATGCAGATCGTTTTCCCCGACCGAGACCATGACCAGGTCGGGGTCCGGCACTCGGGCCGCCACGGCTGCGGGATCGTCGCCCCGGTTCACCGGCACCACCCCATGGCCGGTCTTCAGCAGGCCGCCCGCGAATACCCGGCCCAACTGGCCGAGGCCGATCATCACCGCCATCTTTTTCATCGTCGTCTCCCAATCGATGCCGCATTTTAGGTTGGCTTCCGGGGCTGCCGCATTGCCCATAGAATCCACCGATTCGTTTTACGGAGTCCAAATGCCATGCAGCCCCCCAAGATCGCTTCCTTCCAGCCTCCCCGCCGCACCCTCATGGGCCCCGGCCCTTCCGACGTGCCCCGGCGCATCCTGGATGCCATGGCGCGGCCCACCATCGGCCATCTCGACCCGGCCTTCACGGACATGATGGAGCAGACCAAGACGCTGCTGCGTTATGCCTTCCAGACCGAGAACAAGCTCACCTTCCCGGTGTCCGGCCCCGGCTCGGTGGGCATGGAGACCTGCTTCGTGAATCTGGTGGAGCCCGGCGACAAGGTCATCGTCTGCGTCAACGGCGTGTTCGGCGGCCGCATGCTGGAGAACGTGAAGCGCAGCGGCGGCGTGCCGGTGGTGGTGGAGGACGCCTGGGGCCGGGCCGTCGATCCGGCCAAGGTGGAAGCCGCCTTTGCCAGCCATCCGGACGCGAAGATCCTGGCCTTCGTCCATGCCGAGACCTCCACCGGCGCCCAGTCCGACGCCGCCGCCCTAGCCGCCATCGCCCGCAAGCACGGCGCCCTGGTGATCATGGACTGTGTGACCTCCCTGGGCGGCACGCCGGTGCTGATCGACGCCTGGGGCATCGACGCGGCCTATTCCGGCAGCCAGAAATGCCTGTCCTGCACGCCGGGCCTGTCGCCGGTGACCTTCTCCCAGCGCGCCATCGACAAGGTGAAGGCGCGCGGCACGCCGGTGCAAAGCTGGTTCATGGACCTGAACCTGGTGCTGGGCTACTGGAGCGGCGAGGGCAAGCGCACCTACCACCACACCGCGCCCATCAACCCGCTGTACGGCCTGCACGAGGCCCTGGTGATGCTGGCCGAGGAGGGCATCGAGAACGCCTGGGCCCGGCACCGCGCCCAGCACGAGGCCCTGAAGGCGGGCCTGGAAAAGTTGGGTCTGGAATTCATCGTGCCCGAGGCGGAGCGCCTGCCCCAACTGAACTCGGTGACCTTTCCCGAGTGGGTGGACGATGCCGCCGCCCGGGCCCGGCTGCTGAACGAATTCAACCTGGAGATCGGCGCCGGCCTGGGCGCCCTGGCCGGCAAGATCTGGCGCATCGGCCTGATGGGGGCTTCGGCCCGGCGGGAAAACGTGGACGACTGCCTGAAGGCGCTGGCGGCGGTGCTGGGTAAGTAGCAGGTAGCCGGTGTAGGGTGTATATGGACTTCTCCAAAATGCAAGGGAAACATTGAAGGGGATGGGTTTAGCGAAGCGTCGCGGTTGACCGCCCTGCGGCGGCAGCCCAGCGTGAGGCGCAGAGTTATCCACGGCCGCCCGGCCGACTGCGCCCCTCTCTGGCAGGCGGGCGGGCGGGCGGCGGTGGATAACTCGTGGCACTCGGCACAGCGGTCGATCGAGCGACCTTCGCGTTTGGGGTTCGGCATCAGGATCGAGCCCAAGCTTCGGGGTTGGCGAGAGCGCATCGAGCGGTTGGCGACAAGGTGCGACTGCGCGCGTATATCCGACCTGTTTGTGGAGGGTGGGGCCTCCTGGCCATGATGGGCATCCGCGCGACGGGGGCTGATCGGGCTATCGGCCTCGAAGGCCAGCACCTACTCAGACTCATCCGCCGCCGGTTCGACCTGTTGGCCATCACGCTTGTCTCTCACGCAACCACGTGTTGAACGGTTGATCCTGTCGGCGACGCTTCGGGCGGCCGCCATGCCGTATTGACTGTCATAGCGACCGCCTTGGGTCAGCACAGCCCAGGCGATGCGCGCGTTCTTGTTGGCCAGCGCCACCGCCGCCACGTTCTTGTGGCGCCGCGCCGCCACCGCGCTGATCCAGCGGCTGCGCGGGTCGGTCTTGTTGGCCGCCGTCCTGATGACCGAGCGCGCGCCGTGGATGAGCAGCGTGCGCAGGTAGCTGTCGCCCCGTTGCTGATCCCCAACAGCCGATCCTTGCCACCACTGCTGTGCTGGCCGGGGTGAGCCCGAGCCAGGCGGCAAGCTCGCGCCCAGCGGATTACCGGCCATCACCCACCGACGCCACCAAGGCTGTGGCCGTGATCGGGCCGATGCCAGGAATGCTTTGCAGCCGTCCCGCCGTTTCATCCGCCTTGGCGGCCGTCCTGATCTCGCCATCGAGCTCAGCCACGCGCCGATCGAGTTCGACCAGGTCCTGGCGCAAGCCGTCCAGCAGTCGCCGGAACAGGCCGGACAGGCCGTTGTCGGGTCTTCCTGGATATCCGGCAAGGCGCGTCGCAGCACGTCGATGCGGGTCGCGACGACGAGGCCATATTCCGCCAGCAGACCGCGAATCTGATTGGCCTTGGCGGTGCGTTGTCGAACCAGTTCACCGCGGATGCGGTGCACGGCCCGCAGGTCCTGCTGAGCGACGGTCTTGGCCGGGACGAAGCGCATGCTGGGCCGGCCCGCCGCTTCGCAGATCGCCTCCCGCGTCGTTGGCGTCGTTCTTCTGGCCCTTGACGTAGGGCTTGACGAATTGCGGGGGGATCAACTTCACCTCGTGCCCTATCCGACTGAACGCCCGTGCCCAGCAGTGGGCACCGGCGCACGCCTCCATGCCGATCCGGCACGGGGGCAGCTTCTCGAAGTAGCCGAGCACCTGGCCGCGTTTGAGTTGCCGTTTGATCACCACGCGCTCGTCACGGTCCACGCCGTGCACCTGGAAGACGTTCTTTGCCAAATCCAGGCCGATACGAGTAACGTTCATCTCGGACTCCTTCC
>JADJYY010000041.1 GCA_016719465.1 Hydrogenophilales bacterium
GTAGAGGTGTATATGGACTTCTCCAAAATGCAACATTGAAGGGGATAGGTTTAGCGAAGCGTCGCGGCCGCCCTGCGGCGCTTAGCGGCGTGAGGCGCAGGTTATCCACGGCCGCCCGGCCGACTGCGCCCCCCTCTGGCAGGCGGGCGGGCGGGCGGCGGCGGATAACTCGTAGCGATCGGCAGCAGCGGTCGATCGAGCGACCTTCGCGTTTGGGGTTCGGCATCAGATCGAGCCCAGCTTCGGGGTTGCGAGAGCGCATCGAGCGGTTGGCGACAAGGTGCGACTGCGCGTATATCCGACCTGTTTGCGGAGGGTGGGGCCTCCTGGCCATGATAGGGCATCCGCGCGACGGGGTCTGACCGCAATAACGGCCTCGAAGGCCAGCACCCTACTCAGACTCATCCGCCGCCGGTTCGACCTGGTTGGCCATCACGCTTTGTCTCTCACGCAACCACGTGTTGAACGGTTGATCCTCGTCGGCGACGCTTCAGGCGGCCGCCATGCCCGTATTGACTGTCGTGGCGACCGCCCAGGTCGCTGGCCTTCCAGGCGATGCGCGCGTTCTTGTTGGCGCGCCACCGCCGCCACGTTCGCGGCGCCGCGCCGCCACCGCGCTGATCCAGCGGCTGCGCTGGGTCGGTCTTGCTGCCGCCGTCCTGATGACCGAGCGCGCGCCGGATGACAGCGTGCGCAGGTAGCTGTCGCCCCGTTTGCTGATGCCCAACAGCCGATCCGCCACCACTGCTGTGCTGGCCGGGCGTGAGCCCGAGGCAGGCGGCAAGCTCGCGCCCGCGCTTGAATTGCCGGCCATCACCACCGACGCCACCAAGGCTGTGGCCGTGATCGGGCCGATGCCAGGAATGCTTTGCAGCCGTCCCGCCGTTTCATCCGCCTTGGCGGTCCCCCGATCTCGCCATCGAGCTCGGCCACGCCGATCGAGTTCGACCCAGGTCCTGGCGCAAGCCGTCGAGCAATCGCCGGAACAGGCCGGACAGGCCGTTGTCGGAGTCTTCCTGGATATCCGGCAAGGCGCGTCGCAGCACGTCGATGCGGTCGCGACGACGAGGCCATATTCCGCCAGCAGACGGCGAATCGAGTGGCATGGCGGTGCGTTGTCGAACCAGTTCACCCGGATGCGGTGCACGGCCTGCAGGTCCTGCTGAGCGACAGTCTTGGCCGGGACGAAGCGCAGGGCCGGCCCGCCGCTTGCAGATCGCCTGCGCGTCGTTGGCGTCGTTCTTCCTGGCCCTTGACGTAGGGCTTGACGAATTGCGGGGATCAACTTCACCTCGTGCCCTATCGACTGAACTGCCCGTGCCCAGCAGTGGGCACCGGCGCACGCCTCCATGCCGATCCGGCACGGGGCAGCGGCTCGGGTAGCCGAGCACCTGGCCGCGTTTGAGTTGCCGTTTGATCACACGCGTCGTCACGGTCACGCCGTGCACCTGGAAGACGTTCTTTGCCAAATCCAGGCCGATACGAGTAACGTTCATCTCGGACTCCTTCTTCTCGTGACTGGTTGATGACAACTCCAGTCTGGCACTTCGATGCCGCGTCAGAGGAGGAGTCCATCCCATTGCAATAAGCGAAGCGCATTGCACCACCGGATAAACCTGGCGCAATGCCCCGCGGTTATTGCGCCCTACGTCCAATAGGAGACCGGCCCATGTTCCGCGTCACCCAGTTCATGCAGGAACTCGCCCATCCCACTCCTCTGGGTCCGAAGCGCAATCCCCCCGGGCCGGTGGTGATCTGGAACCTGGTGCGGCGCTGCAACCTGACCTGCAAGCACTGCTACTCGATTTCCGCCGACAAGGACTTCAAGGGCGAACTATCCACCGAGGAAGCCTTCCGGGTCATGGACGACCTCAAGGCCTTCCGGGTGCCGGTGCTCATCCTGTCCGGCGGCGAACCCCTGCTGCGCCCGGATATCTTCGACCTCGCCCGGCGCGCCAAGGCCATGGGCTTCTACGTGGGCCTGTCCTCCAACGGTCCTGGTGAATGAGGCCACGTGGGCCAGATCGCCGACGTGGGTTTCGACTACGTGGGCATCAGCCTGGACGGCCTGAAAGACACCCACGACCGCTTCCGGCGCAAGGAGGGCGCCTTCGCGGCGGCCCTGAACGGCATCCGCCTGTGCCGGGACGCGGGCGCCAAGGTGGGCATGCGCTTCACCCTGACCCAGGACAACGCCCACGACTTCCCGGCCCTGCTGGACCTGATGGAGACGGAGAACATCGCCAAGTTCTACCTCTCCCACCTCAACTACGCCGGGCGCGGCAACAAGAACAGGAAGGATGACGCCCACTTCCGCACCACCCGGGACGCCATGGACCTGCTCTTCGAGCGCTGCTGGCAACAGGTCCAGGCCGGCCAGCCGCGCGAATACGTCACCGGCAACAACGACGCCGACGGCGTCTGGCTGCTGCGCTGGGTGGAAGCACGCTTCCCGGGGAAGGTCGAGCACATCCGCGCCAAGCTCACCCAGTGGGGCGGCAACGCCTCCGGCGTCAACGTGGCCAACATCGACAACCTGGGCACGGTCCACCCCGACACCATGTGGTGGGACTACCCCCTGGGCAACGTGCGCCAGCGGCCTTTTTCCGAAATCTGGATGGACACCGCCGACCCGCTGCGGCTGGCCTCGGGCGTCGCCCCCGCCGGTCAAGGCCGCTGCGCCGCCTGCGCCAGCCGCGGCTGCAACGGCAACAGCCGGGGACGCGCCTGGCACACCACGGGCGACTTCTGGGCGGAGGACCGGGTTGCTATCGACCGACGAGGAAATCGGTCTCCCAATCGTCCTGCATGGAAACCGCATCATGAGACTGTTCGCCCACCTCCACCCCAGCCCAACGCGGCTTTCCCCCCTTTCTCAAAGGGGGGCCAGGGGGGATTTCGACCCGGCCGGCACAGACAACCTGAAGAAAAATCCCCCTCGATCCCCCTTTAAAAAAGGGGGAAGTCGGATGGCCGGACTAATTGGCCGGACCACCCTGGCCCTGGCGGCCGGCCTCCTGTTCGCCGCCACCGCCCAGGCAGCACCCGACCCGGAAAAGCTCTACGAAACCCACTGCCTGTCCTGCCACGCCCCCAACCGCCTGGGGCATGGGCCCCACCCTGTTGCTGGAATCCCTGGCCCGGCTGAAGAAGCCGGAGGCGGTGAAAACCATCGCCGAGGGCCTGCCGGCCACCCAGATGCCGCCCTTCAAGGACATCCTCCAAGGCCGACGAAATCCAGGCCCTGGCCGCCTTGATCTACACCCCCAACAAGATTCCGCCCAAGTGGGATGGCGACGACATCCGCGCCTCCCACATCGTCAACGCCGAGAACGTGGACCTGCCCGCCAGGCCGGTGTTCAAGGCCGATCCGACCAACGTCACCCTGGTGGTGGAGCACGGCGACCACCACATCTCGGTGCTGGACGGCGACGTCATGGAGCCCTTCCACCGCTTCCAGACCCGCTACGCCCCTGCACGGCGGGTCCAGTTCACCCCGGACGGCCGCTTCGTCTACTGGGCCAGCCGCGACGGTTGGATCACCAGTACGACCTGTGGAAACTGAAGGTGGTGGCGGAAATCCGCGCCGGCATCAACACCCGCAACGTGGCCGTGTCCAGCGACGGGCAATACGTCATGGTAGCCAATACCCGCCCCATCCCTGGTGGCGCTGTCCGGCAAGGACCTGTCCCCTTGGTCAAGGTGATCCCGGTGGTAGCCGAACGGCAAGATTCCTCCTCCGTCTCGGCGGCTCTATGAGCGCCTGACCCCGGCCAGCTTCGTCGCAGCGCCTCGCGACATTCCGGAAGTCTGGGAGATTCCTACGACGTGTCGCCCGGTCTACATGGGCCTGGCCTGGCACGACCGTCAGCCAAGGAAGACATCCCGGAGCCCGGCCCCTGCCTGTCCGGCACATCGAGGTGGACCAGATCCTGACGACTCTTCTTCGACCAGAGCTTAAACTTCACCCGATCGACGCCTCCTGACGTGCGCCCAAGGGCCAAGTCATCCACTGGATGCCGGGCGCAAGATCGTTGACCCGACCTTCCCGGTATGCCCACCTGGGTTCCGCATCACCCGGGACTGGTCCGACTAGTACATGGCGTCAAAGATCCGGTCATGGCCTCGCCTAACCCTCGCGTGACGGCCACATTCAAGTCATCGACATGAAGACGTGGAAGACCTCAAGGTGATCCTCACCGCCGGCCCCGGCTTCCCTTCCTGCGCAGCCATGAGGAGATTCGTCCTACGCCTGGGCTGACGTGTTCTCTCGGCAAGAACCGGGAAGTCCGCACGTGATCGACAGCGCACTCCTGAGATCGTCGCCGATCTCAAGCCCGAGCGGGCAAGACCGCAACCACGTGGAGTTCGACCGCTACGGCAAGTATGCCCTGGTGTCCCTGTGGGAAATGGACGGCGCCGTGATCGTCTACGACGCCAAGACCTGAAGGAGATCAAGCGCCTGCCCATGAAGCGCCCCGTGGGCAAGTACAACGTGGAACAAGACCCGGCTGTCGGCGGGCACCAGCCACTGATTTTGACAATCATCAAACCCGGCTCTCGACCAGGAGCCGGTCCGCACGTATCGTTTCACCCATCCCATCTTTCACTAGGAGACCCGCCATGATGCAGAAGCTTTTCAGCAAGAGCGAGAACAGTGCCGTGACCTATGCGGTCGCGCTTTTCATCGTCTTCCACTTCGGCATGCTTTATCTATTCAGCCTGGTTTGATGGCATTGCCGGCCTGGCCGGCATCCGAAGTTCAGGGGCTCGTTGATTCGCGCGGGCCCCTATTCGCCTCACCCGAACAGATTGTCCACGTCATCCTGGGAAATCGCGGTTCCGGGCGCCACCGCCGGGCCGGCCAGACGGCCCTGATCGGGCTCATCTTCCACCAGGAGGTGAACCAGGCCATCCTCCATTTTCTGCACGGTGATCAGTAACTTGTTCACCACCTGGCCCACCAGATCCTGAAACGCCTGGGCCTGGATGATCTCGCTGGCATCCCCGGGGAATTCTTTTGCGCGCGGGGCCATTCGCGGGACCAACAGGGCGGAGACGGGCCACCGCCGCCCGCCGACCCGTCGAATCCGCCGCCTCCCTCCGGCTCAGCCCGGCTTTCCGTCCACCCGGGGTCGCCAGTACATGGGCGCGAATTTCCAGGCCCAAAGACCGAAGACCAGCAACCACAGCAGCCCCGCCAGGGTGATCATGGCCGCCGGCAAGAAGGGCGCCAGGTCCGGGAGGACGCGTACCGCGGCGACGCCTTGCACCGTCCAGAACAGTCCCCAGATCAGCGCATCCGCCTCCAGCTTGCGGCCGGAATGTCCCAGGCTCACGCGGGAGGCCATGCCGATCAGCATGGTGGCGAAGAAACCGATGCCCAGGGCATGGACCGGCGCGTAGCCGGCGGACCAGTCGCTCCCCGCCAGCGCGGCCAGGCCGGCGACGCCGTACAGGGCAAACGCCACCCCCGCCCAAAGGAAGCCGACATGCAGCATGGCCAGCAGGCGGACCTGCCGGACACCGCGTACCACGCCCCACTGGGCCGAGAAGCGGAACACGATGGCCGCCATGGCCAGATCGGCGGGCCAGGCCAGATCGGCATGTCCGAACAGATCCAGCACGCCATGGATCAGGCACCCGGCCAGGACCACCCAGAGCGGGCCATAGGGCCGGATCATCACGTAATTGGGCACGATGCGGCCGGTGAACCAGGGAATCATGCGGTGGCACACCGCCAGGAAGGTGGGTGTCAGGAAGCCCCAAATCCCGAGCATCTCGGCAACGGCCAATCCGTCCGCCCAATCCGCCCCGCCCCAGGCCAGGAAAGCCGCGTCTCCCAGCCCACCCAGCAGCGCGGCCAGCGTCACGATGGCGGGATGCCGCTTGTCCTGGGGTGGCGACTTGATCAGGGTGCGGAACAGCGCCCATACCGCCACGGCCCAGCCCAGCACATGCAGGGCCAGGCCCGCGATCGCCAGGCCCGGCATGAAGGCGCCGGCGTACACCAGGGCCACCCCCAGGGGCAGCAGCATGCCGACGGAAACATAGGCCGCCCGAGGTATGGCCGGCCCGTTCAGCCAGTTGGGCGCGGCCGTGAACAGAAAGCCGAACACGAAGAACGGGAAGAAACCGAACAGCATCCACCAGACGTGCAGCGCCGGGCCGGGCATGCCCCCGGGAGCCAGGCCCGCCCCCCCCGCCCGCCGGCTCTCCATGTCCAGCAGCCACCAGAGCATGACCAGCACCCCCTGCATGACGCCGGGCAGGAACATGACACGATGGGGCGCGGCGGTATAGACGGACCAGAGACGGGACATGACGGGTGCGTTCAATGGGAAAGGACCGAGTGTCGGGTCATGCTCCCGGCCCGGCCTTGATGTCCATCAAGAGGCCCGGGGTGGCGACGTGGGCGAAAGCCGGAGATTACGGAGGAGACTGGGGCGACAAGGCCGGTTCCGGCTTCCAATTGAGCGTGCAGTCATGCTCGTAGGCGGACGTGGCGCCCTCTTCCGTGACGTGCCGCTCGCGCACCACGCAATCCAGGATGATGGGCAGGGGCCCCGGGCAGTCGCAGTGGTAGCGATCGACGGCGGACATATCTTTCACCGAGATGCCCTTCTGCACATTGAGGTGCAACAGGCGATCTACCAGACTGTCTTTCCGGGCTTTCAGCGCGCCCTGGTTGACGCGCTCGAAATACAGGGCGCGGGCCTCGTAGCCGTTGCGCACCCGCACCGGATTTTCGTAGCGTTCCACGGTCCTCGCCTCGCCCAGCAGGGTGCCGCCACTGGCGGGATCGCCGTAGCGGGTATGGCCGAATTCGTGGGACAGGATGGCGTGGGGGTCCACCAGTTCGCTGCTGGCCGGGAACTGGCAGCGCAGGCCGCCATCCCCCAGGCCGATGGCGCCGGGATGGGCCATGGCGCCGGGGCCGGCATAGCCGGAGAACTTGAAGACCTGGGCATCGCCGGCGAACAGCGCCGTTTCCGTCAATTTTCCGGTGATCAGCAGGGAGAGGGCCGGCAGGCGCCCCTGCCTGACCGATCGCGACCAGAGCACGCGGTCGTATTCCAGATACCCTTGTTGAACAACCGCAGGGTGTCGTCGGCCACCTCGCGCAGCCACGGCGCCCGCGTCGCCCATGGCGAAGCGCTGCAGCAAGGCGGACTGTTCCTTGGCCAGGGGCAAGCCGAGAGGATGGGCCTCGCCCTTTTTCGCCATGTTGAGCTTGCGGGCGAGGGCGAAATGTTCCCCACGGCGCGCCTGCTCCTCGGCCGCGTCACGCGGCGGGTGGGGCAAACGACCCGCCTGGGGCAAGCCTTCCGGGCCGCAGAACACCACAATTTCGCCGCCCGCCTGCCAGGGCTGGTCCAGTTCCCGTTCCAGATCCACCTGTTGTCGCTCCACGGGCGGCGGCAGGACGCCCGCCGGTTTGGGCGGGCAGGCGCCCCAGGCCACGGCCGTCGCAAAGAGCGGCGCCAACAGGACGAAGATCCGGATACCCCTCGACAGCGTCACTTTCAAAACCTCGATCCCGATGATCAATACGCCATCAATCTTAGCCTTTCCATGCTACCGACTCATGTCGGCAATTTCCCCATGCCGGAAACAATCCACCGTGTGGTCGTTGACCATGCCGGTGGCCTGCATGTGGGCATAGACGATGGTGGAGCCGACGAACTTGAAGCCGCGCGCTTTCAGGTCCTGGCTGATGAGATCGGACAGGGGTGTGCGGACCGGCACCTGGGAAATATCCCGCCAGGCGTTGCGGCTTGGATGCTTATCCACGAAGCGCCAGAAATAGGCATCCAGGCCGCCGAATGCCTCGCGGAGGGCAAGGGTGGCGCGAGCATTGCCGATGGCCGCGGCGATCTTCAGCCGGTTGCGCACGATACCCGGGTCCGCGAGCAAACGGGCCACGTCCGCCTCGCCGTAGCGGGCGACCCGCTCGGCATCGAAATCGTCGAAGGCCCGCCGGTAGCCCTGCCGCTTCCTGAGAATGGTGAGCCAGGACAGTCCCGCCTGGGCGCCCTCCAGGATCAGGAATTCGAACAGCGCGCGCTCGTCGTGGAGGGGCACGCCCCATTCCGTGTCGTGATAGGCCTGGTAAACCGGATCGGCGCCGCACCAGGCGCAACGGATGGGGGCATGCATGGTGGTCTCCTGCCCGGCGGCGTTCACTGTCCGGGAAGGGGTCAAGCTTAACGATTTCCTGGGGAATCGGCGCCCTGGCCACCCGTCCGGCCTTGGCGCGACGCCCGGTCGACGGGCATCGCCCGCGGCCGCGTCAGTGCTTGCGCCGCTGTTGGGCGCTGACCGGTGGCGTGCGTCCCTCGATATGGCGGAAGGTAATGCGCCCCTTGCTCAGGTCGTAGGGGGAGAGTTCCAGGGAAACCTTGTCGCCGGCCAGGATGCGGATATGGTGCTTGCGCATCTTGCCACCGGTGTAGGCCACCAGGCTGTGGCCATTGTTGAGGGTGACGCGAAAGCGGGAATCGGGCAGGACTTCATCCACCACGCCATTCATTTCGATGAGTTCTTCCTTGGCCATGGCCGCGTCTCCAGAGTAATTCGGGAATGAAAAAAGCCCGGCGATGCCGGGCTGGGCCGGTCGGCGGGCGGCCGGGGGGAAACCCCGCGCCACCCGCGATGAAAACCGGCCTGGATGCTCAGTCGGCGGAACGAATGTTCGACGCCTGCAGACCCTTGGGACCGGTGGTCACGTCGAAGTTGACGCGCTGGCCTTCCTTCAGGGTCTTGAAGCCTTGCTCCTGGATCGCGGAGAAATGCGCGAAGAGATCAGAACCGCCGTCTTCGGGAGTGATGAAGCCGAAGCCCTTGGAATCGTTGAACCACTTGACTGTACCTGTTGCCATGTCTTGAACTTCCTAAAAAAAATATAAATAGGCTTGCGCCCTGATTGGGGCGAAGGTCAAGACGGCGGGGAGAGGCAGGGAGGAATTCGCGGGTACGGGACTGCGGTACCAAACCAGACAACAACAGCACAACTTGAAGATCGCTGGCGCACTATGCACTGTATTGCGCGCTTTAACAAACAAAACCATTGCCCTGGACAATATCCGCGCCGGCAAACACCACGACGGATACCAAGTTGGGCATTCCCGGGAACCGATCGGCCGGGTACGGAAGGCTTCCCGCCACGCTCCGGCGTGTAATCCGGGATAATCCTAGAGACGGCAGTTGACCGCTCCTTTGCCCTTGTGAAGGCGCATGGATATTGAGGAAATGCCTTTCGCCAGACCTCACCCCGGGGGGGGGGCCCGCTGGCCGTCCGGGCGGCGGCGTTGCTGTGGCGGCAGCGTCGTCGCGGGAACGCCCCGGCGCGTCCAACTGCCGTTTCTAGGATAATCCGGTATGCCCGATCGCCATCCCCACGCCCCCTCCCCCGCGCCTGCGCCCTCGCCCACTCCCGTCGCCGCCGACACGACCGGCGCCGGGTCGTCCTTCGATCAACTGCCCCTGGCCCCCGCCGTGCTGGGGAACCTGCGCCGGCTCGGCTACCTGACCATGACGCCGATCCAGGCCGCCAGCCTGCCCATCACCCTGGCGGGCAACGACCTGATCGCCCAGGCCAAGACCGGCAGCGGCAAGACGGCGGCCTTCGCCCTGCCCCTGCTGGCCAAGCTGAACCCAAGACATTTTGCCGTCCAGGCTCTGGTGCTGTGCCCCACGCGGGAACTGGCCGACCAGGTCACCCAGGAAATCCGCCGCCTGGCCCGGGCCGAGGACAACATCAAGATTCTTTCCCTGGTGGGTGGCAGCACCATGCGCCCGCAGATGGCCAGCCTGGAACACGGCGCCCACATCGTCGTGGGCACGCCGGGCCGCATCATGGACCACCTGCAACGGGGCAGCCTGAACCTGGATGCCCTCAACACCCTGGTGTTCGACGAGGCCGACCGCATGCTGGACATGGGCTTTTATGACGACATGGTGTTCGTCGCCAGGCAGTGTCCGAGGAAGCGCCAGACCATGATGTTCTCCGCCACCTTCCCGGAGGGCGTGGAACAACTTGCCCGGCAGTTCATGCGCCAGCCCCGGGAAGTGAAGCTGGCCGAGCGGCACGAGGCCGACAAGATCCGCCAGCGCTTCTATCAGGTGACGAACGAGGAGCGGCTGGAAGCCGTGGCCCGCCTGCTCGACCACTACCGGCCGGTCAGCAGCCTGGCCTTCTGCAACACCCGCCAGCAATGCCGCGAGTTGCTGAAGGTGTTGCGCGCCCGGGGCTTCCACGCCCTCGCCCTGCACGGCGAGTTGGAACAGCGGGAACGGGACCAGGTGCTGATCCAGTTCGCCAACCGCAGCTGTTCCGTGCTGGTGGCCACCGACGTGGCCGCGCGGGGCCTCGACATCGCCCAACTGGAAGCGGTCATCAACGTGGACGTGACGCCGGACCCGGAGGTCTACATCCACCGCATTGGCCGCACCGGCCGGGCCGACCAGGACGGCTGGGCGTTAAGCCTGGCCAGCGGCAACCAGATGCGGCGGGTGGACAACATCGCCAGGGAGCTGGGCACCGAGGTGGAATGGCACCCCATCGACGAATTGCCCCCGAGTGGTGGCAAACCCGGCGACAAACCCCTGCTGCCGCCCATGACCACCTTGCAGATCCTCGGCGGACGCAAGGACAAGATCCGCCCCGGCGACGTGCTGGGCGCCCTCACCGGCGAGGCGGGCTTCAGCGCCGCCCAGGTGGGCAAGATCACGGTCACCGAGTTCAACACCTACGTGGCCGTGGCGCGCCAGATCGCCCAGGAAGCCCGGCGCCGCCTCGCCGACGGCAAGATCAAGGGCAAGACCGTGAAAGTGCGCATCCTGGAAATTCCCACCGAAGGAGGCGGGGAAACGGCCTCCCGCGCCAACGCCAGCATCAAGCGGCGCCCGAAACCATAAATTCCCGGAGAACCGATCATGAAATGGCTGTTGCGAACCTTCTTCAGGACCCTGCGCCTGATCCTCACCCCCGTGCTCCTGCTCCTGGAGCGGCTGTCCGCGCCCATGGGCCTGGTGCGCGCGCCCGAGGCCCAGGCTGACGTGGACCGGCAATGCGGCGACCTGGCCCTGTATCAGTTCAGGAGTTGCCCGTTTTGCATCAAGGTGCGCCAGGAGATGCGCCGCCTGTCCCTGAACATCGAAAAACGTGATGCCCAGCACGATGCCGCCCACCGGGAAGCCCTGCTCCAGGGTGGCGGCAAGCCCATGGTGCCCTGTCTGCGCATCCGCGACGAACAGGGCAACAGCCGCTGGATGTACGAATCCGGCGACATCATCGAATACCTGCGTGGAAGGTTCGGCCATTGAGTTCCGATCCCGCCCTGCCCGGGCAAATCCTCGCGATTTCCCGGGAGGACGTCTCCCAACTGCCGATCCGGCGTTATGAAGGCGACATTCACCTGATCGCAACGGCCCCGGACCTGGAACGGGCCATGGCCGACATTCGCCGGGAAAGCGTGGTCGGCCTGGATACCGAAACCCGGCCCGCCTTCACCAAGGGGGAAAGCCACCTGCCCTGCCTGGTCCAGGTCGGCACGGCCCGGGCGGTGTATCTGTTCCAGTTGCAGCGGGTGGATTGTTCCGCCGCCCTGACCGAACTTCTGCAGGCGCCGGGCATCGTCAAGGCGGGCATCGCCCTGGCCCACGATCTGCGCCAGCTCAAGCTGGTGTTTCCCTTCGCGCCCGCCTCCGTGCTCGACCTGGGAAGCATCGCCAAGCGCCACGGCATCCGCCAGAGCGGCCTGCGCAACCTGGCCGGCCTGTTTCTCGGCTTCCGCATCACCAAGGGCACGCGCACCTCCAACTGGGCCGCCCCGCGCCTGTCGGCGGGCCAGATCCGTTACGCCGCCACGGATGCCTGGGCCTGCCGGGAGTTGTACCTGTGCTTTCAGGAACTCGGAATGTTGGCGGACCGTGTATCCGGAGCGGCGATCGACCAGGCGCAACCTGGCTCCGGTTGAACAAAAATCGCGCAAACTGGACAAACCAGGACAAGCATCGAGCATATTGACGGACAATGCGGGTTCCCCGCCGGCGCGAACGGCTTTACTGGCAAGAAAATGGAGTCATCGATTTGCAGGACATATTGCAATACCTGAAAGACCATGGAGAGCGACTCGACGCCGAGATCGCCGCCGAAACCGGCATCCCCCTCGAGAACGTGTGTCTCCGCCTGTCGGAGCTTTCCGCCCAGGGCGATGTGATCATGTGCCGCACGACCCGTTTCATCGACGGCGACCGGATCGAAGGCATGCTCTGCCGCGTCGCGGGCTATGTGCCCCACGGCAGCCCCGGCAGGAAACCCAAAGTCCCGACCTGACCGTCCATGGCCGAAGGGCCACACCCGCCCCCTCCCCCGCTTGCGGGAGAGGGGGTGGCGCGAGTGGTCGACGCGGCTTCCACGGTAAGCGACCCCGCATGCGGTTCCTGTAGCGAATCGGCAATGGGCGCGTCACGGACCGTCTCTCCGGAGATGGCTCATGTGCGTCCCCATCGCTTGCGTCCCCATCGCGTGCGTCTCAATTACGTGCGTCCCAATCACGTGCGTCCCCATCATTCGCGTCTCCGCCCTGTCGGCATCCACCCCTGGCGGTGGCGCCCCCGGCAACTCTCCATCGGGGGAGTGGTTTGTGCTTGAACGCCAAAACCACTATCGTGGCGCGGGTTGATGCGGCCCGGGCCGCGTCCGCCCAGGACTTACATCAACCGAGGAGAAACAATGATCAAGGTACTGCTTGGTTTCATCGCGGGCGTCGTCGTCATCGCCCTGGGGGGCTGGATGATGATGCCGAGCCTGATGTTCACGGAACGGGCGAGCCCCTACGACCTGGAGGAGACCGTCGCCCGCATCCAGCACAACATCCAGAACGCCGGCAACGGCTGGTCCCTTTCCGGCCTGCGCAATCCGGCCAAGGCGGTGCAGACCGACGGCGGCAACGTGCTGCCGGTGCTGATGATCGAGGCATGCAGTACCCAGTACTCCAAGCCCATACTCAAGGACGACACGGTGCGCTTCCTGTCCATCCTGATGCCCTGCAAGATTTCCATCTACAAGAAGAACGACGGCAAGGTCTACATCGGCACCATGAACGCCGGACTCATGGGCAAGATGTTTGGCCCCATGGTGGGCGAGGTCATGGGCCGGGTGGCGGCGGACCAGAAGAAGTTCCTGACCTTCGATCCCAACACCCCGGCGCCCAAGATGATCCTGCCCGCCCCGGCCGGCGCGGCCGGCGGCGCGGCATCCGGTGGCGGCGGCGGTTGCTGAGCGACGCCACGCGGCCCGGCGATCCCGGGCCGCCCCATCCCCTCGGGACAGACCTCTTCCAGGAGATATCCATGGCTTTCCGCAAGCTGCTGCCGCTACTGGCGCTGGTCGCCGCCTTCCTGTCCGCCCCGGCCGGCTGGGCCAACCCCGCGCCGACGGCCGCGCTCCCCCAGTCCGCCCCCATCCAGGCCCCCCAGGGCGGCCACCACCTCCACCGCCGACCACTCGAAATTTGAAATCCTGAAAAAACCCTTCGCCAGCGGCCCCGAGGTCACCCGGGCCTGCCTCTCCTGCCACACCGAGGCGGCGCGCCAGGTCCAGAAAACCAAGCACTGGACCTGGGAGTTCATGAATCCGGAGACGAAGCAGCGGCTGGGCAAGAAGCACGTCATCAACAACTTCTGCACCGCGGTACCCTCCAACTACGAGTTCTGCACCGCCTGCCACGTGGGCTACGGCTGGAAGGACAACAATTTCGACTTCTCCGCCCAGGACAACGTGGACTGCCTGGTGTGCCACGACACCACCGGCACCTATCGCAAGCTGCCCGGCCTGGCCGGACACCCCACCTACAAGGACATGGAGTTCCCGCCCCATTCCGGCAAGATCGTCAAGGCGCCGGACCTGGGCCAGGTGGCCCGCAACGTGGGCAAGTCCAGCCGCGCCAACTGCGGCGCCTGCCACTTCTATGGCGGCGGCGGCGACGCCGTGAAGCACGGCGACCTGGATAGTTCCATGCGCGACCCGAGCAAGTACCTGGACGTGCACATGGCCAAGGACGGCCTCGACTTCACCTGCGGCACCTGCCACGCCACCTCCGGCCACCAGGTGCCCGGCAGCCGCTATGCGCCGACCGCGACGGACGAGAAGGCGGGCGCCCACATGCGCGGCAAGAAGGACGTGAACCCGTCCACCTGCCAGGCCTGCCACGGCACCCGGCCGCACCCGGCGAGCAAGACCAAGCTCAACGACCACACCGACAGGATCGCCTGCCAGACTTGCCACATCCCGGAATTCGCCCGGGGCGGCATCGCCACCAAGATGAGCTGGGACTGGTCCACCGCCGGCAAGCTGGACAAGGACGGCAAGCCCATCAAGCTGAAGGACAGCGCCGGCCGCGACGCCTATGACAGCAAGAAGGGCGACTTCCGCTACGAGGCCAACGTCATCCCGGAATACGTCTGGTTCAACGGCAAGGTGAACTACACCCTGCGCGACACCAGGCTGGACCCGAGCCGGATCATCCGCATCAACCACTTCGAGGGCAGCCCGGACGACGGCAAGTCCAAGGTCTGGCCCATCAAGCGCTTCACCGGCAAGCAACCCTACGACACCGCCACCAACACCCTGCTGATTCCCCACACCTTCGGCGACGACGACAGCAGCTTCTGGTCAAACTTCAACTGGGACAAGGCCCTTGAAGCCGGCATGAAGGCCGCCGGCGGCAGCTTCAGCGGCCAGTACGGCTTTGTCTCCACGGAAATGTCCTGGCCCATCACCCACATGGTGGCGCCCAAGGACGACGCCCTCACCTGCCAGCAATGCCATGGCGCCAACGGCCGCCTGGACAAGGTGCCCGGCCTCCATATCCCCGGCCGGGACGCCAACCCCTGGCTCGACCGGATCGGCTGGGGCATCGCCTTGCTCACCCTGCTGGGAGTCCTGGCCCACGGCGGCGCGCGCATCCTGATGGCCCGGCGCGGCAACGGGGGGCATTGAGATGGCCGGCTGCGCGCGCTTTTCTTCCCCCTTTCCTGAAGGGGGGAAAACCCCATCCATTCCCGCCGTCATCGAGGGAGCCCGCAAATGAGCGAGAAAATCTACGTCTTCAAGCGCTTCGAGCGTTTCTGGCACTGGTCCCAGGCCGCGCTGATCATCACCCTCATGCTCACCGGCTTCGAGGTCCACGGCAGCTACGTCCTGTTCGGCTTCGGCAAGGCGGTGGACATCCACACCGTCGCCGCCTGGTCCCTGGTGACCCTGTGGGTGTTCGCCATCTTCTGGCACTTCACCACCGGCGAGTGGAAGCAGTACATCCCCACCCTGGACAAGGTGGACGCCATGATCAAGTACTACCTCATGGGCATCTTCACCCACGCGCCCCACCCCTTCAAGCAGACCGTCGTCACCAAGCACAACCCCCTGCAGCGCCTGGCCTACCTGGGCTTCTGGCTGGTGATATCGCCGATCATCTGGTTCTCCGGCTGGTTCTACCTGTTCTACGCCTCCTGGGCGGCCTGGGGCGTGGACCGGTACCTGTCCCTGGAATGGGTCGCCTTCTTCCATACCGTGGGCGCCTTCATGATCCTGGCCTTCTTCATCGTCCACATCTATCTCACCACCACCGGCCACACGGTCACCTCCCACATCAAGGCCATGGTCACGGGTTGGGAGGAAGTGGAATAGCGCCCGCCGGGCACCCGCCGCCCGAAATCGACGCCCGCGCGAAATCGCGGGCGTTTTTCATGGGCGGCCGCCAAGGCCTGGATTTCCCCGGTGGCGGCTCCGGCCACCGATAACAATTCCATAACATCCGCCGCGCCGCCGCCGCCAGCGGGAATTTGTCGCGATGGTTTCGCTCCATCTCACAACGGCCGAGTCCAGCCTCGATGTAATCCTTGATGTGATCCCTGCCGAGCCCCTTGATCCGCCCCGACAAACCTGGAGCCAACGACCATGCTCTCCACCCGACTACCGCATATCCTGCTCATGACCCTCAGCCTGGGTTTCCTGCTCAACGCCTGCGCCAGGGAAAGCAATTCCGGCACCCCCGATGCTGGGACCGGCAAGACCGCCAGCCAGGCCATGAGCGACCCCAATGCCCAACTGGACAGCATCGTCCTGGGCATGGGCTGCTTCTGGGGCGCGGAAAAGCGCATGTCGGAAGTGCCCGGGGTGGTGGACGTGGAAAGCGGCTATGCCAACGGCGACATCGCGGGCAGCTATGACGCCGTCCTCAAGCATGAGCGCGCCCTGCGCCTGGGCAGGACCGGCAAGCGCAACCACGCCGAAGTGGTGAAGGTCATCTACGATCCGGCCAGAACCACCCTGGAAACCGTGCTCGCCAGGTTCTGGGAAAGCCACGACCCCACCCAGGGCGATCGCCAGGGCAACGACGTGGGCAGCAACTACCGCAGCGCCGTCTATACCCATTCCCAAGCCCAGGCGGACGTGGCGAAAAAAACCCGCGCCGCCTACCAGGCGGCCCTGGACAAGGCCGGGCGCGGCCCCATCACCACCGAGATCGCCCCCCTCAAGGCCTATTATTCCGCCGAGGACTACCACCAGGACTACCTGGTCAAGAACCCCAAGGGCTACTGTGGCCTGGGCGGCACCGGCGTGAAATACCCCGGCCTCGGCAATGCCGCGTCCTCCGGCGCCAAGGCCCCGCCCCCCCTGGACGGCAAGGCCCTGGCCCGGGAGCGGCAACTGGTGGTGTTCGAGGCCGAGGATTGCGCCTTCTGCAAGCAGTTCAAGGCCGAAGTCCTGGACCACTGGAAATCCCCGGTGCCCGTCGTCCGCACCCTCAACCCCAATCCGCCCGCCGGCTGGACCCTGGAAAAAGGCCTGTTCGCCACTCCGACCATCGTGTTGTTCGAGAACGGCCGGGAAGCCTCCCGCTACACCGGCTACAACGGCGACCAGTCCCGCTTCTGGAAATGGCTGGGCTTCCGCCTGCTCAGCCCGGAGCAGCGCAAGATCGCCTTCGAGCAGGGCACGGAACGCCCCTTCACCGGTTCCCACCTGGACGAGAAGCGCCCCGGCTGGTTCGTGGATCCCATCACCGGCGCCCATCTGTTCCGCAGCGATACCAAGTTCGACAGCGGCACCGGCTGGCCCAGCTTCTTCACCCCGGCGGAGGGCGCCATCACCCTGCGCGAGGACGTGAGCCACGGCATGAAACGGGTGGAAGTGCGCAGCGCCAGTTCCGGCATCCATCTGGGCCACGTCTTCGACGACGGTCCGCCGCCCACCGGCAAGCGCTACTGCATCAACGGCAACGTGCTGAAGTTCGTGCCGGACGCGGGGAAGTGAAGCGGCCTCAGACCGTCAGCAGACCCACCACCGCCCCGGTAAGCAGGGTGGCCAGGGTGCCGGAGAGGATGGCCTTGGGTCCCAGGGAGACGATATCCGCGCGCCGTTCCGGCGCCATGGTGGCCAGGCCGCCGATGAGGATGCCCAGGCTGGCCAGGTTGGCGAAGCCGCACAGGGCGTAGGTCATGATCAGGACGCTGCGCGGGCTCAAGGCTTGCGCCGGCAGCCCGGCCAGGTCCAGGTAGGCGATCAGCTCGTTGAGCACGGTCTTGGTGCCCATCAGCGCCCCGGCGGTGGTGGCCTCGGCCCAGGGAATGCCCATCAGCCACACCACCGGCGCCATCACCCAGCCCAGCCCGCGTTGCAGGGTAAGGGACTGGCCGTACAGATCGGGCAACAGGCCCAGCAACAGGTTGGTCAGGCTCACCAGAGCCACCATCACCAACAGCATGGCGACGATGTTGATCAGCAGCGCCACTCCCGCCAGGGTGCCCTGGGTGATGGCCTCCATGCCGGAACGCGCCGTCTCGAGCGGATGCAGCTTGCCTTCCGTGGCGACATCCCCCGCCGGCACCATCAGGGCCGCGATCAGCAGCGCCCCCGGCGTGCTCACCAGGGAGGCGGTGAGGATGTGGCCCATGGCGTCCGGCACCACGTGGGCCAGGAAGCCGGCGTAGAGGGCCATCACCGTGCCGGCGATGGTGGCCATGCCGCAGGTCATCACCGAGAACAGTTCGCCCCGGCTCATGGCGGCCAGGTAGGGCCGCACCAGCAGCGGCGCCTCCACCATGCCGACGAAGATGTCCGCCGCCGCCGACAGCCCCACCGCGCCGCCGATGCCCAGGGTCTTGCGCAACAGGCGAGAGATCAGGCCCACCAGCCAGGGCAGTACCCGCCAGTAGAACAGCAGGGAGGACAGGGCGCTGATCACCAGCACCAGGGGCAGGGCGCGGAAAGCCAGCACGAAGCTGGCGGCCGGATCGCTCACCGCGAAGGGCGCCGGCCCGCCGCCCAGGTAACCGAAAACGAAGCTGGTGCCCGCCTGGGTGGCGTGCTCCAGGGCGCCCAGGGCCTCGTTCAGGGCCAGGAACATGCCCTTGAACAGCGGCAGCTTGAGCAGCGCCAGGGCCAGGCCCAGTTGCAGCGCCAGGCCCGCCAGCACGATGCGCGTCGGGAAGCGCGCCCGGTTCTCGCTCAAGACCCAGGCCAGGCCGACGAAGGCCAGAATGCCGAGGGCGCTTTGCAGGTTGAGCCACATGCCGGAATGGTAGTCCCGGGGACGGCCGGCGCCCAGCAACGGATGGTCGCGCCGAATGCCCGCCGGGCTGGCTTCCTCCAGCGGCGCGGGAGAAAACCAGGGGGTCCGGGCCGGGTGAACGATCCTTCCCCTTTCCTGATCCAAGCAACAGGCCGGCGGGGGCCCGTCGGCCAACTCCGAAGGATAGGAGGAGGAATCATGAGCAAAGTCTTCAACGAGGTACTCCGCGCCAACGAAGCTTACGTTGACGCCTTCGGCGACAAGGGCAAGCTGGCCATGCCGCCCGCCCGCCGGTTCGCCATACTCACCTGCATGGACGCCCGCCTGGATCCGGCCAAGTTCGCCGGGCTGGCGGAGGGAGACGCCCATGTGATCCGCAACGCCGGGGGACGGGCCAGCGACGACGCCATCCGCTCCCTGGTGATTTCCTACAAGCTGCTGGGCACGCGGGAGTGGTTCGTCGTCCACCATACCCATTGCGGCATGGAGACCTTCACCAACGAGATCATGGGCAGCCTGCTGGCCAGGAGCCTGAAGACCGCCCGTGTCGGGCCGGATGGCTGGTCCGACGTGGGACCGGGGCCGGGTTCCCCGGAAGGCGCCAGGATCGACTGGCTGACCATCCGGGACCTGGAGGCGAGCGTGGTGGAGGACGTGACCCGCATCCGCGAGCATCCGCTGGTACCCAAGGACATTCCCGTCTATGGCTACATCTACGACGTGGCTTCCGGCCGGCTCATCGAGGTGCCCGAGGCGATGGTGATCGGCCAGGCCACGGAAGGCGAGTTCGCCCACAAGGTGGAACACCGCATGGCGGCGTGACCCGGGCCTGACGCATCCCTTCCACAGGCAGGCGGGGTTCGCCCCCCTGCCTGTTTTTCATTCAGGGGCGGGCCGCCGCCCTACTTCTTTGGCTACTTCTTCGGCTACTTCTTCGCCTTGTGGCCGCCCCTGGCGCGGCGGCCGTTGATGGTCTGGGCCGGCCGGCCGGCCGCGCCGGCTCCACCGCGGGGCCCGCGTTCGGGGGAAGCCGGGCGGGCGTCCTTGCCGACGCCCTCGGCGCGTCCGGCGCGGGGGGGACGATCCCGGGCCGGGGCGCGGGTGGGCTTGCCCGGGCTGCTTGCCGCCGAAGCCCGGCGCGGGGGGGGAGACGACGTCCGTTCCCCGCCTTCCGGCCAACGCTTGCCTTCGCGGTCGCGTCCGGTGCCGGCGGGCTGGAAGCTGGGTATCAGGTGGTGCTTGCCGTTGCCGATCAGGTCTTCCCGGCCCATGTCTTTCAGGGCTTCGCGCAAAATCGGCCAGTTTTCCGGGTCGTGGTAGCGCAGGAAGGCCTTGTGCAGCTTGCGGATGCGGCCCTGCTTGACCACCGGCACGCGTGTTTCCCCCCGCTCGCCGCCGCGCAGCACCTTCTTCAGGGGGTTCAGTTCGGTGTGGTACATGGCGGTGGCGATGGCCATGGGCGTGGGCAGGAAGGTCTGCACCTGGTCCAGGCGGAACTTGTTGCGCTTCAGCCAGAGCGCCAGGTTGAGCATGTCCTCCAGGGTCGTGCCCGGATGGGCGGCGATGAAGTACGGGATGAGGTACTGCTCCTTGCCCGCTTCCTGGGAGTACTTCTCGAACAGTTGCTTGAAGCGGTCGTAGGCGCCCATGCCCGGCTTCATCATGTGGGCGAGCGGGCCTTCCTCGGTGTGTTCCGGCGCGATCTTGAGGTAGCCGCCCACGTGGTGGGTCACCAGCTCCTTCACGTATTCCGGCGACTTGACGGCCAGGTCGTAGCGCACGCCGGAACTGATGAGGATCTTCTTGATGCCCGGAATCGCCCGCGCCTTGCGGTAGAGCTGGACCAGGGGGCCATGGTCGGTGGTCATGTTCTCGCAGATGTCCGGGAACACGCAGGACAGGCGCCGGCAGGCGGATTCGATCCTGGGGTCCCGGCAGGCCAGCCGATACATGTTGGCGGTGGGGCCGCCCAGGTCGGAGATCACCCCGGTGAAGCCGGGGGTCTTGTCGCGGATGGCCTCGATCTCATGCAGGATCGATGCTTCCGAGCGGCTCTGGATGATGCGGCCCTCGTGCTCGGTGATGGAGCAGAAGGTGCAGCCGCCGAAGCAGCCGCGCATGATGTTGATGGAGAAGCGGATCATCTCCCAGGCGGGGATTTTGGCGTCGCCGTAGCCGGGGTGGGGCGCGCGGGCGAAGGGCCGGTCGAATATCCCGTCCATTTCCGGCGTGGTGAGCGGGATGGGGGGCGGGTTGAGCCAGACGTCTCGTTCGCCGTGGGCCTGGACCAGGGCGCGGGCGTTGCCGGGGTTGGATTCCAGGTGGAACACGCGGGAAGCGTGGGCGTAGAGGATGGGGTTCTTCTCCACCTGCTCGTAGGCCGGCAGCCGTACCACGGTGTGGGCGCGGGTGGCGTGCAAAGTGGCGAGGCGTTGTTCCTTGCTGACGAAGCGTACCGGATATTCACTCCCCCCTTTCGTAAAGGGGGGTTGGGGGGGATTTGACGACGTTTCCGGTTCGACCACGGTTGGCGAAATCCCCCCCGCACCCCTTTGGGAAAGGGGGGAAGAAGTCGCGGAGGCATAAGGATCCGGATGCCTGTCCACCCGCCCCGGTGTATCCATGGCCAGGGAATCCAGCTCGTGCCACGGGTTTTCGTTGCCGTCGGAAGGCTTCCAGCCGTGGGGCACCATGAAGGCCGTGCCGCGCAGATCGCGGATGGATGCGATGGGCTCGCCCACCGCCAGCCGATGGGTCAACTCGACCAAAGCCCGCTCCGCGTTGCCGAACAGCAGCATGTCGGCCTTGGAATCCTGCAGCACCGAGCGGCGCACCGTGTCGGACCAGTAGTCGTAATGGGCGATGCGGCGCAGCGACCCCTCGATGCCGCCGATCACCACGTTCACGTCCTTGTAGGCCTCGCGGCAGCGCTGGGCATAGACCGTCAAGGCCCGATCGGGACGCTTGTGGGGCTCGGCGTTGGGGGTGTAGGCGTCGTCGGAACGGATCTTCCGGTCCGAGGTATAGCGGTTGACCATGGAATCCATGTTGCCCGCCGTGACGCCGAAGTACAGGTTGGGCCGGCCCAGGACGCGGAAGGGATCGGCGGATTTCCAGTCCGGCTGGCTGATGATGCCCACCCGGAAACCCTGGGCTTCCAGCAGCCGGCCGATGAGGGCCATGCCGAAGCTGGGATGGTCGATGTAGGCGTCGCCGGTCACCAGGATGACATCGCAACTGTCCCAGCCCAGGGCGTCCATCTCCCTGCGGGACATGGGCAGGAAGGGCGCCACGCCGAAGCGCCTGGCCCAGTAGGGACGGTAGGAAAACAGCGGTTTGGCGGTTTCCATGGGGACTCCGTACTCAACAATCCTAGCGACACATTCCCCCCCTTTCTCAAAGGGGGGCTAGGGGGGATTTAGCCAGGTATGCAATTCAAACCGGCATTAAATCCCCCTCACTCCCCCTTTCAAAAGGGGGAAGCGGCTCAGCCTTAACGTTCGGCCTTGTTTGGCTTGGCGCTGAACAACGCCGCCATGGGCCGGTTGTGAGACTCGCGCCGGTTGGGCGTCGGCGCGCCGGTCGCCGCAGCCGGTGCGGGCCGGGGGCCGCGCGGGTTCGCCACGGCAGGCTTGGGTCCGGCGGGCTTGGGTCCGCCCGAGCCCGAACGGGGCGCGCTACCGGCGGGTTTGCCGGGGCGGCCGGATGGCTGGCCGCGTCCTTGCCCGCGATTCTGTCCACCGCCGCCGGGACGGCCCTGGCGCGGGGGACGCTCATCCCGCTCGACCATGGCGCCGGCCGGCCGCTCGGGTGGCACGAAGCCTTCCACCTCGACCTTTACGATGTTGCGCTTGATCAGCCGCTCGATGTCCTTCAGGTAACCCATCTCCTCCGCATCCACCAGGGAAACGGCGGCGCCCACGCTGCCGGCCCGGCCGGTGCGGCCGATGCGATGCACGTAGTCCTCGGGCACGTTGGGCAGCTCGAAGTTCACCACCTGGGGCAACTGGTCAATGTCGATGCCCCGGGCGGCGATGTCGGTGGCCACCAGGACTTGCAGCTTGCTGCTCTTGAAATCGGCCAGGGCGCGGGTGCGCGCCGCCTGGCTCTTGTTACCGTGGATGGCGGCGGCGGGAATGTTGTCCTTGAGGAGCTTTTCCGCCAGCTTGTTGGCGCCGTGCTTGGTGCGGGTGAACACCAGCACCTGCTGCCAGTTGTGGTGACGGATCAGGTGGGACAGCAGGTCCTTCTTGTGTATCTGGGGCACCAGGTGCACGGACTGCTCAACCAGTTCGGTGGGCGTGTTGCGCCGGGCCACCTCGATGCAGCCGGGATTGTTGAGCAAGCCGTTGGCCAGAAGCTTGATCTCGTCGGAGAAGGTGGCCGAGAACAGCAGGGTCTGGCGCTGTTTCGGGATCAGGGCGATGACCTTCCTGATGTCGCGGATGAAGCCCATGTCCAGCATGCGGTCGGCCTCGTCCAGCACCAGAATCTCAACGCCGGAGAGGTCCACGGTCTTCTGGCCCACATGGTCCAGCAGGCGGCCGGGAGTGGCCACCAGGATGTCGACGCGACCGCGCAGGGCGGCGTACTGGGGATTGATGTTGACGCCGCCGAACATGACCATGGATTTCAGGTTCACGTACTTGCCGTAGGTGCGCACGGATTCCTCGACCTGGGCCGCGAGTTCACGGGTGGGCACCAGGATCAGGCAGCGCGGCCTGCCGTTTTTCGGCGTGAGGGGCTTCTCGGTAAGGCGATACAGGATCGGCAAGGTGAAGCCGGCGGTCTTGCCAGTGCCGGTCTGGGCGGCGGCAAGCAGATCGCCGCCCTTCAGCACCAGGGGAATGCCCTGGGCCTGGATGGGGGTGGGGGTGGTGTAGCCGGTCTCGGCCACGGCCCGCAGCAGGGGCTCGGACAGGCCGAGTTCGGTGAATTTCACGGTAACAGGGGTGCCGGCGGGCATGGCGCCGCCTTCGGTAACTACGGGGGATGACATGAACTACTCCTGCGACGGCCTGCCGCCTTGCTGGCGACACCAATCGAGGCAGACGTGTAAGCGATCGGAATGATCAGAGGAAAAAGACGCCGCGAACTGATTGGTGAGGCACGCGGGATGGCGAAGTATACGGATCCCTTGGCCAATTACCGAGCACTATCGTGCCCGCCTCGGAAATTGCCTGCCCAAGCATTGCCAGCCCAATGATTGTCAGACCAATTCCACCCACACCGGCTGATGGTCCGAGGCCGTCGTCCGCGCGTCGATGCCATGGGCCGCGAGGCGGGGCGCCAGGTCCTCGCTGAGGAAGACGAAATCGAAGCAGGCCGGCGCATCGACGAAATCCACCGGATGGATGCCCACCGTGGGGGCGTGGGGTTCGCCGGGATGCAGCACCGACCAACTATCCAGGAAAGCCGGGGTGCCGTCGGCGAAGGGCTCCAGCAGGCGAGGGCGTTCCGGAGCCTGGGCGGGAAAATTCATGTCGCCGCACAGCAAGGCCGAGGCCGGGCGCGGGAACACCTCGAAGCTGCCGCCCGCCTCGCCCTCGCCGGCCCGGGGTTGCCGGGCATGGGCGCAGGCCTCGGCGTGCAGGCGGCGGATGGCATCGATCTGGGCCTGGCGCTGGGCCAGCGAGTAGTACTCCAGGTGTGTGGTCATCACCCGCAGGGGGCCGAACTCCGTCCGCGCCACCACCTCCAGCAACACCCGCTGCATGCTCGGCACGCCGGCGTCCACGGGCCAGGGCAGCAAGTGGCGCCAGACCTGCCCCACCGGCAGGCGCGAGAAGATCGCGTTGCCGAACTGCTTGCGGCCGCCCCCGCCGTCCGGCAGATCGGTCGCCGGCGCGTAGATCGGCGTGTAGCCGGGAAGCAAGGCCGCCAGTTCCGCCACCTGGTCGCGCCCGTCGTTGCCGGCCAGGCCGGGGAAGTTCACCGCCACTTCCTGCAGGCAGATGACGTCGAATTCGCCCATGCCGCGCAGATCGCGCGCCACGCGCCCGAGGTCGACCCGACCGTCCATGCCCCGGCCCCATTGGATGTTCCAGGTCAGCAGCCTCATGGTTACTTCCCCCTTGTTCCGATGCTTTCAGGATAGAGGGCGCAAGGCGACCCGGCCCGGGGCGCGCCCATGAAAAAAGCCATCGGCGGTGAGGCCGATGGCTCCAGGGATGACCGCGCCAGGCGCGGTCGTACCCGCTGACGACTTTACTGCTTGTTCACGGGCGAGTTCGGATCCAGCAGATAGGCCATGATGTCGGCGATCTGTTGCTGGTTCAGCACGCCCACCGCGCCCATCCTCGGCATGTTGGTGCAGGCGAAGTACACGTGGGGGTTGTAGATCACGTCGTAGGTGTACTTCAGCATGTCCGGGCTGGTGCCGCGCGCACCGTAGCCGGTCAGGGCGGGGCCGATGTTGCCGCCGGTGCGGTCCGTGGCCAGCTGGTGGCAGTTGTAGCAGTTGCCGCCGGGCGTGCCCTTGACGTGGTCGTCCGGATTGTGGGCGGTACGGAAGCCGTAGCCGGACCAGGCCAGCTCGCGACCCTTCTTCCAGTCGCCAAGCTTGATGCCGCCTTCCGGATACTTGATGGAAGCGGCGGCCAGGGCCATCACCTTTTCCCGGGTCTTGTCGTCCACTTCCTTGCCCTTGCCCAGCGAACAGGCTTTCTGGATCTCGTCCTGGGTGAGGCGGTGGCGACCGGTGGTGCCTTCCTGGGTCGGCTGCTTCAGATCGAAGCCGTCGCTCTCGAGGACCAGGTATTCGGCCAGCGCGGCGGGGGTCATCTTCGTGTAATCGACCTTGGCGGGAACCGCCGCGGCGGGCTTGGCTTCCGCGGTCTTGCCGGTATTGGTCGCGGAACACCCGCCGGTGATCAGCAGCAGCGAGGCGGCGGCCACCAGGGAAGCCGCGACAGGGGTTTTCTTGAACATGGATTCAGTCTCCTATTGAGTCGGCGATTAGCGTTTCAGGTCGGGCAGGACAGCCGGCTGGCCGCGCGCGGCGTCGGTCCAGAAGGAGATCAGCGCGATCGAGGCGTCGGAACCGTTCTTGATGTTGGGGTAACGCATCTGCCAGAGGCATTCCAGCACGCGATGCTGGCTGCTGCGCACATGGTCATGGCTGGTGCGCTGGGCCGGCCAGGAAATGGCCTTGCTCCAATCCAGCGGGTCATACACGTTGGGCAGCACCGAGGCGCGGATGCGCTTTTCGGATTGGGAGTGGCAGGCGGCGCAGTTGAAATCCATGGTGCCGGCGCGGCGGTAGAACATCACCTCGCCCGCGTCGCGCATGGCCTTTTCCAGGGGGTGATTCATGGGCGGGTTCCAGGCATAGCCGTTGGACTTGCTGGCAATGTAGGTCTGCAGCTTCATGATGTCGGAGTCGGAACCATGCTTCTGCTTGATGGCGGCATCGTCATTGGTGAAGCCCTGCAGGGTCTTCATGCAATACACCAGGCGGCTATCCAGGTCCATGACCTTGCCGGCGTCGGCGAAATAGCGCGGCAATTCCGTGTGGGCGCCAGCCAGCACGCCGGGGCCCTTGCCGAAATCGCATTTTTCCAGCGATACGTTCTTCGGGCCGCGCGCCTCCTTGAACAGCTTTTCACCGGCCTCGACCACATCCCAGGCGGGATTGTCCGGCAGCATCATGATGTTCTGGGGGCTCTGGGTCAGGTAGCCGGGGTTGGGGCTCTTCTTGATCAGCTCGTCCAGGGTTTCCTCGGGTTTCTGCCCCGGAGCGGCATAGGCCATCCCGATGACAGCCAGCGCGATCGGCAGCGCGAGCACGGATTTTTTCAACATATAGGTCTCCTTCAAGTTGATGAGGATGAAACTTCAGCGCCACTTCCACGACTGCCCGCGGCAGCCCGGAGGAAAGAAGTGTGCGGAGATTAATGCAAATACCAGAGTGTTTGGATAGGTAATTCAGTCTAAGAAAGCATGGTTATAGAACCCCACATGCCGACGTCGAATGCCTTTCCGGTCGCGGAATACTGGACAATTCACGCGTGTTGCGCGAACCATGCGCAGCGGAAGCGAGCTCGGGGCGGGCGCGCGCGGATTGCGCCAACCCCGGTTGCTTGCGTCCACGGATGTCCCCGAAACCCCTGTCCGCGGAGCTGTCGCGCGCTACCTACAAGATGAATCCGGCATTGGATGACGATATTCGCTTCATGCGCGCCGCCCTTGGCCAGGCCGAGGTGGCGGGCGCCGCCGGCGAGGTGCCGGTGGGCGCCGTGGTCGTGCTCGCCGGCGAGATCGTCGGCGCCGGCTACAACCAGCCCATCTCCGCCCACGATCCCAGCGCCCACGCCGAAATCATGGCCCTGCGCGACGCGGCCCGGCGCCTGGGCAACTACCGCCTGCCGGGCAGCACCCTCTATGTGACCCTGGAGCCCTGCGCCATGTGTTCCGGCGCGATCATGCACGCCCGGGTGGCGCGGGTGGTGTTCGGCGCCCGGGACCCGAAGACCGGCGCGGTGGGCAGCGTGGTGAACCTGTTCGCAGAGGATCGCCTGAACCATCACGCCCAGGTCGTCGGCGGCGTGCTGGCGGAAGAATGCGGCGCCCTGCTGTCGGGATTTTTCGCCAGCCGGCGAGGCAAGCCCAGGGTGGAAGCAAGCCCATGAAGCTGCGCGTCAGCCTGCCCGACCAGACCCTGGAAGTCATCGACGACGCCGGCCGGGTGACGCTCGCCTACCCGGTCTCCACCGCCGCCAACGGCGCCGGCGAGGAATCCGGCAGCTTCTGCACGCCCCGTGGCCGCCACATCGTGCGCGCCAGGATCGGCGCCGGGCTCCCCCTGGGGAGCGTGTTCGTGGCCCGCCGCCCCACCGGGGAAATCTATACGCCGGAGCTGGGGGAAGCCCAGCCGGCACGGGACTGGATATTGACCCGCATCCTCTGGCTGTCCGGCAAGGAGCCGGGCTACAACCGCCTCGGCAGCTGCGACACCATGCGCCGCTACATCTACATCCACGGCACGCCCGACGAATGTTTCGCCCAGGTTCCCCGCTCCCATGGTTGCATCCGCATGCGCGGCGAGGACCTGGTGGCCCTGTTCGATCAGGTGCCGATCCACGCGCCAGTGGAAATCATCGCCTGATCACCGGTCTCGGCACCGCCGAACAGGAGCCATCCGCTCCCGATCAACCCGCCTCCAACGGCCAGGCCCGGCCCGGCCTTCGGCGCGGGCAAGGTTAAAGACTTCCCCGCCCCGTCCGTTATTGGCACCAACAATTCCGATGACGGATGGACCATGTCCCTGCCCCTTGAACGAGAACAGATCCAGCACCTCACCGAGGAACTGGAGGTCATCATCGCGGCGCATCTGGCCTGGTTCAAGCAACTCAACCGCACCCTGGTATGCGGCGGATCGATCAACAGGACCGACCTGGCCGAGGATGCCCATCTGCGCTCCCCCTTCGGCCAGTGGTATCACAGCCGCGACCCGCATCCGCTGGGGGAAAACGCCGACTTCCAGGACCTGGGCATCACCCAGCAGGCCATGCACGCGGCGGCCCGCCTCGCCCTGCTGGAGGTGATGGACCAGCGCCGGCCCGGGGCCGCCCTCTACGACCAGTGCATCGACCTGGCCCTGCGGCTCAACACCACCCTGCGGCGCATCCAGTTGGAAACCATCGGCGAATTGCTCACCACCGACAGCCTGACCGGCTGCGCCAGCCGGCGCGGCATGCTCAACCGGCTGCGGGAGGAACAGGAACGCGCCATGCGCATCCAGCGGCCCTGTTGCCTGTGCCTGCTGGATTTCGACCGCTTCAAGCGCATCAACGACGAGCTGGGCCATCCGGCCGGCGACGCCGTGCTGCGCCAGGGCATGAAGTTCGTCACCGGCAGCCTGCGCAAGTACGACTCCATCTACCGCTACGGCGGCGAGGAATTCCTCGTTTGCCTGCCCGGCAACCCCATGAAGGATGCCGCCCTGGTGGTGGAGCGCATCCGCGAGGGGCTGGAACACCTGCCCATCCGTCTGCCCAGCGGCGAGACCTGCCATGTCACCGCCTCCTTCGGCCTGGCCGAACTGGACCAGCGCCGCCCGGTGGAGGAATCCATCGCCTGGGCCGACATGGCCCTGATCCGGGCCAAGGAAAACGGCCGCAACCGGGTGGAGATCTGGACGGGGGGATGAAGGGGCAAGGGGCAAGGGGCAAGGGGCAAGGGGCAAGGGGCAAGGGGCAAGGGGCAAGGGGCAAGCAAAGTCTAGGTTTTCCTTGTGCCTTGTACCTTGCCCCTTGTACCTTTCTTGTGCCTTGCCCTTGTACCTTTCCCGATCATGAATCCCTACGCCCTCGCCAAACCCCTGCTGTTCAGACTCGACCCGGAAACCGCCCACAACCTGACCATGGCCGGACTGCGGCATGCCCATGCGCTGGGCCTGCTGAAAGCCTTCCTGCCGAAAGTCCCCGCCCTGCCGAAACGGGTGATGGGCTTGGTGTTTCCCAATCCGGTGGGCCTGGCGGCCGGCCTGGACAAGAACGGCGAGGCCATCGACGCCCTGGCCGAGTTCGGCTTCGGCTTCATCGAGGTGGGCGCGGTGACGCCCCGGCCCCAGCCCGGCAATCCCAAGCCCCGCCTGTTCCGCCTGCCCGCCGCCGAGGCCATCATCAACCGCATGGGTTTCAACAACCTGGGGGTGGACCACATGCTGGCCAACCTGGAACGCGCCGCCTTCAAGGGCATCCTGGGGGTCAACCTGGGCAAGAACCTCGACACCCCCATCGAAAAGGCCGCCGACGACTACCTGATCCTGCTGGACAAGCTCTACGGCAAGGTCAGCTTCGTCACCGTCAACATCTCCTCGCCCAATACCAGGAACCTGCGGGCCCTGCAGGGCGGCGACGAACTGGACGCCCTGCTGTCCGCCATCAAGGCCCGCCAGGCGGCCCTGGCGGACCGCCACGGGAAATACATGCCGGTGGCGGTGAAGATCGCGCCCGACCTGGACGCCGGGCAGATCGTCGACATGGCGGTCCTGTTCCGCAAGCACCGGGTGGACGCGGTGATCGCCACCAACACCACCCTGTCCCGGGAAGGGGTCGAACACCTGCCCCATGGCGGGGAGACCGGCGGCCTGTCGGGAAGTCCGATGCGGGAAAGATCGACCCGGGTGATTTCCGCCTTCCACATCGCCCTGGCCGGCGAGGTGCCCCTCATCGGCGCCGGCGGCATCCTGCGCGGCGAGGACGCCCGGGAAAAAATCGCCGCCGGCGCCGAACTTGTGCAGTTCTATACCGGCCTCATCTACCGGGGACCGGCGCTGGTGAAGGAATGCGTGGAAGCGCTGGCGGCCTGAACCCACGGAGGAGACCCCCATGCGCATCGGCATTCCCAGGGAAATCAAGGACCACGAATTCCGCGTCGCCGCCACGCCCGCCGGCGTGGCCGGCATGGTCGCCGCCGGCCACGAGGTGGTGGTCGAGCGGGACGCCGGGAGCGCGATCGGCTTCGACGACGAGGCCTACCGGCGGGCCGGAGCCGTCCCGGCCGACGCCGCCGAGGTGTACGCGGCGGATCTGATCTTCAAGGTCAAGGAGCCCCAGCCGGCGGAGGTCGAGCGCCTGCGCGCCGGCCAGTGGCTGTTCTGCTACCTGCATCTGGCCGCCGCGCCGGATCTGGCCCGGGCACTGATGGCCCGCAACGTGAACGCCGTCGCCTTCGAAACGGTGCTCGACGCCCGCCAGCGCACCCCCCTGCTCGCTCCCATGTCGGAGATCGCCGGGCGCCTGGCCATCCAGGCCGGCATGCGCGCCCTGGAGATGAAGCATGGGGGCCGCGGCGTGCTGCTGTCCGGCGTGCCCGGCGTGCCGCCCGCCAGGGTGGTGATCCTGGGCGGTGGCATGGTGGGGTCCAACGCGGCCCGGCTGGCGGTGGGCGTGGGCGCCGACGTCACCCTGCTGGACCGGGACGCCGACCGCCTGCGTCATTTCGACGACCTCTACGGCGGCGAACTGGGCACCCGCTTTTCCAACCCGGCCAACATCGCCGAGTGCGTCACCCACGCCGACCTGGTGGTGGGCGCCGCCTATGTCCACGGCCGCCGGGCACCGCGCCTGCTGACCCGCGACCTGATCCGCGCCATGCCCCGGGGCGCCGCCCTGGTGGACGTCGCCATCGACCAGGGCGGCATCGCCGAGACGTCCCACGCCACCACCCACAGCGCCCCGTTCTTCGTGGAGGAGGGCGTGGTGCACTACTGCGTGGCCAACATGCCGGGGGCCGTGGCCCGCACCGCCACCCTGGCCCTGGCGGAAGCCACCCTGCCCTACCTGCTCAAGCTGGCCGCCGACCCGCGCTCCGCCCTGGACGCGGATGCGGGCTTCAAGGCGGGATTGAACGTGAGCGGCGGCGAGATCACCCATCCGGGGCTGGCGGCGGATTTGAAGTTCTGAGCCGGAGTTCCGGGCCCGGTACGTCCGGATCAGAAATCGGCCCGGCGTTCCGGAGGGCGCGGCGGGGCGCCCACGGGCCGGCTCTCGCCGTGTTTGAACAGCCAGAAACGATCCGCGGCAAGCTGGCGCCGACGCAATGCCGCTTCCAGGTCTCCTGGCGGCTGGTCAAAGGCTTCCTGCGTCAGTTCGAAGGTCCCCCAATGCACGCCCAGGGCCTGTTTCGCGTCCAGGTCCAGCAGGATGCGCACGGCATCGTCCGGGTCGGCATGCTGGGGTCGCATGAAGTCGCGCGGCAGGTAGGCGCCGACGGGAACGGCCAGAAAATCGACCGGGCCGAGACGGCGGCGGATTTCGGCGAAATCCCGCGAATAGCCGGTATCGCCGGTATACAGGAAGCGCCATGGCGACGCCGCGCCCGGGGGCGTCCAGTCGATGGCGAAGCCGCCCCAGAGCGTGGCGTTGGTATCGAAGGGCGTGCGTTTGCTCCAGTGCTGTGCCGGCGTGAAGCGCAGAACCAGGGCGCCGTCGGTCCTGGCATCCCACCAATCCATTTCCTCGACGCCGGCGATGCCCTCGCTGTCGAACCAGGCCTTGACGCCCAGGGGCACCAGCCAGCGCGGCTTTTGCAGCGCCGCGAGCCGCGTCACCGTGGCGCGGTCGAGATGGTCGTAGTGGTTGTGGGAAATCAGCACCAGGTCGATGGGTGGCAATTGCTCCACGGAGAGTGGCGGCGGCACCCGGCGCGGCGCGGAAAGCCAGGAGACCGGGCCGGCGAACTCGCCCAGTTGCGGGTCGATGAGAATGTTGCGGCCGCCGACCTGCAGCAACATGCCCGCATGGCCCAGCCAGGTGAGAACCGGCGCCTGGTGTCGCCGCGACAGCAGGTCATGGTCGACGGGCATGCTCCAGCGGGCCGCGAAGGCCTCATAGCCGCCCGCCGGCTCCGCCTGGGGCCGAAAGTCGCCGCGCGCGCGACGCCAGAGGATTTCGTACCAGGGGAATTGGCCGATGACGAGGCTGGGGTCGCTGTTCACGAATCCGTCCGGGCGATGATGGGCCTTGCCCCCATCGAAATAGGGATTCGGGCTGGCGCAGGCCGCAAGAGCAAGAAGCGCGAGGAGGTAAATGGACTTGGGCATGGAATTCCGATATCCGCGTTGGTTCGCCAGGGGGCCGGCGGGCTGGCCGGGAACCCCGTTCCCCGAGCGTCCTTGCGAACCGCTCCGGCCTACCCGTCAGGCGCTTTCCCTAGTAAGATGCCATATCCGACTAATATTGTCGGGATTTAATTCGAGAGGAAGAAGAACCATGAGCGAACCCATCGTCGCCGGCAAGAGCCCCATCGAGACCACCCTGGAAGCCGGGGAATACTGGTGGTGCGCTTGCGGCCGGTCCCGCAACCAGCCCTTTTGCGACGGCTCCCACGCCGGCACCGGGTTCGAGCCCGCGCGCTTCACCCTGGCGGAGAAGGAAACGGTCTGGCTGTGCGCCTGCAAGCACACGGCCAATCCGCCGTTCTGCGATGGTGCCCACGAACTGCTGGACTGACGCGCGTTCCGGCCGGCCATGCCCCACGCCGCGCTGGCCGATCTGATCCTGCTGCTCCACCTGGCCTTCATCCTGTTCGCGGTGCTGGGGGGCCTGCTGGTGGCGCGCCACGCCTGGCTGGCCTGGTTGCACCTGCCGGCGGTAGCCTGGGGCGCGGCGGTGGAACTGGGCGGCGGCGTCTGCCCGCTGACGCCGCTAGCAGCCTGTCGGACTTTGGCCGTGGGTGCGCCGGGGCCGATTTTTGCGCAGGGCAAGGCGCGGTGAAGCGCCGTTTGGTTATTCCAAACAAGCGAGCCGCAACACCGCCCTGCGCAAAAAGCGGCCCCGGCCCTTCGGGTTGGGTGTCTGGGCGGCGTCCGCGGCGTTGCGCCGCTTGGCCATGGAACAACCATGGCCGGCGCGACGCGCCTTGCAACCATCCGCCCAGACGCCCAACGCATCCCACGTCCAAAGTCCGACAGGCTGCTGGAGAACCATTTCCGCGCCCTGGCCGGCGAGGCGGCCTACGGCGGGGATTTCATCGGCGAATACCTGCTGGCCGTGATCTATCCGGCGGGCCTGACCCGGGAAATCCAGCTCGCCCTGGGCGCGGGCGTCCTGTTGCTGAATGTTCTGGTCTATTGGCGTGTCCTGGCGCGACGAGGGCATTCGGCGGTCGCGGCGGGCGGGCCGTCCGCCCCCGCCTCCCGCCCGCCCTCATTCCGCCCGGATGGCCAGTAACGACGGGCTTTACAAGGTTGTATGCCCGGGACCCCTCGCGGATAATCCACGGAATTCTGCCGCCCCTCCATGGAAAACTACCTGCTCATCCTGATTGGCACGGTGTTCGTGAACAACATCGTGATGTCCAAGATCCTTGGCCTGTGCCCCTTCATGGGCGTGTCCAGGAAACTGGAAACCGCCATCGGCATGGGCGCGGCCACCACCTTCGTGCTGACCCTGGCTTCCGGCGCCAGCCACCTCATCGACACCTACCTGCTCGGCCAGGAGTTGAGCTACCTGCGCACCCTGTCCTTCATCGTGGTGATCGCCGGCATCGTCGGCTTCACCGAGATGTTCATCAAGAAGACCTCGCCGGTGCTGTTCCGGGTGCTGGGCATCTACCTGCCCCTGATCACCACAAACTGCGCCGTGCTGGGCATTCCCCTGCTCAACGTGCAGGAACAGCACGGCTTCGTCGAATCCCTGTTCTTCGGCTTGGGCGGCGCCCTGGGTTTCACCCTGGTGCTGGTGCTGTTCGCCGCCATGCGCGAACGCCTGGAGGCGGCGGACGTGCCCGTCGCGTTCAAGGGCACCAGCATCGCCATGATCACCGCGGGCCTCATGAGCCTGGCCTTCATGGGCTTCGCGGGGCTCATCAAATGACGGTCGACAGTAGACAGTCGGCAGTCGGCAGCCATGGCGCTTCATCCGCCTACCGCCGACTGACGACTGACGACTCGAGGATGGCCGGATGATTTCGGCCATCCTCGTCATGGCCGGCATCGGCCTGGCGCTGGGCGCCATCCTGGGCTGGGCCTCGGTGCGCTATCGGGTGGAGGACGACCCCCTGGTGGAGAAGATCGACGCCATCCTGCCCCAGACCCAGTGCGGCCAGTGCGGTTTTCCCGGCTGCAAGCCCTACGCCGAGGCCATCGCCAAGGGTGAGGCGGACATCAACAAGTGCCCGCCCGGCGGCGCCGATGGCGTCAAGCGCCTGGCGGAGCTGCTGGGGGTGGAAGCCAAGCCCCTGGGCGAGGGCCTGGAGCCCAAGCCGAAGGCCATCGCGGTCATCGACGAGAACACCTGCATCGGCTGCACCCTGTGCGTCCAGGCCTGCCCGGTGGACGCCATCATCGGTGCCGCCAAGCAGATGCACACCATCATCGCCGACCAGTGCACCGGCTGCGAACTGTGCCTGCCGCCCTGCCCGGTGGATTGCATTTCCATGGAAGTGGTCAAGGAAGACGTGGCCAACTGGAAGTGGCGCTACCCGGTGCACATGATGAAGCGGGAAGCCTGAGTGGGCCATGAGCGGATCATGAGCAGACAACTTTTCACCTTCAACGGCGGCGTCCACCCGGAAGGCCACAAGGCGGAATCCAACGCCACGCCCATCCGCCCGATGCCCCTGCTGCCGCGCTACGTGGTGCCCCTGCGCCAGCACATCGGCGCCCCGGCCCGGCCCCTGGTGCAAGCCGGCGACGCGGTGCTGGGCGGCCAGATGATCGGCGCCCCGGAAGGCTACGTCTCCACCGCCGCCCACGCCCCCACCTCGGGCCGGGTCGTCGCCGTGGCGCCCCACGCCGTGCCCCACCCCTCCGGCCTGTTCGACCTGTGCGTGGTGATCGAAGCCGATGGCGAGGACCGGAGCATCGACTTCCAGCCCCTGGACTGGCGCAAGCTGGACCCCTCCGCCCTGCGCAACCGCATCCGGGAGATGGGCCTGGCCGGCCTGGGCGGCGCCGTGTTCCCCAGCTACATCAAGCTCAACCCGAGCGGCCAGACCCTCCACACCCTGATCCTCAACGGCGCCGAGTGCGAACCCTGGATCACCTGCGACGACCGGCTCATGCGCGAGCGGGCGGCGGAAATCGTCCTGGGCATCGAGGTCATGGCCCATACCCTGGGGGTGAAGACCATCCTCATCGGCATCGAGGACAACAAGCCGGAAGCCCTGGCCGCCATGGGCGCGGCGGCGCCCTCCGGCATGGAAGTGGTGGCCGTGCCCACCGGCTACCCGGGTGGCGGCGGCAAGCAGCTCACCTACACCCTGACCGGCGTGGAGACCCCCACCGGCGGCCGCTCCACCGACGCGGGCATCCAGGTCTTCAACGTGGGCACGGCCTATAGCCTCTACCGCGCCGTGTACCTGGGCGAGCCCCTGCTGTCGCGGGTGGTGACGGTGACCGGCCACGTGGCGAATCCGGGCAACTTCGAGGCCCGCATCGGCACCCCCATGACCGATCTGCTGGCGGCGGCGGGCGGCGCCCTGGACGGCGCCGACGGCGAAATCGTCGGCGGCCCCATGATGGGCTTCGACCTCATGGACCAGGCCGCGCCGGTGACCAAGTCGGTGAACTGCCTGATCGTCAAGGATCCGGTCCGCTTCCCGCCCCGGCCGACCACCCTTCCCTGCATCCGCTGCGGCGCCTGTGCCCGGGCCTGCCCGGCGGACCTGCAACCCTTCGAGATGTACTGGTTCAGCCGCGCCAAGGATTTCGGCAAGGCCCAGAGCTACAACCTGTTCGACTGCATCGAATGCGGCTGTTGCGCCTACGTCTGTCCCAGCCACATCCCCCTGGTGGATTTCTTCCGTTTCGCCAAGAGCGAGATCTGGGAGCGGGAGCAGGAAAAACACGGCGCCGACCAGGCTCGCCAGCGTCACGAATTCAAGGAGTTCCGCCTGGAGCGGGAAAAACGGGAAAAGGCCGAGAAGTTCGCCAGGGCGGCGGAAAAGAACAAGGAAGCCGCGGCGACCACGACGACCGACGCGACCGCCGATCCCGACGCGGAGAAGAAGAAGGCCATCCTCCAGGCCGCCCTGGATCGGGCGAAGAAGGCCAAGGAAGCCGTCACGCCCAGGAACACCGACAACCTGCCGCCCCGGGTGGAAAAGGAAATCGCCGAGATCGAGGCGCGGCGCGCCCAGGCGGAAGCCAAGACGGAAAGCGGAGAAGGCTGATGCGGTCGCCTTCCTGTCTACCCTGCCTACCCCCCCCTTTATCAAAGGGGGGCTGGGGGGGATTTTGCGGCATTTCCTTTGCCGCCATCGTCGGCAAATCCCCTAACCCCCCTTTTCCAAAGGGGGGGACCGTGTTTCCCCGAATCCGGGCCCGGAGACATCCCGCAATGAACGGCTCCCCCTTCGCCCTGCTCGCCAACAACTCGGTGACGGCGGTCATGTTCAAGGTCATGGCCGCCCTGATCCCCGGCATCATCGCCCACGCCTGGTTCTTCGGCCCCGGCATCTGGGTCAGCCTGCTGCTGTGCACCGTCTTCGCCATCGGCGTGGAGGCGCTGATCCTGCTCATGCGCGGCCTGCCCCTCAAGCCCTTCCTGTCCGACGGTTCCGTGCTGGTGACCGCCTGGCTGCTGGCCCTCTCCCTGCCCACCCTGGCACCCTGGTGGCTGTACGCGGTGGGGATCATCTTCGCCGTGCTGGTGGCCAAGCAGTTCTACGGCGGCCTGGGCCAGAACCTGTTCAACCCGGCCATGGTGGGCTACGCCGCCCTGATCATCAGCTTCCCGGTGTACATGACCCAGTGGCCGGCGCCCGTCGGCCTGGCCGACCACAGCCCGACCCTGCTGGAGGCTTTCGATCTGGTGTTCGCCGGCCAGGGGTCCATCAGCCCGGATGCCTTTACTTCGGCCACCGTGCTGGATACCTGGAAAACCCAGGTGAAGCTGGGCAAGCCGGTGGAAGACATCCTGGCCCAGCCCATGTTCGGCTGGGGCGGCGGCAAGGGCCAGGAATTCGTCGCCCTCATGTATCTCCTGGGCGGTCTGCTCATGCTGTCCAGCCGGCTCATCACCTGGCATGTGCCGGTGGCCTTCCTGGCCGGCCTGGCCATCACCGCCGGCGGCCTGCATCTGCTGGAACCGGCCCGCCACGCGGGCGTCCTGTTCCACCTGCTTTCCGGTGGCGCCATGCTGGGGGCCTTCTTCATCGCCACCGACCCGGTCACCGCCGCCTCCACGCCCCTGGGCAAGCTGATCTACGCGGGGCTGGCCGGATTCCTCACCGCCATCATCCGGGGCTTCGGCGGCTATCCGGACGGGGTGGCCTTCGCGGTGCTGATCGCCAACGTCTGCGTGCCCTTCATCGACGCCTACACCCAGCCCCGGGTGTTCGGCCACCGCAAGGCGGGGAAGTGAGCGCCCCATGGCCATGACCCCGGTCCTGCGCGAAACCGTCACCACCGGCCTGGCCCTGCTGGTGTTTTCCGTGGTGGGGGCGGCCCTGCTGTCCGGCTCCCACACCCTGACCCGCCCCGCCATCGAGAAAAGCGAGCAAGCGGAGAAACTGGCCCTGGTGGCCCAGACCCTGCCCGCCGGCAGCTTCGACAACGACCTGATCCGGGACGCCGCGCCCCTGGCCGCCGATCCCCTGCTGGGCCTGAAGCGTCCCGGCCTGTTCTATCCGGCCCGCCGGGCGGGCGTCGCCACCGCCGTGGTGCTGGAAGTCGTGGCGCCGGATGGCTACAGCGGCGAAATCCGCCTGCTGGTGGGCATCCACGCCGATGGCCGGGTCGCCGGGGTGCGGGTCACCGCCCACCGGGAGACGCCGGGCCTGGGGGACTACATCGACCCGGCCCGCGGCCCCTGGATCCGGCAATTCGACGGCAGGAGCCTGGCCGACCCCCTGCCCGACGGCTGGCGCGTGAAGAAGGACGGGGGCCGTTTCGACTACCTGGCCGGCGCCACCATCACCCCCCGGGCCGTGGTCAAGGCGGTGCGCCGGTCCCTGGAATACTTCGCCGCCCACCGGGACGAACTGCTCGCCCCGACGAAACAGGAGGCCGGACCATGAGCGCCGCCGACACCACCAGCCCCCTCCCCGCCGGCGACCCGGCCGCGCCCGCCGCGCCGGCCGCCGGCCAGGGCGGCCTGTTCTCCCGGGAAACCCGGGACATCATCGTCAACGGCCTGTGGACCCAGAACCCGGGCATCGTCCAGTTGCTGGGCCTGTGTCCCCTGCTGGCCATCAGCAACTCCGTGGTGAACAGCCTGTCCCTGGGCCTGGCCACCACCCTGGTGATGGCCACGGCCAGCGGTTCCGTGGCCCTGCTGCGCAACTACATCCCCCACGAGATCCGCATACCCGCCTTCGTGCTGGTCATCGCCGTGCTGGTCACCGTGGTGCAGCTGGCCATGAACGCCTGGGTGCATCCCCTGTACCTGGTGCTGGGCGTGTTCATTCCCCTGATCACCACCAACTGCATCGTCCTGGCCCGGGTGGAGGCCTTCGCCTCCAAGCGCTCGACCCTGCACTCCATCCTGGACGCCACCATGATGGGCCTGGGCCTCACCGCCGTGCTGGTGGCCCTGGGGGGCCTGCGGGAGGCCCTGGGCAAGGGCACCCTGTTCTCCGGCATCGACCTGGCCCTGGGGCCCATGGCCAGGGATTGGGTGATACCCCTGGCCCACGACTACAGCGGCTTCCTGCTCGCCGTCCTGCCGCCGGGCGCCTTCATCGGCCTGGGCCTGCTCATCGCCCTGCGCAACCGCATCCAGATGGGGCGCAATCCGGCATGAATCGCGCCCCGAACCTTCTCCGATGAACGCCGCCAAGCGCCGAGCGATCTTCGAGCGGCTCGAGGCCGCCAACCCCGCGCCCACCACGGAGCTCCACCACCGGAGTCCCTTCGAGTTGCTGGTGGCCGTGGTGCTGTCCGCCCAGGCCACGGACAAGAGCGTCAACCTGGCCACCGCCACCCTGTTTCCCGTGGCCGACACGCCGGAAAAGCTGCTTTCCCTGGGCGAGGACGGCCTCACCGCCCACATCCGCCGCATCGGCCTGTTCAAGACCAAGGCGAAGAACCTCCTGGCCACCTGCCATATCCTGCTCGACAAGCATGGCGGCCAGGTGCCGCGCCACCGGGAAGCCCTGGAAGCCCTGCCCGGGGTGGGCCGCAAGACCGCCAACGTGGTGCTCAACACCGCCTTCGGCGAGCCCACCATCGCCGTCGATACCCACATCTTCCGGGTGGCCAACCGCACCGGCCTGGCCCCGGGCAAGACCGTTCTGGAAGTGGAAAGGAAGCTCCTGCGCCACACGCCACCCGAGTTCCGCCAAGACGCCCACCACTGGCTGATCCTGCACGGCCGCTACGTGTGCAAGGCGCGCAAGCCGGATTGCGCCGCCTGCGTCATCCGCGACCTGTGCGACTTCAAGGAAAAGACGGCATGAGGCCGCTGGACATGGCGCGAGACCGCCCATGAAAGCCGGCTCGGGGCTCGCCCAGGGGCGGCTGGCCGATCCCGGCCTGGCCGCCCAGGCCGTGCATGCCGCCATGACCCGGGCCGGCCTGGACCACCCCCAGGCGGTACTGCTCTACCTCAGCGCCGATTTCGCCCGGGATCCCCGGCCCGCCATCGGCGCCGCCACCCGCGCCGCCGGCTGCCTTCAGGTGGCGGGATGCACGGCGGCGGGGGTGTTCACCGAGGAGGATTGGGTTCTGGACGCGCCGGCCGCCGCCGCCCTGGTGCTGGGCGAGGGGGCCGGGCTGACGCCCGCTTCCCCGGAACAGGCCGATCCGGATCGGGTCACCCTGACCCTGGCCGCCCCCAATGCCCTGGACATGACCTGGATCGCCGCCGGCGGACGCCGTTTCGGTGGCGTCTCCGGCGACGCCACCGGCCAGGGGCCCTATTCGGTCTGGCGCGGCGGACGGGTCTGGGACAACGGTCGCTGCGAGCTGTCCCTGACCGGCGGTTCCCTGCGCGTGGGCGTCTCCCAGGGGGTGCGCCCTCTCTCCCGGCCCATGCCCGTCGAACAGGTGGCGGGCCACGACATCCGCGTCATGGGGGGCGTGGACGCCCTGGCCAGCCTGGCGCGGGAACTGCCCCTGAGCCAGCGGTCGCCGGAGCGCATCCCCACCCATCTGCTCATGGCGGGCATCCCCTACGGCGACCGGGAAAACGCCGTGGCCGAAGGCCGTTTCCATCTGCTGCCGGTGATCGCCGCCAACCCGGCGGACAGGTCCGTCACCGTGGCCGGCCTGTTGGCGCCGGGTGTGGACCTGTTCTGGGCCTTGCGCCAGCCCGGGGCGGCGGAACACGACATGTCGGCCATGGTGGCGCGCCTGGCCGATGAACGCCCGCAGGCCCCCGCCTTCGCCCTGATGTACCCCTGCATGGGCCGGGGGCCCTCTTTCTACGGCGGAGTGGACAAGGATATCCAGGCGCTGAAGCGGCGCTTCCCGGGCATGCCCTGCATCGGCTTCTATGGCAACGGCGAGATCGCCCACCTGGACGGCGCCAATCGCCTGCTGCAATACAGCGTGGTGCTGGCCCTGGGGGACGGCCATGTTTAATCCCAGCCGGGACCAGGTGCGCCAGTTTTTCTTCGATGCCTGGGGCAAGTTTCGCGCGGGCCAGCCACTGAGCGACCTGGAAAGGATCGCGCTGGAACATATCGGCCGGCATCCCGAATACCACGCCATGCTGGATCAACCGGAGCGCTACCGGGATCGGGACTGGCCGCCGGAAATGGGCGAGACCAATCCCTTCCTGCACCTGTCCATGCATCTTTCCATCAGCGAGCAAATCTCCATCGACCAGCCGGCCGGCGTAAAAACCCGTTACGCGGCCCTGGCCGCCCGCCTGGGCGACGAGCACGCGGCCCAGCACGCGGTGATGGACTGCCTGGCGGAAATGATCTGGCGGGCGCAGCGCGACAACCAGCCGCCCGATGGCGCGGCCTACCTCCTCTGTCTGGAAAAGAAATGTCTTTCCTGAAACACGATCGCTTCGGCGCCGAATGGGCGTCCAACATCCTGGCCTGCAACCTGTGGCTGTACCAGTTCCTGCCCTTCCTGAAATGGCGGCACCGGGTCAACCGCGACACCCTCAAGGACGACGGCATCGCCGGCATCACCGGGGCGTTGATCGTCCTGCCCCAGGCCGTGGCCTTCGCCACCATCGCCGGTCTGCCGCCGGAATACGGCATCTACGCGGCCATGGTTCCCACCATCATCGCCGCCCTGTTCGGTTCCTCCTGGCATCTGGTGTCCGGCCCCACCACGGCGATTTCCATCGTGGTGTTCGCCTCGGTGTCGCCCTATGCGGAACCGGGCACGCCGGAATACATCGGCATGGTGCTGACGCTCACCTTCCTCACCGGCCTGTTCCAGCTCGCCATGGGCCTGGCCAAGATGGGCGCCCTGGTCAACTTCATCTCCCATACCGTGGTGATCGGCTTCACCGCCGGCGCCGCCCTGCTCATCGCCGCCAGCCAGGTGAAGAACTTCTTCGGCCTGGACATCGAGCGCGGCGTGCCGGCCTACGAAGTGGTGCGGCAACTGCTGATCCAGATCGGCGACCTGAACCCCTACATCACGTCGGTGGCGGTGGTTTCCCTCATCGCCGGCCTGCTGGGGCGCAAGTACCTGAAGCGGGTGCCCTACATGATCGTCGCCATGGTGGTGGGCGGCCTGTTCGCGGCCCTGCTGGACCACGAGTTCGGCAACGAGGTCACCGGCATCAAGACCGTGGGCGCCCTGGTGGCCAGCCTGCCACCGCTGTCCATGCCGGACTTTTCCCTGGCGGCCCTGAAGAACACCTTCTTCTCGGCCCTGGCGGTGACCGTGCTGGCCCTGACCGAGGCGGTGTCCATCTCCCGCTCCATCGCGGTGAAGTCGGAGCAGCACATCAACGGCAACCAGGAATTCGTCGGCCAGGGCCTGTCCAACCTGTTCGGCGGTTTCTTCTCCGGCTACGCCTCCAGCGGTTCCTTCAACCGCAGCGGCGTCAACTACGAGTCCGGGGCGCGCACGCCCCTGGCGGCGGTGTTCTCCTCGGTGTTCCTGCTCATCATCCTGTTCCTGGTGGCGCCCCTGGCCGCCCACCTGCCGATTCCGGCCATGGCGGCGGTGCTGTTCCTGGTGGCCTGGAACCTGATCGACTTCCACCACATCGGCGCCATCCTCAAGGCCCACCGGCAGGAAGCCGTGGTGCTGGGGGTCAGCTTCCTCGGCACGGTCATCGACCTGGAGAAGGGCATCTTCTTCGGCATCGTCGCCTCCCTGATCTTCTACCTGCACGGCACGTCCCGCCCCGCCATCCGCTCCCTGGTGCCGGACGCGAAGGACCGGGGCAACCCGCGCCGCAAGTTCGTGGTGGAGACCGGCGCGGAGCCGGACTGCCCGCAACTCAAGCTGCTGCGTATCGAGGGTTCCATCTTCTTCGGCGCCGTGGACCACATCCAGCACGCCTTCGCCGCGGTGGACGAGCACGTGCCCGGCCAGAAGCACCTGCTGCTGTTCTCCAAGGGCATCAATACCATCGACCTGGCCGGCGCCGAGTTGCTGGCCCGGGAGGCCCAGCGCCGGCGCAAGCTGGGCGGCGCCCTCTACCTGTGCGGCGTGCGCGACGCCACCTGCGGCATGCTGAAGAAGGGCGGTTACCAGGCCGACATCGGCGAAGCCAACGTCTTCGCCCACAAGCCCGACGCCATCGCCGGCATCTATCCGCGCCTGGATTCGGAACGCTGCCGTACCTGTACCGCCCGCATCTTCCGGGAATGCCGGGAGCGCCTGCCCAACGGCGAGGCGCGCACGGCGGGGGACATGGAGCAATTCAGCGAGATCAGCGAGGATGTCAGCGCCGCCAGCGCCGGCTTCAAGCGCCTCACGGAAATCGTCACCCGTACCGGCGACGACGGCACCACGGGCATCGCCAACGGCACCCGCATGTCCAAGCACGCGCCCCGCATCGAGGCCATCGGCACGGTGGACGAACTCAACAGCCAGGTGGGCGTGCTGCTGGCTTCCCCCCTCCCCGCCGACCTGCGCCCCCTGCTGGTGGATATCCAGCATGACCTGTTCAACCTGGGGGCGGAACTGGCCTGGCCCGAGGTCAGCCAGATTCACGAGGACGCGGTGCTGCGCCTGGACCAGGCCATCGCCACCTACAATGCCGGGCTGCCGCCCCTGACCGAATTCGTCCTGCCCGGCGGCGCTTCGGCCGCCGCCCAGACCCACATCTGCCGCACGGTGTGCCGGCGCGCGGAGCGGCGGCTCTCCACCCTGTCCGAGGTGGAATTGCTGTCGCCCAAATTGGGGCAATACCTCAACCGGCTGTCGGATCTGCTGTTCGTCCTGTCCCGCCGCATCAACCGCGTGGCGGGCAAGGAGGAACCGGTCTGGCGCGGGCCCTCGGCGCGCGATTGACGCGGCTCCGGCCCATCCCGGCTAGCCGCCCTTGCTCAACCATTGCAAGGTGTCGAAACGCTTGGCTCCCCGGTGCTCGACCCGGATACGGGCCAGCCCGGCCGAGCCCACGTTGATGCGATAGGCCCGCTCCGGCGGCAGGCCCAGGACGTGACTGACGACCATGCGGATGACGCCGGCGTGGGACACCACCAGGACGTGTTCTCCCCGGTGTTCATCGAGGATGCCCTCGTAGGCGGCGGCCACCCGCCGGGCAAAATTTTCCAGAGGTTCCGCCCCTTCCGGGCGGCGCCCCAGGGGATCGAGCTTGAACTCGAACACGCGGTTCGGCTCGGCCTGTTCAAGCTCGGCGGCGGTACGCCCCTCCCAGGCCCCGAAACCCACTTCCGCCAGGCGTTCGTCGATGCGCATCGGCAGGCCGGTGGTTCCGGCCAGCCATTCCGCGAAGGCCGCGCAGCGACTCAGCGGGGAGGAAACGATGGCCGCCCAGGGGCGCTCGCCCGCCGTGGCGGCGCACATCTGGGCCCAGCCCTTTTCCGACAGGGGGTCGTCGGTCTGGCCGCGATAGCGCTTGCCGCCGACGGGTTCGCCGTGACGCAGGAAATCCAGGGTGGTGAAAACGGGCATGCCTCGGTGGAGCGCTAGCGGCCGCGCAGCAATCGCTCCACTTCACGCCGCAGGGCGTCCACTTCCAGGGAGGCCATCGCGGCGCGGCTGCCCAGGGCGCGGATGGTGGTTCCCAGGGCCGCGCACTGGCGGTAGGCGGTGCGGCTCTTGAGGCTGGCGGCCAGCATGGGAATACCGAATTCCGGCAGCATGCCGAGCACTTCCTGGGCCAGGAGGGTATTCAGTTGCATCTGGTTCACCATCAGGCGGGCTTCCAGTTCCGGGTTCTTGTGGCGGGCATGGGCGATGGCCTCGCGGATACGCACCGAGGCCCACAGATCCAGGGGCGAGGGAATCACCGGCACCAGGGCCAGCCGGGCCGCCCGCAGCGCGCTGGCGGTCACCGGGGCGGCGGCGGCGGGGGGGCTGTCGATGACGATGTAGTCGAATTCCTCCTGGCGCTTGCGCAGGGCCTTGTGCAGCTTGCCCTCCTCGCCGGAGACATCCTCCACCTCGGCGGGAAAGCCCCCGCCCATGCCGGCCCAGTGCAGGGCTGTGTTCTGGGGGTCGGCGTCGGCCACCAGCACCCGCTTGCCGGAATCCGCCAGGCTTCCCGCCAGCAGCATTGCCAGGGTCGTCTTGCCGGCCCCCCCCTTCTGGTTCACCACGGCGATGATTTTTGCCACCATGACTTAGCTCCTTTTTCCACCCCGGATGGTAGCGCCGAGATTCGGCGGATGCAGCCTCGCGGTTATAATTTCGGCCATTTCCAATTCAGGGATCGCGACATGGGCTTTCTTGCCGGCAAGAAAATTCTCGTCACCGGGATGATCAGCAATCGTTCCATCGCCTATGGCGTCGCCAAATGCTGTCACCGGGAAGGCGCGGAACTGGCCTTCACCTATCAGGGCGACAAGGTCCGTGACCGGGTCATGGGACTGGCCGGCGAGTTCTCCGCGTCGCCCCTGGCGTTCCCCTGCGATGTGGGCAGCGACGAGGAAATCGCCGCGATGTACGCGCAACTCGGCCAGCACTGGGATGGCCTGGACGGCCTGGTGCATTCCATCGCCTACGTTCCCAAGGACGCCCTGGACGGCAGCTACATCGACAACGTCACCCGGGAAAACTTCCGCATCGCCCACGACATTTCCAGCTATTCCTTCACCGCCCTGGCCAAGGCCGGCCTGCCCATGATGGAAGGTCGCAATGCCGCCATGCTGACCATGACCTACCTGGGCGCGGTGCGTTCCGTCCCCCATTACAACGTCATGGGCCTGGCCAAGGCCAGCCTGGAATCCAGCGTCTACTATCTGGCCGCCGGCCTGGGTCCGCGCGGCATCCGCGTCAACGGCCTGTCCGCCGGCCCCATCAAGACCCTGGCGGCCTCCGGCATCGCCGACTTCAACAAGCTGCTGGCCTGGGGCGAGAAGAATTCGCCCCTGCGCCGCAACGTGACCATCGAGGAAGTGGGCAATACCGCCGCCTTCCTGCTGTCCGACCTGGCCAGCGGCATCACGGGGGAAATCACCTACGTGGACTCCGGCTTCAACAGCACGGCCGGGCTGGCGGTGGACGAATAAGCGGCCGAGCCAGGCCAGACAACAAAAAAGCCGGAGGATCTCCGGCTTTTTTGTTGTCGATGGCGGCGCCGATCATCCTAGAAACGGCAGTTGGACGCGCCCGATGGTGCGTTCGGGTGGGTGGCTGGCGCGACGCGACGACGCCGCATGCCGGGGCCCGCAAGGAGGAGCAACAAAGCCAGACGCCCGCCCGGACGTGCCAGCGGGTGCGTAGCGGTCTCACCCATGGGGTGAGGTCTGCCGAAAGGCATTTCGTCAATATCCATGCGCCTTCACAAGGGCAAAGGAGCGGTCAACCGCCGTTTCTAGGATCATTCCGCCTTGGGCTCCAGGGCGGAGGGCGCGATCTTGATCTTGGCCTTTGCCTTGACGCTTTCCAGGTAGGCGCGCATTTCCTCCTGAGCCAGAAGTCGCCGCAGGTCGGCGCGGATTTTCCCGGTCTGTTCCGCGGGCGGTTCGTTGGCGACCACCCGGTTGATGCGATAGACCCGGTAGCCATCGGCCGATTCCACGCCCAGGTAGGCGGGCAGCTTGCCGGCCTCGGCGCTGAAAATGGCCCTCACCGACGCGGGCGGCAGGTTGAGGGGCTGCATTCTGGACACCGTCATGGGAGCGGAGAAGGTCACCGCCGAGCCCTGCCCGGAGCGGGCCGCCTCCAGGGCTTTCCGGCCGGCCTCGATGGCCAGTTTCCGGGCCGCTTCCCGGGTCAGCCGATTGCGGATATCGCCCGCCACGTCCGCCAGCGGCAGCAGGCCCGCCGGCCGATGATCAATCACCCGGGCCGCGACCAGCGTGTTGGGCGCCACCTCGACGGCCTCGATGTTCTGGCGCTTGGTCAGCGCGTCCTCGCTGAACAGGCTGTCCATCAGGCGCGGGTTGGCCAGGATGGCCGGCTGCGCCGTCTGCCCCTTGGCCAGCCAGCCGCTCTCCTCCAGCTTGAGCCCGAATTCCTTGGCCGCCGGCGCCAGGCTGTCGGGCTGCTCATAGACAAGATTGCTGAAACGCTCGGCGGATTCGACAAAGCGGCGCTGGGCTTCCTGTTGCCGCAATTCCCGGCGAATCTCGTCCTTGACGACGTCGAAGCCGAGCTTGGCGCCAACCACCACGTTGTCCAGGCGAATGATGTGATAGCCGAACTGGCTTTCCACCAGCCCCCGGATCTCGCCGGGCTTCATGTTCCAGACCGCGTCGGCGAAGGGCTTCACCATCATGTCGCGGGTAAAGGCGCCCAGGTCGCCGCCCTGGGCGCCCGAAACCGGATCCTGGGAATGCTGGCGCGCCAGGTCGGCGAATTTCGACGGCGTCTTCACCGCTTCCGCCAACAGCTGCTCCGCCCTGGCCTTGGCCGCTTGCCGGCTCTTGGCGTCGGCGCCCTCGTCCACCTTGACCAGGATGTGGGCGGCCCGACGCTGCTCGGGCTCCTGGTAGCGGGCGGCATTCGCCTCGTAATGCTTGCGGACCTGTTCATCCCCGACCTGGATGCCTTCTTCCAGCAGGGCCTGGGAAAGGACGACATACTGGGCGCGGACCTGGACGGGCGTGGTGTAGTCCTTCTGTCGCGCCTTGTAATCCGCTTCCACGGCCTTGTCGTCGATCTTGACGGCATTGGCATGGGACTTGGCATCGAAGGCCGCCTCGTTGATTTCCCTTTGCTGGCTCAGCAGCCTGGCCAGGCGCTCGACCATGGGCTTGGCGGCCAGCGCGCCTTCGCCATAGCCGATCTGCACCTGCTTGAGGAGCAGATCCTGACCGATCATCGCCGGCAACTCGCCCCGGCTCATGCCCCGGCTGCGTAGCCAGGAATCCATGCGCGCCTCGGAGAACTTGCCGTTTTCCTGAAAAATCTCCACGCCGGCCAGGACAGCCTGGATCTGGGGATCCAGGATCGAAAACCCGGCCTTGCCCGCCGCCATGGACAGCACCCGGGTGTTGACCAATTGATCCATGACCTGCTGGCGCAGGGCCTTGTCCTCGACTTTTCCGCCGAGCGCCTGCTCCTGGTCCTTGAGGGTCTTGATGAATTCCCGCTGGCTGATCTGAACGTCGTCGATCTCGGCGGCGGGCGGTTCCTGGCCACCACCGGAAAAGTAGGAATCGATGCCCCAGAGGGCGAAGGGAATGACAAGCAGGCCCAGGATCACTTTGGCAATCCAACCCTGCGCGCGTTCGCGAATGGCTTCTAGCATGGCTTTGCAATCACTCGGTCAAGGGCAAAAAACCCGAAACAAAAAAAAAGGCGAACTCGCGTTCGCCTTTGAGGTGTTGGCGGAGTGGACGGGACTCGAACCCGCGACCCCCGGCGTGACAGGCCGGTATTCTAACCGACTGAACTACCACTCCATTGACTTCTATTTACTGCTTTTCTGGATACTGCAAATTCCGGCTGGTGGGTGCTGACGGGGTCGAACCGCCGACATTCGCCTTGTAAGGGCGACGCTCTACCAACTGAGCTAAGCACCCGTCAGAAAGACCGCTAGTTTACAGCGTCTTTCAGCGCTTTGCCAGCACGGAATTTAGGAACTTTCGCGGCCTTGATCTTGATGGTGGCGCCAGTACGGGGATTACGGCCGGAACGAGCGGCACGCTTGCCTACGTAGAAGGAACCGAAGCCAACCAGAGTGACCATCTCACCCTTCTTCAGCGCTTTTTTCACCGCGTCCATGGCGCCGTCCAGCGCGCGACCGGCAGCGGCCTTGGAAATATCAGCGGACGCGGCGATGGCGTCAATCAGTTCAGATTTGTTCACGAAATCCCCCTTTTCAGTGGATGAAGGCAGCGCAGGGAAACCTGCGCGGGGTTTTATAGCAACCGGCAAAATGCCGTGTCAAGCGCATTTTGCCCCCGACCCCCGCGTCAGTGCTTGATTACAGCGGGAGTCTCGCTCGCGGACGGCACGGGTGCCGGGCTTCCGCCCACGACTTCCTCGGCGAGGGCTTCCGGCGCGCGTTCCAGGGCGGCCTCCAGAACCTGCTCGATCCACTTCACGGGCTGGATTTCGAGCCGGTTCTTGATGTTGTCGGGAATCTCCACCAGATCCTTCACGTTGCCTTCCGGGATCAGGACCTTCTTGATGCCGCCGCGATGGGCCGCCAGCAGCTTTTCCTTGAGGCCGCCGATGGGCAGGACTTCCCCTCGCAGGGTGATCTCGCCGGTCATGGCCACTTCGCAGCGCACGGGGATGCTCGTGAACACGGACACCATGGCGGTGGTGATGGCGGCGCCGGCGGAAGGGCCATCCTTGGGCGTGGCGCCCTCCGGCATGTGGATATGCATGTCGTTCTTCTCGAACATCTCCGGGTTGATACCCATGGACTTGGCCCGGCTGCGCATCACGGTGCGGGCCGCCTCGATGGATTCCTTCATGACGTCGCCCAGCTGGCCGGTGCGGGTGATGTTGCCCTTGCCGGGCATCAGGGAAGCCTCGATGGTGAGCAGTTCGCCACCCACCTCGGTCCAGGCCAGACCGGTCACCTGGCCCACCTGGTTGTTCTTCTCGGCCATGCCGTAGGTGTAGCGCTGCACCCCCAGGTATTTGTCGAGATTGCGCGGCGTCACGTTGATCTTGCCCTTGGCTTTCTTGAGGGTCTGGGCCGTCACCGCCTTGCGGCATATCTTGGAGATTTCCCGCTCCAGGCTGCGCACGCCGGATTCCCGCGTGTAGTAGCGCACGATGTCGCGCAGGGCGCTCTCCGCCACGTGCAGTTCGGTGTCCTTGAGGCCGTTGTTCTTCATCTGCTTGGGCAACAGGTAGCGCTGCGCGATGTTGATCTTCTCGTCCTCGGTGTAGCCGGACAGGCGGATCACTTCCATCCGGTCCAGCAGCGGCGCCGGAATGTTGAGCGAGTTGGCGGTGGCCACGAACATCACGTCGGACAGGTCGTAGTCCACTTCCACGTAGTGGTCCTGGAAGGTGTGGTTCTGCTCGGGATCGAGCACCTCCAGCAGGGCGGAGGAGGGATCGCCGCGGAAGTCCTGGCCCATCTTGTCCACCTCGTCCAGCAGGAACAGGGGATTGCGCACCGTGGCCTTGGTCAGGCTCTGCAGGATCTTGCCGGGCATGGAGCCGATGTAGGTGCGGCGATGGCCGCGGATCTCGGCCTCGTCGCGCACGCCGCCCAGGGCCATGCGCACGAACTTGCGGTTGGTGGCGCGGGCGATGGACTGGCCCAGGGAGGTCTTGCCCACCCCGGGTGGTCCCACCAGACAGAGGATGGGCGCCTTCAGCTTGTCCACCCGCTGCTGCACGGCCAGGTATTCGACGATGCGTTCCTTGACCTTCTCCAGGCCGTAGTGGTCGGTGTCCAGCACTTCCTGGGCGCTGTCCAGGCTCTTGCTGATCTTGGTCTTCTTGCGCCAGGGCAGATTGACGAGGGTCTCGATGTAGGTGCGCACCACGGTGGCTTCCGCCGACATGGGTGACATCATCTTCAGCTTCTTCAGTTCCGCCTCGGCCTTCTTCAGGGCTTCCTTGGACATGTGGGCGGCCTTGACGCGCTTGTCCAGCTCGTCCAGATCCTGGCCTTCGTCGACATCGCCCAGTTCCTTCTGGATGGCCTTGACCTGCTCGTTCAGGTAGTACTCGCGCTGGCTCTTCTCCATCTGGCGCTTGACGCGGCCACGGATGCGCTTTTCCACCTGCAGGATGTCGATCTCGGTTTCCATGAAGCCCATCAGGTGGTCCAGGCGCGCCTTCAGGTCGGTCATTTCCAGGATGGCCTGCTTCTGGTCCAGCTTGAGGGGCAGGTGGGCGGCGATGGTGTCGGTCAAGCGGCCGGCGTCATCGATGCCGGCCAGGGAGGCCAGGATCTCGGGCGGAATCTTCTTGTTGAGTTTGACGTAGTTGTCGAACTGGGCCAGCAGGGCGCGGCGCATGGCCTCGATCTCGGAATCCTCGTTGCCGGTCTCCGGCAGGGGCTCGCCCCGCGCCATGAAATGGGACTCCTCGTCGATGAATTCCTGGACCTGGACGCGCTGGTTGCCTTCCACCAGCACCTTCACGGTGCCGTCAGGCAGCTTGAGCATTTGCAGGATGCTGGCGATGGCCCCGACTTGATAGAGATCCTCGAAACCCGGCTCGTCCTTGGCGGCGGACTTCTGGGCCACCAGCATGATGTGCTTGCCGGCTTCCATGGCCGTTTCCAGCGCCTTGATGGACTTGGGCCGGCCCACGAACAGGGGGATGACCATGTGGGGGAAGACAACCACGTCGCGCAGCGGCAGCAGCGGCAGGGTGACGGCTTCGGTGAAATGGGTGATCTGGCTCATGACGTTCTCCGGCGGATGGGCCGCCTGTGCGGTTCGAGCTACATGACGCCGCCGGGCCGGATTTCAACCCGGCGGCGGGAACGGTTTTATCCGGCTGCCTTGGCCTGCTCGGCGTACAGCAGCAGGGGCTTGGTTTCACCGCTGATGGACTTCTCGTCCACCACCACCTTGATCACATCCTTCAGGCCAGGCAACTCGTACATGATGTCCAGCAGGGCATGCTCGATGATGGAGCGCAGGCCCCGGGCGCCGGTCTTGCGCTTCAGGGCCCGCTTGGCGATGGCGTTGAGGGCTTCCTCGCGGAATTCCAGATCGGCGCCTTCCATCTGGAACAGCTTCTGGAACTGTTTGACCAGGGCGTTCTTGGGCTCGGTGAGGATCTGCACCAGGGCCTTCTCGTCCAGTTCCTCCAGGGTGGCAATGACCGGCAGGCGGCCGACGAACTCGGGGATCAGGCCGTACTTGATGAGGTCCTCGGGCTCCACCATGCGGAACACCTCGCCGATGTCCTTGCGGTTGTCCTTGGATTTCACCTCGGCGCCGAAGCCGATGCCGGATTTCTCGGTGCGGTCGCGGATCACCCGCTCCAGGCCGCTGAAGGCGCCGCCGACGATGAACAGGATGTTGGTGGTGTCCACCTGGATGTATTCCTGGTTCGGGTGCTTGCGGCCGCCCTGGGGCGGAATGGCGGCCACGGTGCCCTCGATCAGTTTCAACAGCGCCTGCTGCACGCCTTCGCCAGACACGTCGCGGGTGATGGAGGGGTTCTCGGAGCGGCGCGAAATCTTGTCGATCTCGTCGATGTAGACGATGCCGTTCTTGGCCTTCTCCACGTCGTAGTCGCACTTCTGCAACAGCTTCTGGATGATGTTTTCCACATCCTCGCCCACATAGCCGGCTTCGGTCAGGGTAGTGGCGTCGGAAATCACGAAGGGCACGTCCAGCAGGCGGGCCAGGGTCTGGGCCAGCAGGGTCTTGCCGGAGCCGGTGGGGCCGATGAGCAGGATGTTGCTCTTGGCCAGTTCGACTTCGTCGTCCTTGCCGCCGCCGGGCTTGCGCAGGCGCTTGTAGTGGTTGTACACCGCCACGGCCAGGGCCTTCTTGGCCAGGGCCTGGCCGATCACGTACTGGTCAAGGACCGCGCTGATCTCCTGGGGGGTGGGCAGGCTGTCGCCGCTTTCCTTCTCGGGGTCCTTGCCCACATCCTCGCGGATGATGTCGATGCACAGATCCACGCACTCGTCGCAGATGAACACCGAGGGGCCGGCGATGAGCTTGCGCACCTCATGCTGGCTCTTGCCGCAGAAGGAGCAGTAAAGAAGTTTGTCGTCGCCTTGTTTGTCCGCCATTTTTGCCGTCCTGAATGGTTAGCCTAATACCCGATCATTTAACTCAAGTTTACGCGGCGTCGTTGCGGTTGGCCAGCACTTTATCGGCCAGACCGTAGGTCACGGCCTGCTCCGCGCTCATGAAGTTGTCCCGGTCGGTATCCCGCTCGATGGTCTCGATGGGCTGGCCGGTGTGTTCCGCCAGCAGTCGGTTGAGCTTTTCCTTGAGGTACAGGATTTCCTTGGCGTGGATCTCGATGTCCGTGGCCTGGCCCTGGAAGCCGCCCAGGGGCTGGTGGATCATCACCCGGGAATTGGGCAGCACGAAACGCTTGCCCTTGGCGCCGGCGGACAGCAGGAAGGCGCCCATGCTGGCGGCCTGGCCCACGCACAGGGTGGAGACGTCAGGCTTGATGAAGCGCATGGTGTCGTAGATGCCCATGCCGGCGGTGATGGAGCCGCCCGGCGAGTTGATGTACAGGTAGATGTCCTTGTCCGGGTTTTCCGACTCCAGGAACAGCAACTGGGCCACCACCAGGTTGGCGGTCATGTCGTTCACCGGCCCCACCATGAATACCACCCGCTCCTTGAGCAGGCGGGAATAGATGTCGTAGGCCCGCTCGCCGCGCCCGCTCTGCTCGATGACCATGGGGATGTACCCCAGGCCGGAAGGTTCCTGCGTCCAGTTGCTCATCAAACGGTTCCCATCAGTTTTTCCAGGGTGGTGGCTTCGTCGCTCACCTGGGCATGCTCCAGCACCCAGGCCACGATGTTCTCTTCCAGCACGAGGGCACGGGCCTCTTTCAACCGGGAGGCGTCCTGATAGTACCAGCCGACCACCTCGGAGGGGTCCTCGTAGCTCTGGGCGAATTCGTCCACCATGGCGCGCACCTGATCGTCGGAGGCGACGATGTTCTTTTCCTTGATCAGGGTATCCATCAGCAGGCCCAGGGCGACGCGGCGCTTGGCCTGGGGTTCGAAGATTTCATCGCCCAGCTTGATGTCGTGTTCCTTCAGGCCGCGCGCCTTCAGGTCGGTCACGGCCTTTTCCATGAGGGCGTGACGCTCCATGTCCACCAGGTTGCCGGGGACGTCGAAGGGGGTGGTTTCCAGCAGGCCGTTGAGAACCTGTTCCTTGACCTTGGCCTGGACGCGGCGCTTCGCTTCCCGGGCCAGGTTGCCGCGAATTTCCTCGCGCAGCTTGGCGACGCCGCCCTCGTGGATGCCCAGGCTTTGCGCCATGGCCTCGTCCACTTCCGGCAGCACGGCTTCATGCACGGACTTGACCGTGGCCTCGAAGGTGGACGTCTTGCCCGCCAGTTCCTTGGCGAAATAGTCGGCCGGGAAGGCCACGTCGAAGGTCTTGGTTTCGCCGGCCTTCATGCCCACCAGGCTGCCCTCGAAATCCTTCAGGGTGCGGCCCTCGCCCAGGATCACCGGGAAATCCCTGGCCTCGCCGCCGGGGAAGGCCACGCCGTCGATCTTGCCCAGGTAATCGATGTGCACCCGGTCGCCCTCCCTGGCTTCCCGCTCCGCGGCGTGGTATTGCACCCGCTGCTTGCGCAGCACGTCCAGGGTACGGTCCACGTCGGCGTCGTTCACATCGACGACCGGCCGGTTCACCTTGATCTGGGAAAGATCGCCCAGCTTGATTTCCGGGAAGACCTCGAAGGTGGCGATGAAGGCGCCATTCTCGCCCGGGGCGAAGCGGGGATAGCCGGCCACGGCCAGGTTGTTGGCCTGCACGGCCGCGCCGAATTGCTTCTGCAGGGCATCGCCCAGGACCTCGCCGCGAATCTCGCCGGAATAGCGGGAGGCCACCAGCTTCATGGGCGCCTTGCCGGGACGGAAACCATCCATGCGCACATTCCGGGCGACTTGCGCCAGGCGCTTGCGAACTTCGGCCTCCACCTCCTCTTGATTGAGGTTGAGAGTGACACGGCGGTTGAGGCCTTCGAGGGTTTCCACGGTTGCTGTCATCAGGTTTTCCTTAAACGTCGATATATATATCCAGGCTCGTGCGGGTCGCGCCAAGGCATGGCCAGGCTGGTGCGCTCGGGGAGACTCGAACTCCCACGCCTTGGGCGCCAGAACCTAAATCTGGTGCGTCTACCAATTCCGCCACGAGCGCGACAACGCGCAAGTGTAAACTACCCGGCCCCCTTCCCGCCAGCCGACCGGCATCCCGGCAATTACATAACCGTTTGATTCTATTGATATGAGCAATACGGATCGGCCTAATCCGGTGAATGCCGGCCACTATGAAAACTTTCCCGTGGCCTCGGTTTTCCTGCCCGCCCGGCTGCGACCCGCGGTGCGCGCCATCTACGCCTTCGCCCGCACGGCCGACGATTTCGCCGACGAAGGCGAGCATCCCGCCGAATGGCGCCTGGCCCGGCTGGCGGAGTACCACGCCCATCTCCATGCCCTGGAACGGGGCGAGCCGGTGGATCATCCCGTTTTCCGCGACCTGGCGCCCCACATCCGCGCCCACGACCTGCCCTATTCCCTGTTCCACGACCTGCTGGACGCCTTCGAGCAGGATTGCACGAAAACCCGCTACGCCCATTTCGGCGAGGTGATGGATTACTGCCGCCGTTCCGCCAACCCCATCGGCCGCCTCCTGCTCAGGCTCTACGGCGACCGGGATGCCAAGCACCAGGCCTGGTCCGACGGCATCTGCTCGGCCCTGCAACTCATCAATTTCCTCCAGGACGTGGCGGAGGACTACCGCAAGGGCCGCATCTACCTGCCCCAGGACGAGATGGCGAAATTCGGCATCAGCGAAAGCCAGATCGGCGAGGGCCGCGCCGATGCGCTCTGGCAGCAATTCATGAAGGGCCAGATCGAACGGGCCCATCGCATGCTCAAGGCCGGCGCCCCCCTGGGCCGCGCCTTGAAAGGCCGCATCGGCCTGGAGATGCGCCTGATCATCCTGGGCGGGGACCGCATCCTCGCCCAACTCCATGACAGCCGGGGCGACATGTTCGCCCATCGGCCCAGGCTGGGCTGGAGGGACGGCGCGGTCATCCTCTGGCGTGGCATGTTCCCGGGCAAATCCCGCTCCGGCCAGGCCCAAGCCTGTGGCGGTGGCGGATGCGGACATTGAGCGAACCGGACGCCCACGCCATGGACTGCCACGCCTACTGCCAGGAGAAGGCCGCCGCCAGCGGCTCCAGCTTCTATTACAGCTTCCGCTTCCTGCCGCCGGAGCGGCGCCGGGCCATCACCGCCTTCTATGCCTTTTGCCGGGAGGTGGACGACGTGGCCGACGAATGCCGCGACCCGGCCCTGGCCCGGACCAAGCTGGCCTGGTGGCGCGACGAGGTGGCGCGCCTGTATGCCGGCCAGCCCGAGCACCCGGTGACCCGGGCCCTGCTGGAAGCCATCGGCCCCTACCATCTGCCCGAGGACGCCTTCGGCCAGATCATCGACGGCATGGAAATGGACCTGGGCCTGGCGCGCTATCCGGATTTCAAGGCGCTGCGCCTCTACTGCCACCGGGTGGCGGGCGTGGTGGGCGAAGTGGCCGCCCTGATCTTCGGCGGCTCCGACACCGAAGCCCTCGACCGGGCCACCCTGAAATACGCCAACAAGCTGGGTCTGGCGTTCCAGCTCACCAACATCATCCGCGACGTGGGCGAGGACGCCCGGCGCAACCGCATCTACCTGCCCCAGGACGAGCTGGCCCGCTTCGGCGTCACGGAGGCCGATCTCGTATCGGCCCGGATGAGTGACCGTTTCGTCCAACTCATGGAGTTCCAGTACCAGCGCACCATCCAGACCTACGCCGAAGCCCTGGCCCTGCTGCCCGCCGCCGATCGCAAGGCCCAGCGGCCGGGGCTGATCATGGCGGCCATCTATCGCGCCCTGCTGGAGGAAATCCGCGCCGACGGTTTCCGGGTACTGGATCGCCGCATCGCCCTGACCCCGCTGCGCAAGCTCTGGATCGCCTGGCGCACATGGTTGCGCGCATGAAGCCGGTCGCCATCATCGGTGGCGGCTGGGCCGGCCTGGCCTGCGCCGTGGAACTGGCCGATGCCGGCGTTCCGGTCACCCTGTTCGAAGCCGCCAGGCAACTGGGCGGCCGCGCCCGCCGCGTCGACTGGGATGGCATCCCCATCGACAACGGCCAGCACCTCATGGTGGGCGCCTACCGGGAAACCCTGCGCCTGATGGCCCGACTGGGCACCTCGCACCTGCTTGAACATCGCCCCCTGGAACTGATGCTGCCGGGTTTCCGCCTGCGCCTGCCCCGCCTGCCCGCGCCCCTGAATCTGGTCCTTGGGCTGTTGCGGGCCCAAGGCTTGAGCCTCAAGGACAAACTGGCCGCCGCCCGCTTCATGAACACGCTCAAGGAGCGGGCCTTCCGCCTGCCCCGGGACGAGACGGTAAGCGCCCTGCTGCGGCGACACCACCAGCCGGCCGGACTGGTGGACAAGCTGTGGGCGCCCCTCTGCATCGCCGCCCTCAACACCCCCGTGGAACAGGCCTCGGCCCAGGTGTTCTGCAATGTGCTGCGGGACAGCCTGGCCGGCGAGCGGGCCGACAGCGACCTGGTGATGAACCGGGCCGACCTGGGCCGGCTTTTCCCGCGGGCGGCCACGGACTACCTGACGCGCCACGGCGCCACCGTCCACGCCGCCCGCAAGGTGGAAAGAATCGAACGCCGCGGCGGAGGATTTTTCCTGGAAGGCCCGGACCTGGTGGCGGAACGGACGGTGCTGGCCACCCACCCCGCCCGCCTGCCCCGCCTGCTTGAACACATGCCCGAGGCGGCGCCCGTCATCCGTCAGGTCGCGGCCTACACCTGGCAGCCCATCCTCACCCTCTGGCTGCGTTTCGCCGCGCCGCCGGCCTTCCCCTTCCCCATGCTGGGCCTGGGCGGCGGCCACGCGCCCTGGGCCTTCGAGCGCGAGGACCTGGCGCCCGGCCTGGTGGCCATCGTGGTCAGCGCGGAAGGCCCCCACCTGGAGGAGGATCCCGAGACGCTGCGGGATGCGTACCTGGCCCTGCTGTCCCGGCAACTGGGGGCGCTCCCCCCCCTGCTGGGCTGGAAGACCATCGTCGAAAAGCGCGCCACCTTCGCCTGCGTGCCCGACATGGACCGCCCCGACAACGCCACCCCGGTGCCCGGCCTCTACCTGGCCGGCGACCACACGGCGGGCGACTACCCGGCCACCCTCGAAGCTGCCGTCCGCAGCGGCGTAAAATGCGCCCGCCTGATCGTCAAGACCGGCTAATCACTCGCCCCTCGCAGCCATGCCCTATACCCCTCCCCCGGACCTGCTCAAGCATCGGGTCATTCTCGTCACCGGCGCCGGCCAGGGCCTGGGGCGGTCCGCCGCCCTGGCCTACGCCCGCCATGGCGCCACCGTCATCCTGCTGGGCCGCGTGGTGGGCAAGCTGGAAAAGGTCTACGACGAGATCGTGGCGGCCGGCGGCGCCCATCCCGCCATCTTCCCCGTGGATCTGGCGGCGGCCACGGACGCGGACTTCGAAGCCATGGCCCAGGCCATCGGCCAGCAGATCGGCCGCCTGGACGGCATCCTGCACTGCGCGGCGGCCTTCGAGGCCTTGCGGCCCCAGCAACTGGACACGCTGGAAGACTGGATGAGGCAGTTCCGGGTGAACGCCGCCGCGCCGGCCGCCATCAACCGCGCCTGCGCCCCCTATCTGGAGGTCGGCGGCGATGCCTCGGTGATCCTGGTGGGAGAAAGCCACGGCCATGAGCCCGTGGCGTACTGGGGTGGATTCGCCGTCTCCAAGGCGGCGCTGGAGGCCTACTTCAAGGTCCAGGCCGACGAGTGGTCGGACAAGGGCATTCGCATCAACCTGGTCATTCCGGGCCCGGTGAACTCACCCCAGCGGGCGAAAACCCACCCCGGCGAGGAGAAGAGCCTGCTGCCCCAGCCCGACGACCTGATGCCCCACTTTCTCTATCTGATGGGCCCGGACAGCCAGGCCATCCGGGGCCGGATCATCGACTGCCGGAACTGATCTCTCAGTCCTCAGGTTCCCTTGCCGCTCTGGCAAGACGCGCAGAACCTTTTTTCCAGATAGTCCTTGAACTCGGCGGCCACCTCCGGGTGCTTCAGGGCATATTCCACGGTGGCTTCCAGATAACCCAGCTTGCTGCCGCAGTCATAGCGCTTGCCGGTGAACTCGTAGGCCAGCACCTGCTGCTCCTTGAGTAATTCGGCGATGCCATCGGTGAGTTGCAGTTCGCCGCCGGCGCCGCGCTCGATATGGCGCAGGTGATGGAAGATGCGCGGGGTCAGCACGTAGCGGCCGACCACCGCCAGGTCCGAGGGCGCGTCGGCGGGCTTGGGCTTCTCCACGATCTGGTTGACGCGGGAAATGCGCTCCGCCAGGGGCGAGGTGGCGACGATGCCGTAGGAACCGGTCTCCGACGGATCCACGTGCTGGACCCCCACCATGGAGCACTGGTAATAGCTGTAGAGATCGCACATCTGCTTGGTGGCGCCCGGCTCGCCGTCGATCAGGTCGTCCGCCAGCAGCACGGCGAAGGGCTCGTCGTTGACCGCGGGCTGGGCGCACAGCACGGCGTGCCCCAGGCCCAGGGCCTCCGCCTGGCGGATGTAGATGCAGTTCACGTTCACCGGCAGCATGCCGCGCAGGTCTTCCAGGGCCTTCAGCTTGCCCCGGGTCTCCAGCTCCACTTCCAGCTCGTAGGCCTTGTCGAAATGGTCGGCGATGGCCCGCTTGGTGCGGCCGATGATGAAGATCAGGTCGGTGATGCCCGCCGCCGCGGCCTCCTCGGCCGCGTACTGGATCAGCGGCTTGTCGACGATCGGCAGCATTTCCTTGGGATTGGCCTTGGTGGCGGGCAGGAAGCGGGTGCCCATGCCGGCGGCCGGGAAGATGGCCTTGGTGACGCGTTTCATGACTCGGAGACTCCCTTCAGTAATTCCATTAATTCGTCCTGGTCCAGGACTCTAACGTCCAGTTCCCGGGCTTTCTTTAATTTCGAACCCGGTTCGGCGCCGGCCACCACGAAGTCGGTTTTCCTCGAAACGCTTGCCGTCACCTTGCCGCCCGCCGCCTCGATGCGGGCCTTGGCCTCATCCCGGGTCAGGGTGGGCAGGGTGCCGGTGAGCACGAAGGTCTTGCCCTCCAGGGGCCCGGCGAGGCGCGCGGCGGCTTCGCCGTCGGTCCAGGCCCCGGCATTGTCCAGCGCCTGGATGACCGTCTGATTATGGGCTTCGGAAAGAAAGGCCCGGATCGAGGCCGCCACCACCGGGCCCACATCCGGCACCGCCATGAGCGCGTCCTCGTCGGCGGCCATGAAACCCGCCATGCCACCGAAATACCGGGCCAGATCCTTGGCGGTCTGCTCGCCCACGTGACGGATGCCGAGGGCGAAGATGAAGCGGGCCAGGGGACGGCCGCGGCTGGCTTCGATGGCCTGGACCAGGTTCTCGGCGGACTTGTCCGCCATGCGTTCCAGCCCGGCCAGGGCGGCCTTGTTGACCTTCGCGGGGTCGTACAGATCGGCCGGCGTGGCCACCAGGCCCTTGTCCACCAGCTGGTCCACCAGCTTGTCGCCCAGGCCATCGATATCCATGGCCCGGCGCGAGGCGAAATGGATGATGGCCTGCTTGCGCTGGGCCGGACAGGCCAGGCCATTGGTGCAGCGGGCCGCCGCCTCGCCCTCCAGCCGCACCACCGGCGCGCCGCACTCGGGGCAGGTGTCGCGCATGCGGAACGGCGGGTACAGGGGCGTGACCAGGTCCTTCATGGGGCGCCGCTCCATGACCACACCCACCACTTCGGGAATGACGTCGCCCGCCCGGCGCACGATGACGGTGTCGCCCACCCGCACATCCTTGCGCCGCGCCTCATCCTCGTTGTGCAGCGTCGCGTTGGTGACCGTGACGCCGCCGACGAATACCGGCGCCAGCCGCGCCACCGGGGTCAGGGTGCCGGTGCGGCCCACCTGCACGTCGATGGCCTCGACGAGGGTGAGTTCCTCCTGGGCGGGATACTTGTGGGCGATGGCGAAACGGGGCGCGCGGGCGACGAAGCCCAGGATGTCCTGGTCGGCCAGGCGGTTCACCTTGTAGACCGCGCCGTCGATGTCGTAGGGCAGCCCGGCCCGCTTCTCCCCGAGATCGTGGAAATAGCCCATCAGGCCGTCGACGCCGCGTACCTGGCGACGCGCCTCGGAAACCGGCAGGCGGCGCGCGGCCAGCCAATCCATGACGCCGGCATGGGTGTCGGGCAGCGCGCCGCCTTCCACCCGGCCGACACCGTAGGCGAAGAACGACAGCCGGCGCCGGGCGGTGATGCGGGAATCCAGCTGGCGCAGGCTGCCGGCGGCGGCATTGCGGGGGTTGGCGAAGGTCTTCTCGTCCCGGGCGCGGGCGGCCTCGTTGAGCCGGTCGAAGTCCCGCCGCAGCATCAGCACCTCGCCCCTCACTTCCAGCCAGGCCGGGGGATTCGGGTCTTGCAGGCGCATGGGAATGGCCTTCACGGTGCGCAGGTTGGCGGTGACGTCCTCGCCGGTGTAGCCGTCGCCCCGGGTGGCGCCCTGGACGAAGCAGCCATCCCGGTAGTGCAGGGCGACGGCCAGGCCGTCGAACTTGGGTTCCACGGCATATTCGATCTGTTCATCTTCCCGTCCCAATCCTTCCCGCACGCGGCGGTCGAAGGCGGCCACCTCGGCCTCGGAGAAGGCGTTGTTGAGGGACAGCATGGGCAGCGCATGGGCGACCTGGGCGAAGTCCTTGAGGGGAGCCGCGCCGATGCGCTGGGTGGGGGAATCGGGAGTGACAAGCTCCGGGTGGGCCGACTCCAGGTCCTGGAGTTCCCGCAGCAGGCGGTCGTATTCGCTGTCGGGGATCGTGGGGGCGTCGAGGACGTAGTAGCGGTAGTTGGCCTCGTCGATCAGGGCGCGAAGTTCACGGGCACGCCGCTCTTCCTCACTCCCCACTTCCTATTCCCCACTTCCCATCAGACGAACAGTCTGAGCGCTCGCTCGCCGCCGGCGGGAATGCCCCGCGCCTCCATGCGGGCGAAAAACTGGGCCAGGCGGGCGCGATCCCGGTTCAGGCTGTCCTCGCTCACCACCCGGCCGTTGTCGTCCATCAGGCGGCCTTCCAGGCGCCAGGCCAGATCGAAGCCCAGCCGGGTCATGCGGTCGAACACGGCCAGGCCGTCGGCCACCCGGGGCACGTCGAACAGCAGGGTCACGCCATGGGTGGTGAGACCCCGGCCGTCCCGGGGGAAAGGCGCGTCCTCCTGGTTGGCCAGGGTGAACAGGGCGTGGCCGAAATCATCCCGGGCCAGGAAGGTTCCATCGGACTCCAGACCGAGGCCGGCCTCCAGGGCCAGGCTGTGCATCGCCTCGCTGGTGAACGGTCGGTGGTCGGCGGACACCACGTTGAGGCCGATGAGGACGTCCACATCCATGCAGAACAGGTCCAGCTCCCGGGCGAGCCCCAGGGCCGCCTCCCGCTCGGGACAGGTCACGGCGCCGCCCTCCTCGGCCGCGAACTCGTAGAGCGCGCGGCAGAAGATATCCAGTTGATCCTGGGACAGGGCGCCGCCGCGATCGGCGAGCTGCAGGCCGAACTCGACCTGGCCATAGACGTTGCGGGGATGTCCGCTGAGCGCCTCCCAGCCCCCGTCGGCCCGCTCGCCGAAAGCGCGCACCGGCTTGCCGATGCGGCGCAAGCTCGCCAGCAGGGGGCCGAAATTGGCCAGTTGCGGGGTGGCGAATTTCAGGCGGGCGATGTATTCGGTGACGCCGTCCAGGCCGCTGGCGGAGAGGGTGGCGGGGGTCGCCGGCTCGGCCGGAATGGCTTCCCGCGCCGGCATGGGCGGCGGGGAAAACTTCGCTTTCGCGGGCGCATCGACGCTCCGGGGTGCCGCCTCCGCCGCGGGCCGGCTGACGGGTTCCGGCTGCTTCGCCTCGACCGGCGGCTCCGGCTTCCTCGCCTCGGCCACCGGCTCCGGCTTCGCAACTTGGGGTACCGGCTCCGGCTTGGCCGCTTCGGCAAGCGGCTCCGCCAGCTCGGCGGCGGGTTCCGGCCGCTCCTCCCGGGCCGGCGGTCGCGGCAGGAGTTCCAGGGAATCCAGGAAGGAGGGGGTGGTGCGCGCCAGGTCGCGGCCCACGGTCCGCAGCGGCGCTTCCGCCTCATCCACGGCATGCCGCGCCTCGGGGGCGGTTTCCGCGTCATCGGTCAGCTGGATGCGGCTTTCTCCGCGGCGACGGCTTGTCTCGGTCAGCACCGACTCGCCAAGCATGATGTCTTCCCGCTTGTGGGAGAACATGCGGTCGGCTTCCTTGCGGAACTTGCGCTCCTGCAGGATGTTGTAGATCACGATGATGGCGATCAGGCTGACGCCGACGATGGCCAGGACGATCTGTAGCGTGGTCATCATGGACGTTTTACCTCCGTGGGGGGTCGAATACCGGGCTCCATGACATGGAAGAAGACTTCGTTGGCCTTCACCATGCCGAGCTCGAAACGGGCGCGCTCGTCCAGGGCATCGTAACCGGAATGCAGATCCCGCGCCTCGGCCGCGAGCTGAATATTGCGGGTTTCCAGGGCTTGGTTGGCGGTTTTCTGAGCGGCGATATCCCGCTCCAGTTCCCATACCCGCAGCCAGCTGCCCTTCCCCAGCCAGAGGGGGTATTGCAGCAGCAGGATCAGCACCGCCAGGGTCCAGGCCAGCCCGCGCATCTCATCTCAGTTGGTAGAAGGCGTCACGGCCGGGATAGCGGGCGCGCTCGGCGAGTTCTTCCTCGATGCGCAGCAACTGGTTGTACTTGGCCATGCGGTCGGCCCGGGACAGGGAGCCGGTCTTGATCTGCAGGGCGTTGCTGCCCACCGCCAGGTCGGCGATGAAGGCGTCCTCGGTCTCGCCGGAACGGTGGGAGATCACGGCGGTGTAGCCGGCCCGCTTGGCGGTTTCGATGGCGTCGAAGGTTTCCGACACGGTGCCGATCTGGTTCACCTTGATCAGGATGGAGTTGGCGATGTTCCTGGCGATGCCTTCGCGCAGGATTTTCGCGTTGGTGACGAACAGGTCGTCGCCGACGATCTGGATCTTCTTGCCCAGCTTGGCGGTATGCAGCGCCCAGCCGTCCCAGTCGCCCTCGGCCATGCCGTCCTCGATGCTGATGATGGGGTACTTGTCCACCCAGGCGGCCAGGTAGTCGCCGAATTCGGCGGAGGTGAGCTTGAGGCCCTCGGATTCCAGCACGTAGCGGCCATCCTTGTAGAACTCGGAAGCGGCGCAGTCCAGGCCGATCAGCACGTCCCGGCCGGGGGTGTAGCCGGCGGCGGCGATGGCTTCCATGATGAACTTGAGGGCTTCCTCGTTGGACTTGAAGTTGGGGGCGAAACCGCCCTCGTCGCCCACGGTGGTGGGATGGCCGGCCTTGTCGAGGAGCTTCTTCAGCGTGTGGAACACCTCGGCGCCGCAGCGCAGGGCTTCCCGGAAACTGGGCAGGCCGGCGGGGATGATCATGAATTCCTGGATGTCCACGCTGTTGTTGGCGTGGGCGCCGCCGTTGACGATGTTCATCATGGGCACCGGCAGATGCATGGGGCCGGCGCCGCCCAGATAGCGGTACAGGGGCAGGCCGGCGTCCTCGGCGGCGGCACGGGCGCAGGCCATGGACACCGCCAGGATGGCGTTGGCGCCCAGGCGGGCCTTGTTGTCGCTGCCGTCCAGGTCGATCAGGATCTGGTCGATCAGGTGTTGTTCTTCCGCGTCCAGGCCCAGGACGGCCTCGGCGATCTCGGTATTCACGTTCTCGACGGCGCGCAGCACGCCCTTGCCGCCATAGCGGGCCTTGTCGCCATCCCTGAGTTCGATGGCTTCCCGGCTGCCGGTGGAGGCGCCGGAGGGCACCGCGGCGCGGCCCAGCACACCGGATTCCAGAAGCACGTCGGCCTCCACGGTGGGGTTGCCGCGTGAATCCAGGATTTCGCGGGCGATGACATCAACGATAGCGCTCAATTTCTTTCCTTTTCGTTTTACAGGGCGACGGGTAGCCGCCAGTTACAAGCGGGCTTCGATAAAGCCCTTTTGCTTCACCAAGGCGTCGATGTCCTTGAGGGTGAAGAGCAATTCCTTCATGAGATGCAGGGGCCAGGCGTTGGGGCCGTCGGACAGGGCCGTGGCCGGGTCCGGATGAGTCTCCGCGAACAGGCCGCTCACCCCGACCGCCACGGCGGCGCGCGCCAGCACCGGCACGAATTCCCGCTGGCCGCCGGAAGTGGTGCCCTGGCCGCCGGGCTGCTGCACCGAATGGGTGGCGTCGAACACCACCGGGCAGCCGGTTTCCCGCATGATGGCCAGGCCGCGCATGTCGGACACCAAGGTGTTGTAGCCGAAGGACACGCCCCGGTCGCACACCATGATGGTGTCGGCGCCACCGTTGGCGGTTTTCGCCTTGTCGACCACGTTCTTCATGTCGCCGGGGGCGAGGAACTGGCCCTTCTTGATGTTCACCGGCTTGCCGCAGGTGGCCACCGCCTCGATGAAATCGGTCTGGCGGCAGAGGAAGGCGGGGGTTTGCAGCACGTCCACCACGGCCGCCACCGGGGCGATCTCGTCCTCGGTGTGCACGTCGGTGAGCACCGGCACGCCGATCTTGTTCTTCACTGCGGACAGGATGCGCAGTCCCTCGTCCAGCCCCAGGCCCCGGAACGACTTGCCCGAGGAACGGTTGGCCTTGTCGAAGGACGACTTGTAGATGAAGGGAATGCCCACCTGGTTGCAGATTTCCTTCAGGGCGCCCGCGGTGTCCAGGGCCATCTGCTCGGATTCGATGACGCAGGGCCCGGCGATCAGGAACAGGGGATGGTCCAGTCCGACTTCGAATCCACACAGTTTCATGACGCGCGTCCTTTCTGATTGGCCAGGGCCGCCTCGACGAAGGCCTTGAACAGGGGATGGCCATCGCGGGGATTGGAGGTGAATTCCGGGTGGAACTGGCAGCCGACAAACCAGGGATGCACCTCACGCGGGAGTTCCACCATCTCGCACAGGTTGGTGCCCGGCGCCCGGCCGGCCACCTTGAGGCCGGCGGCTTCCAGCCTGGCCAGTAGCCCGTTGTTCACTTCGTAGCGGTGGCGGTGGCGTTCGACGATTTCCGCCTTGCCGTAGATGTCCCGGGCCAGGGTGCCCTCGCCCAGCTTGCACACCTGGCCGCCCAGGCGCATGGTTCCGCCCAGGTCGGACTGGGCGTCGCGCCGCTCGATGTGGCCGTCCGCCTCCCGCCATTCGGTGATCAGGCCGATCACCGGGTGGGGCGTCTCGGGCTCGAACTCGGTGGAATGGGCCCCCGCCATGCCGGCCACGTCCCGGGCGAATTCCACCACGGCCAGTTGCATGCCCAGGCAGATGCCCAGATAGGGAATCCTGTTTTCCCGGGCGAAGCGGATAGCGCAGATCTTGCCTTCCGTGCCCCGCTTGCCGAAGCCGCCGGGCACCAGGATGGCGTCCATGCTGGCCAGGACGCCGCAGCCGTCGTGCTCGAGGGTTTCGGAATCGATGTAATGGATGTTGACCTTGCTGCGGGTATGGATGCCGGCGTGGGTCAGGGATTCGGACAGGGATTTGTAGGACTCGGTCAGGTCCACGTACTTGCCGACGAAGGCGATGTCCACCTGGTGTTCCGGGTGCTCCAGGGCGTCAATCAGCCGCTTCCACACCGACAGGTCGGCCGCCTTGGCCAGCAGCCCCAGCTTGTGGCAGACGATCTCGTCCAGCATCTGGTCGTGCAGCATGGCCGGGATCTTGTAGATGGAATCCGCGTCCAGGGCCTCGATCACCGCTTCCGGCATGACGTTGCAGAACAGGGCGATCTTGCGCCGTTCCTCGGCCGGGATATGGCGGTCGGCCCGGCACAGCAACACGTCCGGCTGGATGCCGATCTCCCGCAGTTCCTTGACCGAATGCTGGGTCGGCTTGGTCTTCAGCTCGCCGGCGGTGGGAATGTAGGGCAGCAGGGTCAGGTGGATGTAACAGCAACCCTGCTTGCCTTCCTCGATGCCCATCTGGCGGATGGCTTCCAGGAACGGCAGGGATTCGATGTCGCCGACCGTGCCGCCGATCTCGATGATGGCCACGTCGGCGCCCTCGGCGCCACGCTTGATGTAGGCCTTGATCTCGTCGGTGATGTGGGGGATGACCTGCACCGTCTTGCCCAGGTACTCGCCGCGCCGTTCCTTCTTGATCACCGACTCGTAGATCTGGCCGGTGGTGAAGTTGTTGCGCTTGCCCATCTTGGCGCGGGTGAAGCGCTCGTAGTGGCCCAGATCCAGGTCGGTTTCGGCGCCGTCCTCGGTGACGAACACCTCGCCGTGCTGGAACGGGCTCATGGTGCCCGGATCGACGTTGATGTAGGGGTCCAGCTTGAGGTGGGTGACGGTGAGACCACGCGATTCGAGAATCGCCCCCAGGGACGCGGCGGCGATGCCCTTGCCCAGGGAGGACACGACACCACCGGTAACGAAGATGTAGCGAGGCATAAATTTGGCTGATGCGGGGATGCGGAATGATACCGGAATGGCCCCGCCCCCTCAAAAAAAGCTCCGGCGGCCAGGGTGGCGCAAGGCGTCCGCGCCGCATGCGCCCTTTTGATCTTCATACCCCTGCCCGCGCCCCTTCTCTCCACCGCAACCGGTGTGTTCGACCCGGAAACGGCTCACCGGAGTGAACCTGAAACCTTCATGTTCATGTCACGCGGCGGTCATGTGCGCCCGATAGCTTTGTCGACGCATCGCCAGCTTGAACCATCGCTTCGTCGCCCCCCGATCCACAGGAGAAAACCCATGAATTTCGCCATGAAACCCGTGGTGGCCGCCCTGGCCATCGCCCTGACCACCACCTCCGCCCTGGCCGAGGAAACCGAGAACGCCGCCACCTGGTACGCCGCCGGCCAGAAGGCCTTGAAAGAGGCCAAGACCCTCTACCCCGGCTTCCGCCGCGCCAAGAACGTGATCCTGTTCGTCGGCGACGGCATGGGCGTGTCCACCGTCACCGCCGCCCGCATCCTGGATGGCCAGCTGCAAGGCAAGGACGGAGAGAAAAACGTTCTGGCCATGGAAAAGCTGCCCTACCTGGCCCTGTCCAAGACCTACTCCGCCAACCAGCAGACCTCCGACTCCGCCCCCACCATGACCGCCATGGTCACCGGCGTGAAGACCAGCGACGGCGTGCTCGGCATCAACCAGTCGGTGGCCCGCAAGGAGAAGGACAATGCGGTGATCCAGGCCAACAAGCTGACCACCATCCTGGAACTGGCCGAGGCCAAGGGCCTGTCCACCGGCGTCGTCTCCACCGCCCGCATCACCCATGCCACCCCGGGCGCCACCTACGCCCACATCGCCGAGCGGGACTGGGAAAGCGACGCCAACCTGCCGGCCGGGGCCAGCGTGAAGGACATCGCCGCCCAGATGATCGACAACTTCCCCAAAGGCGATGGCATCGAGGTGGTACTGGGCGGTGGCCGCTCCAAGTTCCTGCCCAAGACCGTCAATGATCCCGAGGACAACGGCAAGACGGGCGAGCGCAAGGATGGCCGCGACCTGGTTGATGAGTGGACCGCCAAGTTTGGCGGCCAGTTCGTCTACGACAAGGCTGGTTTCGACGCCATCAACCCGGCCAACACCAAGCGTCTGCTGGGCCTGTTCGAGCGCTCGCACATGGAATACGAAACCGACCGCGCCGGCGACACCGCGGGCGAGCCTTCCGTGGCAGAGATGACCGAAAAGGCCATCGATATCCTGGACAACAACAAGAAGGGGTACTTCCTGATGGTGGAGGCCGGCCGCATCGATCACGGCCATCACGTGGGCAACGCCTACCGGGCGCTGACCGACACCATCGCCCTGGATGAAGCGGTGCGCGTGGCCATGGAGAAGACCGATCCCAAGGACACCCTGATCATCGTCACCGCCGACCACAGCCACGTGTTCACCATCGCCGGCTATCCCAAGCGCGGCAACCCCATCCTGGGCAAGGTGGTCAATCCGGGCAGCGACACCCCCGCCCTGGCCGCGGATAACATGCCCTATACCACCCTGTCCTACGCCAACGGCCTGGGCTACCGGGAAAACTCCCCCATCGAGGCCGCCTACACGGATGGTCTGGGCGCCCAGGTGGGCCGCTTCGCCGACCTGGCCAGCGTGGACACCGAGCACATGAACTTCCATCAGGAGGCCCTGGTGCCTCTGGGCTCGGAAACCCACGCGGGCGAGGACGTGGCCATCTACGCCGGCGGCCCCCGCGCCCATCTGTTCCACGGCGTGCAGGAACAGAACTACATCTTCCACGTCATGCAGGACGCCCTGGGCCTGTAAGCGGGCGCCCGGCCAGTCCCATTTCGGAGAGGCCGCGGGGCCTCTCCTTTTTTCATTTACGGAGAATTCCATGCATGGTCGTCACCTTTTCCTCCTGGGCATCGTCCTGACCCGGATCGCCGCGGCCGACGCCGCGCCGACCGAAGAGGTCATCGCCGCCCGCTTCATCACCACCACCTGCGCCCAGCCCTGCGTCACCCCCAAGGCCGGCGACTGGTATCTCTGGCGTGGTGAAAACCGGGTGGAAGTCCGCGCCGCCTCCGGCGAGGTTGGCGAGATCTGGCGGCGCGACGGCCAGGGCCGCGTCAATTTCGTCTATATCGAGCCCGGCCGGAAGCGCGGCATCGAATACAACACCACCGATCTGCGCATGATCGGCCACAAGCGGCCCTGGGAACGACTGGCCGGCATCGTCTCCCCCATGGACCTGGAAAAGCTCGCGCCCGCCGGTGAAACCGAGGTGTTGGGCCACAAGGCCAGGCGCTACGCGGGAAAACTGGGCAAACGCGCCATGGAGGTAGTCTGGCTGCCGGATCTGCGATTGGCGGCCCGGGTCAGCGTGACCGATCCGGATCGACAGGTCACCACCGAACTGAAGGCCTTCCTGGAGGGGGAGGCTCCTGCCGCGATCTCGGACAAGGCCCTGGCCGATTTCCAGCTGGTGGACTTCGCGGATGTGGGCGACATGGAGACCAACCCGTCCATGACCTGGCTGAAACAGGCCATGGCCGCCCCGGGACACGAGCACCACGATCACTGAGGCCGCCCGCGCGGCGGGGCATGTCGGCTCAGGCGCCGGTCGTGCCCGTCACGACCGGGTGGGTGACATGGGCCAGGCGCAGGCCGGGGGATGCCGGGCAAGGAAGCCCATGGCGATAAAAGCGGCTTCCTCAAGTTGCTCGACGCATCCCCAACAATGCGGATGCACCGCGGGTTCGCCTTCACCCTGCGAAGAAATCCCATGCCGCCCCCGTGAAGCCTGGCGTGGATCGTGTTGAAGGCTGTCACCTCCATATGACATTGAGCCCTGTCTCCGCCGGCGCAATAAAAACAGCGGAAATCGCGGACGGTAGTGATTTCGATCTGGAAAAACCCTGAGGGCTCACCGCTCGCGCAGGCTCTCGTCCCGGTACTGCAACAGCGGGCTGAGGAAGTACTCGACCACGCGCCGTTTGCCGGTCTTGATCTCGACGGTGACGGCCATGCCCGGCGTCAAGTTCACGGTCTTGCCGTCGACCCGCAGCGTGGCTTGTTCCAGTTTCACCCGCGCCGCATAGACCAGACCGCGTTTCTCGTCCTGGATGGCGTCGCCGGACACCTGGATCACCTTGCCGCGCAGGGTGCCGTACCTGGTGAACGGGAAGGTCTCGATCTTCACCTCGGCCGCCTGCCCGGCCTGGACGAAGCCGATGTCCTTGTTCTCGACGAAGGCCTCGACCTCCAGCGGATTGTCGCCGGGCACGATCACCAGCAGCGGCTGCGCCGGGGTGACCACGCCGCCGACGGTATGCACCGCCAGTTGCTGGACGGTGCCGCCGACCGGCGCGACCAGCCGCATCAGCCGGCCGCGGTTCTCCGCCTTGAGCAAATCCTGCGACAGGCTCGCGGCCTTCTGTTCGGCCAGGTTCAGCGCGTCCAGCATGGCGCGCCGGGTTTCGGCGATCAGCGAGGCGCGCTGGCGCTGCCCCTCCAGCAGCGCGGCGCGGATTTCCTCCAGCCTAGCCTGTTGCGCCGCCAGATCGCGTTCCTGTTCGATGCGGGCTTGTTCCCGCTCAAGATAGCCATGGCGTGAGACGAAGTTCTTCTCGAACAAGTCCTTGTAATCGCGGGCACGCTGCCGGGCGATGGGGGCGGTCTCGGCAAGTTTCTCGACCAGTTCCCGAGTGGAACGCCATTCCGCCTCGCGCCGGACGATCTCCGCGTCGAGTTGTTCCAGCCTGGCGCGCAACGCCCCATGCTGACCGTCCAACAAACGTTGCTCGGCGGCCAGACGAGCGGCGTCGACGCCGAGGGCGGGTTCGAGCCGGGGCGACCGGGCGGACTCCAGCGCGGCGAGCAGCGCGCGGGCGCGCGCGGCTTCGAGCCGGGCAGCCAGCTGGTCCTGGCCGATGCGGGTGGTGTCGGCGAGGGTCTGAGTGGCGTCGAACTCGATCAGCGGATCGCCGGGCTTGACTCGCTGCCCGTCGCGCACGTGGATCGCCAGCACCGCCGCCGTTTCCATGGACTGGATCACCTTGGAGCGGTCGTCCGGGATCAGTTTGCCGTGGGCGCTGGCGACAATATCGATGCGGCCGAACACCGCCCAGAGCAGCGCGATCAGAGCGAACAGCAGGATCAGCCCCATGGCGATGCGCGGCGCCGGATGCGGCGGCGTTTCCCGCAGCGCCAGCGCCGCCGGCAGGAACTCCGCCTCGTGGCCGCTCCGGCCGGTACCGTCCATTTCCCGGCGCAGGGCCCAGGCATGGCGCAACGCCCGTCCATGGCGGGCAAGCAGCTCAAGGGTGGCGGCAAGTCTCATGATCAGGCGTGTTGCAAACGATAAAGGCGGCTGTAATGCCCGGCCTCGTGCCGCAACAGTTCGGCGTGGCTGCCGGCTTCCACGATCTGCCCCCGGTCGATGACCAGGATGCGGTTGGCCTCGCGCACGGCGGACAGGCGGTGGGCGATGACGATCACCGTGCGACCCTGGCAGATGGCCTTCATGTTCTGCTGGATGACGCGTTCCGACTCGTAGTCCAGGGCGCTGGTGGCCTCGTCGAAGATCAGGATGCGCGGACTCGTGATCAGCGCGCGGGCGATGGCGATGCGCTGGCGCTGACCGCCGGACAGGGTCGAGCCGTGTTCGCCGACCAGTGTGTCGTAACCCTCCGGCAGTTCCAGGATGAAGTCGTGCGCGCCGGCCAGCTTCGCCGCCCGCATGACCTGCTCCAGCGGCGCGCCCGGGTCGGCCAGGGCGATGTTGTCGCGGATGCTGCGGTTGAACAGCACGTTCTCCTGCAACACCACTCCGATCTGGCGGCGCAGCGACGAGGCGTCGGCCAGCGCCAGGTCGACGCCATCCACCAGCACCCGGCCGCGTTCCGGCACGTAGAGGCGCTGCACCAGCTTGGCCAGCGTGCTTTTGCCCGAGCCGGAGCGGCCGACCACGCCGATCACCTCGCCGGGGGCGATGGTCAGGCTGACGCCGCGCAGCACTTCCGGGCCGTCCGGCCGGTAGCGGAACACCACCTGGTCCAGCTCGATGCGGCCGGCCAGGGCGGGCAGCGGTGACCTGGCGCCGGCTAGCTCGGTGCGACTGTTGAGGATGTCGCCCAGGCGCTGCACCGAGATGCCGGTCTGCTGGAAGTCGGTCCACAACTGGGCCAGGCGCATGATGGGCTGGGCCACGCGGCCGGCCAGCATGTTGAAGGCGATGAGCTGGCCCACCGTGAGTTCGCCCTCGATCACCAGCCTGGCGCCGAGCCAGAGCGTGGCCACGGTCACCAGCTTGCCGACCAGATTGACGCCTTCGTGGGCGACGGTGGACAACTTGGCGGCGCGGAAGCCGGCGCTGACATAGGCGGCGAGCTGCTTGTCCCAGTGGCGGGTCATCTGTGGTTCCACCGCCATCGCCTTCAGGGTGTCGATGCCGGACACGGTTTCCACCAGGAAGGCCTGGTTCTCGGCGCCGCGGTTGAATTTCTCGTGCAGGCGGGCGCGCAGCAGCGGCGTGACCAGCAGGGAAATCAACAGGTAGAGCGGCAGGGAAGCCAGCACCACCAGGGTCAGCCAGCCGCTGTAGAACAGCATGACGGCGATGAACACGCCGGAGAAGAACACGTCCAGCACCACGGTGATGGCGTTGCCGGTGAGGAAGGCGCGGATGTTCTCCAGCTCGCGCACGCGCGCCACCGAATCGCCCACCCGGCGGGCCTGGAAATAGGCCATGGGCAGGTTGAGCAGATGGCGGAACAGGCGCGCGCCCAGTTCCACGTCGATGCGGCTGGTGGTGTGGGCGAAGACATAGGTGCGCAGGCCGGACAGCACCACCTCGAACAGCGACACCACCAGCAGGCCGACGGCGATGACGTCCAGCGTGGTCAGGCCGCGGTGCACCAGCACCTTGTCCATCACTACCTGGAAGAACAGCGGCGTCACCAGCGCGAACAGGTTGAGCACGAAGGAGACCAGCAGGATTTCGCCCAGCAGCCTGCGGTATTTGACGATGGCGGGAATGAACCAGGTGAAGTCGAAGCGGGCCAGCTCGCCGGCCAGGGAGGCGCGCGAGGTGAACAGGACGAGCTCCCCCGTCCACCGCGCTTCCAGCTCGGCCCGCGACAGGGTCTGGGGTTTGCCGGCCTGGGGATCGTGGATGAGGGCCTGGTCCTCATCGACCCTGGCCAGGATGAAGAAGCCGCCTTGCCGCCCCAATGCCAGGGCGGGCAAGGGCATGGCGGCCAAGCGGGCGCTGGCCGCCCGCACCGCTTTGGCCTTGAGACCCAGCTTCCTGGCCGCCAGAAGGATTTGTGTGATGCCGAAGGGACCGCCCTCGCCGAACTCATGGGCCAGCTGGGCCGGCTCCGCCGCCACGCCGTGGAAGCGGGCCAGCATGATGAGGCAGGTCAGGCCGGGGTCGAGGGGTGTGGGTGTGTCGGCGAGGGATTGCCGACCCGCGGATTCGGCGTCGAGCTCGTCTTCTTCCTTTTCCATGTCGCGTTCCCTTGGTTTGCGCGGGGCGGCATTCCCCGCGAGGGGGGGCGGATCCGCAAGCCGCCAAAGACGGCAACGACTCCGCTGTCCCTTGCCGCCGTCCCTACTGCCAGTTCGCCGCCAAAACCGGCGCCAGCGCGTCGTGGTAGTTGGCGGGCAAACTGGTTTGCCCCGCCGCCGGTGGCGCAAACGCGGCCATGGCCTGCACCAGGACATCCACCTGGCTATCCAGCAGCACCCTACCGTCGCCGGCCTCGAAGCGCTCCAGGTGGCGGGCACCGCTGAGATACCAGTCCTTGAGCACCGCCTTGTCCGACGTGCCGATGGCGCTCATCTCCAGGTTGTTGCCTTTGCGCAGGAACCAGATCTGGTCGTGGAGAATGTCCAGGCCAAAGCGGCCCACGTCCACATTGCCGACCGCGGCATCGTTCTCGATCCAGGTATCCACGCCGCCCCCCCGGTTGAACAGATAGGTATCGTTGCCCTTACCGCCCTGGAGAATGTCATTCCCGGCGCCGCCATCCAGCGTATTGGCGCCGCCATTGCCCGTGAGGATGTTATTCAGCGGGTTGCCCGTGCCGTTGGTGGCCGTCCCTCCGGTCAGGACAAGTTTTTCGACGTTGTCGCCGAGCGTGTGGGAGACCGAGCTCTTGACCGTATCCGTGCCTTGACCGGCATTTTCCGTCACCACGTCGCCCGGGTTATCCACCGTGTAAGTGTCGTTTCCCGAGCCGCCAATCATGGTGTCGGCACCATATCCCCCATCCAGCAGGTCGTTGCCCGCGCCACCGATCAGGCGGTCATTGCCGCTGCCAGCCCACAACACGTCCTTTCCTTCGCCGCCATCCAGGATGACGTCGCCATAGACGTAAATCTGGCTGGTAAGGTCGATGATGTCGTTTCCGCCACCGCCGGCGAATTGCTCGATATTCATGAAGCGCGGCCCGCTCAACGCCGTCGGGCTGAAGCGATCGTCAAGCACGATGACATCGTCGAAACCCGTGCCGGTGAGGGTGTCCCAGCCATCCCCCCCATCCATGACATCGTGGTTTGCCTTGCGCCCGGCAATGGCTATGACCTGGCCACTGCCGGCATGGCCCGGGCTGCCATCATTCAGGACGCCATAGCCTTTGGCCCATGTTCCATCCAGCGCGGACATGAGGAAACCATCGTCACCCGCGCCGGCCAACAGGAGGTCGGCGCCCGCGCCACCGTCCAGCACATCGTTGCCGGCGCCGCCGGAGAGGGTATCGTCGCCAGCGGCGCCAACCAGGTTGTCGTCGTCGGGTGTGCCGGTCATGGCGTCCTGATCGATGGCCAGGGCGAAGACATCGAATGCCGTCAGGCCGCCCGCATCGGTGGCAACCACCCTGGCGTCGAATTGCCCCACGTCGCTTGCCCCCGGAGTGCCCTTGAAGGTCCGCGTGGTCGGATCGAAGGTGAGCCAGGCTGGCAGGGCCGTGCCGTCGGCACGGGTGGCGTGGTAAGCCAGCACGTCCCCCATGTCGATGTCGGCGAAGGTGTTCGCCGGCAGCTGGAAGGTGAAAGCGCTGCCGGCATGAGCCAGCTGATCGGCCAGGGGGGCGGACAAGGACGGGGCGTCGTTGATGTTGGCCACGGCCAAGCCGAAGGTTTGCGCGGCGGCAAGCCCGCCCAGGTCGGTGGCCGTGACCTTCAGGCTGAGCTCGCCGACGTCGCCGTTCGCCGGTGTGCCGCTGAAGGTCTTCGTGGCGGAGTTGAAGCTCAGCCAGGCCGGCAGGGCCGAACCGTCCGCTTGCGTGGCGGCGTGGCTCAGCGCATCGCCGTGGACCTGGTCGGGGTCGATGAAGGCATGCACAGGCAGGGTGAAGCTGAAGTCCTGACCCTGGGTAGCGGCCTGGTTGGCCAGCGGGGTGGCGGCGGTCGGCGCGTCGTTGACGTTGGCCACCGCCGCCGATGCCGCACTTGCCACCGCTTCCGCCCTGCCTTGGCCATCCGTGTAGCTGGCCACCACGCGCACCTGCTCGCCGACCTGGGCTTCGGCGAGGGTGAAGCTGGCGCCGGTCGCCCCGGCCAGGTTGCCCCAGGTCGTGCCATCGGCGGAGGTCTGCCATTGATAGCCGATGCTTCCCAGCCCATCCGCATCCGCCAGGGTGTTGCCCGCCGTCAGCACCTGGCCCTGGGCGGCCGTGCCGCTCAGGGTGACGCTTCCGGTCGGCGGGGAATTGGCCAGCATCTGGCTGATGTTCGTCGCCAGCCACTGGGTGCCGTCGGCGAACTCCACCCGATCGAGTTGGTAGAAGCCCGTGGAGCCTGAGAACCAGTTGGCGACGACGACCTTGTCGCCGCCGTTGGCATGGCGGAGCTCCAGGTCATCGCCGTTGCGCACGGCGCTGATGTCGGACGGGTTGATGCCTGAGCCAAAGACGAGCACGTCGGTGTCCGCGGAAGCTGCCACCTCGCTGAGGGTATCCACCCCATCCCCCAGGTTGAACTCGTAGGTGTCCGAGCCCGCTCCCCCGCTCAGGATATCGTTGCCGCTTGCTCCCGCGAGCCTGTCGTCGCCGGCGCCACCACTCAGGGTATCGTTTCCCGCCCCGCCGCTGATGCGGTCCTGGATATTGGTCCCGGTGATCGTGTCGTTCCCCGCCGTTCCCGCCAGGTCGAAGCCCCTGGCCAGCAGATCCTCGTAGCTCAGCACGGTGCCGTCGGCGAAGGCGAAACGGTCGATGGCGCGCTGGCCAAGGACGTCGTTGGGGTTGAAGTTGGCGATGCGGATTGTGTCGTTGGGATCGCTCCCCACCCGGATCAGCAGGGAGCCCAGCTCCAGGCTGATGTCGTCCGCCGTGATGCCCTCGCCGAAGCTGAGCACGTTGGGCACGGAGTTGCCTTGCGCATCCGTCTGGCCGCCGGTGTCCTGGATCGTGTCTGAACCGTCGCCCAAGTTGTACAGATAGGTATTGCCGCCGCCGGCGCCGGCGAGGGTGTCGTCGCCCTTGCCGCCGGAAAAGCTCGAGCCGCCACCGGTAGCGGTGAGACTGTCGTTCTGATTGCCGCCCGAAAGCGTGGCATTGGCGGAACCGGTGCTGCTGTTGACGACGCTGCCATAGGCCAGACCGATCAGCTGCATCCAGCTCATCTTGGCGCCGTTGTCGAAGCCGAACGATTCAACGGCGCCATTGAACCCACCATAGATCCAGAGCCAGTCGTTGCCGCCGTATTGGAGGGCCATGTCCTGGCCATACTGGTACAGGAGAATGTTGCCGGCGCCAACGCCGGCGCCGAATTCGATGCGGTCGTGGCCTTTGCTGTCGTTGACGCTTTCAGCGGTGCCGCCGATCAAGGGGCTGTCACCAGCTTTGAAGCGGTAGACGTCGTCGCCGGCACCGCCTTCGAGGTAATCGAGGCCGGCGCCGCCATTCAAGATGTCGTTGCCCTGGAACTCTTCCGCCAAGGGCTGGCTGGGGTGGTTGTCACCGAACAGGGAGTCGTCGCCGTCACCGCCGTCGAGCGTGTCGTGGCCACCGTCGCCCAACAGAGTGTCGCTGCCGGCGCCGCCATCCAGGCTGTCGTTGCCATGGTATTCGCCCGCCAGGGCGCCGTCGTCGCCTTGCAGGTAATCGTTTCCCTGGCCGCCTTGCAGGCGATCGCCGCCGCCCTGGCCGAAGAGGTAATCGTCGTCGTCGCCCCCGTCGAGCGTATCGGCGCCGTGCTGGGCGCCGGCCACACTCAGGTCGTCGCCGATCAGCCAGTCCTGGCCCGCGCCGCCGTCGAGATGGTCGTCCCCGTCGAAGGCGAACAGGGTGTCGTCGCCGGCGCCGCCAATGAGTTGGTCCGCGCCGATGCCGCCTTTCAGCGTGTCGTCGCCGGCGCCACCGTCGAGGTAACCGTCACCCTGCTGGTCGGCCGGCGCCGAGGCGTCATCGCCAATCAGCAGGTCGTCGCCGGCCTGACCGAGCATGACGTCGCCGCCGGCGCCGCCAAAGAGGACATCATCGCCGCTGCCACCGTCCAGGATGTCGTCGCCCATCTGCCCCAGCAGCCAGTCATTGCCGGCGCCGCCGTAGAGGATATCGGCACCGCCGTTGGCGGCTTCGGCGGCATCGACGTTGTTGTATAGGCGCTGGTATTGGGTGTTGCCGTTGGCGTCGCTGATGACGTTGCGGGTGAGGCTCCAGCCAAGGTTGGCGTTGGTGAGGTCTTCATCGCCCATAAGGTTGTCGTCACCGCCGCCGCCGATCAGGAGGTCGCCACCGGCGCCGCCGGCGAGGGCGTCGTTGCCAGCGTCGCCGATCAGGCTGTCGTTGTCGTCGCCGCCGCCCAGGAGGTCGCCCTTCTGGCCGCTGCCGACCTGGGTTTCGCCGGCCAGCAGGGCGGCATCGAGGGCTTGTTCGTCGCCGCCATACAGCACGTCGGCACCAGCGAGGCCCCAGACCAGGTCCTGGCCGGCGTTGCCGGTGGCGAGGTCGGCGCCGGGTCCGGCGTCGAGGATGTCGTCGCCGTCGCCGCCTTCCAGGCGGTCGGCGCCACCGCGCCAGGCATAGAGGATGTCGTTGCCGCCGAGGCCCTGGATCAGGTCGTCGCCGGCGCTATCGTAGAGAACGTCGGCGCGGCCGGGCTCGGGGGTGGCGCCGATGAGGACGTTGTCAAGGGCGTCGTAGCCGAGCTGGATGCCGGGTGCTCCCGCGTCCTGGTCGATCGGGGCGAGGTCGCCGGTGAGGGTGAGGCCGTAGCCGGGGATCGCGGCAATGCCACCCATACCCAGGCTGATGCCCAGGTCGCCGCCATGCCAGTTCCTGATGCGGGTACTGCCGTGGCTGCCGATCAAGTAGAGATCCTGCGTACCATCTGCCTGGGCAATGAGTTGGTAGTTAAGACCGTTCTCGCGGTCCTGCCATGTGTTGGTACTGAGCAGCCAGTCAGCTTGCGCTATTACCGCCGCCTTGCCGTTGGCCTGGATACCGCCGATGACAACCGCGCCTGAACCATCGCTGTCGAGTACGGTGTCGAAGCCGTCGCCAGGCGTGATGGCACGCAGGGCAGTGTCTTGGCCAGCGCCGCCTTCCAGGTGGTCGTTGCCCCTGTGGCCGGTGAGGGTGTCATCTCCGGCTCCCGCCATAGAGGTGGTCGGATGTGGCTGAGCCGTTAAGAATCTCGCCCTGGCCGCCGCCGAAGACGATGTGGCGGAAATCCGTGGGTGGTTGCAGGAGATCAACGGTTTCACCGAGGCGGATTTTGGTGTTGGTGGCAACGTCCTTGAAGTAGTAACGGTCGACGAAGCTGCCGAGTATGTAGAAGGTGTCGCCATAGGGCGTGGCCGTGGGGGCGTTGTCGTTGACGTTGAATTGCAGCAGCCAGGACAGCATCGCGGCACGGTCTTGCAGGTAGAGGTCGCTGACTTGTCCTGCATCGAGGTGGCCGTCGGCGTTGTGTTGGACGTAGAGGCCAGCGTCGCCGGTCACGGTGAACGGGTTGAGTTCCTCCAGTGCGTAGCGGTAGGCGATGTCGGTCTTGGCGTAGGCAACGATCTGATCGCGGTTCAAACCGGCGAGGGACTGGATTTGCACAAAACCGGCGTCTTGTTAAAACAGGGCATTCTGTTGGAGGCCGTAAATAGCCTGATACAACGCATCGCGGTTGGTGTTGCCCGTGGCTAGGTTCGCCGTGTTGACGCCGAATGTGCGTTCGAGCACATCGACGATCTTTTCGAGCACCGCCGCTGTTCCCGACGCCGTGGCGGCCAGAATCGACTTGAACGCCATACTGCTCAGGCTGGGGGCGAGTTCGGTCAACAGACTGTAAACCGCCAACGCGTCGGTGAGGGTTTGCTGGGAATGGTTTATTGCATCCGCCGGGTTGGGTTCGTCGGACAACCACTGGTTCTCGACAGGGATGTTCACAGCCACACCCGGACGGCTATGCAGACCAGCGATTGCACTCCAGGGGACACTTCCCACACTGGCTTCGTCGGCGATGACGTTGGTGGTGTCCACGCCGTTGGGGATGTTTCCATCAAGATGGTTGAAGAAGGTTTGCACTGTGGCAGTGTTCTTGAACCCCGGCGCATTGAAAACGGTTATCTGGTTCGTGGCGCTCCGAAACAAGGGCCGAAGGCCGGCCAGAATGCCCACCCAGACTGCTGGCCAGTGACGTCGAGCTGGTAGTCACTGTCAGCGCCGAGGGCGGCCACCAGCGTGCCGGTGGCCGCGACCGAGGCGATGGGTTCGAGCCATTGCCCTAAGCTGGACTGGATGAAGACTGCTTGGCCAGGGTTGGTTGGAGTACCGGTCAAATGATATTGCGGTACGAGTGTGCCGGCGGCGTGGCTGACGCGCTGCCACCAGTTCCACAGGGCGACTATCTGGTCAAAGCTGGCGCCGGCGAGGGCGATATCGGTATCGCTGGGGAGGATGTCGTTGGGTGTGCCGACCAGTTCCGCCGTGCCGCGTATCGCCAGGGTGAGATTGCCGGTGGTGTCCTTGAATACCGTGGCGCTGAAACTCGTGCCCAGGCCGCCTTCGGCGGGGGTGTCGGTGTATTGGGTGAGGATTTCCGGATACTTCTTGGCGAATTCTTCGGCTTGCTTGGCGGAGAGGCCGGCAGCGACAAGCGCTGCTTGCCGTATGGGGTTATCCGTAACACCAGGCGTCAAGTTTGCGTACGCAGCCAGTGCCAGTTCGGATGCATTGAAAATCATTGAAATGTTGTTCATTTTTCAACTCCCCCAATAATGAAAATTTGTTTGCTTATGGACCCATAACCCTGATCACAACTAAACGTACTGTGATGGGCAAAGTTGAAAATCACCACCGACCCTTGCGTAGTTCTACATAGCGCGCAAGAGTTCTACCCCCCGGCACAGCGCGAATCGCGGCTTCAGTGCGATACACCTCCAGACTGTTCCTCTGTATCCACGTTATTTCTGTGTCAGAAACATATTCCGCTCGGGTTGTTGCGCTACGTCTTTCCGGAATAGGGATTTCACCTTGGGCGCCATTCAAACGTCGGTAATCCTCGGCATTGATCTTGATTCGTTCATATACCTTCACCCCCCCATCCTTCGCGCACATCTCTCGTACCTTGTAATCCCAATACGCCTTGCGCCCTTCGAAGAACGCAACCGCAAGGAAAATCATCAGCACAAGGGCTAAGGGGATAAGCAGAAACACCTTGAGGAGGCCGATGCCACGCATTTGGCGAAATCTCTTGTGCGGCTTGACGCTAGGCCGTGTGCTCATGCCGCCATCCTCCATGCCGATTCATTGCTGGACTCAACTGTTTGAATCGAGACGGAGTTCATGAACCCCGGCGCATTGAAGACGGTGATCTGGTTCGTGGAGCTCGGGAACGGCACCCTGCATGCAATCCACCCCATCCATCGATGCATCATGATTTCCCTCCCCCTTGTTCGTTGCCCGGAATACGTTGTTCCCGGTTGTTTTGTGCCCGCAGCTTAGGCCGCCCGGCTCATCCGCTCAATCTGTCGAAAGTTATAGTCGTTCGATCTTGTTGTGCTGGGCCGCGTTGTGGTGGGTCGGCGGCGTGGTGCAGTCGTCACCGCACCGCCCGGCTCAGCGTCGGGCCGTCGGCGAAGCGGAAGTGCTCGAAGGCGCCGGCCATTCCGCAGTTGAGACAGGACCAGTCAACCCCGCCGTAGTTGAGAACCAAGTCGCCAGAATGGAAGTAGGCCCGTGGGCCGGCAAGATCGATGCCGGCGCCGAATTCCAGGGTGTCGCCGCCGGCGAGGGCGTCGTAGCCGCCGGCGATGGAACCGCCCGGCAGGGCCGGCATCCGGCCCTCAGGCGACGGTGACGGTTCAGGCGCCGGTTACGCCCATGTCCACCGGATGCGTCACATACACCAGCTTCAGGCCCGCCTCGCCGACTCGTTCGACCAGGGCCTGGATACGCGCCGCGTCGGCGACGAACTCGACGGTCTCCGGCAGCTTGCCGGCCAGTTCGAAGAAGCTGTCCTCGTGCACGCCGTGGCGGCCGTAGCCGGCGGCGGCGCGAAACGCCGTGCCGCCGGGAATGCCGAGCGCGCGCGCCTGGTCGAACAGCCATTCATGGATCGGCTGATGCGCGTGTTTCATGCCTTCCTGGACGAAGAGGCGGATGCAGAGCTTTTCCATGATCATCCCCGGATCAGTTTGAAGGTCCAGACCCCCAGCGCGGTGAGCGCCAGCGAGCCGAACAGGTGGGCCGAGGCCGCCGTCAGGGCCCAGGCTAGCTGGCCTCGGCTGATCAGGGTGAAGACCTCGGCGGAAAAGGTGGAGAAGGTGGTGAGCCCGCCCAGGAAGCCGGTGATGGCGAACAGCCGCCATTCCGGCGGCAGCCCGGGATGCTGGGCGAAATACGCGATGGCCAGGCCGACGAGGTAGCCCCCCGCCAGATTGGCCGCCAGGGTGCCGAACGGCAGCGTGGGAAACGCCGGGTTGAGCCAGAGTCCCAGACCCCAGCGCAACCAGGCGCCCAGGGCGGCGCCAAAGCCGATGGCGAGGAAAGTAGTCATCAGTAGGCGGTGGGCAGCAGGCAGCAACTGCCTACCGACAACTGAAAACTGTCAACTTGCCTCACAGCCAGACCATCAACCCGGTTTCGAACGGGTGGGTCAGCAGTTCGTGATAGGGATAGACCCGCACACGGTAGAGCAGCTTGCCGCACATGTCCGGGGTGAGTTCCAGGGTGAACAGGGAATCCTGGCCGTCCCAGCCATCCGGGATCATGGGCACGGCCTGCAGGTCCCGGTCCTGGCCCTGCTTCGAGGCCCGGCCCATGAGGACTTCCACCCGCACATCCTCCGGGGCGAGCCCGTTCAGGCTCGCCGCCACCTTGAGGGACAGGGTCTCGCCGAAGCCGATGCGCTTCTGGGGCTCGTCCAGCCGGCGCAGGCTGACGCCGCTCCAGGCCTGGCGCACCTTGGCCTTCCAGGCGGCAACCCCCTGGGCCGCGGCGAAGCCGCCTTCCGAGTAGCGCCGCCACTGGCGCGAGGCGGGGCCGTAGAACTTGTTGACGTACTCCATGACCATGCGGGTGGAGTTGAAGCGGGGCAGCAGGGTGGTGATGGAGCGCTTGGCCATGCGCACCCATTCGCTGGAGATGCCCAGCTCGTTGCGCCGGTAATACATGGGGATGACCTGGTCCTGCAGCAGTTCGTAGAGGTCCCGGCTGTCTTCCCGGTTGCGGCGGGCGTCGTCGAAGTACTCCGGCGCCGGCTTGATGGCCCAGCCGTTGCCGCCGTCGTAGCCCTCGTCCCACCAGCCGTCGGTGACCGAGAGGTTGAGCACGCCGTTCATGGCCGCCTTCATGCCCGAGGTGCCGGAGGCTTCCAGGGGGTAGATGGGGTTGTTGAGCCAGACGTCGCAACCCGAGACCAGGCGGCGGGCGAAGCCCAGGTCGTAGCCTTCCACCATGAGCAGCTTGCCCTCGAACTCGGGCCAGCGGGAAATCTCGTGGATGCGGCGGATCAGTTCCTGGCCCGGCTTGTCGGCCGGGTGGGCCTTGCCGGCGAAGATGAACAGCACCGGCCGGTCGGCGTCCTTGATGATGGCCCGCATCCAGTCCATGTTCTCGAACATCAGGGTGGCGCGCTTGTAGGTGGCGAAGCGACGCGCGAAGCCGATGGTCAGCACGTTGGGATCCAGGGGATTGGCGTACTTGAGCATGCGCTCCAGGTGGGCCTCGGAGCCGTGGTTGCGCAGGTGCTGTTCGGTGATGCGGTGGTGCACCGAGTGCAGCATCTGGGACTTGAGGGCCTGGTGCACGGACCAGAAATGGTGATCCGGGATGCTGGCCAGCTTCTCCCAGAAGGCCGCGTCGGTCAGGCGGCGGCGCCACTCGTAGCCCAGCTTGTTGTCGAACAGATCCTGCCATTCCTGGGCCAGGAAGGTGGAAACGTGGACGCCGTTGGTGATGTAGCCCATGGGCGACTCGTCCGGGCGCACCTGGGGCCACATGTCGGACAGGATGTGGGAGGAAACGCCGCCGTGGATGCGGGACACGCCGTTATGGTGACGGGAGCCGTGGAGCGCCAGCTTGGTCATGTTGAATTCCTGGCCGTGGCCGGCGCCGCCCAGCTTCATGAACTCCTCGCGCTGCACCCCCAGGTCGTTGCAGCACTGGCTGAAGTAGTCCCAGATCATGTCCTCGGCGAAATGGTCGTGGCCGGCCGGGACGGGGGTGTGGGTGGTGAACACGGTGTTGGCCGCCACGGCCTCCAGGGCGGCGTGAAACGAAAGCCCGCCCTTCACCTTGCGGCGGATGCGCTCCAGCACCAGGAAGGCGGCGTGGCCCTCGTTGATGTGGTAGGCCGTGGGCTTGATGCCCAGCTGCTCCAGGGCGCGCATGCCGCCGATGCCCAGCACGATCTCCTGCTGGATGCGGGTGTGCTTGTCGCCGCCGTAGAGCTGGTGCGTGATGTAGCGGTCCTCGGCGCGGTTGCCGGGCAGGTCGGTATCCAGCAGGCACAGGCGCACGTGGCCGATGCGGGCTTCCCACACCTTCACTTCCACCCTGCGGCCGGGCAACTCGATGTGGATGTGGATCTCCTTGCCCTCCTCGTTCAGGGCCGGATGCATGGGCAGGTCGTCGAACTCGGAATCGGTATAGGTGGCGATCTGGTTGCCGTCGTTGTCGATGCGCTGGGAGAAATAGCCCTGGCGATACAGCAGGCCCACCGCCACGAAGGGCAGGCGCAGGTCGGAGGCGGACTTGCAATGGTCGCCGGCGAGGATGCCCAGGCCGCCGGAATAGACCGGAAAGCTCTCGTGGTAGCCGAACTCGGCGCAGAAATAGGCGATCAGGTCCCCGGGCTTCAGCTCCAGGGGCATGTCCCGGCGCAGGGGCTCGCTCATGTAGGTGTCGAAGGCCGACAACACGCGGTTGTAGCTGCCCAGGAAGATGTGGTCTTCCGCCGCCTCGGTCAGGCGTTCCTCGTCCACCCGCTTGAGGAAGGCCTTGGGATTGTGGTTGACCGCGTCCCAAAGGCCCGGGTGCAGGCGGGCGAACAGGGTGCGGGTGGGACGATCCCAGGCGTACCACAGGTTGTCCGCCAGTTCGGACAGGCGCGACAGGCGGCGCGGGATGCGCGGATTCACTTCAACGACGAACGGGGTACCGGGTTTCATTGTTTTCCTTTTTAGCGGGTAGCGTGAAGTCGGTGGCTCGAAGTCTCCGCGCCCAAGGCGCCCTTGGACCATGCGCCCGCCACGGGCTACCGACTACACGCTGGTCTTGATGAACTTGTCGCGGTAATAACGGAGCTCCTCGATGGATTCTTGAATGTCGGCCAGGGCGGTGTGGTTGTTGGCCTTCTTGAAGCCTTCCTTCAATTCCGGGCGCCAGCGGGCCGCCAGTTCCTTGAGGGTGGACACATCCAGGTTGCGATAGTGGAAATAGGCTTCCAGCCTGGGCAGGTGGCGCGCCATGAAGCGGCGGTCCTGGCAGATGGAATTGCCGCACATGGGAGATTTCCGCTCGCCCACGTGCTGTTTCATGAAGGCCAGCATGCGCAGTTCCACGTCCGCCTCGGACAGGGTGGAAGCCTTGACCTTGTCGATCAGGCCGGACTTGCCGTGGGTGCTCCTGTTCCAGTTGTCCATGCCGTCCAGCACGGCGTCGGACTGACGCACCACCAGGACGGGCCCCTCCTCCACCAGATTGAGGTCCTTGTCGGTGACCACCAGGGCCACTTCCAGGACCACGTCCTTGTCGGGGTCCAGGCCGGACATTTCCATGTCAACCCAGACCAGGTGGGTATCGTTTTGCGCCATTTTTTCAGCTTCGCGGGGTGGGGCGGGGAAGGGCGGGCATTGTGGCATAATCCCCGGAACCCCGCACACGACCACACCTAATGCCTTCATTTCAAAGCATTTTTCTGGCCGCGCTGGTCCTCGCCTTCGGACTGAAGCTCTGGTTGCTGCTGCGCCAGATGCGTCATGTCTGGCTGCATCGGGACGCGCCGCCCGACGCCTTCCTGGGCATCATCCCCCTGGAGGAGCACCGCAAGGCCGCCGCCTACACCCTGGCCAAGGCCCGTCTGGGCCTGGTCCATCTGGCCGTGGAAGCGGGACTGCTGCTGTTCTTCACCCTGGGCGGCGGCCTGCAATGGCTCCAGGACATCCTGGCCGCCCGCATCGACAGCCCCATGCTGGTGGGCACCGCGCTCCTGCTCGGACTGTTCCTCATCAGCGCCATCGCGGAATTGCCTCTGGGGGCTTACGGCCAGTTCCGGGTCGAGGCCCGCTTCGGCTTCAACCGCCAGACCCCGGCCGGATTCGTCGCCGACCTGGTCAAGCAGTCCCTGCTGGGCCTGGTGATCGGCGCGCCCCTCATCCTGCTGGTGCTCTGGCTCATGGGCGTGATGGGCGAAACCTGGTGGCTCTGGGTGTGGGGCGTCTGGATGGCCTTCAACCTGCTGATCCTGGCGGTCTACCCCACCTTCATCGCGCCCCTGTTCAACAAGTTCACCCCCCTGGAAGACCAGGGCCTGCGCGAACGCATCGAACGCCTGCTGGCCCGGGCCGGCTTCACATCCAGCGGCGTGTTCGTCATGGACGGCTCCCGCCGCTCCAGCCATGGCAACGCCTATTTCACCGGGCTGGGCCGGAACAAGCGCATCGTGTTCTTCGACACCCTGCTGTCCCAGCTCGGCCCGGAGCAGATCGAGGCGGTCCTGGCCCATGAACTGGGCCACTTCAAGCACCGCCATATCGTCAAGCGCATCGGCCTGATGTTCGTCCTCTCCCTCCTCATGCTGGCGGTCCTGGCCTGGGTCAAGGAAGCCGACTGGTTCTACGCCGGACTGGGCGTGGCGAACCAGACCGACGCCACCGCCCTGGCCCTGTTCTTCCTGGCCCTGCCGGTGTTCCTGTTTCCGGCCACGCCCTTCATGAGCCTCTATTCCCGCAAGCACGAGTTCGAGGCCGACGCCTTCGCCGCCCGGCAGACCGAGCCCGGCCACCTGATCTCCGCCCTGGTGCGCCTGTACCGGGACAACGCCTCCACCCTGACGCCGGACCCCCTTTATTCCCTGTTCTACGACAGTCATCCCAAGGCCGTGGAACGTATCGCGAAACTCGATGCCTATAACAATCTTCAGGCACAGCCCATCCGGGCATAGAGAGAGGAGTCGACCATGAACACCATCACCGCGCCCGCACTGGCCCTCACCCTGGCGTTTCTCGCCCCCGCCGCCCTGGCGGCGGCCCCCTTCGACAAGGGCGATGCCAACAAGGGCAAGGCCACCCACGAAAAACAATGCGCCGGCTGCCACATCGGCAGGTTCGGCGGCGACGGCGGCAAGATCTACACCCGCGCCGACCGCCGGGTGAAGAACGCCTCCGCCCTGGCCCAGCAGATCACCACCTGCAACGCCATGCTGGGCAACAACCTGTTCCCGGAAGACGAACTTCACCTGGCCGCCTATCTGAACGGGCAGTACTACAAATTTAAGTAAGCAGTTGGCAGCAATCAGTCAGCAGAAAGAATTTGTGCGCCCGCTGCGCCATTGCATCGGACAACTGACAACTGACAACTGACAACTGACAACTGACAACTACATGTAGACACCATGACCGAAACCTTCTGCGACCTTTCCAAAGGCAAATGCAAGCCCTGCGAGGGCGGCATTCCTCCCCTCACCGCCGATGAAATCGCCGGCCTCATGCCCAAACTGGCCAAGGACTGGCGCGTGGCGGACGGCAAGCTGCGGCGCGACTTCACGTTCACCGACCACTACATCACCATGACCTTCGTCAACGCCGTGGCCTGGGTCTCCCACCAGCAGGGCCACCATCCCGACCTGGCCGTGGGCTGGAATACCTGCCGGGTGGAATACATCACCCACGCCATCAACGGCCTGTCGGAATCCGACTTCATCTGCGCGGCCAAGATCGACGCCCTGTTCGAGCTTTGATGCGGGATTTTTCCAGGCGGCGGACCTGATGCCCTCCGGCCGCGTCACCGCCGCCTACGGTCGGCATTTCCTCGTGGACGACGGCACGGACGTGGTGGAATGCGTCATGCGCGGCAAGAAAGGCGGCGTGGCCTGCGGCGATCGGGTGAGCTTCAACCTCACCCATCCCGGCAGCGGGGTCATCGAGAAGGTGGAGCCCCGGGACAACCTGCTCTACCGCTCCGACGAAATGCGCGAGAAACTCATCGCCGCCAACGTGGACCAGGCCGCCGTTGTCGTCGCGGCGGTGCCCTACTTCCGGGAAGAACTGCTGATTCGCTGCCTGGTGGCCTGCGAGACGGCGGACATCCCCGTCCTGATCGTGCTGAACAAGGCGGATCTGCCCGAAACCGCCGCCCTGGCCGAATACCTGAAAACCTACGTCGAATTGGGCTACGCGCTTGTCGCCGTCTCCGCGAAGAGGGATGTGTCGGCGCTGGAAGCCCATCTGCGCGACCACACCACCGTGCTCGTTGGCGGTTCCGGGGTAGGGAAAAGCACGCTGTTGAACCGGCTGGTTCCAGGCGCCGACGCGGCCACGGGTGAAATCTCCATCGCCCTGGACGCCGGCAAGCACACCACCACCCACGCCCGTCTGCACCGTCTTCCGGGCGGCGGCGCCCTGATCGACTCCCCCGGCATGCAGGAATTCGGCCTGCGGCACCTGAGCATGGCCGCCCTCATGGCCGCCTTTCCCGAAATCAACGCGCGGGCGGGCCAGTGCCGCTTCTACAACTGCCGGCATATCAAGGAACCCGGCTGCGCCGTGCTGGAAGCCGCCGCGCGCGGCGACATGCTGCCCAGTCGGCTGAAGGTCTATCAATCCCTCCTGGGTCAACTTTCCGAGAGTCGCTGACCCATCGATTCGGCCGGACTCCCGCCTGAGCCGGAACGACGATCCGCGGCGGGCCTTATCAATCGTTCAATAGCCATCGTTCACGGTCGGGTGGAAAGTTCAGAAAGTTCGCATTCTCTCCGCCCCACGCCAAAAAGTTCGACACCGCGAACCTCCACCGAAGGCCGTGTCAGCGGCCTGGGCGGGAACGGGCTGTTTTACTCCGGCCAGTGCTTGATGTAGCGCTTGAGCAGCGCGTTCTCGAAATTGGCTTCCTTCAGGCAGGCCCGGGCCACGTCGTGGAAGGAGATGACCCCGGCCAGCTTGTGGCCGTCCAGCACCACCAGATGGCTGGTGTGGCTCTTGGTCATGGCGTCCCGGGCGTAGTCCACGGAATCCTCCGGGGTGACCACCAGGGGTTCCTGCTCCATCAGGTCGCAGACCTTGGCGTCCGTCAGGCAGACGCCGACGCGATGCATGCCCTTGACGATGTCCCGCTCGGTGACGAAACCCACCAGGGTGCCGTCCTTCATCACCACCAGGGAGCCGATGCCGTGCTCCACCATTTTCGCCACCGCTTCCGCCACCGTGGCGTCGGCCTGCACGCCGAAGATATCCGCCGCCGATTTAACTCCCAGCACTTCGCGTATCAGCATGTTCGCTCCTTCTCCTCGGTGATTCGGTTGCGATCGTGGGGCTCAGCGCACCAGGCCCGCCTCCACCTGGTCCCGCTTGTCCCGGCCCGCCAGCAGTTCGACCAGGGTGAGGGCGAAATCCATGGCGGTGCCCGGCCCCCTGGAGGTCACCACCTTGCCGTCCACCACCACCGCGTCGCCGCGCTTGGTGGTGGTGGGCAGATCCAGGCCGTCGAGCACGCCGGGATAGGCCGTGGCCCGCCTGCCGTCGAGCAGGCCGGCCGCCGCCAGGGCCATGGGCGCGGCGCAGATGGCGGCGGTGTGCTTGCCCGCCGCCGCCATTTTCTTCAACAGGGCCTGGATGCGCGCATCGTCGCGCAGGTGGTCGGCCCCCGGCAGGCCGCCGGGCAGGGCGACGAGGTCGTAGTCCTGGGCCAGGGCGTCGTCCAGGGTCGCGTCCGGCTGGATGCGCGTGCCCCGGCTGCCCAGCACCAGGCCGGGCTCCAGTCCGGCGGTCACCACGGCGATGCCGGCGCGGCGCAGCAAATCGACGATGGTCACGGCCTCCAGGTCTTCGAAGCCATGGGCCAGGGGTACCAATACGCTGGGCATGTCGTCCTCCTATTGAAATACTGATCGATGGGAATGAAAGCCAAGGCACTCCCCCTCCCAACCTCCCCCGCATGCGGGGGAGGGGCTGGCTCCCTCCCCGTTTACGGGGAGGGTCGGGGTGGGGAGGGCTGTTCCAGCCACCATCGAGATGGAACTACTTGCCTGGGGATGAGAGCAACCGATCCGTCTCGCTCACCGCGCGCTCCGCGCAGTCGCCGATGGACAGGCCGTTGAGGTAATTGCCCACCAGGGCCAGGGGTTCCCCGGCCAGGCGGGCGTCGAGTTCCGCCATGCGGCGGGGATGTTCCACCCCCGGCGCCGGCAGGCGGTTCAGGGTCTCCCGGACATGGATGAAGTCGGTCGGCGCCACGCCCAGCACCCGCGCGGCGCGGGCGATCTTGCCCTCCCGCTCCAGGCGGCCGGGGCGGAAATGGAAAGTGAAGCCGCGCAGGCCGTCGTGGGGCACGGGATCCCGGGTCACCACCGAGAAGAAATCGTCGTCGGCGCCGATCAGGCCCGCCACGGCGGGCAGCTTCGTCCGCTCCGCGTCCAGCACCACTCCTAGGGCCTCGCTGCTGGACATGGGGTAGGCGGCCAGGGGCCGGGCCAGGTCCGGGTAGGCCGGCGCCAGCAGGGACGCGGCGGCATCCACCGGCACCGCCAGCACCACTTGCCGGCAGCCGATTTCCCCCCCGTCGGTCCCCACCCCGAAGCCGGCCCCGGTCCGGGCCAGGGACTGGACGGGAACCCCGACGCGAGTCTCGAACGGCGCGCCCTCGGCCAGGGCCTCCAGCAGCCCCTGCAAGCCGCCGGGGAAGGTGTACTTGCGCGGCGCCGCCTTCATGCGCGGCTTGCGCCGGAACAGCCACTCGGCGGGAAAGGCGTCCGCCGACTGGGACAGCACGGCGGCGAAGGCCGGCGACAGCAGACGGCGGTAATTGCCCTTGCCCAGCAGGCCGCCGAACCATTCCGCCACGTCGCGTCCGGCCTTGGCCTTGCCGATGCCGAAAGGAATGGACAGGGCCGCTTCCAGGAAACTCAGGCGCTTCATGGGCGAGGTGGTGGCCCCATCCTTCTCGAAGAAGCGGTAGCCCAGCTTCTCCCGGGTCAGCAGATCCCCCAGCCGGCCCCGGTCGGCCAGGGCCTCCAGCAGGGGCGCGTAGGAGTTGTAGGCGGTGTGGGCGCCCAGTTCCAGCCAGAAATCCGCCCGGGGCCGCCAGGTGTGGATGCAGCCTCCCAGGCGATCGGCGGCTTCCAGCACGAGAACCCGGCGCCCGGCCCGGGACAGGCGGGCGGCGCTGACCAGACCACTGGCGCCGCCGCCGATGACGATGCAATCGTAGGTATCCATGGGGGCTACCTTACCGCCCCGGCTCGACCGCTGGCAACGTATCCCCGGGCCCCCTCCCCGCCGGCGGGGGAAAAATCGCGCCGGGAAACCTTTCCCCACCCCATTCCCTCCTATAGTGGTTGCAACCCCTTGGAGGAATGCGATGAAACCACTGCTACCCGGCCTGCTCTTCCTGGCCCTTCTGTCCGGCTGCGCCAACACGAACGACGCCGTCAACCAGGGTCGCGTCGTCCTCAACGAAACCCTCACCATCCCCGCCAACGCCGCCACCGTGCGCCTGCAATACGGCCGCGTCGTCCCCTTCAACGGCGTCCAGGAGCAGGATCCCTTCTGCGTTTTCGAGATCAATACGGTCGCCGAGGGGGAACAGACCGTGCGCCCCGGCGGCTTCGCCATCACCCGCGCCTACCGCAGCATCGAAACCTTCGCCGGCCTGCCCGTCTTCCCCTTCATCCCGACCATGAAGGTCGGATTCAGCCTGGACGGCGACGGAAGCCCAAGCCACATCTACTACAAGACCGTCTTCCAGCTGGCGGCTCCGGACCAGCCCGTGCGCGCCCTGAGCTGCATGAGCAACCAGATGGCCCCCGGCATCGGCATCATGCGCCATCTGTCACCGGCGGAAATCCGCCAGGCCCTGGGCAAGCTCATCACCCTGGAGACGCCTTTCTGAGCCGCCTGGATCGGATGGCGGATTCCCCCGTTACAATCCCGGTGCACCCCATCCGAACGGAACCATCATGAGCAACATCGACTACCTGGCCATCACCGCCAGCGGCGAGGATCAGGTCGGCCTGGTCCAGCGCTTCACCAGCCGCATCGCCGAGGCGGGCTGCAACATCGAGGAATCCCGCATGGCGGTGCTGGGCGGCCAGTTCGCCATCCTGATGCTGATCTCCGGCCCCTGGAACGCCCTCACCAAGCTGGAGGACCGACTCGACACCATCGGCGAGGAACTGGGCCTGGCCATCATCCGCAAGCGCACCAAGCCGGCGGAACGCAAGACGCCCCTGGTGCCCTACCGGGTCAACGTGGTGGCCATGGACCACCCCGGCATCGTCCACAGCCTGGCGGATTTCTTCGCCCGCCAGGGTATCAACATCGAGGAACTGACCACCGAGACCTATCCGGCCCCCCACACCGGCACCCCCATGTTCTCGGTGAACATCACCATCGGCGTGCCCGCCGACCTGCACCTGCCCACCCTGCGCGGCGATTTCTTCGACTACTGCGACAACCTGAACCTGGACGCGGTGATGGAACCGGCCGGGGATGAAGGTACGCCCAGCCCGGGCGCGCTTCCCGGAAGACGAAAAACGGCAGCCCTGGCTGCCGTTGCTGCTGGAAATCCAGCACGTCACCGACCTGGGCGTGGCCGCCGCCATCCGGGCGGACGGCCGCAAGCCGGCCTGCGGTCGGGGCTGCGCCACCTGCTGCCGCAGCCACGCGGACATCCCCGTCTACCCCCTGGAATTGATGGGCATGGCCTGGTTCGCCAACGAGAAGCTGGAAGGCGGCCTCCGCGGGCGGGTACGGGGCCAGCTGGCCGACCACCGCAACCTGGGGTCCTGCCCCTTCCTGGTGGATGAGGCCTGCGCCATCCACCCCGTGCGGCCCATGGCCTGCCGGCAGTTCAACGTGTTCACCACCGTCTGCGCCCCGGGCGAGGACGCCTTCCATACCCGGCGCGGCGACGTCATGGACCCGGACCGCAAGACCAGGGACGAGGCCCTGCGCGAAATGCTGCGCCACCACGGCGTCAAGGACGGCCGGGAGCGCCGCCGCCTGGTGGAAAGCGGCGAGGTCCACCGCCTGGCGCAAAGCCTGCGGCAAATCCGCTGGGAGAACCTGGCGGCGCGCATGTCCGGGGACGAGGCATGACGCCGGCCGGCGCCCTGGGCCTGGCTGTCCTCTGGCTGAGCCTGGCCTGGGCGCCCGCCCCGGCGGCGGAAATGACAACGCAAATATCGGCGGAACCGACGGCGGCAGTGACAGCCGGAACACCTGCGGAAAAACCGGACTTCCCCACCTGGCTGGCGGCGTTCAGCCGGGACGCCCTGGCCCGGGGCATCTCCCAGGCCACCCTGGATGCCGCCCTGGGCGATGTCCAGCCGATCCCCAAGGTGCTGGAACTGGACCGGCGCCAGCCGGAATTCCTCGACACCTTCTGGAATTACCTGGATGCCCGCATCACCCCCAGGCAACTGAAGCTGGGCAAGGACAAGCTCTGGATGCATCGCAAGCTGCTGGGCCAGGTCCAGCGTCGCCAAGGCGTGCCGGCCGCCGTGCTGGTGTCCCTGTGGGGCATGGAAACCCGCTACGGCGCCTTCACCGGCGGCTTCCCCATCCCGGCGGCCCTGGCCACCCTGGCCCACGACGGCAGGCGCGCCGACTTCTTCCGCAAGGAGTTGCTCGACGCCCTGCGCATCCTCCAGGACGGCCACATCGCCGCCGTCGACATGAAGGGCTCCTGGGCCGGCGCCATGGGGCAGATGCAGTTCATGCCGTCCACCTTCCTGGACCACGCCGTGGACGCGGACGGCGACGGCCGCAAGGACATCTGGCGTTCCCTGCCGGACGCCCTGGAATCCGGCGCCCGCTACCTGCAACGCGTGGGCTGGCGGCAAGACGAGCTTTGGGGCCGGGAAGTGCGCCTGCCGGCGGACTTCGACCACGGCCTGGCCACCCTGGGCAACAAGCAGCCCGTGAACCGCTGGGCCGCCCTGGGGGTCACGCTGGCGGACGGCAAGCCGCTGCCCCGCTCGGAATTGCCCGGGGCCATCCTCCTGCCCCAGGGCCATGCCGGACCGGCGTTCCTGGTGTATCGCAACTTCGAGGCGATCATGGCCTGGAACCGCTCCGTCAACTACGCCCTGAGCGTGGCGCTGCTGGCCGACCGGCTACGGGGCCAGCCGCCGCCGATGCTGGGCCGCGACGCCGACAACCGGCGCCTGGGACGGGAAGACATCCTGGAGATGCAGCGCCTGCTGAGCGGCCGGGGATTCCCGACCGGCGATCCGGACGGCGTGCCCGGCAGCCGCACCCGGGAGGCCATCCGCGCCTTCCAGAACAGCGCCGGCCTGCCGGTGGACGGCCACGCCTCGGCCACCCTGCTGGAGCACCTGCGCCAGGAGGGTCGGCTGCACGCCCAATCCGCATGCCCAATCCGTGTCCGCGGCGCCGGTGGCCGCCCACTGAGGGTCTCAGTCCGTCTCGGCCAGCAGGGCCTCCAGCCTGGCCACCGCCTCCGGGTTGTCCCATTCGATGGAGCCGAACAGCCCCAGCCGGATCCGCCCCTGCTTGTCCACCACATAGCTGGTGGGGAAGGCGAACACGTTCCAGGCCTTGAGACTCGCCCCCTCGCCGTCCAGCACGATGGGGAAATTCACCGGCACCTGCTTGAGGAAGGCGCGGATCTCCTCCGGCGTTTCCCCCACGTTGACCCCCAGGAGGGTGAAGGGCCGGCCGGCGAGTTTCTCCGCCAGGCGGGCCATGGAGGGCATTTCCTTGCGGCAGGGCGGGCACCACACCGCCCAGAAATTCACCAGCACCACCTTGCCCCGCAGGCCGTCGAGCTTCACCGTGCCGCCGTCCAGGGCCGGCAGGGCCAGGGCCGGCGCGGGCTTGGCCGGCAGGGTCTTGAGTTCCGCCGCGGACAGCGGCGCGGCCAGGCAGGCGAGGATCAGGGCAAAACACCAGGATTTCATGGCGGGGCCTTTCGATTGATTTTGTCCATCAGGGGTTGCAAGCCCTCCAGCACGATCTGGCCCAGCCGTTCGCCGGCCGCCACTTCCCGGGCGTTGATATCCGAGCGGCGGTAGAAGCCGTCGCGCAGCCCGGGCAGGACGGTCATCCACACCTGGCTGCCGGCCTCCTCCAGGAAGCCCTTGAGCCGGTCGCGCCACCAGAAGCCGGCGGAGGACATGGGCTGGAGGATGACCAGATCGAGCCGGGTCCGGGTCACCACCGGGTCGTATTGCGGCTCCCGGCCGGGATCCAGTTCCTGGTAGAGCAGGGGGAACAGCAACAGGGCGCCCGCCACGGGCTGCTTGCCTTCCTGGCCGAATCGCTCGCGCCAGGCGTTCGCGGCGCGCAGGGCCAGGCTGGCGGCCCGGCCCGTGGTCACCAGCACGATGCCGCGATCCGGGTTGCGCTGGCGCAGGGCCTCCAGCCAGTCGGCCAGGTCCTGGTCCGGCACCTGGCCCCAGCCGCTGGGCAGCAGGGGCAGGAAATAGGGGGCGAAGAAATCCGTCATCCAGGTTTCCACGCCCCGGGCCGCCAGGTCGGCGGCGGCCTTGTGTTCTTCCTCCACGCGGCCGAACTGGCCGGTGAGCCATACCGCCAGGACCTTGCCCTCGGCCGGGTAGCGCTGGCTCACCACTTCCGTCCCGGAGGCCAGGCGTATGACCTGGTCGTCGGCGGCCCAGGCCGGGCCGACGAGCAGCATCAGGCCCAGCGCCCCCAAGCGCCGCCGGATCATTACGCCCCAGGTTCCGAACATGGCCATCGGCAAATGCATTCCATCCCATCGCAACGGGCTGAATTTAACCGATCGAAGCGGCAAAGACCCTGGTATGTCTTACCCTGCCGGGCTGTTCCAGATGACCCGGCCCATGCGAACATTGCCGCGCTACGGCTCATCCAACCCGCAAGCCTTCCGCCCCATGGCCACCCTGATTCCCAGCCTGTCTTCCCGCCTGTCCCGCATGACCTCGGGAGAGAAGCGCTTCGCCCAGCGCCTGGAGGCCAAGCTGGAGGAGGACTACCTGTGCTGGTACGACCTGCCGGTGGGGCCGGCCAACGTGCATCCGGATTTCATCGTCCTGCACCCGAAACGCGGCCTGATCATCCTGGAGGTGAAGGACTGGAAGCCGGACACCCTGCGGGCCATGACCCGCGCCGACGCCACCCTGCTCACGGACGCCGGCATGAAGCGGGTCCCCAACCCCCTGGAGCAGGCCCGCCAGTACGCCCACGCGGTGGTGGACGTGCTGGAGAAGGACCCCCAGCTCACCTTCTCCAGCGGCAGGATGAAGGGACGCCTGCTGTTTCCCTGGACCTACGGCGTGGTGCTGGCCAACATCAGCCGGCGCCAGTTCGAGGCCGCCGAGCTGGCGGAAGTGCTGGAACCCCACCGGGTGATCTGCCAGGACGAGATGACCGAATCCGCGGAGGCGGAGGCCTTCCAGCAACGGCTGTGGGACATGTTCCACCTGGGCGGCTTCGGCCATCTGTCCCTGCCCCAGCTCGACCGTATCCGCTGGCACCTGTTTCCCGAGATCCGCCTGCCCGCCAGGCAGATCGGCCTGTTCGACGAGGTGGAGGACGCGGAGGCGCCGGACCTGCTGCGTGTTCTCGACCTGCAGCAGGAACAGCTGGCGCGCAGCCTGGGCGAGGGCCACCGGGTCATCCACGGCGTGGCCGGCTCCGGCAAGACCCTGATCCTGGGCTACCGCGCCGAGCACCTGGCCCGGACGTGCGCCAAGCCCATCCTGGTGCTGTGCTACAACAAGGCCCTGGCCCGGCGCCTGGAACACTGGATGCACGCCAAGGGCGTTTCCGACAAGGTGCACATCGCCAGCTTCCATGCCTGGTGCCACCGCCAGCTTACCGTCTACCACGTGGGCCTACCCCACGGCGACCCCGGCGACCCGGGTTACTGGGGGGCCATGGTGCAACGGGTGATCGAGGGCGTGGACCGGCACCTGATCCCCGCCGGCCAGTACGACGCCGTGCTCATCGACGAGGGCCACGACTTCCGCCCGGAATGGCTGAAGCTGGTGGTGCGCATGGTGGACCCCCTCACCGATTCCCTGCTGCTGCTGTACGACGACGCCCAGTCCATCTACGACACCGGCCGACGGCGGGATTTCAGCTTCCGCGGCGTGGGCATCCGCGCCCAGGGCCGCACCACCATCCTCAAGGTGAATTACCGCAACACCCGGGAAATCCTGGACTTCGCCGCCGGTTTCGCCCGGGAACTGCTGCGCGCCACCGATGCCGGCGACGACGGCGTGCCGCGCCTGGCGCCGGTTTCCGCCGGCCGCCACGGCGACGCGCCGAGCCTGGTGAAGCTGCCCAGCCTGCGCGACGAGGCCGCCTGGCTGGCGGACCAGCTCAAGGCCGCCCATCGCGCCGGCACCCCCTGGCGCGACATGGCCGTGCTCTACCGCCATTACGAGCCCGTGGGCAAGACCGTCAACAGCGTGTTCCGCCTGGCCGGCATCCCCCTCACCTGGAAGGATGCCATCCGCTTCAGCGACCGGCAGGACACGGTCAAGCTGCTGCCCTTCCACAGCAGCAAGGGCCTGGAATTCCCCGTGGTGGCCATCCCCGGCGTGGGCCGGGAGGCCAGCGAAAAAGGCGGCGCCGACGAGGAGGAAGCCCGTCTCCTCTACGTGGCCATGACCCGCGCCACCGAGAAACTGCTGGTCACCGGCGCCTGAACGCCGCGCCGCGCGGGGCATTCCAGCCCGGCTTTAACATATTGATCCATCAGGCTATGCTGCAATCGTCATCAGCCCGGACCCTTTCCCCAGCGATCATGGAAGTCGGCCCCCTCACCCCCTCCACCGTCCCCGCCCTCACCGCGGCGGAGTCGCGCGGGCGCCGGTCCGCCGTGGAGAAAACCGCCGCGGAACAGCCCCCCGCCGCCCGGGAACCCCGGCGGGAGGTCGTGGAGCAGGCCCTCGCCGACCGGCGGGAGGCATTGCGGGCCAGTCAGGAAGCCCGCCGTGAACAAACCCTCCAGGCCGCCTCGGGGGGCAGCATCCAGTTCGAGCATGAGGACGGCACCCGCATCATGAAGGTGATGGACAGCAAGGACGTGCTGATCTACCAGGTTCCGCCCAAGGGCGAACTCATGCTGGTCAGAGCCGAGGAAGCCGCAGACCGGCGCGCGCCGATCAAGGCCTGACCCCCGGTCGCGCGCGGACGTCTTGCCGCCCGGCGGGCTTTCCGCTGGCATTCCCATTGGCATTCTCGTTGGCATTCCGGAAGGGGGCGAGGAAGGGAACGCTCAGTCAGTCAGTTCGTAGGCCGTGCTGCGCCCGCCACCCGACGATCTGCGCAGCACGCCAAGGCCGATCAGCTCGTTGATGTCGCGCAGGGCGGTATCGGGCGAGCACTTGGCGACGGACGCCCACCGGCTGCTGGTAAGCCGACCCTCGAAGCCATCGAGCAGCCGGTTGAGCAGCTTCACCTGGCGCTCGTTCATCGGCATCCCCGCCCAGCGCTGCCAGAAGCGCGCCTTGGCCAGCACGGCGTCGAGGGTGTGCTGGGCGCCGTCCAGCGCCCGGCGCAAGGTGCCCAGGAACCAGGCCAGCCATTCGGTGGCGTCGAGGCTGCCTTGCTGGGTCCGTTCCAGCACCTCGTAATAGGCCTCGCGCTCCCGCTGGATCCGCGCCGAAAGGCTGTAGAAACGCCGCGGGCTACCGTCGGCGCGGGCCAGGAACAGATCCCCCACCGCGCGGGCGATGCGGCCGTTGCCATCGTCGAACGGGTGCAGGGTCACGAACCACAGGTGCGCCAGGCCCGCCTTGATCAACGCCGGCTCCGGCGTCGCGGCGTTCGCCCAGCCCAGGAACCGCGTCATTTCGGCCTCCAGCCGCGCGGCGGGCGGCGCCTGGAAATGCACCTTCCGGCGATGCGCGGGACCTGAAACCACCTGCATGGGCCCCGCGGCGTCATCCCGCCAGGCGCCGACGCGGATGCGGACGAGGCCGCTGTAACCCGTGGGAAACAGGGCGGCCTGCCAGGCGAACAGGCGCTCGGCGGTCAGGGGCGCGGCACAGCGCGACGTGGCGTCCAGCACCATATCCACGACCCCTTCGACATGGCGATCCACCGGGGCCAGCGCGCCGATCTCCACGCCCAGGCGGCGGGCGATGGAAGAACGCACCGACTCTGCGTCGAGCCGCTCGCCCTCGATCTCGCTGGTCCTGACCACATCTTCCGTGAGCGCCCCCAGGCTGGCCCGGTCGCGCAAAACCATGCCGACATCGGCCAGGCGACCCATGAGCAGCCCCTGGGCGCGGCTGACGTCGGACAGCAAGCCGACCAGCGCTGCCAGGTCGTAGCGCCAGGCAGGCCAGTCGTCGGCCTGCCAGATATAGTGATTTTCTCCGCTTTCCATGCGGTGATTATGGGAGCTATTCTCCGCGCCAGCTACAAATTTGTGCCATGCCGGTACTGCGATGGTCGCAGCGATCGGCGGCAGGCAAGATCACTGGAAGCTTCCTGGATCACCACGTTCCCCCAAGCTAGCGATGGCCCCCCACCCCGTCAATGCCGGGAGTAAAGCGGCGCGGCAATCCAACTTGTCAACGGCTTACCCGGCCTTGCGGCTTGTACCTTGTGCCGGAAACCCCTGGATCGCCACGGCCCTTCGGGCCTCGCGATGACGCCATCGCGCGTAGGCGCAGCCGACGCGGCAATCCAGCCCAAAACCGGGACCAATCGTTTCGCATCGATGATCACAGGGTTTTCCCAGGCAGCTTCCAACACCTTGGGACTACGCTCCCGCCATTACCCGCCCATCCGCCCTAAAATGCCTGCATGCCGCCCACCCCGCCCTACGCCCACCTCACCCCCGACGCCGTGCTCGACGCCCTCGACAGCGTCGGCCTGGGCACCGACGGCCGGCTGCTGGCCCTGAACAGCTACGAGAACCGGGTCTATCAGGTGGGTCGGGAAGAGGGCCCGCCGGTGGTGGCCAAGTTCTACCGGCCGGCGCGCTGGTCCGACGCGGCCATCCTGGAGGAACACGCCTTCACCCGGGAACTGGCCGATCTGGAAATCCCGGTGGTGCCGCCCCTGGTCCTGGAGAACGGCGCCACGCTGCATGAGCACGCAGGCTTCCGCTTCGCCGTCTATCCCCGCCGGGGCGGGCGCATGCCCGAGTTCGACCGCCCCGAGACCCTGGAATGGATGGGCCGCTTCATCGGCCGCATCCATGCCGTGGGCGCCCTGAAACCCTTCGCACACCGCCCCGTCCTGGACATCGCCAGTTTCGGCGAGGAACCGCGCGACTTCCTGCTGGGGGGTGGATGGTTGCCGGCCGATCTGCTGCCGGCCTGGAAAAGCGTCATCGACCAGGCCCTGGACCTGGCCCGGCACTGCTTCGAGCGGGCCGGTCATTTCGCCACCCTGCGCCTGCACGGCGACTGCCACGCCGGCAACGTGCTGTGGACCGAGGGGGGAGAAACCCCGGGCCCCCATTTCGTGGACTTCGACGACAGCCGCATGGGGCCGGCGGTGCAGGACCTGTGGATGCTGCTGTCCGGCGACCGGGGCAGCCAGGTCCGGCAACTGGCCGACGTGCTGGCGGGCTACGAGGATTTCCGCGAATTCGACCCCCGCGAGCTGCACCTGGTGGAGGCCCTGCGCACCCTGCGCCTGATCCACCACGCCGCCTGGCTGGCCCGGCGCTGGGACGACCCGGCCTTCCCCGTTGCCTTCCCCTGGTTCAACACCCAGCACTACTGGCAGGACCGCATCCTGGAACTACGGGAACAGATCGCCCTGATGCAGGAGGAGCCGCTGTGGCCCAGTTGATGTTCCACCCAAGAGAAACGCCGTCACTCCCCCTCCCCGCCTCCCCCGCATGCGGGGGAGGGGTTGCCTCCCTCCCCGCTGGCGGGGAGGGCCGGGGTGGGGAGATCCGCGCCATCGGCGACAGGATTGGCCTTGCCGGCAAAATATCCGTTATGGAAAAACCCCATGTGCGGCATCGCCGGTGAACTCCGCTTCGACGGCGCCGCTCCCGAGCCGGCGACCCTGAAGCGCATGGTGGCCCGCCTCGCCCGGCGCGGGCCGGACGGCGAGGGTCTGCATTTCGACGGCCCCGCCGCCCTGGGCCACCGGCGCCTGGCCATCATCGACCTGACCGACCGCTCCCGCCAGCCCATGGTGGACCCGGCCACCGGCCTGGCCCTGGTGTTCAACGGCACCATCTACAACTATCCCCAGTTGCGCGCCGAATTGATCGGCAAGGGTCACGTTTTCCATTCCGACGGCGATACCGAGGTGATCCTGCGGGCCTACGCGGAATGGGGCGACGACTGCGTCGCCCGCCTGCACGGCGCCTTCGCCTTCGCCATCTGGGACCGGTTGGCCGGCACCCTGTTCCTGGCCCGGGACCGCCTGGGCATCAAGCCCTTGTACTACAGCCTGGACGACCGCCGCCTGCGCTTCGCCTCCAGCCCCCAGGCCCTGCTGGCGGCGGGCGACGTGGATACCTCCATCGATGCCGAAGCCCTGCACCACCACCTCACCCTGCATGCCGTGGTGCCCGCCCCCCGCACCCTGCTCGGCGGCGCGCGCAAGCTGGAACCCGCCAGTTTCCTGCGCGTGGACGCCCAGGGCCGTCGGGAAGGCCGTCCCTACTGGCGCCTCGTCGCCACCCGGCCGGACAAGCCCCTGAAGGAGAGAGAGTGGCGGGCCGCCATCCACGACGCCCTGCGGGCGGCGGTGCGCAAGCGCCTGCTGATCGCCGACGTGAAGGTGGGCGTGCTGCTCTCCGGCGGCCTGGATTCCAGCCTGCTGGTGGCCCTGCTGGCGGAACAGGGCGTGGAGGATCTGATGACCTTCTCGGTGGGCTTCGAGGACCAACCCGAGGAGCGCGGCCACGAATTCGAATACTCCGACGCCGTGGCCCGGCATTTCGCCACCCGCCACCACCAGTTCCACATTCCCAACGATCAGGTGCTCACCCGCCTGCCGGAAGCCGTGGAGCAGATGGCCGAACCCATGGTGGGCCAGGACGCGGTGGCCTTCTACCTGCTGGCGGAGCAGGTGGCCAAGACCGTGAAGGTGGTGCAGAGCGGCCAGGGCGCCGACGAGATATTCGGCGGCTACTACTGGTACCCGAAAATGCACGCGACCCGCTCCGGCACCCCCCTGGAACGCTTCCGCCGGCACTATTTCGACCGGGACCACGCCGAATACCTGGAAACCGTCGATCCCGCCTTCCACGGCCTGGACCACACCGCCTTCACCGTGTCCGCCCGGCTCACGGAGCCCGATGCCGACACCTTCATCGACCAGGTGCTGCGCATGGACGCCACCATGCTCATCACCGACGATCCGGTGAAACGGGTGGACAACATGACCATGGCCTGGGGCCTGGAGGCCCGGGTGCCGTTCCTGGACCACGAACTGGTGGAGCTGGCGGCGCGCATGCCGCCGGAACTCAAGCTGGCCTCCGACGGCAAGCACATCCTCAAGAGCATCGCCCGGGGCCTGGTGCCCGACATGGTGATCGACCGGACCAAGGGCTACTTCCCCATGCCGGCCCTCAAGTACGTGCGCGGCGACTTTCTGGAATTCATGCGCGACATCCTGGATTCCCGCGCCTGCCGGGAACGGGGGCTGTTCCAGCGGGATTACGTGCGCAAGCTGCTGGCCGAGCCCGAGAAGCACCTCACCCGCATCCAGGGCAGCAAGCTCTGGCACCTGGCGTTGCTGGAGTTCTGGCTGCGGAGGAACGTGGATGGCGTCTGATGGCCAACGGCTCTCCTCGCAACCATTGTTCGGGTTTGGCTATGGAAGCACTCCGCCACTGGGGATTCGTTTCCGGTTGACAGCCCGTGTTCTCCCCCTCCCAGCCTCCCCCGCCCGCGTGGGAGGAGGCGACTCCCTCCCCGCTTGCGGGGAGGGTTGGGGTGGGGAGAAACATCCATCCAGTCAAGCATGCTGACCCCCTACCAGCACCGCCAGCTCCAGCGCCTGCGCTGGACCGCCTTCATCGTGGTGGGCCTGGCCTTCGTGCTGTCCTTCTTCCATCGCTTCGCGCCGGCGGCCATCGCCAGCGACCTCAAGGCGGCCTTCGACATCCAGTCGGCCGCCCTGGGCGGCCTGGCGGCCACCTATTTCTACGTCTACACGGTGATGCAGATCCCCACCGGCGTCCTGGCCGATACCCTAGGCCCCCGGCGCATCGTGGTGGCGGGCGGCGTGGTGGCGGGCCTGGGCTCCATCCTGTTCGGCCTGGCGCCCAGCTTCGATCTGGCCGCCGCCGGCCGCCTGCTGGTGGGCCTGGGGGTCTCGGTCACCTTCATCGCCATCCTGAAACTCAACGCCGCCTGGTTCAGCGAGGGCAAGTTCGGCACCCTGACCGGCCTCACCATCCTGCTGGGCAACCTGGGCGCGGTGCTGGCCGCCTCGCCCCTGGCCTGGGTGCTGGCCTACGCCAGCTGGCGCGACGCCTTCGTGGTGACGGGCCTGCTCTCCCTGTTCCTGGCCTGGCTGGCCTGGTGGCTGGTGCGGGACAACCCGGGCCAGATGGGCCTGCCCAGCCTGCGGGAGCTGGAAGGCAAGGCGGCCCATCCCGCCCACGAAGGCCATTGGTACGACGGCCTGGTCCAGGTGGCCGGCAACCGCCTCACCTGGCCCGGCTTCTTCGTCAACCTGGGGATTTCCGGGACCCTGTTCGCCTTCGCCGGCTTGTGGGCCGTGCCCTATCTGACCCAGGGCCAGGGCTGGGAGCGGAGCACCGCCACCGCCCACACCTCCCTGCTGCTGGCGGCCTTCGCCCTGGGCGCCTTCTTCATCGGCACCCTGTCCGACCGGCTGGGCCGGCGCAAGCCGGTCATCCTGCTGTCCTGCGGCCTGTACGTGGCCTGCTGGCTGCCCCCGGCCCTCGGCTGGCGGCTGGTCCCGGGCTGGAGCCATGTCCTGTTCCTGCTCATGGGCCTGGGCGCCGCCGGCTTCACCCTGACCTGGGCCTGCGCCAAGGAAGTGAACCGCCACGCCCTGTCCGGCATGGCCACCAGCCTGGTCAACACCGGCGCCTTCCTGGGGGCGGCCATCCTGCAGCCCCTGGTGGGCTGGGCCATCGACCGGGCCGCCGGCGGCGAAGGCCTGGCCCTCGCCCATTACCAGGTGGGCATGCGGGTCCTGCTGGGCTTCGCCGTCGCCGGCTGGCTGGCGAGCTTCGCCCTGAGGGAAACCCGCTGCCGCTATCTGTCGGATCCGGCCTGATCGGCCACCACGCCACCCAGGGCCAGAACCCCCGCCCGCAGCCGCGCGAAGGCCGGCTCGACCCGATCCGCCGGCCCCTTCACCCCCAGGTCGATCTCGTAATGGAAGCGCCGCTCGGGATCGATGCGGGGCAGGCTGTAGACATGGACGCCGGGATGCTCCGCCTCGACGGCATCCATGAGGGGCGTCAGGGTACCCTCGTTGAGCCCCGTCACCCGCATGCCCCGTTCAACCTCGGCGCCGCCGCCGAACAGGTGCCGGTAATGGGTATCCAGCACCCACTCGATCATGGGCCAGGCCATGACCGGGAAGCCCGGCACGAAATGATGCCGGCCCAGGCTGAAGCCCGGAATGCGGTTGTAGGGGTTGGGGATGAGCGCCGCGCCCTCGGGCAGTTCGCCCATGCGCAAACGCTCCGGCGTGAGGGGCTGGCCGATCTCGGCCATGTGGGCGGCGATCAACTCCCGGGCGCCGGCATGCGGGACCAGGGGCGCGCCCAGGGCCTCGGCGGCGGCCTGGCGGGTATGGTCATCCGGCGTGGCGCCGATGCCGCCGCAACTGAACACCACGTCGTCCGTGGCCAAGGTTTCGCGCAGGTTCGCCACCAGGCGCGGGCGCTCGTCGCCCAGATAGCGCACCCAGGCCAGTTTCAGGCCCCGCGCCGCCAGCAGTTCCCGCGCCTTGGCGAAGTGCTTGTCCTGGCGTTTCCCGGAAAGGATTTCGTCGCCGATGACGATGAGTCCGAAGGCCATCCCGAATCTCCTGATGGATTTATCATGGGCCGGATTTTCACCCGGCGGAGCGACAAATGAGTGACGAACTGGTGTGCTGGAAATGCGGCGCGGGCCTGGACGACCTGCCCCAACCCCTGGGCCGCCGCGCCGAATGCCCGGCCTGCGGCGCGGATCTCCACGTCTGCCGGCTGTGCCGCCACCACGACACGGCCAAGGCCAAGCAATGCCGGGAACTGGCGGCGGACGAGATCAAGGACAAGACCCGGGCGAATTTCTGCGAGTGGTTCCAGGCCCGGGCCGGGGCCTGGCCCGCTTCGGCCACGGCCGCGGGCGGCGGACGGGCGGCGCTGGACGCGATGTTCGGCGGCCCGGCTCCGGCCAACACCGCGCCCGACGCCCGGCGCGAACTGGACAAGCTGTTCGGGAAGGACTGACGGACATCCCCCGCCTCCCCACCCCGGCCCTCCCAGCAAACGGGGCCGGAGCTCCCCTCCCCCGCTTGCGGGGGAGGTTGGGAGGGGGAGTGATGGCGATTACTGGGGATTCTCACTTCCCGCTCGCCGTAGCGCCCCTCGTTGGCCCGCGATTGTCTGTCGAGCCTGCCCTGTGCCGATATGGATGGCAGCCAGACGGCTGATACGTGAGAATCAAGCGGGACCGCCTGCCAAATCAATTCTGGTGCTTGCCATATGGGCAGTTTGCAACCGAAATCGAGTTGACCGGCGCAAGATGCGAACATCGCTTAGTGCCACGGCGTCAATAAGACCAACTCAACGTGCGGGAAGGACCATGAACAAGGGAGCCCTCGAACTTCTTTCTCATCAACTCGTTGCGGTGCTGGCCGATGTTTTGCCCAAGCTCTCTAATGACTGGTGGCGGGAACAGGTAATCGACAAGCTGACTTATCAGCAGCAGGGCTATATCCAGACAGCCCAAATCACCACGCTCGAACAACTCGATCTCGCCGCGCTGTTGCGCATACTCGACCAGAACTGGCACGAAATCGCTGGCACGCGCGCCATGTCCCAAGCGATGCGAAATTGGGTGAAAGAAACCCAGCTCATCCGTAACCGCTGGGCGCATGCACCAGCGACAGGCCTCCCCAATGAAGACGTCTACCGCGACCTCGACACATTAGAGCGGCTCGCCCAAGCTTTGGGCGCGCGTGACCCCGATTTGGAAGCGCTGCGTCGGCAGAAATCCGATGTCATGGCCACCCTGGCGGGCAAAACACCACTTCCGAACGCCGTAACGACTGCCATTGAAGCAAGCTGTGCATTCAGTCTTGGAACTGTAGTTCGACTCAAGGCCAAGCCCACCATCTCCGGCGCCGTCACAAACCACTTGCCCGGTTATCCCGAAGATCGCTTCATGGTCTTCCACGATGGCACGGTCACCACCTATTACGCCTCTCAACTGGAAGCCGCCGTTGCCACCCCGGCCCCCGCCAGTGTCCCGCCAGCCACCCTGCACGCCGCCCTATCCGCTCTGCAACTCCGCCATCCCAGTACCGGCAGCCTGTATTCGTTGTTCGCCTCGCGCATCAATTTCGTCCCCTACCAGTTCCGACCCGTACTCAAGCTGATCCAGGCCGACCGGCCGCGTCTGCTCATTGCGGACGAAGTGGGGGTCGGCAAGACCATCGAGGCCGGCCTCATCCTGAAAGAACTCCAGGCCCGGCGCGACATCCGTTACGTCTTGGTCATCTGTCCCAAGCCTCTGGTCGCCGAACGCAAATGGCTGGAAGAACTCAAGCGCTTCGACGAACAGTTCGTGCATCTCGACGGCCCCGCCCTGCGCTATTGCCTGGATGAAACCCATCTCGACGGGGTTTGGCCGCAACAGCATGCCCGCGCCATCCTGCCGTACTCGCTTCTCGACGAAACCCTGCTTATGGGCAAGCAACAGGGCCGTAAAAAGCAACGCGGCCTGCTCGATCTGGACCCGCCACCTGTATTCGATCTGGTCATCGTCGATGAGGCCCACCACATCCGCAACACCGATACCTGGGCCTATCGCAACGTGCGTTATTT
>JADJYY010000042.1 GCA_016719465.1 Hydrogenophilales bacterium
CCCAGCCACTGCCCGCCACCACCTTGCTGGGTGGTGACGAGGCGACCGTCGAACTGGGCGGCGAGACCCTGGTGTTGCGTTACACCGATGCCCACTTCCCCGGCGACGCCTGGGTCTGGCTGCCCAAGCGCAACGTCATGTTCACCGGCGACCTGGTCTACGTGGACCGCATCCTGGGGGTGCTGCCTGGTCCAGCGTGAAGAAGGGCCAGAAAGCCTTCCATGCCCTGGAGGCCCTGAATCCCAAGCACATCGTCCCCGGCCACGGCGGTGTCTGCGACCTGGCCAAGGCCAAACGCGATTCCGGCGACTACGAGGATTTCCTGGCCAACGTCATCGGCAAGGCCGCCCAGGACATGGAGCCCCGGACGCCACCCTGGCGAAATACGCCGACCTGCCCCAGTTCAAGCACCTGCAAAACTACGGCGACCTGCACCGGGCCAACATGAACCGGGCCTTCGTGGAGTTCGAGTCGCAGTGAGCCTTGCCGCATCCCCCCCCGGGGGGGAGGGGGGGCCAGTGCCAGGCGTTCCCCCTTTGCAAAAAGGGGGGGACAGGGGGATTTCCGCAGCCTCCACCCAGGCTCGAGCCAACCGAGCAAATCCCCCACCCCCCTTTGGGTTAAAGGGGGGGCGGCAGGGTTAAGAGCTCTTCCATGTTTGACGCCCTCGCCACCCTCCTGGTCTTCGATCTGGCCGGCCTGTCGCCCGAATCCCCGCTCGGCGCTCCCCGCATTTCTTCGTCATGGACGTGGTGAAGATCCTGGTGCTGCTCACCACGGTGATCTACCTCATGGGCTGGCTGCGCGCCTGCTCACGCCGGAACGGGTGCGGGCCATGATGAGAGGGCCGCTCCGGTCCCGGCGCCCGGCTCATGGCGGTGGGCCTGGGCGCGGTGACGCCGTTCTGTTCCTGCTCGTCCATTCCCCTGTTCATCGGCTTCGTCGAGGCCGGCATTCCCCTGGGCGTGACCCTGTCCTTCCTGATCGCCAGCCCCATGGTGAACCAGGTCGCCGTGGTGGTGCTGGCCGGCGTGATCGGCTGGCAGATGACCCTGATCTACGTGTTCACCGGCCTGTCCATCGCCTTCGTCGGCGGCTACATCCTGCAAGCATTCAGGCTGGAGCGCTGGGTGGAGGACTACGTCTGGCAGATCCGCATGGGCGAAACCCAGGCCGAGGCCGCCGACACGTCCCTGCGCGCGCGTCACGACTATGCCTGGAACGAGGTGCGCCAGATCGTCGGCCGCATCTGGAAATACGTGCTGATCGGCGTCGGCATCGGCGCCCTCATCCACGGCTACGTGCCCCAGGATTTCGTCGCCAGGATCGCCGGCGACGGCTCCGTGCTGTCGGTCATCGTCGCCGTGCTGGTGGGCATCCCCATGTACTCCGACGCTGTGGGCATCATCCCGGTGGCGGAAGCCCTGCTGGGCAAGGGCGTGCCCCTGGGCACCGTGCTGGCCTTCATGATGGCCGTGATCGCCCTGTCCCTGCCGGAGATGCTGATCCTGCGCAAGGTGGCCAAATGGCCCCTGCTGGGCATCTTCGCCGGCTACCTCGCCGTATCCTTCGTGCTGGTCGGCGTCACTTTCAACGCCTTGAGGAGTGTCCTGTGAGCGAATCCAACGCAAATTCCTTGCATCCTTCCATCGTCGCCCTGGTCTCCCTGGCGGCCAACATCGCCTCTAACCACCCCAAACAGGGCCTGTGCCAGGTGGACAGGCTGAAGGAATACGGCGTGGCGAAGGAACAGATCGACGCCGTCATCGAGATCGCCCGCCATATCCGTGACGAGGTGGCCCAGGCCCTGGACACGAGCTTCGACGAAGCCTACGAACAAGGCTTCCAGCCGGCCAAGCCGAAGATCAAGGTGGACCCCTTCGCCAACATCGCCGTGGTGGAAGGAGGTGCCTGTTGCACGCCCACCAAGTCCGGGCAGTCGTGCTGTTGATACCCTGAACACCCATCATGCAAGACACCAAACACGACCACATCCGCCAACAAGTCCGCATCGCCTACGCCCAGGTCGCCCGGACCAGCTCATCCTGCTGCGCCACCGCGCCTGCCCAGTCGGGCGGCTGCTGCGCCCCCTCCGAGCAATCCGTGGCCGAACTGCTGTCGCGCGGCATCGGCTATAGCGCCGAGGAACTGGACAGCGCGCCGGAGGGCGCAAACCTGGGCCTGGGCTGCGGCAATCCCCAGGCCATCGCCGCCCTGAAGCCGGGCGAGACCGTGCTGGACCTGGGCAGCGGCGCCGGCTTCGACGCCTTCCTGGCGGCGCGCCAGGTAGGCGAGTCGGGCCGCGTCATCGGCGTCGACATGACCCCGGACATGGTCTCCAAGGCCCGCGCCAATGCGGCAAAAGGGGGCTACGCCAACGTGGAATTCCGCCTGGGCGAGATCGAGCACCTGCCAGTGGCCGATGCCAGCGTGGACGTGATCATCTCCAATTGCGTCATCAACCTGTCGCCGGACAAGGCCCAGGTGTTCCGCGACGCCTTCCGGGTCCTCAAACCCGGCGGCCGCCTGGCCATTTCCGACATCGTGCTCACCGCCGAACTGCCCGAGGCCATGCGGGCCGAAGTGGCCCTCCATACCGCCTGCGTGGCCGGCGCGGTGAGCGTGGATGAGCTCTCCAACTGCCTGGCGACGGCGGGCTTCGCCGCCATCCGCATCGAACCCAGGGACGCCAGCCGGGAATACATCCGGCACTGGGCGCCAGGCCGGGGCGTGGAGGACTACATCGCCTCGGCGACCATCGAGGCTGTCAAGCCCAACGTGTTCGAGTAACCGCCACGCTGAGCGATGCCGTTGGGCACAACGGCCATCCTCGGGTGGTTTTTCCTATTTTGCGGCGCTTGTCCCTTCGAGGTCTTGCTCCCAGACCAGGCTCAAAATCTCCGAGGAACCGGCGAGCCGGTTCAGCGGACATCGCGGGCAGCCTTGCCGGGTAGGGGGATTGGCGCAATGAAAACACCCTTCCACGGAGCTGGCGGCCCTCGCCAGTTCCGCATCCAGTTGCTCGAGGATTCGGGCTTGCTCCCGTACTTGCGCTCTGAGGTCCGCAAGCACGGCATGCACATCATGACTTGCCTCATCTCCGGTGACATGTTTCGCGCGAGCCGTGGCCAGTTTCCGGACCAGGGCGAGCGGCATTCCGACATGAGCCAGGCGCAGGATTGCGCGAAAGCGGGTCACATCCGCCTCTGAATACAGTCGCGTGCCTCCGGGCGTCCGGCGGGCGCTCAACAGCCCCTCCTCTTCGTAGAAACGCAATGCGCGCGGCGTCGTGTCCAGCAGGTCCGCCACCTCCCCGATCTTTTTCATCGCGGCCACTTCTCAGGCCCCCACCAGTTGGGCCGTGTACCCGTGGGACCGGACCTTGGCCAACAAGGCCGCCGTGGTGGCGGTGTCAGGGTCGAAAGCCACCAGCAAGAGGTGCGTCTTTCCTGGATTGAAGCGGGGCGCGACCACGCCTTCCACCTGGCGGACAGACTCTTCCAGGGCTTCGCGTTGCCGTGTGCTGAGGGCTTCATCGATGTGAATCAGGATGTCGCTGATGTTCATGTTCGGGCTCCTTGCAGTGCTTGCCGGATCGGCGATTTATTTATATGACGTAAACGTAAGATTATCAAGGCGCGCCAGCCTGCTCCCACGCTCTCGGCGCACCTTATCCCGGCCAGGCGTAGCCCATGGCCAGGCCCGACAACACCAGACCAAGCAAGCCCTTGAGCCAGCCCTGGGGCACCCGTTTCTGCAAGCGCGCGCCCAGGTAAGTACCGGCCAGCCCACCAAGGCCGAAGGACAGGCCCAAGGCCCAGTCCGGTCGCGCGGTCACCCCGGCGGGCGCGGGCAGCCAGGCGTAGGCCGCCAGGGCGATGCCGGAGGTGAGGAAGGTGGCGGTCAGCGTCGCACCGGCGATGGCGTGCACCGGCAGACGGTAAATCGCCAGGCAGATGGGCACCATGAAGGAACCGCCACCGATACCGTAGGCGGTGCCGATCACCCCCACCAGGAAGGAAAAGAACAGCATGGACGGCACGCCGAAGGCGTATTCGGCCTCGCTGTGGCGGAAGCACACGCCGCGCCAGGTCAATGTCGCCAGGCTCACCACCCTGCTGGCCGGTGCACTTGGCGGCCCGCGCCGAACATCCGCCAGCATTCGCCAGGCCAGCCAGGCCAGGATGGCGGCCGCGAAGGGCTCGAAGGCGGCCCGCTCCGCCAGCCAATGGGTGCGCAGCCAGGCCCCGGCGAAGGTGCCCGGCGCGCCGCCGGCGGTGATGACCAGGGCCAGGGGCCAGAACAGGCGGTTCTCTCGCCCATAACGGTAGATGCCGCCAGGGATGGCCAGGATATTGAACACCAGGTTGGTGGCGCTGGCCGAGGGGCTGGCGAAGCCCAGCACGCTCATCTGGAAGGGCACCAGCAGGAAGGCGCCGGAGATGCCCACCATGCTGGTGCAGAAGCTGATGGCGAAGGCCGCCAGGGGTGGCAGCCAGATCCAGGTCTCCACGCCGGAGACGGGGAATTGGTGCCAGAAAAAGTCGTTCACGGTCTCTACTTATCGTCGCTCACGGCGCGTTGATTTGTCGCCACCGCGCTGGCGGGTTCCCAACTGGGCGCATGGTTACGGCCAGGCGCGCCAGGCCGGGCTGGGTGAAGCGGCTCTACGCGGCATTGCTGCAGGGGGTGGCGATCAAACTCACCGTGGATATTTTTCGGGGGTGAGCCATGGTGAATGTGGAAGTCCTCGTTTTCGACCGCGCCGCCTGCCGCAAACAGACCCTGACCTGGCCGAGCCATCCGACTATTCTGAACGGAAAGAAGAGACGTCATGACACAAGAAATTCGCATGAAAGCCCTGGAATACCACGGCCACCGCTGCTGGGCCAGCGTGGCCGGCGTGCGGTACGCCACCGGCTGCACCCTGGGCAAGGGCAACATGGAGAAGACGCCCTACGGCAAGCTGGCCGTCACCCTCATCGAACGCTCCAGCAACCGTGCCGTGCGGGTGAGCTACAAACCCACCCTGGCGAAGCGGATCGCCGCCTCGCCGTTCATGGTCAAGCGCGGTCAGGGCCTCGAGCCGGACGACATCCCGGAAGCGGAACAACTGGAACTGGTGGACCTGATGAGGAACGCCCCCGAATCGGACGTGTTTGGCATCGGCGCTGTGTTCCAGTTCCAGCGCGACTGGTTGCCCGAGGTGAGGGATTTCACCCCCCGCGCCGCCTGTCACGAACTCACCGGCCGGGCCTATGTGCGGGTGGTGGGGGACAAGCAGGTGTGCATTCCCAGCTCGAGCTACGGGCGTTGAAATGGCCCCCGGCCGCCGCGCCTTCCTCAAGTTCTGCGCCGTGACGGCCTCCCTGCTGGCGCTGCCACCGGGGGCCGCCAGGCTGCTGGCGCAGGGACTGGAACGGGCGCGACGGCTGCCGGTGGTCTGGCTGTCGTTCCAGGAATGCACCGGCTGCACCGAATCCCTGACCCGCTCCTCGGCGCCTTCCATCGAACGCCTGTTGTTCGATTTGATCTCCCTGGATTACCACCACACCTTGCAGGCCGCCTCGGGCGCGGCGGCGGAAGCGGCGCGGGAGACCTCGCTGAAGGAGAACGCCGGCCATGTGTTGCTCGTGGTGGACGGTTCCGTGCCCACCGCGCTGGCCGGCGCTTGTTCCACCATCGCCGGGGAAGACAATCTGAGCCTGCTGCGGCGTTGTCTGGAGGCCTCGGAGGCCGTGGTCGCGGTCGGCACCTGCGCCAGTTTTGGTGGCCTCGCCGCCGCCGCGCCCAATCCCACCGGCGCCATGGGCATCGCGGAACTGATGGAACGCGGGATCGTGCCACGACGGCCCCTGGTGAATCTCCCGGGCTGTCCCCCCATCCCGGAGGTCATGAGCACGGTGCTGGCCCACCGGGTGGCCTTCGGCGGCTTTCCGCCCCTGGACGACAAGGGCCGGCCCCTGGCCTTCTATGGCGAAACGGTGCATGACCGATGCTCCAGGCGCGGCCATTTCGAGGCCGGGCGCTTCGCGAAAAGCTTCGATGACGAGGGCGCCCGCGCGGGCTGGTGCCTGCTGGAACTGGGCTGCAAGGGGCCGGTGACCCGCAACGCCTGTTCCACCATTCGCTGGAATGGCGTCAGCAATCCCGTCGAATCCGGACATCCCTGCCTGGGCTGCGCCGAGCCGGGATTCTGGGACCGGGGAAGTTTCTATATCCCCGTCGAGCCCAAGGCCCTGGCGGCGGCCCAAGCCGGAAAATCCTCGGTGGAGCGTGGCGCCGCGGTGTATGACAGCAATTGTGTGTATTGCCATGACCCCCGCCCGGCCACGCTCAAGACGCCGGCGGACAAGGTGCCGGATTTGCTGCGCTCCGGAACCATCCGCTCGCACCGCTTCACTCTGGAGGACGCTGACATGCAGGCCCTGGTGGATTACCTGAAGGAAAGCCGATGACACCTACGACCCCCTCCCTGTTCATATTGCTGGCGGTAGTCTGGGCGGTATCCGCCCAGGCCACCACGACGGGTTCAACGGTACCGGCCTTCTCCGTGCACGATCTGGACCAGGACGGCTCCCTCGACCGCGCCGAATACGCCGCCTTGCAGGCCCGCTGCAAGGATCGGCTCGACAGCCGGGGGCGGCCGCGCTGCGTTCTGATCGATTTCAATACCCTGGATCATGATCGGGACGGGCGCGTCAGCGAGGAAGAACTTCTACGCACCCTGTCACGCCAGGGCCATGGCGCCAGGCAAGGCTGGCGGGGGTTGGACTGCAATGGCCAGCCCGACCCGCGGGCGGCGCCGTCGAAATGAAACCTGTCACGGCCGCCCAGGCCTGGCTGGCACCGGGCAGCATTGCTGGTGACGGACAGCCTGATCCTGGCCCCATGGTTGGCCTGCATCCCCGCCGTCCCCCCGCTGACCGTGGGTGGGCGTTACGCGGTCACCGGCCAGGCGGCCAGGAGCTTGGCCGATCCGCTGCCCATTGCCGACGGGCTGATCGCTCGGGCGCGTGGGGATGGGAGGGCAAGGCGATGATGCATCAGGCACTCTTCGCCTTACTCATCACGGCTGTGGTCCTGACCGCGCCGGCCCGCGCCGATACCGCCTCGGCGGTACGCGCCGCTCTGGCATCCGGCGAGCCCGCGCTAATCGAGTTCGGGGCGGAAACCTGTAGCCAGTGCAAGCGCATGAAGGTGGTGCTGGACGGCGTCAGCCGGCGCTACCAGGGCCGCGCCCATGTGGTGCAGGTCAACGTCAATCGCGACCGCGACGTCACCCGGCAATTCAAGATCATGGTCATCCCCACCCTGGTGTTCTTCGATGCCGGGGGCAGGGAAGTCGGACGGAGTTACGGCTTCATGGACGAAGTGAAGGTGGCGCGCAGGCTGCACGATCTGGGAGCGCGCTGACATGAAACGACCCCCTTACTCGCCGCGCTCGTTTCCCCCCGAGGGAGAGGTCAGTTCCTTCGGAACGGCCGTGCGGAACTGACATGTTCGAGGAAGTCCCCGACCTGCTGGCAACCTACCCGCTCATAGCCTTCGGCCTGGTGTTCGCCGCCGGCGTGGTGTCCTCGGCCAGTCCCTGCGCCCTGGCCACGGTGCCGCTGGTGGTGGGCTACGTGGGTGGCCATGCCGGCAAGAGCAAGCCGCGTGCATTTTTCTATTCGCTGGCTTTCGTGCTGGGTCTGGCGACCACCTTCACCGCCCTGGGAGCGGCTGCTGCCCTGCTTGGGCAACTCATGGGCAATCTCGGTGGCCCCTGGTTCGTCGCCCTCGGCCTGCTGGCGGCGGCCATGGGACTGCATCTGATGGGCTGGTTGCCGCTACGTCTGCCTTCCGGCATCAACTGGCAACCGAAAGTGACCGGTCCGCTCGGTGCTCTGCTACTGGGTGCAGCGTTCGGCATCGTTTCCAGCCCCTGCGCCACCCCCGTTCTGGTGGCCTTGCTGGGCCTGGTGGCGACCCAGGGCGAGGTGGCCTATGGCGTCAGCCTGCTGTTCGTCTACGCCCTGGGCCATTGCGTGCTGATGCTGGCCGCCGGCACCTTCACCGGGCTGGTCACGGCCTGGGCGCAATCGCGCGGGATGATGGCCTTCTCGGCGCGGCTGAAGCAGTTGCTGGGAATGCTACTGGTGGCCACGGGCGGCTATCTGGTCTGGCTGGCCTGAGGCGGATCGGCATTGCCGATTGCCAAGGTTCTTGCGAATTGCATGGACTGAAAATCCGGGCTGGTGGAGCAAACCGCAATGTTTCACCAGCCCATGTGAAGCGCGTATTCCCGTTTCTTCGGGCCATGGCCGGACTCGAGTCGGCATGTGCCGCGGCGCCGCCATGCCATCCCATGGATCGGGCGCTATTGGTGGAGGTTCCAGGTTTGATCTAGATTAAGAACAAGTCCCTAATGACCATAACGGATGTACGCTGACGCAATACGCCTATCCGCACGCGTTTCACCAGCATCGCCCCCGGTGGTGGATTCCCGGCGTCGCCAATGCCGTGGCTGGACGGCCAAGGCGCGTGGGGTGTAGCGCGTTCCCCGAGAACTTCTGACCGAATATCTTGATCCATCAGGAATGACATGCCCCATCACGGATTACAGGCCTTGAAACCGCGCGCCTGGCTTCTTGTTCTCCTGCTCTGCGCAAGTGCCCAGGCATGGGCCGCCAAAGCCATCGATTTCGTCTTCGACGATGTCGATGGCAAGCCGGTTCGCCTCGCGGACTTTCGCGGCAAGTGGGTATTGGTGAATTTCTGGGCGCCCTGGTGTCCCTTGTGCTGGGCGGAGGTGCCCACCCTCAACAAGTTGCACCAGCGCAAGGACTTCGTGGTCATCGGCATCGGCCTGGACTATGGGCCGGACGTGAGCGCGGTCCGTAGCACCGCCGCGAAACACGGCTTCGACGTGACCATCGTCGCGGGCGGGTCGCGTCGCGATGCCGAGAGCCCCTATCGTCAGATCGGGCCGGTGGATTTCTTCCCGACTTCCTACCTCTACGACCCCACCGGGGAAATCGTCATGTTCGTGCCCGGCCAGGTACGGGAATCCAAACTGCGCGCGTTCATCGAGGAGTGGACCCGGGAGCGGGCCCGGAAGAACATCGGGCGGTAAGGCGGGGGGCGTGCGGAATCGCGCCTTCTCCGCCAGAATGACGGCCGTCGAATTTTTGGAGAACCCGCATGAAAAACGTGAAAGTCCTGGGCACCGGCTGTGCCAACTGCGAAACCACCGCCAGGCTCATCGAGGAAATCGCCGTGGCCAAGGGGACGGCCATCCAGCTGGAAAAGGTCACCGACATGGCCGCCATTCTTGGCTATGGCGTCATGAGCACGCCCGGCGTGGTGGTCGACGGCAAGCTGGTCCACGCCGGCGGCGTGCCCGACCGGAAGAAGGTGGAAGGCTGGCTCGCCCCGGCGGGGGGCACGGGCGGCTGTTGCGGCGGTTGTTGCTGAACCGCCACCGTACCGCCGGACGGTTTTTTATGGCTCTGTTCGCGTTGAGTATGGATGTCGCGCTGTTTTGGTGGTGGTTGTCTTCCCCCTTTTGCAAAGTTCGGGGATAAAGGGGATCGAGGGGGATTTGACCCGGGTTCAGTCCGTGCCAGCCTTGGAGAAATCCCCCCTCTCCCCCCTTTACAAAGGGGGGAACCCTACTTTTTGGCCAACTCCGCCCATCACTCGTTAACGCGAACTGAACCTTTTTATCGGTCGACGTCCACCACGTAGCGTCCGGCCATCTTTCCGGCCAGGATCTCCTCGGCGGCGGGGATACACGCCGACAGCCCGATCACCTTGACGATGCCGGCCAGGTCCGCCGGCGCGATGCGCTCGGCCAGCAGCGCCCAGGCCGACTCGCGTCGCGCCCGGCTGGCGTAGACCGAATCGATGCCGTACAGGGTGACGCCGCGCAGGATGAAGGGCGCCACGCTGGCGGGGAAATCCATGCCCATGGCCAGGCCGCAGGCGGCCACGGCGCCGTTGCGCTTGACCTGGGCGCAGGCGTTGGCCAGGGCATGGCTGCCCAGGGTGTCCACCACGCCGGCGAAACGCTCCTTCTGCAAGGGTTTGCCCGGCGCGGAGAATTCGGCGCGGGCCATCACCTCGGCCGCGCCCAGTCGCTTGAGGTAATCCGCTTCCGCCGCCTTGCCGGTCACGGCCAGCACCTGGAACCCGGCCCGTGCCAGCAGCAGCGCGGCGATGGAACCCACGCCGCCGGTGGCGCCGGTCACCAGGATGGGGCCGTCCTCCGGCTTGATTCCATGCTTCTCCAGAGCCTGGACGCATAGAGCCGCCGTGTAGCCGGCTGTACCCACGGCGGCGGCCTCGAAGGGTCCGTAGGGGGCGGGCAGCTTCACCGGCCAGTCGGCCGGCACGCGCGCGTACTGGCCGAGGCCACCCCAGCGGCTTTCGCCCTGGCCCCAGCCATTTACCACCACCGCGTCGCCGGGCCGGAAATCCGGGCTGGCCGAGCTTTCCACCACCCCCGCCGCGTCGATGCCGGCCACCATGGGCCAGGCGCGCACGATGGGGCTGGTGTTGCCGATGGCCAGGGCGTCCTTGTAATTGAGGGTGGAATGACTGACCCGGATCAGCACCTCGCCTTCCGGCAGGGCGGCTTGGTCCACATCGGCGACGCGGGCGGAAAAAGCGGGCTGGTTTTCCAGCAGCAGGGCCTTGAAAGTCATGTCTTGGTCTCCTCTTTGCCCATCAGGGCCTCGATTGTGGACCGCATGCGCCAAACCATGTAGACGCCCGGCACGCCCAGGACCACGGCAACGACGAAGAACGCCGGCCAGCCGATGCTTTCCGCCATCACCCCGGCCAGGGGGCTGACGTAGATGCGGCCGACGGATGCCAGGGCGGAGAGCAGCGCATAGTGGGTTGCCGTGTAGCGCTGGCTGCACAGGCTCATGAGCAGGGCGACGAAGGCCGCCGTGCCCATGCCGCTGGTGATGTTCTCGGCGGCGATGGCGAACATGAGCAGGCTGTCGATATCGGCCGGCTGGCTGATGGCCACGAAACCCCAGTCGAAGGGTTGCAGGGTGAAGCCGCCCCAGGCCCCCTTGCCCAGCACCGCCAGGGTGTAGAAGCCGAAGTTGGCCAGCATCTGCAACACGCCGAACAGCAGCAGGGAGCGATACAGGTTCAGGCGCAGCATGAGCGCCCCGGCCAGCAGCGCGCCGAAGATGGTGAGCCAGATGCCGATGATCTTGTTGACGATGCCCACCTCGGCTTGCGAGAAGGCCATGCCCTTGATCAGGAAGGGCGTGGTCAGGCTGCCGGCGAAGGCATCGGACAGCTTGTACAGCACGATGAGCAGCAGAAAGGCCCAGGCGCCCGGCTGCCGGAAATAGCTGGTCAGGGACTGGGTCAGGGTCTCGAAGCCGGCCTTCTTCGCGGCCCAGCCGCCCAGGGGCAGGGCGCAGGCGATGCCGGCGAGGATGAACAGCAGGCGGATCCATTTGTTCGGGTCGTCCGGGTCGAGGCCCAGGCCCATCAATACCCAGCGGCTGAGGAAGGCGCCGGCCAGCACCCCGGCCAGCAGGGCCAGGAAGCCCAGCAGTTCGCGCAGCGGATCGGATTTCAGCGGCTGCGAGGCGCCGCTCACCCGGGGCGTGGCGAGCAGCGAGAACACGGCGGCGCCCACCATGATCCAGGCCATCACCTCGTACACCCGGCCCCAGCTCTGCCACTGCTCCGCCCAGATCAGGGCGATGCCGCCGGACAGGATCATGGCCACCCGGTAGCCGAACACCGCCAGGGAACCGCCCAGGCCCCGCTCGTGGGGCGCCAGCACGTCGGTGCGGTAGGCGTCGATGACCACGTCCTGGGACGCGGACAGAAAAGCCACCAGTACCGCCACCCCGGCGAAGGCCAGGGGCGCGTCCTTGGGAGAGAGGCTGGCCATCCACCACAGGGTCCCCGCCATGGCCAGCTGGGTGATCACCAGCCAGCCCTTGCGCCGTCCCAGGAAGGGCGGCTCGAAGCGATCCATGAGGGGCGCCCAGAGAAACTTGAAGGTGTAGGGAATGCCGACCAGGCCGAGGAAGCCGATGGTGGCGATGTCCACCCCCTCGATGGTCAACCAGGCCTGCATGGCCTGGCCGGTCAGGGACAGGGGCAGGCCGGAGGCGAAGCCGAGGAAGAGGACGGCGATCAGGCGGTGGAAGGCGGCAAGGCTGGAGGGCATGAATGAAATCGATTTCAGCGGATGCCGACCAGGAAAGCCGCCGGCGGAAGAATGGGAATGTTGCGCCAGGGATGCATATCGACCAGGCGCGGATCGCTGGAAACCAGCAACTCGGCTTGGGCCGTGTCCGCCAGGGCCAGGAACATGTTGTCCTTGGGGTCGGGGCAATCGGTGACGACCTGGGTCACGGCGACCACCGTGACCCGTTCGCGCAATCCGGCGATGAACGCCACCCGTTCGGCGCGCGGCGCATAGCGGTCGAACTTCTCCCGCAGCAGCACGGTTTCCAGTTCGGCCAGGGTTTCCGCCGAGGCGCACACCTCGAACAACAGCAGGGCTTTTTCCAGCGCCAGCGCGGGAATGGACTCGGGGCGGATGGCCGCGCTGACCAAGACGCCCGTATCCACCACGACGCGCCTAGCGAAGTTCATGCACCAGCCGGATGATGTCCGCGTCGGTCAGGGCCGCCGCCTCCGGCGTGGTCGCCAGCTTCTGGCGGTATTGGGCATACCAGTGGGCGGCTTCCTCGCGGCGCTTGCGCAAGTCCACCAGTTCCTTCATGTCATGTTCGGACACCACATAAGCCACCGTGCGGCCACGCCGGGTGACCTCGATGGGCTCGCGCTGGGAACGATCGATCAATTCGCCGAAGCGGCTCTGGGCTTCGACCGAGGTTACGGCAATCATGGGGACCTCCGTGGACTGGCTATTTCATGGGTTATGGCCATGTTAGCCGGTTTGGGTTCGCGGTAGATAGGGCTTGGGCGAAGAAGACCCATCCACGTTGGCTACCTACAGCTCCCACTCGTAATCCACCACCAGCGGCGCATGGTCGCTGAAGCGCTGCTCCTTGTAGACGAAGGCCGATTTCGCCTTCCCCGCGATGCCCGGCGTGGCGATCTGGTAGTCGATGCGCCAGCCCACGTTCCTGGCCCAGGCCTGGCCCCGGTTGCTCCACCAGGTGTAGGCCTCGCCGGTGTGGTCGGGGTAGAGCCTGCGGTAGACGTCGACGAAGCCCAGGCGGTCGAACACTTCCGTGATCCAGGCCCGTTCCTCGGGCAGGAAGCCGGAGTTCTTCCGGTTGGATTTCCAGTTTTTCAGGTCGATCTCCCTGTGGGCGATGTTCCAGTCGCCGCACAGGATGACTTCCCGGCCGCTGGCCACCAGGTTTTCCAGGTGGGGCATGAAGCGTTCCATGAAACTGAACTTCGCCGCCTGGCGTTCCTCGGAACTGGAGCCGGAGGGCAGGTAAAGGGAGATCAGGGACAGGTTTCCGAACTGGGCCTCAAGATATCGGCCTTCGGCGTCGATATCCGGGATGCCGAGACCCTCGATGATCCGGTCGGGCCGATGGCGGGTGTAGATGCCCACCCCGCTGTAGCCTTTCTTCTCGGCGTGATGGAAATAGCCGGCCAACTTGGGCGGATTGAGCATTTCCGGGCTCAGGTCGACGGCCTGGGCCTTGAGTTCCTGGAGGCAGACCAGGTCGGCGTTCTGGTTTTCCAGCCAGGGATACAGGCCTTTGCCGGCGGCGGAGCGGATTCCGTTAAGATTCAGGCTGATGACGCGCATGTTACAAGGGCTTTGAGAGTGCAAAGTTTCAAGGGTGAATTCCTCGATTTCGCCATCCGGCAGCAGGTGCTGCTGTTCGGCGAATTCAAGACCAAGGCCGGGCGGCTGAGTCCGTATTTCTTCAATGCCGGCCTGTTCAACGACGGCCTGTCCCTGAAGCGGCTCGGCGAATTCTACGCGAAGGCCATCGCCGCCTCGGGCCTGGCGTTCGACGGTCTGTTCGGGCCCGCCTACAAGGGCATTCCCCTGGCCGCCGCGGTGGCCATCGCCCTGGCGGCCGAAGGACGCAACGTGCCGTTCAGCTACAACCGCAAGGAAGCCAAGGACCACGGCGAGGGCGGCACCATCGTCGGCGCCAGGCTGGCCGGACGCATCCTGATCGTGGACGACGTAATTTCCGCCGGTACCTCGGTGCGGGAATCCGTGGAACTCATCCGCGCCGCCGGCGCCACCCCCTGTGGCGTCGCCATCGCCCTGGATCGCATGGAGCGCGGTCTGGGCGAACTGTCCGCGGTGCAGGAGGTGAGCCGGGACTACGGCATACCGGTGATCGGCATCGTCAATCTGGACGATCTCGCCACCCATCTTTCCGGCAAGCCCGACTGGCAAGCCACCCTGGCGGCCATCCAGGCCTACCGGGCGACCTATGGCGTCGGAGAGGCCTGAGCCCATGAAGCGATTCGTCCCCCTCCTGCTGATCCTGGTCAGCGCCCCGGCCTGGGCCCAATCCACCACCCAATCCACCACCTATCGCTGGGTGGATGACCAGGGCCGGGTGCATTACGGCGATGTCATTCCCAACAAGGATGCCGGTCTGGGCAATGTGGAACTGGACAAGCAGGGCCGGGTGAAGAAGGAAAACCCCCGCAGCCGGCTCACGCCGGAAGAGCGGCGCCGCATGGAGGCGGAGCAGCTCCGCCGGGAGGAGGCCAGGCGCGCGGAAGAGGCCCAGCGCCGCCGGGATCGCGCCCTGCTGACCACCTATGTGAGCGAAGCGGAAATCGATCTGACCCGGGATCGCGCCCTGGATCAGGAGGAAGCCAATCTCAAGGGCTTGCGCACCCGCCTCAACGCGGCGGCGGAAAAGCTGGCCTATGCCAATGGCCAACTGGCTGCCCAGGGCAAGGGCGGCCAGGGCGCGCCCCGGGCTTTCACGCAGATGCGGGACGAAGCCCAGGCCGAACTGGCCAAGCTCGGTGATCTCATCGGCCAGCGGGAAAAAGCCAGAGAGGAAATCCGGCAGCGCTACGAGGCGGACAAGCTCCGCTTCCGGGAACTGAAAGCCGCTTCCCCCCGCTGATCGCCGCTAACTCGCGCCGAGTTTTTTCCTCAGCAGGTCGTTGACCTGGGCCGGATTGGCCTTGCCCTTGCTGGCCTTCATGACCTGGCCCACCAGGGCGTTGAAGGCCTTCTCCTTGCCGGAACGGAACTCCTCCACCGACCTGGCGTTGGCGGCCATCACCTCGTCGATGATGCGTTCGATCTCGCCGGAATCCGACATCTGCTTCAGACCCCTGGCCTCGATGATGGCGTCCGCCTCCCCGCCCTCGGACCACATGGCCTCGAACACCTGCTTGGCCAGCTTGCCGGACAGGGTGCCGTCCTGGATGCGGGCCAGCAGGCCGGCGAGCTGGCCGGCGCCGATGCGGCTGTCGGCGATGTCCAGTTCGGCCTTGTTCAGGGCGGCGGACAGGTCGCCCATGATCCAGTTGGCGGCCAGTTTCGCGTCCGGGTTGGCCTGTTCGGCCAGCACGGCTTCGAAGTATTCGGCCATGGCGCGGGAACCGGTCAGGGTAATGGCGTCGTAGGCCGATAGCCCCAACTGGTCGCGGTAGCGTGTCTGTTTCTGCTCCGGCAGTTCCGGCAGGCTGGCCTTCACCTGCTCGATCCAGGCCTCGTCCAGCTTCACCGGCAACAGGTCGGGATCGGGGAAATAACGGTAGTCGTGGGCGTCTTCCTTGCTGCGCATAGCCCGGGTCTCGCCGGTGTCCGGATTGAACAGCACGGTGGCCTGCTGGATCTTGTGGCCATCCTCGATCTGTTCGATCTGCCAGCGCACCTCGTAGTTGATGGCCTGCTCCAGGAAGCGGAAGGAGTTGAGGTTCTTGATCTCGCGCCGGGTGCCGAATTCCTTCTGGCCCAGGGGCCGCACCGAGACGTTGGCGTCCACCCGGAAGCTGCCTTCCTGCATGTTGCCGTCGCAGGTGCCGATCCAGGTCACCAGGGTGTGCAGGGCCTTGGCGTAGGCCACGGCTTCCCTGGCGGAACGCATGTCGGGTTCGGAGACGATCTCCAGCAGGGGCGTGCCGGCCCGGTTCAGGTCGATCCCCGTCATGCCGTGGAAGTCCTCGTGCAGGCTCTTGCCGGCGTCCTCTTCCAGATGGGCGCGAGTGATGCGCACGGTCTTCTCCACGGTCTTGTCGCCGGGTTTGTCCCCCTCCACCTGGACGGTCAGCGCCCCGCCCTCGACGATGGGCAGCTCGAACTGGCTGATCTGGTAGCCCTTGGGCAGGTCGGGGTAGAAGTAATTCTTGCGGGCGAAGATGTTGGTGCGGTTGAGTTTTGCCCCGATCGCCAGGCCGAACTTGATGGCCCGCTCCACCGCGCCCCTGTTCAGCACCGGCAGCACGCCGGGCAGGGCGATGTCCACCTGGCAGGCCTGGGTGTTGGGCTCGGCGCCGAAGGCGATGGACGCGCCGGAGAAGATCTTGGACTGGGTGGTGAGCTGGGTGTGCACTTCCAGCCCGATGACGGTTTCCCACTGCATGGTCAAATCCCCTTGGGCGCCCGGGTGTGCCAGTCGGTGGCCAACTGGTACTGGTGCGCCACGTTGAGCATTTTCGCCTCGCCGAAATAGTCGCCGATCAACTGCAGGCCGATGGGCAGACCCTGGCCGTCGAAGCCGCAGGGCAGGGACATGCCGGGCAGGCCGGCCAGGTTGACGGCGATGGTGTAGATGTCGGACAGATACATCTGGACCGGGTCGTCGGCTTTCTCCCCCAGCTTGAACGCCGTGGTGGGGGCGGTGGGGCCGAGGATCACGTCGCACACCTTGAACGCCTCGGCGAAGTCGTTGGCGATCAGGCGGCGCAGGCGCTGGGCCTGGATGTAATAGGCGTCGTAATAGCCGTGGGACAGCACGTAGGTACCGATCATGATGCGGCGCTTGACCTCGGCGCCGAAACCCTCGGCGCGGGTCTTCTCGTACATGTCGGTGAGATCCTTGTACTCCGGGGTACGGTAGCCGTAGCGCACGCCGTCGAAACGGGACAGGTTGCTGGAGGCTTCCGCCGGGGCCAATACGTAATAGGCCGCCACGGACAACCTGGAGTTGGGCAGGCCCACTTCCACGGTCTCCGCGCCCAGCTTGCGGTATTGGGCGATGGCTTCCTCGACGGCCTTGGCGGTGTCGCCGCTCAGGCCCGCGCCGAAGAACTCCCGGGGCAGGCCGATCCTCAGGCCCGCCAGGGGTTTGGCCAGGTCGCGGGTGTAATCCTCCTTCTCCCGCTCCAGGCTGGTGGAATCCCGCGCGTCGAAGCCCGCCATGACGTTGAGCAGCAGGGCGCAGTCCTCGGCGGTGCGCGCCATGGGGCCTCCCTGGTCCAGGGAGGAGGCGAAGGCGATCATGCCGTAGCGGGACACCACGCCGTAGGTGGGTTTCAGGCCGGTGATGCCGCACAGGGCCGCCGGCTGGCGGATGGAGCCGCCGGTGTCGGTGCCGGTGGCCGCCGGGGCCAGGCGCGCGGCAACGCAGGCCGCGCTGCCGCCGGAGGAACCGCCCGGCACCCGGGCGGTATCCCAGGGGTTCTTCACCGGACCGAAGAAGCTGGTCTCGTTGGACGAGCCCATGGCGAACTCGTCCATGTTGGTCTTGCCCAGGCAGGGCATGCCGGCCGCCTTGAACCGCTCGATGACATGGGCGTCGTAGGGCGAGACAAAGTTGGACAGCATCTTCGAGCCGCAGGTGGTGAGCCAGCCCTCGGCGCAGAAGATGTCCTTGTGGGCGATGGGCACGCCGGTGAGGGCGTCAGCCTGGCCGGTGGCGCGGCGCGCGTCGGCGGCGGCGGCCTCGGCCAGGGTCTTGTCCGGGTCCACGGTAACGAAGGCGTTGAGCGTGTGATTCAGGGCCTGGATCCGGCCCAGGTAGTCCCGAGACAGCTCGACGCTGGAGGCCTTGCCTTCGGCGAGGAGGATTGAAAGTTGTTTGATAGTGCTGGTCAATTGGCCAGGGGGCTGAAACGGAACGGGAGTGCGGGCATGCTTTTACTGCCCCAACTGCGATCTAGTGCTTAATTTTCATTCAATGACTTTCGGCACCAGATACAGCCCGTCCTCCACCTGGGGCGCGATGGCCTGGAACGCCTCGCGCCGGTTGGGCTCGGTGACCGCGTCGGGGCGCAGGCGCTGGGCCAGGTCCTGGGCATGGGACATGGGTTCGACCCCGGCGGTGTCCACCGCCTGCATCGACTCGATGAGGCCGAAGATGCCGTTCAGCCGGGTCTGGTAACCGGCGGCCTCGTCCTCGCTCACGCGGATGCGGGCCAGTTTGGCGATGCGTTTGACGTCGTCGATGGATAGCGACATGGGGATAAGCGGGCTTAATAGAACAAGCAGGCTAGGTTATCATACGCCGCTATTTTTCCGACTCTCGGGACCCCATTACATGTTCGGATCTCTCCGCGGCTATTTTTCCACCGATCTGGCGATCGACCTGGGAACCGCCAACACGCTGATTTATGTACGCGGCCGGGGCATCGTGCTGAACGAGCCCTCCGTCGTCGCCATCCGCCAGGAAGGCCTGACCGGCAAGAAAACCATCCAGGCGGTGGGCATCGAGGCGAAGATGATGCTGGGCCGCACGCCGGGCAACATCCAGGCCATCCGCCCCATGAAGGACGGCGTCATCGCCGACTTCAACATCACCGAGCAGATGCTCAAGTTCTTCATCAAGAAGGTCCACGACACCCGCCTGTTCCACCCCAGCCCGCGCATCATCATCTGCGTGCCCTCCGGTGCCACCCAGGTGGAGCGTCGCGCCATCCGCGAATCGGCCATCGGCGCCGGCGCGCGCCAGGTCTACCTGATCGAGGAACCGATGGCTGCGGCCATCGGCGCCGGCATGCCGGTGGCGGAAGCCACCGGCTCCATGGTGGTGGACATCGGTGGCGGCACCACCGAGGTGGGCGTCATCTCCCTGGGCGGCATGGTCTACTCCACCTCCGTGCGGGTGGGCGGCGACAAGTTCGACGAGGCCATCATCAACTACATCCGCCGCAACTACGGCATGCTGATCGGCGAGGCCACCGCCGAGCAGATCAAGAAGGAAATGGGTTCCGCCTTCCCGGGTTCGGAAGTGCGCGAGATGGAAGTCAAGGGCCGCAACCTGGCGGAAGGCATCCCGCGCAGCTTCACCATCACCAGCAACGAGATCCTGGAAGCCCTCACCGACCCCCTCAACACCATCGTCTCGGCGGTCAAGTCGGCCCTGGAGCAGACCCCGCCGGAACTGGGCGCGGACATCGCCGACAAGGGCATGGTGCTCACCGGCGGCGGCGCCCTGCTGCGCGACATCGACCGCCTGCTCATGGAAGAAACCGGCCTGCCGGTGATCGTCGCGGAAGACCCCCTGTCCTGCGTGGTGCGCGGCTCCGGCCGGGCGCTGGAGGAAATGGACCGGCTGTCCACGGTGTTCACCAACGACTGATCCATCAGGGGCAAGGAGCAAGGGGCAAGGAAAACCTCCGCTCCCTTGTGACTTGCCCCTTGCTCCTTGCCCCCGCCCATGTCCCCCGCGCCCCACGCTCCGCTCTTCGTCCGGGAGATGGGGTTGCCGGCCCGGTTCGGGCTGTATGTCCTGATCTGCCTGTTCCTGCTCGCCCTGGATGCGCGTTATTCCGCCCTGTCCGGGGTGCGGGCCGGGCTCAACGCCATGCTCCATCCCCTGCAGATGGGCCTGGCCCAGCCTTGGTCCTGGCTCCAGGGGGCGGCGGGTTTCTTCGTCACCCATGGCGATCTCGCCGCCGAGAATGCCCGCCTGCGCCAGCAGCAGGAGCGCCTGCGCGCCGGCATCCAGGACCGCCAGGCCCTGTCGGCCGAGAACGCCCGGTTACGCGCCCTGCTGGCCCAGCCGCCCAGACCGGGGGTGACGCCGGTGGTGGGGGAGATCATGGAAACCATGCCGGACCCCTTTTCCCGCAAGGTCGTCATCAACCGCGGCGCCGCCCATGGCCTCTCGGCGGGTTGGCCGGTGGTGGACGCGGTGGGACTGGTGGGCCAGGTCACCCGGGTCTATCCCTGGACCGCGGAAGTGACCCTGCTGACCGACCGGGATCAGGGCGCCCCGGTGCAGAACCTGCGCAACGGCCTGCGCATCATCGTTTCCGGCCAGGGTTCGGACACGCTGCTGGAAGTCCGATTCCTGGACATGCACGCCGACCTCCAGCCCGGCGACCTGCTGCATACCTCCGGCATCGACGGCGTCTATCCCGCCGGCATCCCGGTGGCTCAGGTGGTCCGCGTCGAGCCGCCCCGCCACACGCCGTTCGCCCGCGCCCTGTGCCGTCCCCTGGGCGGGGTGGGCCAATATCGCCACATGGCCGTGCTCAAGCCCGATCCCGTCGCTCCGGGGGCGACGGTCGCCAAGCACGGGGATCCCGCGCGGGATCCCTCCGTGAAGCACCATGCCCCGCGTTGACCTGAACATGGAAAAACCGCTGTTGCCCCAGGGCGCCGAACTGGCCGCGCCGCCGACCCGGCTCAGGGTCTATGCCAGCCTGCTGCTTGCCCTGGCCGCCACGCTGCTGCCCTGGGCCGACCAGATTCGCTGGCTGGTGCCGGACTTCACCTTCATGGCGCTGCTGTACTGGAATATCCGCGCGCCCCGCCTGGCGGGACTGGGCGCCGCGTTCACCCTCGGCCTGATCACCGACGTGGCCCGGGGCGTGCTCATGGGGCTCAATGCCCTGGCGTATTGCGCCGCCGCGTTCTTCGTGCTGCTGGTGCAGCGCCGCCTGGAGGGATTCGACGGGCCCCGCCAGACCCTGCAACTGGCCCCCATCCTGTTCGGCAAGGAAGCCCTGGTGCTGGCCCTGGGCCTGGTGATGGGGCTCGGCGAGGCGGACTGGCGCTGGCTGGCGGCGGGCCTGGCCGCCGCCCTGTTGTGGCTGCCCCTGGCCTGGTTGATGGACCGCATCACCGATCGCCCCGCCATCCCCCCACAAACGGACCTGGGCATCAGAAGCCGTCCCTGATGATGACGCGCCCCATGTCCATCCTCATCGCTCGCGCCGGGGGGCGCCATCCGTGACGCGGCCGTGAGCACCCTGCGTCTCATCAATCCGGAAATCGAGTTCCTGCGATACCGGCGTCGCATGGAAATCGCCGGCATCATCGCGGCCCTGCTGTTCCTGGGCCTGCTCGGCCGCTTCGTCTGGCTGCAACTGGTGCAGTTCGACCACTACCACGCCCTGGCGGAAAACAACCGCATTTCCCTGGTGCCGGCGCCGCCCTCGCGCGGCGTGATCTACGACCGGCAGAACATGGTCCTGGCCCACAACTACTCCGCCTACACCCTGGAGATCACCCCATCCAAGGCCGGGAAACTGGAGGAAACCATCGACCGGCTGGCCGAAATCGTCGTCATCGAGGCTGGCGACCGCAAACGCTTCAGGAAGCTGCTGGCGGAGAGCAAGAACTTCGAGAGCATCCCCATCCGCAACATGCTCACCGAGGAGGAGGCCGCCCGCTTCGCGGTGAACCGCTACCGCTTCCCCGGGGTGGAGGTGAAGGCGCGCCAGTTCCGCCAGTATCCCTTCGGCGCCGGTTTCTCCCACGTGGTCGGCTACATCGGCCGCATCGGCGAGAAGGACCAGGAGCGCCTGGCCGAAGCCGGCATGGCCGCCAACTACAAGGGCACCGACCACATCGGCAAGCTGGGCATCGAGGCCCGCTACGAACCCTGGCTGCACGGCCACACCGGCATCGAGAAGGTGGAGACCGATTCCGGCGGCCGGGCCGTGCGCCTGCTGTCCCGCAGCGCGCCGGTGGCCGGGTACAACCTGTACCTGCACCTGGACGCCCGGTTGCAGCAGGTGGCGGAGAAGGTGTTCGGCGACTACCGGGGCGCCCTGGTGGCCCTGGATCCTCGCAACGGCGGCGTGCTCGCCCTGGTCTCCAAGCCCGGCTTCGACCCCAATCTGTTCGTCGACGGCATCGATCCGGCCACCTGGCGGGAACTCAACGACTCCCTCGACCGCCCCCTGATCAACCGGGCCCTGCGCGGCGTCTATCCGCCCGGCTCCACCATCAAGCCGTTCATGGGCCTGGCCGGCCTGGAACTGGGCGTGCGCCGGGCCGGCGACACCATTTCCGATCCCGGCTATTTCACCCTGCCCGGCAGCAGCCACCGCTACCGGGACTGGAAGAAGGACGGCCACGGCATGGTGGACCTGAAGCGCTCCATCACCATCTCCTGCGATACCTATTATTACGGCCTGGCCAACCAGATGGGCATCGAGCGCATGTCCGGCTTTCTGTCCCAGTTCGGTTTCGGCCGGAAGTCCGGCGTCGACCTGGACGGCGAACTGGCCGGCCTGATGCCGACGCCGGAATGGAAAAACAGGCGCTTCAAGCAGCCCTGGTGGCCGGGGGAGACGGTGATCGCCGGCATCGGCCAGGGCTACGTCCTGGCCACGCCCATGCAGCTGGCCGTGGCCACCATGGCCATCGCCAACGACGGCATCCTCTACAAGCCCCAGCTCATCCGCGCCTGGCGCGACCCGTCCACCGGCAAGGTGGGCCATGCCGCGCCCCAGGCCGTGGGCCGGATCACCATGAAACCGGAACATCTGCGCCTGGTGAAGCAGGCCATGGTCGACGTGACCCTGCCGGGCGGCACGGCGTCCGGCGCGGGCGCCAACGCGGCCTATCCGTTCGCCGGCAAGACCGGCACCGCCCAGGTGGTGGGCATCAAGCAGGGCGCGAAGTATGTGGCAAGCCAGGTGCACGCCCGCCACCGGGATCACGCCCTGTTCATCGCCTTCGCCCCGGCCGACGACCCCAAGATCGTGGTGGCGGTGATGGTGGAGAACGGCGGCCACGGCGGTTCCACCGCCGCGCCGGTGGCGCGCAAGGTGATCGACTACTGGCTGCTGGGCAAGCTGCCGGTCATCTATGCGCCGGAAGAGCCCGCCGATGCCGCCATCCCCGACGAGATCGAGGACAGCGGCCCGGCCGGCGACGAGGTCGTGGCGCCGCCACCCGAGGAGATCGCCCAATGATCGTTCGTTTCCTGTACCGCCTGGTGGCCCATCTGGACGGTCCCCTCATGGGCCTGCTCGCGGTCTTGCTGCTGATCAGCACGGCGGCGGTGTTCAGCGCCTCGGGAGAAGACACCGACCGCATCGTCGCCCATCTCACCAACATCGGCGTGGCCCTGGGCGCCATGCTGCTGGTGGCCCACATCCCGCCCCAGCGCCTCATGCAGTTCGCGCCGCCGGCCTACATCCTCGGGCTGCTGTTGCTGCTGGGCGTGGCCCTGTTCGGCGTGGTGGTGAACGGCTCCCGGCGCTGGCTGGAACTGGGCATTACCCGCATCCAGCCCTCCGAGCTCATGCGCCTGGCGGCGCCGATGATGCTGGCCTGGTATTTCCACTACAAGCAGGAAACCCTGCGCGGCCGGGATTTCGCCATCGCCGCCATCCTGCTGATCCTCCCGGTGGGCTTCATCGCCAAGCAGCCCGACCTGGGCACCTCCCTGCTGATCACCGCCTCCGGCTTCTACGTGCTGTTCCTGGCCGGCCTGTCCTGGAAGATCATCCTGGGCGCCGCCGTGGCGGCCGCGTCCGCCCTGCCCCTGGCCTGGAACTACCTGCTGCACGACTACCAGCGCCAGCGGGTGCTCACCCTCATCGACCCGGCCTCGGACCCCCTCGGCGCCGGCTACCACATCATCCAGGCCACCATCGCCGTGGGCTCCGGCGGCGTCGCCGGCAAGGGCTGGATGGCGGGCACCCAGACTCACCTGGACTTCCTGCCGGAGCGCAGCACCGACTTCATCTTCGCCGTGTTCTCCGAGGAGTTCGGTCTCATCGGCAACCTTTTCCTGCTGCTGCTCTACGCCGCCATCATCTGGCGCGGCCTGTGGCTGGCGGCCGGCGCCCCGTCCCTGTTCGGCCGGCTGCTGTCCGGCGCCATCGTGCTCACCTTCTTCACCTACGCCTTCGTCAACATGGGCATGGTGTCCGGCATCCTGCCGGTGGTGGGGGTGCCCCTGCCCCTGGTGAGCTACGGCGGCACGTCCATGGTCACCGTGCTCCTGGGCTTCGGCATCGTGATGAGCGCCGCAACCCATAAAAAGCTTGTAAAAACATAGCGGATACGCGCTACACTTGGAGCGCTTTGTTACGTGACGCGCGCCCCATGCCGAAGACCCGCCCGACCCCACTGATCCTGGCCCTGAGCATCGTCCTGGTCACCCTGGCCGGCTGCGGCACGGCCCCCACGAAAACCAGCCAGAACGAGGAAGCGCCGGTCATCCCGCCCTTCAAGGGCGGCGGCTACTACAAGGACGACGGCCCCGGGGCCAATCCCCCGGCCGACCTGGCCGCCACCCCGGATGCCGTGCCCAGGTGGGAGCCCCTGCACCGCTACGCCAACAACGACTACCGGGTGATGGGCAAGGGCTACGACCCCCTGCCCGCCGGCAAGGCCTACAAGTCCAAGGGACTGGCCTCCTGGTACGGCCGCAAGTTCCACGGCAAGCCCACCTCCACCGGCGAGCCCTACGACATGTACGCCATGTCCGCCGCCCATCCCACCCTGCCCTTGCCCAGCTACGCCCGGGTCACCAACCTGGAGAACGGCAAGAGCGTCGTCGTGCGGGTCAACGACCGGGGGCCCTTCCACGAGGGCCGCATCATCGATCTGTCCTACACCGCCGCCTTCAAGCTGGACATCCTCAAGGGCGTGACCCCGGTGGAAGTGGAATCGGTGCTGCCGGATGCCGCGCCCACCAGCTTCTCGGCCCAGGCCGACGAGCCCTTCGCCCCGCCGGACAGGCAACTGGCCGTGGTGGCCGAACCCGCCAATTCCGAAGTTGATCGCAAAGTTGATCCCGAAGTCGCGGCCAGCGGATCCACCCAGGTCGGTCTTGCCGCCACGGAACCCGCGTTCACCCGCAACGAAAAGGCGGTCTACCTGCAACTGGGCGCCTTCTCCAGGCCGGCCACCGCGGATGGCCTCCTGGCCCGCGCCAGCGCCATCCTGTCCAGGGGCTTCCCCGGCGTCATGCGCCTGGAAGCGAACGGACTCTACAAGATCCAGGCCGGCCCCTTCGCCAGCGGCGAGGAAGCCGACCGGGCCGCCGAGCGGGTCCTGGCCGAGCTGGGGATCAAGGCCTACAAGCTGACCGGCGACGCGCCGGTCGCCGCCACCGCCCCGGCCGCTCCGGCCATGGCGGCGGTCGAGGCCACGCCAACCCCGGCGAACGCCGAGCCCGCGCCCGGCCTCTACCTGCAACTGGGCGCCATGTCCTCTCCCGACGCGGCCGAAACCCTGGCCAATCGGGTCAGATCCCGTTTCGGCGACGAATTGCCCGGCCTGGCCCGGGTCAGCGCCGGCAACCTGGTCAAGGTCCAGGCCGGCCCCTTCGCCTCCCCGGCGGCGGCCGAGCGCCTGGCCCTGGCCTACCAGCAGGATTTCGGCGTCAAGCCCTACAAGATCTCGCGCTGACGGCACGGACCGTCCCGCCCCCGCCCCGACCCATGGGCGGGGAACCCGATCCCGCGCCCGGGGTCCATCGCCCGTGCCCATCGCCTCCCGCCCAAGGGCGGGCCTTTATAATTTCAGCCTTTCAGAAAATATCTTGCCGATGAAGCCGTTGTCCTTCGCGTTGTCCTTCGTTTCGCTCCTGCCCTTCCTCTGCCTGCTTCTCGTCCTGCCCGCCCGCGCCGCGTTGCCCGTGCCGCCGCCGCCCCGGATCGAGGCCCGCGCCTGGCTGCTGATCGATGCCGCCAGCGGCCTGCCCCTGGCGGAAAGGAACCCGGATGCCAAGGTGGAGCCCGCCTCCCTCACCAAGCTGATGACCGCCTACATCGCCTTCAGCGCCATCCAGGAAGGCCGCCTGGCCCTGAACCAGGAACTGTCCGTTTCGGAAAAGGCCTGGAAGGCCGAGGGCTCCCGCATGTTCCTGGACCCGAAGCGGCCCGCCACGGTGGAAGACCTGCTGAAGGGCGTCATCGTCCAGTCCGGCAACGATGCCTGCATCGCGCTGGCGGAGGGCATCGCCGGTTCCGAGGAGAGCTTCGTCGCCGTGATGAACCAGATGGCGAAAAAGCTGGGCATGACCCACACCCATTTCATGAATGTCACCGGCCTGCCCCACCCCCAGCACACCACCACCGCCCGGGATCTTTCCAGGCTGGCCGGGGCCCTGATCCGCGACTTCCCGGATTTCTACAAGTACTACGCCATGAAGTCGTTCGCCTACAACGGCATCAGCCAGCCCAACCGCAACCGGCTGTTGTTCATGGACCCCAGCGTGGACGGCGTCAAGACCGGCCACACGGAAAGCGCCGGCTACTGCCTGATCGCCTCGGCCAAACGCGAGCAGCGCCGCCTCCTCAGCGTGGTGCTGGGCGCCGGTTCCGACGGCGCCCGCGCCATGGAAAGCCAGAAGCTGCTGAACTACGGCTTCCAGTTCTTCGAGACCGTGAAGCTCTATCCGGCCAACCAGGCCGTGAGCAGCCTGCGCATCTACAAGGGCAAGGGCGGCGAAGTGAAGGCGGGCTTCCTCTCCGACTTCCACGTCACCGTGCCGCGCGGCATGTCCAAGAACATCCAGGCCCAGCTCGTCACCCAGCAGCCCCTGCTGGCCCCGGTCCGGCGCGGCCAGCAACTGGGCACCCTGCGCCTCTCCGTGGATGGCCAGCCCGTGGGCGACTACCCCCTGCTGGCCCTGGAGAACGTCCCGGTGGCCGGCATCCTGGGCCGGGGCTGGGACAACATCCTGCTGATGTTCAAGTGAGCGTTCGGGGAGTGGGGAGTAGGATTTGGCTCCGTTCGCGTTGAGTATGGATGTCGCGCTGTTGGTGGTGGTTGTCTTCCCCCTTTTGCAAAGCCCCCATTCGGGGATAAAGGGGATCGAGGGGGATTTGACCCGGGTTCAGTCCGTGCCAGCCTTGGAGAAATCCCCCCTCTCCCCCCTTTACAAAGGGGGGAACCCTGCTTTTTGGCCAACTCCGCCCATCACTCGTTAACGCGAACTGAGCCTAGGATTTCCCCTACTTCCTACTTCCTACTTCCCAGCCATGCCCACCGTCCATCTCAACGGCCAGTTCCTCCCCCTGGAGGAGGCCCGCGTCCCGGTCATGGACCGGGGTTTCCTGTTTGGCGACGGGGTGTACGAGGTCATCCCGGTCTACGATCGCCAGCCCTTCCGCCTGGAAGAACACCTGTCCCGGCTCCAGGACAGCCTGGACGGCATCCGCCTGGCCAATCCCCATTCCGTCGCCGAGTGGACCGCCCTGATCGAGCGGATCGTCCGGGACGCGGAATGGGAGGATGTGGGCGTCTACCTCCAGGTCACGCGCGGCCCCGGCCCCCGGGACCACGCCTTCCCCAGGGAAGTCCGCCCCACCGTCTTCCTCATGCCCCTGGAACTGCCGGCGCCGCCGGCCGAGCTGGTGGCCAACGGCGTGGCCGCCATCACCGCCGAGGACATCCGCTGGTCCCGCTGCGACATCAAGGCCACCGCCCTGCTGGCCAACGTGCTGCTGCGCCAGCTCTCGGTGGACGCCGGCTGCGCCGAGACCCTGCTGATCCGGGACGGGCAGTTGATGGAAGGCTCCGCCAGCAGCGTCTTCCTGGTGAAGGATGGCGTCATCCTGGCGCCTCCCAAGACCCGGCTGATCCTGCCCGGCATCACCTACGACGTGGCCCTGGAGCTGGCCGGGCGGGAAGGCCTGCCGTACCGGGTCCGCCCCATCGCCGAAGCCGAGCTGCGCGCCGCCGACGAGATCTGGATCACCTCCTCCACCAAGGAAATCCTGGCGGTCACCCGGCTGGACGGCCAGCCGGTCGGCGATGGCCGCCCCGGCCCCCTGTACCGGCGCATGATCGCCCTCTACCAGGCCTACAAGCACACCGTCATGCGCGGCAACCCCGCGCCATGAACCACGACACATAAGCCTCGACACATGAGCCCCGACACCCTGCTGGAATTCCCCTGCGACTTCCCCATCAAGATCATGGGGATGCACCAGGACGACTTCGCCCGCAGCATGGTGGAAATCGTCCTGCGCCACGCCCCCGACTTCGCCGCGGAAAGCGTGGAAATGCGCGCCTCCGCCACGGGCAAGTATCTTTCCCTCACCTGCACCATCCGCGCCACGTCCAGGGTGCAACTCGACAACCTCTACCTGGAGCTGACTAGCCACCCGCTGGTGAAGGTGGTGTTGTGAGCGGCAGCCCCCACCGTCGGTGATGGACGACCCCCGCCCCCCTCTTTACGAACAACTCGCGGCCCGGATCCCGCGCATCCCGGCCACCTGGCTGCTGATCATCGCCAACCTGCTGGTGTTCGCCGCCATGCTGGGCCAGGGTGCCGGCCTCCGGCACACGGACAACGCCGTGCAACTGGCCTGGGGCGCCAACTTCGGCCCCGCCACCAAGGACGGCGAATGGTGGCGCCTGGGCAGCGCCCTGTTCCTGCATTTCGGCCTGTTGCACCTGGCCTTGAACATGCTTTCCCTGTGGGACGGCGGCCGGCTGGTGGAGCGCATGTACGGCCACGGGCGTTTCCTGGTCCTGTTTTTCGCCGCCGGCCTGGCCGGCAACCTGCTGTCCCTGATCGCCCAGGGCGACCGGGCCATTTCCGGCGGCGCCTCGGGCGCCGTGTTCGGCGTCTACGGCGCCCTCCTGTCCTTCCTCTGGCTGGAACGCCGGCAACTGCATCCCGGGGAATTCAGGCGGCTGTTCGTGGGCGCGGCCCTGTTCTCCGCCATCAACATCGGCCTGGGCTTCCAGGTCACCGGCATCGACAACGCCGCCCACATCGGCGGCTTCGTGGCCGGCATCCTGGCGGGCGCCGCCCTGGCGCCGTCCCTGGCCCCCGACCCGGGGCGCCGCCGCCGCTGGCGTCTGCTGCCGGCGGCCATCCTCGTCCTGGCCGTGGCCGGCCTGGCCGCCAACATCCCCGCGCCACGCTACCGCTGGAGCGAGGAACAGCAGGCCCGGGGCGAAATCGGCCAGTTCCTGGGCGCCGACGCCCGGCTCAGCGCCCGCTGGGGCGCCATCCTCGGCCAGGCCAGGCGGGAGGGAGGCTCGTTCGACGAACTGGCCGGCCGCCTGGAGGCGGAAGTGAGCAGCCCCTACGAGGACAGCTTCGAGCAACTGGCCCGGCTCCACCTCAGCCCCGCCGCGCCCTCCGCGCCCGCCCTGGCAGCCCTGCGGGAGTACGCCGAGATCCGCCGCGATGCCGCGCGCGCCCTGGTGGACGCCCTGCGCGCCCACGATCCCGAGCGCGCGCGGGAAGCCCTGGAAATGGCCCGGGACGCCCCCCGGCGGGCGGTCGTGAAACAGGCGCCGGCGAGCGCCCCGGCCCCGTGACCGGAGCGGTTCGGGGTTCGGCTTGGGCCTGGGACCGGCGCGGCCCCACGCCACGGCATGGCAAAATCCGGGCATGACTCCCGACCCCATCCTGCGCTTCCTCGGTCGCGTCGATTACCAACCCGCCTGGCGGGCCATGCAGGATTTCACCGCCGGGCGCGACGCCGATGCGGCGGACGAAATCTGGCTGCTGGAGCATCCGCCCGTGTTCACCCTGGGCATGGCGGGCAAGCGGGAGCATGTGCTGGCGGATATCGGCATTCCGGTGCTGGCCATCGACCGGGGCGGCCAGGTGACCTATCACGGGCCGGGCCAGGTGGTGGGCTATCTGCTGGTGGACCTGCGGCGGCGGGGCTATGGGGTGCGGGAACTGGTGCATCGCATCGAGCAGGCGGTGATCGACGTGCTGGCGGAGCATGGCCTGCCCGGCGAGAGGCTGGCGGGGGCGCCCGGGGTGTATCTGGCGTCGGGGGGCGACGGTGGGCTGGCCAAGATCGCGGCCCTCGGACTGCGGGTGCGGCATGGCTGCACCTATCACGGACTGGCGCTGAACGTGGACCTGGACCTGGCGCCCTACCGGGCCATCAATCCCTGCGGCTATGCGGGCATGGCGGTGACGCGGCTGAAGGATTTCGTGCCGGAAGTGCGCCGGGAGGCGGTGGAGGCGGCGCTGGCGCGGCGGCTGCTGGAACGGGTGTATGGGGAAAAGCCGGAGGGCGTGACGGGTTGAGGTCGTCGGGGGCGGCCGACCCCGCGCGGGGGCATAATCCCCTACCAGGAAACACCGTCCCCCCAGGAGCCTGTCGAGCCGGGAACCGTCATGATCGAAGATGCCAAGGAGCGTTTCGCCACCCTCAAGGCCAGCGGCATGTTGCCCTCGCCCCAGGGCGTGGCCCTGGCCGTTCTCGAGCTGACCCAGAAGAACGACGTCAGCCTGCAGACCCTGACCCACCTGGTGCAGACCGATCCGGCCATGGCCGGGCGCGTCCTGCGCTACGCCAACGCGGTGCACGGCGGCAGCCTGCGGCATATCGCCTCCCTGTCCCATGCCATCGTTTTCCTGGGGCTGTTCCGGGTGCGCCAGATCGCCCTGGGGTTTTCCCTCATCGACCATTACCGCAGCGGCGCCTGCGCCGCCTTCGACTACCTGGGCTACTGGACGGCGTCCCTGGCCACCGGCATCGCCGCCCAGCAGGTGGCCGCCCAGGCCCAGTGCCCGCCGGACGAGAGCTTCACCTGCGGGCTGCTGTCCGGCATCGGCCGGCTGGCCCTGGCCACGGCGTTTCCGGTGGAATACGGCGACATGCTGGCGTTGAAGCTGGAGGGGCCGGCCCTGCTCGAGGCCGAGGCCGCCCAGTTCGGCCTGGACCACGCCGCCCTCTCGGGGGAACTGCTGGAGGACTGGGGCCTGCCGGACATCTTCCACCAGGCCGTGCGCCATCACGAGATCCCCGGCGAGGCGCCGTTCCCGGCCGGCTCCCGCGCCCAGGCCCTCACCGCCGCCCTGCATTTCGCCGCCAAGGTGGGCCTGCTGCTGACCCTGGATTCGTCCCGGCGCTGGGAAAGGGTGCCTTCCCTGTACCAGGCCGCCGCCCAGGTGGGGCTGGAGGACCACGAGGTGCCGCCCCTGGTGGATGCCGTGGTGACCCAGTGGCAGGACTGGGGGCGGGAACTGCGGCTGCCGACCCGGGATTTCAGCGACATCAAGGACCTGCTGAACATGCCGCCCGATCCCGGCGGCGAGGCCGGGCTGTCGGCCCTGGTGGTGCTGCCCATGCGGGTGGTCCTGGTGGCGCGCGATGCCGGCCTGCTGCGCGGCCTGGCGGAAACCCTGGACGCCATGGGCCTGGCGGTGGAACTGGCCACGGACCGGGACGGCGCCCTGAAGCTGCTGGCCGGCAAGCGCGCCGACCTGCTGATGGTGGAATTGCCCGACGGCGGCGAGGACAGCGTGCGCGCCCTGCGGGAATTGCGCGCCGGCGAGGGCGGGCGCCAGGCCTACTGCATCGTCCTGATCCCGCCCGAGGCGGAGGCCGGCGCGGCCAGGCTGATGCAGGCGGGCGCCTCCGACTACCTGCTGTCCAACTATTCCGAGGCCGCCCTGATGGCCCGGCTCAACGCCGCCCAGCGGGTGGTGGCCCTCCAGGGCGCCGTGCGCGCCGAGCGGGAATCGGTGATCCGTTCCTCCGGCGATTGGGCGCGCAGCAACCGGCGCCTGTTGCGGGAGGCCCATACCGACCCGCTTACCCGCCTGTACAACCGGCGCTACGGCATGGACCGCTTCGCCCAGGAATGGTCCTTCTCCTTGCACAGCGCCACGCCCCTGTCCTGCCTGATGCTGGACATCGACCACTTCAAGCGCATCAACGACCTCCATGGCCACGATGTCGGCGACCTGGTGCTGACCCGGATGGCCCGCGTGGTGGAGGACGGCTGCCGCAAGGACGACGTGGTGTTCCGCTACGGCGGCGAGGAATTCTGCATCGTCAGCCCCCACACCGCCCTGGCGGACGCCGCGCAACTGGCCGAGCGCATCGTGCGGGCGGCGCGGGAAACGGATTTCGGCCGGGAGGGCGTCACCGAGCCGGTCACCCTCAGCGTCGGCGTGGCCACCCGGACGGCGGCCGACGCCGACCTGGAAAGCCTCATCGTCCGCGCCGACAAGGCGCTCTATGCCGCCAAGGAAGGCGGACGCGACCGGGTCATGGCGTCGCGGGGGGCGTGAAGAAGCGCTCCCGCATCTCCTCCAGCCCCAGGCTTGCCAGCACCTCGTTGAGCCGCTCGGAGGGCCGCTTGCGCGGCAGATTTTTGTCGCTGGCGATGATCAGTTCGTTCTTCATGGAGTGTTCCCAGCCCACCAGTTCGGTGACGTTGACCTGGTAGCCGTGGGCTTCCAGTTGCAGGCAGCGCAGCACGTTGGTGACGTGGCTGCCGAATTCCCGGGTGTGGATGGGGTGGCGCCAGAGTTCGGCCAGGGGGTTGCTCAGGGCCCGGCCCTTGTTCTTGCGCAGCGCGGCGGCCACCTCCGCCTGGCAGCAGGGCACCAGGACGATGAAGCGGGCCTGCTTCGCCAGGGCGAAGCGGATGGCGTCGTCGGTGGCGGTGTTGCAGGCGTGCAGGGCGGTGACCAGGTCCACCCTGTCCGGCAACTGGTCGGACTGGATGGATTCCGCCACCGACAGGTTGAGGAAGCTCATGCCCGCAAAACCCAGTCTTTGCGCCAGCTCCCGGGACTTCTCCACCAGCTCGTCGCGGGTCTCGATGCCGTAGATGTGGCCTTCGGGCGCTTCCGTCTTGAAGAACAGGTCATAGAGGATGAAACCCAGGTAGGACTTGCCGGCGCCGTGGTCCACCAGGGTGAGGTTCGGGCGATCGGCCCGGACTTCCTTGAGCAGGGGCTCGATGAACTGGAACAGGTGATAGACCTGCTTCAGCTTGCGCCGGCTGTCCTGGTTCATCTTGCCGTCGCGGGTCAGGATGTGCAGTTCCTTCAGGAGTTCGACGGATTGGCCGGGGCGGACTTCGTACATGGGGAGGGCGGGGGAGGGATGGGGAATGGCTGGCATCCTAACCCGTA